>CAJXNY010000044.1 GCA_913057435.1 uncultured Oceanospirillaceae bacterium | reverse complement strand
AGGACAGCGGATCGCTAGCCAGCTGGATCCTGCGAGGTGGCCTGCTACGCCCTGTAGCAGCGCGCTCCGCGCGCGTCGGTGCCAATGACTTCAGGCTCTATGCTACACCCGCTGGTATTAGTTGATCACGGTACCAGTAGCCGTTCGTATATTGAGAGCATAAAAAAACCGGAGCAAGCTCCGGTTTTTAATCTGGAACTATCCGCCTACTGAGCCAGGTAGTCAGCCAGGAAGCTGTCGAAGTCGGTGTTGTCAGCGTCTTCGATGGACTGCTGTGCTACGTGTGAGTCACGAGCCTGCTGTTCCATTGCCTGCTGCTGTACTTCGCTCAGCGGTGTGCCCATCAGGGCTGTCCGATGACGACGGCTCTCGCGCAAGATCAGCTCATCGTGACTGATATTGTCGCGCTTCAGCGTGGTGAGTACCTGTGCAGAAGGCGTTAGTTCAGGGTTGGCGACTTTGCTGCGCTGGGCAGCGATGGCAGCTTTATAGCGACCATCATTCTCGTTCTGATCCAGCAGTTCTGCCAGTTTATCGCAACGTTGCAGGATGTGCTCTGCCCACTCGGTCAGGCTGAACTCGCCGTCCAGATTATGCAGGGTCAGGCCCGGCTCTCGGCCACGGGTGACAACGCGGTCGTGGTTGTCGTTGATCAGGGCGCATTCCTCATCACTGATATCGTGATCGGAGCGGAACAGGCAGCTGAGCAGGAACAGGTCAAGGAAGTCTGCCTGTTCTTCGTCGATGCCCAGTGGCAGGAACGGGTTGATATCAGTATTACGAACCTCGATATATTCAACACCACGTGCCTGCAAGGCGTGAACCGGTTTCTCGCCGGACTGTGCTACACGCTTGGGACGGATATCGCTGTAGTACTCGTTTTCAATCTGCAGCACATTATCATTGAGCTGGCGGTACTGGCCATCGACTTTAACGCCGAGTTTCTGATAATCCGCATAAGGTGTCTGGATCGCTTGCTGCAGAGTAGTCGCGTAGGTTTCCAGATGATTAAAGCAGATGTTCAGTGAGGCCTGGGCTTTGTTGGAATAGCCCAGATCGCTCATACGTAATGACGTTGCGTAAGGCAGGTACAGGGTCTCTGCGTCCAGTTGCTGCAGCTGGTGCGGCTTATCCTGCATAAAAGAACGAGACAGGGCCGGGGATGCACCAAACAGGTACAGCAGCAGCCATGAATCGCGACGGAAGTTACGGATCAGCTTGAAATAGCTGGCGCTGCGGAACTGTTGCAGGTCACTGCTATCGCCGCTCCACTGCTGATACAGCGGCCACAGAGCTTCGGGCAGGGAGAAGTTGTAGTGAATGCCAGCGATTGCCTGCATGGTTTTACCGTAGCGGTTTTCCAGCCCGACCCGGTAGATATGCTTCATCTGGCCAACATTGGAGCTGCCATAGCGTGCGATTGGAATCGCATGCTCACCGGGCAGGTAGCACGGCATGCTGCCACACCAGAGTTCCTCATCACCCAGTTTGCTGAAAGTGAAACGATGCAGGTCCGCCAGGAAGCCCAGAGCATCTTCTGACCGTTCGAACACTGGCGTAATAAACTCCATCAGTGCTTCGGAATAATCGGTGGTAATGCTGCTGTGGGTCAGGGTCGAACCCAGGCTGGCGGGATGGTCGCTCTGCGCCAGCTGGCCATCAGCGTCGACCCGCAGGCCCTCTTTTTCGATCCCGTGCAGGATCCCTTTAAGCAGTTCAGCATGGCCTGCCTGTTGCAGCCACGCCACTGTATCGTTAAGTACCGCAGACAAAATACTGTGTCCTTCTCTGGCGGATGAGGAAACGCCCGATTATAGAACAGGCGCTATCAAATTACTGGTTCGAAAACGGCAATTCAGAGGCTGTAATTTCGCTCTAAAACCGTCACTGTTTCGCGCCCAGCCCAAGTGCTCGGAGTTTATCGGCCATCGCATTACTGGCAGAAGACTGGTCTTTCTGGCGTGGTGCGGGCTGTGCTGACGGCCGTGTCGCTGGCACTGCTGTGTTCTGGCGATCGGTGGATTGCTGCTTCATGGTCAGGCTGACGCGTTTACGGGCCTGATCCACTTCCAGAACCTGCACCTGAACAATCTCGCCGGCTTTGACCAGCTCATGCGGGTCACTGATAAACCGGTCAGCCAGCTGGGAGATATGTACCAGCCCATCCTGATGAACCCCAACATCGACAAACGCACCGAAATTGGTGACGTTGGTAATCACGCCTTCCAGTTTCATACCGGCGTGCAGATCGCTGAGTTTTTCTACCCCGTCGGTAAACTGGGCAGTGCGAAATTCCGGGCGAGGGTCCCGGCCCGGCTTTTCCAGTTCCGTCAGAATATCCGTGACCGTAAACTGGCCGAATTGTTCCCGTAAGGCGTGCTGATTTACCTGATGTAAACGCTGGCTGTTACTGATCAGCTCATTGAGCTGGCAGTTTTGCTGCTTGGCGATCTGGCTGACCAGGGCATACGACTCGGGGTGAACTGCAGAGTTATCCAGCGGGTTTTCACCGTTACGGATACGCAGGAATCCGGCGCACTGCTCAAAGGCTTTTGGCCCCAGTCGGGCCACTTTCAGCAACTGCTTACGGTTGCGGAACGGCCCCTCGCTGTCACGGTGGGCGACGATATTACTGGCGGTGGTGCGGTTCAGCCCGGCCACCTGGGTCAGTAACTCGATGGAGGCGGTGTTCACATCGACACCGACATGGTTTACACAATCTTCGATCACCGCATCCAGACTCTGGGCCAGCTGATTCTGATCGACATCGTGCTGGTACTGGCCGACACCAATGGCCTTGGGTTCGATTTTGACCAGCTCGGCCAGCGGGTCCTGCAGGCGGCGACCGATGGAGACAGCGCCACGCAGGGTGACATCAAGCTGCGGGAATTCTTTGGCAGCATTTTCAGAGGCGGAATAGACCGATGCGCCAGCTTCACTGACCATCACGGCAGTAATCGCCTGGCCCGGTAGCTGACTGATCAGTTCTTTAGCCAGCTGCTCGGTTTCCCGTGAAGCGGTGCCATTGCCGACACTGATCAGTTCGACCCGGTGGGTTTTGGCCAGTTTGGCGAGGCTGGCCAGTGAACGGTCCCACTGTTTATGTGGCGCGTGGGGATAGATGGTATCGGTGGCCAGTACTTTGCCGGTGGCATCAACCACGGCCACCTTACAACCGGTACGCAGGCCCGGGTCCAGTGCCAGCGTTGCACGCTGGCCTGCGGGTGCGGCCAGCAGCAGATCTTTAAGATTACGGGCAAAGACGTTGATCGCTTCCAGTTCTGCTGCGATACGCAGCTGCTTGATCAGATCGCTGCTCAGTTGAGGATGCAGTTTCTGCTTCCAGCACTGGGCGGCACAGTCCAGTAACCAGCGACCCTGTAAGCGATGATGGCGAACCAGTCGTTCAGTGCCCTCGCTCTCCTGACCGACCGGTGGCTGCAGGCTGTGCTTGAGTATGCCTTCTTGCTCGCCGCGCAGAATTGCCAGTGCCCGGTGGGAGGGGACTTTGCGCAGCGGTTCGTTGTAATCGAAGTAATCGCGAAATTTGCTGTTGTCATCGGCTTTTCCGCGGGCCACTCTTACCTGCAGCACGCCCTGCTTCTGTAGCCACAATCGCAGGTTGCCCAGCAGGTCAGCGTCTTCAGCGAAGCGCTCAATCAGAATCTGGCGGGCCCCTTCCAGTGCATCGTCTGCCGTGGCGATATCACCTTTAACAAAAGGCGCGGCCAGCGAGCTGGGATTAGCGGATGGCTTTTGCTGCAGCAGATTCGCCAGTGGCTCCAGCCCGGCTTCGCGAGCCTTCTGTGCTTTGGTGCGGCGTTTGGGACGGTAGGGCAGGTAGAGGTCTTCCAGCCGACCTTTACTGTCGGCCGCCAGGATTTGGCGTTCCAGCTCCGGGCTCAGTTTGCCCTGTTCGCGAATGCTGCCCAGTACGGTATCGCGACGGTCATTGAGGTCGCGCAGATAGCCCAGCCGCTCATGCAGGTTACGTAACTGGGTGTCATCCAGCGCACCGGTGACCTCTTTTCGATAGCGGGCAATAAAGGGCACGGTGGACCCTTCGTCCAGCAAGCCGATAGCGGCGCTGACCTGCTGCGGGCGAACCTGCAGCTCCTCGGCAATCTGTTGGGCAATGGACATGGGGGTAGAGCACCTCACAGCAAACGGAAACAGGCACTGATGTTAGCATAGCGTCTGCCGATCTGTTGCGCTGCAAGGTACGTAATTACATGTGTCTACCCCTGTTGCTGTTTCCAGGCCAGGGCCTTGCTGTACTGGCTTGTCAGGTAATCAATCAACTGGTCTAGCGACTGGCGCGCAGGGTCGATTTGCTGGGCTGCAATAGCGTTATACAGCGCCTGGTGATGACCGATAATCACCTCCCGGTCACGAAAGCGATTGGCCAGCATATTGGTCAGTGGCTGCAGGGCTTCGATTACGGTGTACATATTGAATTGCAGCACCGGGTTAGCAGTGGCATCGACCAGCGCCCGGTGGAAACGAATATCCGCAGCGCAGAACTCTTCATCACTGATTGGCTGTTGTTGCTGGCTCAGCGCAGCGTTCAGCTCCGCCAGCTGGCCCTCTGTACGCCGCTGCACAGCTAGTGTCAGGCATAGTTGTTCCATCTCTCGGCGGGCTTCACTGATTGAGTCCAGGTCAAACTCACCCAGACTGACCATCAGTGTTGCCGTGCCAGTCAGAGCATCACTCATCTCTTCGGTACTGGGGCGGGTGACAAAGGTGCCACCTGTAGGGCCGCGGCGGGAGCGAATCAGATGCTGGGCGGCCAGCCGTTTCAGGGCTTCGCGGATAGTGGGGCGAGAAACGTTAAACCGTGCCGCCAGTTCTGCTTCGGTGGGCAGGCGTTCATCAACCTGCAAATCACCCTGCAGGATGGCGCTGCGGATCTGCTCGGCGATCTGTTTGGCCAGGCTTTGGGTGACCACCCGATCATAGTTAATTGCCATTGTCGCTTTGCGCCTCTACTGCTGCCGATAGTTGAATCTGAGGTCGACCACTTTAGCATAAAACGGTTATTTGTCTTATTTTCTATTTGTTTGACAAATAGGTAAATGAGCGATTAGTGTACAACGCAGAGGTAGCCGGACAGACCGGGCTGCCACCTGATACTTATCGAACCGGAGGCCCATGATGGCTGCTCAGGATACGTTCAATGCTCTGCTGCTGCGTCAGGATGACGACAAGAAAACCCAGGCGACGCTGGAAACACTGACCGTGGCAGACCTGCCCGATGAAGATGTGCGGGTGGCGGTGGAATACTCCAGCCTTAACTACAAAGACGGCATGGCGGTAACCGGCACTGGCAAAATCGTGCTGCAGTGGCCGATGGTACCGGGTATTGACCTGGCCGGTACGGTGCTGGAATCGCGTAGCGATGCCTATAAAACGGGCGACAAAGTGGTGCTGACCGGCTGGAGCGTTGGCGAAAAATACTGGGGGGGTTACAGTCAGCAGCAGAAACTGAAAGCTGACTGGCTGGTGCCGCTGCCCGCTGGGCTTAACACTCAGCAGGCGATGGCCATTGGTACCGCCGGACTGACGGCGATGCTCTGTGTGATGGCGCTGGAAGAAGGTGGCGTTACCCCTGAGTCCGGCCCGGTGGTGGTGACCGGTGCTGCGGGCGGGGTCGGCTCCGTGGCGGTGTCGATTCTGGCGAAGCTGGGTTACCAGGTCGCGGCGGTGACCGGGCGTGAATCCACCCATGATTATCTGCGCTCGCTCGGTGCCAGCGAGATCCTGAGCCGGGAAGAGATGGCGGCTAAACCTCGGCCGTTAGAAAAACAGCGCTGGGCCGGTGCGGTGGATACCGTGGGTGGCGAGATGCTGGCGCGGGTACTGGCCGAAGCGGATTACAGCGCGGTGGTAGCGGCCTGTGGTCTGGCCGGTGATTTCCGTCTGCCGACCTCGGTGATGCCGTTTATCCTGCGTAATGTACGGTTGCAGGGGGTGGATTCGGTAATGTGTCCGCTGGCGCGTCGGACTGAGGCCTGGAACCGGCTGGCGAAGGACTTGCCGATGGCGCAGCTGGAGCAGGTGATGCAGGTTGTTTCACTGGAACAGGTACCAGAGCAGGCAGCGAAGATCATGCAGGGTCAGGTGCAGGGCCGGGTTGTGGTGGATCTGAACGGCTAACATAGCAGGCAGCCCGTGCGGTGTACCGACACCGACGGGCTGTGGCAAACAGACCGGGAAGCGGCTTAGCTGACCATCAATACCTGCATGGAGTTGGTGCCGCCATCGGTGCCGACAGCAGCGCCACGGGTCAGCAGTACCAGGTCACCAGACTGTAGCTGGTCGCGGGCTTTCAGGCCGGCCAGTACTTCCTGGTTGAGCTTGCTGTCATCGACGGCGGTGGCATCGAAGAACATCGGCTCTACACCACGGTACAGTGCCATCCGGCGCAGGGTGCGCTCGTGGCGGGTGAGGGCGAAAATTGGCAGACCCGAACGGATACGAGACATCCACAGCGGGGTGGAGCCGGACTCTGTCAGACAGATGATCGCTTTGATGCCCGTCAGCTGGTTGGCGGTGTACATGGCGGAACGGGCAATGGCTTCATCGAAGCGCTCACAGGTCTGGGTCATACCGGTGGATACCGGGCGCGACAGCAGATGCTTTTCCGCACCCTGGCAGATGCGGGTCATGGCTTGCACCACTTCAACCGGGTGATTACCGGCAGCGGTTTCCGCTGATAGCATCACCGCATCGGTGCCATCCAGAATCGCGTTAGCCACGTCGAAAACTTCGGCGCGGGTCGGCATTGGATTCTGGATCATGGTTTCCATCATCTGAGTGGCGGTGATCACCACTTTATTCAGCTCGCGGGCGCGCTGGATAATATGCTTCTGTACGCCGATCAGCTCAGCATCGCCAATCTCAACCCCCAGGTCACCACGGGCGACCATCGCCCCATCGCAGGCCAGCAGGATCTCGTCCAGTGCTGCCGGGCTGGTGACGGTTTCAGCCCGCTCGATCTTGGCAATAATCTCCGCCCGGCTACCGGCATCGGCCAGCAGACGGCGTGCTTCGTGCAGATCTTCGGCGACACGAGGGAAGGACACGGCAACGTAGTCCATATCCAGTTCCGCGGCGACCAGAATATCGCGCCGGTCTTTGTCGGTCAGTGCGGCGGCAGAGAGGCCGCCACCCTGTTTATTGATGCCTTTGTTGTTGGACAGCGGACCACCGATAACCACTTCGGTTTCGACCTTGCTGCCATTAACACTCAGCACTTTAAGCTGTACCCGGCCATCGTCCAGCAGCAACAGATCACCTGGCGCACTGTCGTGGGGCAGGTTTTTATAGTCGAGTCCGACCTGACGCTGGTTACCCGCGTTGGTGTCCAGTTCGGAATCGAGCAGGAACAGGTCGCCAGTGGCCAGTTCAATCGGGCCATCCTTAAACCGTGCGATACGGATTTTTGGCCCCTGCAGATCACCCAGTACGGCCACGGACAGCCCCAGTTTACGGGCACTGGTACGCACCTTTTCGGCACGCTGGCGGTGGTCATCGGCGCTGCCGTGGGAGAAGTTCAGCCGTACCATGTTCACGCCACTGCGCAGCAATTGTTCCAGTACGTCGTCTTTATCTGTTGCCGGGCCGAGGGTGGCCACGATTTTGGTGCGTTTGAGCATCTGTGCATCTCACCAGGGAAGTGTAGGGTTAGTGCTACCAAGGTATGGGAGCGGGGGTTCTATTTCAAGTTATCCGCGGACAACGCATAATACCTGGCAGAAATTATCGGGAATCCTATCGTGAAGTATTCGCCCCGCATCCGCCTTGTCAGCCTGTTTATGCTGGTGCTGATCTTTTTACTGATCGTCGGCCAGACGGCTGCTATTAATCGCAAGCAGGGCCTGGCTGAGCTGCAGCAACGCTCGCAGACGGACCTGAATCGCTATCGCCTCAGCCTCAGCCAGACGCTGGAGCGTTACCGTAATACCCCCGAACTGCTGGCGACACACGGGGATCTGATCCAGGTGTTACAACAGCCTGCCAACCTGGAACGCCGCCATAGCGCCAGCCTCTACCTGCACCGAGTGAACCGGATTCTGGAAGCCTCTGATGTCTATTTGATGAATCCCGATGGCACCACCATTGCCTCCAGTAACGAATCCGGCCCACGCAGCTTTCTGGGGCGTAACTTTGCCTTCCGCCCCTATTTCAAAATGGCTATGCAGGGCCGCTCCGGAGCGTACTCTGCGGTGGGGACTACCTCAGGTAAACGGGGTTATTACTTCTCGTATCCAGTACAGGTGGTGGGCAGCATCATTGGGGTGGTGGTGGTGAAGATCGACCTTAACGATATCGAGGAAGACTGGAATGACCCGATGCTGGATATTCTGGTGGTTGATGATGATGATGTGGTGTTTATTTCAACCCGTAAGGACTGGAAGTTTCGGGTGCTCAAACCACTGTCGCAAGGGGATATGCAGCGGATTGTGGCCAGCCTGCGCTACGGCAGTCATCCACTGAAAGCACTGGGCATTATCGAGCGTAAGGCCCGTGGCGATGGCAGCGCGCTGGTGACGCTGCTGGATGCCGTTCAGCTGGATAGCCCTGCACTGGATGGTGCTGAACCACGGGAATACCTGCTCCAGGACACCTATCTGGAGGGCTATGGCTTACGCCTGGTATCACTGGCGCAAACCGCCGGGATCCGCCAGAGCGTCTGGGAGTCGGTGGTGCTGGTGGCCTCTGGTTATGTGGCGCTGGTGCTGCTGGGCCTGTTTCTGTTGACCCGGCGTCGGGCGCAACAGGAGCGAGCGCAGTTTAAGCAGCAGCGCACCCAGGCGCTGGAAGAAAATGAAAGCCGGGTACGGGCGATTATTGATAACACCCGGGCAGGGCTAATCACCATGGACCGGCAGGGACGGATCGAATCGTTTAACCCCACCGCAGAGACGCTGTTTGGCTACCAGGGTACACAGGTCCGTGGCAGTTATTTCAGCTGCCTGCTGAGCCAGCCGGACCGGCCTGTATGCTGGCGGCACCTGGTCGCAGACGACGAACAGCGGCCACATGAACTGATGCTCGAAGCTACCGGCGTGCGTCAGGGCGGGAGTGCGTTTCCGATTGAACTGGTGATCGGCCAGATGCAAATGGGTGACCAGCTACGTTTTATCGCCACTATCCATGATATTACCGAACGTAAAGAATCCGAGCGCCAGCTCAAACGTGCCCATAGTCAGCTGGAAAGTCGGGTGAGATCACGGACTGCTGATCTGACCGAAACCAATGCCCGACTGCTAACCGAGATAGAACGCCATGACCGGACCCGCAACGAGCTGATTCAGACCGCCAAACTGGCTGTGCTGGGCCAGCTGGCGGCGGGGATTAACCATGAGCTGAACCAGCCGCTAACCGCCATCCGGGCCTATGCCGACAATGCGCGTGCCTTTATGGCGCTGGGTAAACCGCAGACGGTGGAAACCAATCTGATTGAGATCAGCGCGTTGACTGAACGCATGGCCAAGATTATTCACCCGCTTAAAGAATACGCTCGCAACAGCAGTGGCCAGCCGGAACCGGTGTGTCTGAAAGCGCTGCGCGACGGGGCCATGTCGATTCTGTATGGCCAGCTGCATAAGAAAGATGCCGAGATCGAGTGGCCGCCCCAGCTGGAACGTTACTATGTGCTGGGTGATATGGTGCGGCTGGAACAGGTGCTGGTGAATCTGATTCGTAATGCCTTGCAGGCGATGGAGGCACAGCCGGAAAAACAGTTACAGGTGAGCGTTGAACTGCAAGAACAGCAGCTGTTGCTGGCGCTACGTGACTTTGGCCCCGGTATTCCCGATGCTGATCTGGACCGGGTGTTTGAGCCGTTTTACACCACCAAAAAATCAGGCCAGGGACTGGGGCTGGGATTATCTATTTCACACCGTATTATTGAAAGCCTGAATGGCCAGCTCAGTGCGGCCAACCATCCACAGGGTGGTGCCGTCTTTACCCTGACCCTGCCGTTGTGTGATGCACCGCAGCAGTCGGCCCTGATTAATTAAAAGGAAACCCTATGCATACCCAGACGCCTGTTCCGCTGATGCTGGTGGATGATGAGCCCCATATTCGACTGGCCGCCGGACAGACGCTGGAACTGGCAGGTTACGACGTTACTGCGTTTGAACGGGCGGAACCGGTGCTGGAACGGCTGACCGATGACTGGCCAGGTGTGCTGGTCACCGATATTAACCTGCCGGGTATGGATGGTCTGGAGCTGATGAAGCGCGTCCAGACCATTGATCCTGACCTGCCAGTCATCCTGATTACCGGCCATGGTGATATCTCGATGGCCGTCAATGCGATTCGTGACGGTGCCTACGATTTCATTGAGAAACCCTTCGCCGCTGACCTGCTGCAGGATGTGGTGCGCCGGGCAGTGGAAAAGCGGGCGTTGACGCTGGAAAACCGTACCCTGCGTGAGGAACTGGCGGAACAGAGTGCGCCAGGCCCACGGGTGATCGGCAATGCGCCTGCGGTCAGTCAGATGCGCCGGCTGGTACGGTCGGTGATGGATGCCCCGGCGGACATTCTGCTGATGGGTGAAACGGGCACCGGCAAAGACTTGCTGGCGCGCTATATGCACGAACACAGCCGTCGGCGAAAGCATAACTTTGTTGCCATCAACTGCGGCGCGGTGCCGGAAAACCTGATTGAATCGGAACTGTTTGGCCATGAAAAAGGCGCGTTCACCGATGCTGGCGCCCGGCGTATTGGCAAATTCGAACATGCCAATGGCGGCACCCTGTTTCTGGATGAGATTGAGTCCATGCCGATGTCGTTGCAGGTCAAACTGCTGCGGGTGCTGGAAGAGCGGGTAATCGAACGGCTGGGTTCCAATGAACTGATCCCGATTGATATCCGGGTGATCGCGGCGTCTAAAGCCAACCTGCGCGAGCGGGCGGTCGCCGGTGGCTTCCGTGAAGATCTCTATTACCGGCTTAACGTAGTGCAGATTGATATCCCATCGCTGCGGGAGCGGCGCGAAGACATTCCCATGCTGTTCACCCACTTTGCCCTGATCGCCTCCGCCCAGTACGGCCGGGAAGACGTACCGCCACTGTCAGCTGAGCGGCTGCACAGCCTGATCAGCCATGACTGGCCGGGTAACGTACGTGAACTGCGCAACCTGGCAGAACGCTATGTGCTGCTGGGCGAAGCCTGCACCTTCGACTTCGATAACCAGCCCATCACCGCTAGCAGTGATCAGTGGATGAGCCTGCCGGAACAGATGGCACGGTTTGAAAAACTGTTAATTCATACCGAACTTGGCCGCCACGGCGGCTCTATCTCCGACACCCTGGCCAGCCTGGCTGTGCCGCGTAAAACGCTGTACGACAAGATGAAAAAGTACGGTCTGGATAAGAGTGATTATAAGGGCTGATTTATTTCGTCAGTACAGCCAGCTATAACCAACAACGCCGGATTCAGTCCGGCGTTGTTGGTTATATCGATTACCTATAGCGTCAGAAAATATCTTCTGTTGCATTGCTTCCGGTGCCCTGTGCACCCGGGGCGCTGGCGCGGCGTTTGGGTGCGTTGTCTTTACGGAACACCTCAAACATGGCGTTAGTCTGGCCCGGGTAGGCCAACAGGCCGGTTTTCGGGTCTATACGTACGCTGACGATGCCATCTGGTGGCGTGGGGCCATGTTCCGCTTTTTTGGCCAGGGCGACGCGCATAAAGTCGATCCAGATTGGCAAAGCAGCGGTGCTGCCAAACTCGTTGCGGCCCAGGGTTTTTGGAGTATCAAAACCAACCCAGGCGGTGGCGACCATATCGCGGTTGAAACCGGAGAACCAGGCATCTTTCTGATCATTGGTGGTGCCGGTTTTACCTGCCAGATCATCCCGTTTGAGGACTTTGGCACGGCGACCGGTACCGTTTTTGATGACATCCTGCATGATGTTGTAGATCAGATAGCTGACCTGCTTATCCAGGATGCGCTCAGCCAGGGGCAGCGGGGTAATCTGCTGGCCCTCGGGGATAGAAGCCAGGGTGGCCGGGTCAGCATCGGCGGGCAGGTAGGCGCAGTCTTCACAGACGGTCGGTATGAGTGGCTGCACCAGCGTTTTACCGTAGGCATCATCGATCCGTTTGATAAAGTGAGATTGCACCCGGAAACCACCATTGGCGAAGCTGGCATAGCCGGTGACGACCTCCAGCGGGGTGACGTCGGCGGTGCCCAGCGACAGTGACAGGTTGTTGGGCAGCTTGCTCTGATCAAAGCCAAATCGGGTCAGGTAATCGTGGGCGGTTTTGATGCCGATGCTCTGCAGAATCCGGATCGATACCAGGTTGCGGGAGCGGAACAGGGCCTCGCGCAATCGTGTAGGACCGTAGAACTTCTTGCTGTAGTTCTGTGGACGCCAGCTGGACTCCAGATTTTTGTCGTGGAATACCACCGGCGCATCGTTGATCAGGGTCGCCGGGGTATAGCCGCTGCTCAGCGCGGCGGTATAGATAAAGGGCTTTATGTTGGAGCCCAGCTGGCGGTTAGCCTGTACGGAACGGTTGAATTTGTTGTGGTGGAAATTAAAGCCGCCTTGCAGGGCGAGGATGGCACCGTTCTGTGGGTCCAGGGCGATAAACGAGCCCTGAACTTTGGGCAGCTGGGTCAGCAGCCAGCGCTGCGTTACCGGTGTCACTTCGCCTTCGGCCGTTTGCTGATCCTCTGCCGGGGTATCTTTCTCACTCTGTGGACGGGGGCGAATACGGACAATGTCACCCACCTTCAACACGTCGGCGGCGGCTTTGGGCAGTTTGCCCAGCCAGTTTACCTTCTTATAAGGGCGTGCCCAGCTCATGCCTTCCCAGTCCAGCGAGGTGCGCTCACCGTTTTTGCGCAACAGCTCGGCCTGCTTTCCTTCAACACTGAGCACCAGTGCTGGCTCAATCTCACCGTAGCTGACGATTTTTCTCAGCTGGTTAAAAGCGTCTTCATCGCCCATGGCACTGAGCTCCAGCTGCTTTTCCGGGCCCCGGTAGCCATGGCGCTGGCTGTAGTTGAGCAAGCCGCTTTGCAACGCGCTAACGGCGGTGTTCTGCAATGTGCTGTCCAGGGTGGTGTAAACCCGGTAACCCTCGGTATAAAGCTTTTCACCATAGTCAGCGAACAGCTGTTTGCGCACCATCTCGGCAATATACGGGGCTTGCAGTTCAATATCGGCACCATGATAACGGGCGGTCACCGGTGCCTGAATGGCAGTTTCGTAGGCCTGATCTTCAATGTAGGCCAGTTTATGCATGCGCTGGAGAATCCAGTTACGACGTTCCAGTGCCCGGCTCGGGTTGGTGATCGGGTTATAGGCTGATGGTGCTTTTGGCAGGCCAGCGACCATGGCCAGCTGGGCCAGGCTGAGCTGGTCGATGGTGGTGCCATAATAGACATTGGCCGCCGCCTGGATGCCGTAGGAACGGTGGCCCAGGTAGATCTTGTTGACGTAGAGCTCCAGAATTTCTTCTTTGCTCAGTTCCTGCTCAATCCGTATTGCCAGCAGGATCTCCATAAACTTTCGTTCAAAGGTACGCTGGCGGGTGAGGAAGAAGTTCTTCGCTACCTGCATAGTGATGGTGGAGCCACCACTGCGAATCCGCCCGGTACTGGCCAGCTGGAAAGCCGCACGGGCCAGGCCTTTGATATCGATACCAAAGTGCTCAAAGAAACGGCTGTCTTCGGCGGCCAGCAGTGCCTGCTGATAGCGTTCTGGTACATCCGCGTATTTCACCGGGGTACGACGCTTCTCGCCAAACTCGGCGATCAGCTTGTCATCTGCCGAATAGACCCGCAGCGGAGTCTGAAACTGCACTTCACGCAGGGTCTGGACGTCGGGCAGCAGGGGGGTGTAATAGAACCATGCGCCGATCATTGCACTGGCACCGATCACGGCGCCCAGCAGGCCCAGTTTAAAAAACAGTTTCATTAAATAGGTGAAAAAGCGCATGCAGCCCTACAGTCATTGGACGATTTACGAGCAGTGATTATACGGGGATGGCCCCGGTCACCCAATAGCCAGCCGGTAGCAGAAGGCTAAATACCCAATTATATCGGTCAGAGTGCCGCTAAAAGGTCGCAGGCAGACGGATATGGCGGAAAAATCGATCCAGGCAGGCTTTTTCGCTCCACTTAAAGTAGCGCTGGCCGATATGATACCGGTTATACCTCACAATATATCCGCCGCTATTCCTCGCCTGGTGCTGTAGCCCGCGAGACGAAGCGGTGGATACAATCGCAGCGGAAGGGCTTCGCATGACTCGCCACACCTCTACTCGCCTCTGGGTTCTGAATTACCTTGCCATTATGTTGCTGTGCGCAGGTGCGTTCTTCAGGGTGGCTACGGTACAGGCCGAAGTGGCACGGCTGGTGAATATACAGCCGGTTGTTTTGCCGGGTAATCAGGTCCAGGTGCGGTTTGATTTCACCCTGCCTCCACCACTGCCCCAGAGCTACCGGGTGGAGAAACCTGCCAGTCTGGTGCTTGATTTCTGGGGTGTCGAAAACGATACCGCGCATAAAGTATTTACGGCCCAGGCAGGGCCTCTGCGCAGTATTGAACTGGGCCAGGGAGAGGGGCGATTGCGTGCCACGGTGAACTTGAATCAGTCTTTGCCTTACCGGTTATACGGTGATGGTAATAGTGTGTTTCTCGAGTTGGCACCACGCTTGACTACCGGGCTGGGGCCAACTCAGCCCAGCGTGCGTAAAGTTGCTGCGGATAAACCGCCGATGGCAGCGCCCACCCAGCTACAGGGTATGGAGTTCGATCAGGATAATGAGATGGGCCGGGTGACGCTGACTTTGTCCGACGATCAGGCCGGGGTTGATATCCTGGAAGAGGGCAACAATGTGCTGGTCAATCTGTTAGGGGCTCAGCTGTCCAATGCATTGGAAAAGCGGATGGAGTTGGGGCAGTTTGGCACGCCATTGATGTTTCTGGATGCCTTCAGCAGTGATGGCAATGCCTCGGTGCTGGTTAAGCCCAGCGCTGAGCCCTACCGCTTCAGCGCCTACCAGATGGGTCGGCGGCTGGTGCTGGAATTCCATCCGTTACAGATGGTGGCCAGTGCTGATCCGCAGATCACCGTGGGTGGGCGTTATGATGGCGTACCGATGACAGTCAGTCTGCAGCGGGTAGATGTACGTGCCGTGTTGCAGATGATCGCCGAAACCGCGGGCCAGAATCTGGTGGTCAGTGATACGGTGCGCGGTGAAGTCAGCCTGCGGTTGCTGAATATGCCCTGGCGTGATGCGCTGGCGCTGGTGATGCAGACTCAGCAGCTGACACAGCGTCAGCTGGGCGATGTGATGCTGATATTGTCACGCCAGGACATCGCCGCACTTAATGCCCCGGCACACAGAGTTGCTATCGCGGATGTTACCCGCGGGAATGCTGAACTGGCGCCGGAAATTTTGGCGAGTCAGGGGATGGTTGCTGCTGTACGTAGTGTCGAAGCTCGTCCGGTACGCAAACCCGTCAGTGTGCGTACCGAGATGATGCCGGTACGACACCATCGTGCCTCGATGCTGCGTGACCAGCTGCTGCAGGCAGGGCTGGTGTCGGCTCAGGGCAAAATTCAGGCCGATGACAGCGCTAATATGCTGGTGGTACAGGATACTGATCCGGTACGCGCACGGATTCGGGATGTACTGAGTAAACTGGACGTTATTGTCTATAAAAGCCTGACACTGGAAGCTCAGCTGGTGGTCGCCCCGGTGGCGCTGGCTGATAAACTGGGGATTCGCTGGAGCCAGGTGGCGCCACAGGGGAATGGCCTGAAAGTGGGCTTCCGGCCTGGGGATGGCCGTTTACCGAGCCTGTTGCAGTATCTTGAGCAGCAGGGCCAGCTGCAGATTGTGTCGCAGAGGCTTAAACACCTGCAAAGTGGTGATGAGGTGAGTCTGGAACGCTCCCGTGAGCTGACGCCGCTGGTGGGTCGCCAGGCCCGTAACTATCAGGATGTGGTGATGTCGCTGGATGTCATGTCGCGTATCCAGCAGGGCGGGCGTATTCTGATGGATGTAAATATTGCCCGTGACATTCTGTCTCAGGTCGAAAGTACGGGTGAGATATCTATAGTAAACAATGAGTTAATATCATCTGTTGTGGTGCCAGATGGCGATGCACTGGTGCTGACCGGGGTGCTGGATCAGTTGCGTAAAGGCGCAAAAATGGCGTCGGATCAGCCTGGAGTTGATTCTCCACTTGGCAATCCGCCTCGCAACACCGAAAATAGCGGACAAGAGATGGAGCTGCTGATCTTCATCACGCCGATTCTGGCAGGCAGCCCATAAGATTTTAATTGACCGGGCTGGCCGTATTTTGAATATTTTTCTGGTCGGGCCTATGGGGGCTGGTAAAAGCACCATAGGCCGTCTTCTGGCGCAGGAGTTGAAACTCGACTTCATCGATTCTGACCGCGAAATCGAAGAGCGTGCAGGGACCAATATTCCCTGGATATTTGATGTTGAAGGGGAAGTGGGCTTTCGTGACCGCGAAGAAGCCGTTATTAATGAGCTGTCGCTGGCGGACAATCTGGTGCTGGCAACTGGCGGCGGGGTGGTGAAACGTGATGCCAACCGCACAGCACTGGCTGCTGGAGGGTTTGTGGTGTATCTGCAGACCTCGGTAGACCAGCAGCTGGAACGTACCGCGAAAGACAAAAACCGTCCGCTGTTACAGACGGAAAACCCTCGCGCTGTGCTCGACGTGTTGATGGAAGAGCGTGACCCGCTTTACCGACAGGTCTGTGACCTGCTGATTCACACCGATAAACGCCATCCTCGGGCAGTAGTTTCGACTATAGTTCGTCAACTGGTGCGTGAGAATGTGTTAAAAGGTTGAGTGATACCGACCATCAATCCTGACGTCTGTCGATGTCTGTATATCTGTTCCACAGGAACCCGCCCTGGCACTGGGTGAGCTGAAGAGAACCGTACATGGAAACCTTGAACGTCGCACTGGGTGAGCGTAGTTATCCCATTTTTATTGGCCGTGGTCTGCTGACCCAGGGCCTGATGAAGCCGTATGTTCGCGGTCGTCAGGTGATGATTGTCAGTAATGAAACGGTAGCACCGCTTTATCTGGATACGTTGAAAGCGTCGCTGGACAGCGCCTGGAAAATTGACGAAGTGATCTTGCCGGATGGCGAACAGTTTAAAAATCTGGACACACTGAATCTGATTTTTGATGCGCTGCTGGAAAAACGCCATAACCGTACCACCACGCTGATTGCATTGGGCGGTGGTGTGGTCGGTGATATGACCGGCTTTGCTGCTGCGGCGTATCAGCGAGGTGTTGATTTTATCCAGGTGCCGACCACGGTGCTGTCCCAGGTTGACTCTTCAGTCGGTGGGAAAACCGGTGTGAATCACCCGCTGGGTAAAAACATGATCGGGGCTTTTCATCAGCCGCAGGCGGTGGTGATTGATACTGATGTACTCAGTACTCTGCCAGAACGTGAGCTGGCGGCCGGGCTGGCTGAGGTGATCAAGTATGGCCTGATCTATGATGAGGCTTTCCTCAGCTGGCTGGAGCAGAATATGGACGGGTTGAACGCCCGGGCGCCTGATATTCTGGCCCAGGCAATCTACCGCTCCTGTGAGATCAAAGCGGAAGTTGTGGCCCAGGATGAAAAAGAATCGGGTATTCGCGCGCTGCTGAACCTGGGCCATACCTTTGGCCATGCGATTGAAGCGCACCAGGGCTATGGTCAATGGCTGCATGGCGAAGCCGTTGGCGCAGGTACCCTGATGGCCGCTGATCTTTCGGCCCGTCTGGGCTGGATTAGTGGTGCTGACCTGCAACGTGTCAAAACGGTGCTTGAAGCAGCAAAACTGCCGGTGATCCCGCCGGCAGAAATGGACGCGGCCGCATTTATGGAATTGATGTCCGTCGATAAGAAAGTCATGGATGGTCAGCTCCGGCTGGTGCTGCTCAGGCAACTGGGTGATGCTGTGGTCAGCGCTGATTTTGAAACCGCATTGTTACAGCAAACGCTGACTGCCGGTATGGCGCTTGGGCAGGGCTGAACAGGCTGTAAAGGGACCTAAAGGATGCTTGGACTGACAGCAGAGACCGGCGATGGGCCATTTGTAGAACCGGCTTCCAGAGTGCAGTGGGTTGATAAACTCCTGCACCTGACCCGTTTCTCGGAATTTACCCTGGTATTGGAAGGGCTTGAAGGGGTTGGCAAAACGACGCTGTTACGGCAGCTTCGGCCCACAGAGCACGATAGCACGCTGAAACTCACTGAAGTGACGCTCAGTGCGAACACGGATACCAGCGAGCTGCTGAGCCAGATTGTAAGCAAACTTCCAGACCACAGCCGTCAGGGCGGTGATGATCGTGCTCGTCTGCAGTATCTGTACAGCTATGGTCAGGCACTGCGCAATGCTGGTCAGCACTGGGTGCTGGCGGTAGATGAAGCGCACCATCTGGGCCCGGCAGCGCTAGATATCCTGCTTAATTTCATGATCGCTCACCACGGTGATGGCCAGCCGCCACAGCTGTTGTTGGCGGGCACCCCTCTACTGGGCTCCCTGCTGTCCAACAGTCATCTTGCAGCCTCCCAGTCTGGCCGGATTCATCGCATGCTGATGGAACCGCTGACGCCGCTGGAAGCGGGGCTCTATCTACAGCGCAAGTTTCCTGCGGTAGCCAAACAGCCAGAAAAACAGCGTCAGAAACTGATCGCTGAGGCCAGCGGCCTGCCCGCCGAGCTTGATCGCCTGGCGACGACACTGATGCACACCGGTAAGGTGGGCGCAGGTCGTAAGCCAGTGGCAATGGCTTCTGCACCTTTAGCGCTGTCGGAGATGCCCGCGCAGGCAGCATCTGCCCAGCTGGGGCCGGAACCCTTGTTGAATGTCAGTGCCAGCAACGACCCACTGTCCGTCGTGGATATGGGTGGCCATGCATCGGCATCAGCGGGTGTCACATCGGCAGCATCTTCATCGGCTCGGGCCTTTCCATTGTCAGGGCTGCAGATGGGGATCGTTGGCATAGTGCTGGTGGCCATTACCGGCGTCGCTGCCTGGCAGTTTATGCCTCAGGACAGTATGGATGACGGCATGGCAGGGCAGGGCGAAGATTCACGTGTGTCCATGCAGTTAAACCTGAGTGTTGATGAGCCAGCTGAGCCAGATGCTCCGGCCGTTAAGGAGCGCAGCAGCGCCCGGCTTGAGCTGGAGAAACGGCTGGCGGCCTATGAAAATAGGGCTGTGAATACGGCGTTAACAGAGCCTCTGATAGCACCCTCTGATCAGCCACCACTGCCGGTTAACCGGGTCATTACCGAGCTGACGCCAGCGGAGGATCAGCCTCAAGTTCAGGCCGAAGCAGCGCAGCCAGTGGTGGTCTCTCAACAGCCGATTATTGCAGCTGCCTCCGCACCAGCTAGCCCAGTGGCAGTACCGCCGGCAGTGGTTGCTCAACCTGCCCCGGTGGTGGTGAAAAAACCTGTAGCTGCCCCTGTAGTAGCCAGGCCAGCAGAGCGTCCGGCGGTCTCTCGTAATGTCGTTGCTGCCCGTGAAGATGAATTGCTGAGCTGGCCGGCCAAGGGGTTTACCCTGCAGTTGCAGGGCTCGCGTGCTGCCAAAAGCGCATTGGACTTTATCCGTAAGCAAGCCGATAAGCGTAATTTCTATTACTTCACGACGATCTATAAAGGTGGCCCATGGCATGTGGTGGTTTATGGCCGCTACGACAGCCGTGACGCTGCGATGGCGGATGTGAATAATTTGCCCGCCGCATTGCGCCGCCTTAAGCCCTGGGCGCGTACAGTGAGTGGTGTACAGTCAGATATTCGCAAGAAGTAGGTTTCTTGCGTGAGAGCAGAGGTCGGTCAGTTATTCTTAGCTGAGCGGCCTTTTTTTTGCTTTTTTCTTTGTGGAATACTGATCCTGGCCAGACTTTTATTGTCTGGCCTGTGCCCCGCGAATTGCTGTCAATTAAACGACTGTTGATGCTTTTTCTTTGTATAAGATATTGTTTTCTAATGATTAGTTTGGGGTTCAGGCTGGTGGTTACAAACGGTAAATAAAACTACCACTATTGTATGAAATTTGTCCTCGGCGGCGGTTTAATGTAGGATGTCTTCCCCCTTTTTGCGGAGATGCCCGAAGATGGCGTCCATAAGGGGTTAAATACCACTATAAAGCAACAAGTGAGTGAGATTGGCTTATGACTACAGGTCTGTATCGTCCTGGAGAATTTAAGGACAACTGTGGCTTTGGCCTGATGGCCCATATGCAGGGCCAGGCCAGCCACGGTCTGCTGGAAAAAGCGATTGAGGCTCTGGCCTGCATGACTCACCGCGGGGGAATCGCGGCGGACGGCAAGACCGGCGATGGCTGTGGTCTGCTGATGCAGAAGCCAGATGGCTTCATGCGCGCCGTTGCCCGCGACACACTGGGCGTCGAGCTGAGCGAACAATACGCCGTGGGTATGGTGTTCCTGTCACAGGACGAGGAGCATGCCCAGGCGGCCCGTACACGTATAGATGCGGAAATCTCGGCTCAGGGTATGAAATCCGTGGGTTGGCGTGTAGTACCAACTGACGAAAGCTGCCTGGGTCCAATCGCCAAAGATGCCCTGCCGCAGATCGAGCAGGTGTTTATTGATGCGAATAGCAAAGATGCGCGTGAGTTCGCCATCAGCCTGTTCGTGGCCCGTCGCAAGATGGAAATTGCCCTGTCTGCAGACCCGGATTTTTACATCTGTAGCCTGTCTGACCGGGTTATTTCCTACAAGGGTCTGACCATGCCGGTCGATCTGCCAGTGTTCTTTAAAGACCTGGCTGACCCGGCGCTGGAAACCGCTGTTGTGACTTATCACCAGCGTTTCTCCACCAACACGGCACCACGCTGGCCACTGGCTCAGCCGTTCCGTTTCCTGGCACATAACGGCGAAATCAATACTATTGATGGTAACCGTAGCTGGGCCAAAGCCCGGGCCAGCAAGTTCGAGACTGCGGCGCTGCCGAATGTCAGCGAGCTGCAGCCGATCGTCAACACCACCGGTTCTGACTCCTCGTCCATGGATAACATGCTCGAGTTCCTGCTGGTCGGTGGCATGGATATCTACCGCGCTGTACGTATGATCGTACCGCCTGCCTGGCAGAACGTAGATACCATGGACGCCGAGCTGCGTGCCTTCTACGAATACAACTCCATGCACATGGAGCCGTGGGATGGCCCGGCCGGAATGGTGATGACCGACGGTCGTTATGCCGTCTGTATGCTGGACCGTAATGGCCTGCGTCCATCACGCTGGGTAATGACGGCTGACGGTATGATCTGTACCGCCTCCGAGATCGGCGTATTTGATTACAAACCGGAAGACATTGTCGCTCAGGGCCGGGTGGGTCCAGGTCAGATCCTGGCGATCGATACCGAAACCGGTGACGTGCTGCATACTCAGGATGTGGATAACCGCCTGAAAAAAGCGCAGCCGTACAAAAAATGGCTGAAGGAAAATGGTCTGCGCCTTGAGCAGACCATGAACCTGAACGAAGAGTCACAATCGTTCCGCGACATGAGCGCGGACGAGGTGAAGACTCACATGAAGATGTTCCAGGTAACGTTCGAAGAACGTGACCAGATCATCCGCCCACTCGGTGAGTCTGGCATGGAAGCTGTTGGTTCCATGGGTGACGACAAGCCGATGGCTGTGCTGTCGTCCCGTATTCGTTCGCCATACGATTACTTCCGCCAGCAGTTTGCTCAGGTAACCAATCCGCCAATCGACCCGCTGCGTGAAGCGATCGTGATGTCGCTGGAAACCTGCCTGGGTGCTGAGCGTAACGTCTTCGAAGAGACGCCAGAACACGCCCGCCGGGTGATTCTGACCACGCCGGTACTGTCGGCGTCCAAGTTCCGCCGTTTGCGTGACAACAAAGAAGACGGCTTCGATGTTGCCACCATCAACCTGAACTACGACCCGGAACAGACCAGCCTGAAAGCGGCGCTCGAGTCGATCACAGATCAGGCTGAAGACGCCGTTCGCGATGGCAAAGTCATCCTGATCCTGTCGGATGCCAGCATCGAACAAGGCAAACTGCCGGTACATGCGTCCATGGCAACCGGTGCGGTGCATCATCGCCTGGTCGACAAGGGTCTGCGTTGTGATACCAACATCGTGGTTGAGTCCGGGACCGTCCGTGACCCGCACCACTTTGCGGTGCTGTTTGGCTTCGGTGCCACTGCAGTATTCCCGTATCTGGTTTACCGTGTGCTGAACGATCTCTGTGCGGCAGGTGAACTGGTCATGGATCCGCTGGACAGCCACGAAAATTACCGTAAAGGCATTAACAAAGGCCTGATGAAGATCCTGTCCAAGATGGGTATCTCCACCATTGCCTCGTACCGTGGTGCGCAACTGTTTGAAGCGATCGGTCTGTCATCTGAAGTGGTTGACCTGTGTTTCAGCGGCGTCCCTAGCCGTATTGAAGGTGCCCGGTTCGAAGACTTCCAGCATGAGCAGAGCCTGCTGGCCAAAGAAGCCTGGATTGCGCGCAAGCCAATTCAGCAGGGCGGCCTGCTCAAATACATGCACGACGGTGAATACCACGCCTACAACCCGGATGTGGTACGGACCATTCATGAAGCGGTACGCACCGGTAACCCAACGGCGTACCAGGAATATGCTGACCTGGTTAACCAGCGCGGCGTAGCGACCCTCCGTGATCTGCTGGGCCTGCGTAAAGACCAGACCGCAATCAAGCTGGATGATGTGGAACCGGCGTCTGAAATTCTCAAACGTTTCGACTCCGCTGCCATGTCGCTCGGTGCATTGTCACCCGAGGCGCATGAAGCACTGGCCGTGGCCATGAACGAGCTGGGCGGTCGCTCCAACTCCGGTGAGGGTGGTGAAGACCCTGCCCGTCACGGCACCATGAAGCGTTCCAAGATCAAACAGGTGGCCTCGGGCCGCTTTGGTGTAACGCCAGAATATCTGGTGAACGCCGAAGTCATGCAGATCAAAGTTGCCCAGGGTGCGAAACCCGGTGAGGGTGGCCAGCTGCCGGGCGGTAAGGTCAACGAACTGATCGCCCGTCTACGTTACGCCGTACCGGGTGTGACGCTGATCTCGCCACCGCCGCACCACGATATCTACTCTATCGAGGATCTGGCGCAGCTGATTTTTGACCTCAAACAGGTTAACCCTGAAGGTCTGGTGTCGGTCAAACTGGTATCCCGTCCGGGTGTTGGCACCATCGCCTGTGGCGTGGCCAAAGCCTATGCGGATCTGATCACCATTTCCGGTTACGACGGCGGTACGGCGGCATCACCGCTGACCTCCATCCACCATGCGGGCTCCCCATGGGAACTGGGTCTGGCGGATGCACATCAGTCACTGCGTGGCAACCATCTGCGCGGCAAGATTCGTCTGCAGACAGATGGCGGCCTGAAAACCGGTCTGGATGTGATTAAATGCGCGATCCTGGGCGCTGAAAGCTTCGGCTTCGGCACCATGCCAATGGTCGCACTGGGCTGTAAATACCTGCGTATCTGTCACCTGAACAACTGTGCCACCGGTGTTGCTACTCAGCATCAGGGCCTGCGTGATGAGTTCTTCCGCGGCACCGTAGAGATGGTGAAAAACTTCTTCCGCTTTGTCGCTGAAGAGACGCGTCAGTGGATGGCTGAGCTGGGCATTCGTACCCTGCAGGAACTGGTGGGTCGGGTGGACCTGCTGGAAGTACTGGAAGGTAAAACGCCGAAGCAGAACAACCTGAACCTGTTGCCACTGATCTCTGACGGTGGTGTACCCGCTGAGATGCCACAGACCTGTGAAGTGGAACGTAACACCCCATACGATCTGGCTGAACTGAACAACCAGATGCTGGCACTGGCCGAACAGGCAATTGCTGACAAAACTGGTGGTGAGTACGAACTGAACATCACCAACTGTGACCGTTCTGCTGGTGCCCGCACCTCTGGAGCCATTGCCAAAGCTCACGGTAACAGTGGCATGGCCGATGCGCCGATCACCTTCCGCTTTAAAGGCCACGCCGGTCAGTCACTGGGTGTGTGGAACGCCGGTGGTCAGAATCTGTACGTCGAAGGCGATGCCAACGACTACGTCGGTAAAGGCATGGCAGGCGGTAAAGTCGTGCTGTCTCCGTTTAAAGAAGCCACCTACAGCTCCCATGAAACCTCCATCATGGGTAACACCTGTCTGTATGGCGCTACCGGCGGCAAGCTGTTCGCAGCAGGCCGTGCCGGTGAGCGTTTCGCGGTGCGTAACTCCGGCGTTCACGCCGTAGTTGAAGGCGCAGGCGATCACTGCTGTGAATACATGACCGGTGGTCTGGTGACGGTTCTCGGCCCGACTGGCTACAACTTCGGTGCCGGTATGACCGGTGGTTTCGCCTACGTGCTGGATCTGGAAAATAGCTTTGTGGATAAGTACAACCACGAGCTGGTGGATATCCACCGTATCCATACCGAGCAGATGGAGATCTACAAAAACCACCTGCGCACCGTAATCATTGAGTTCACCAAGGAAACAGGCAGTGCCTGGGGTCAGGAAATTATCGATAACCTCGATGATTACATTGGCCGGTTCTGGCTGGTCAAACCCAAAGCTGCCGGCCTCAATGCGCTGCTCGGCAACATGCGCGATCAGACCGAGTAATCGCAGGGTGATGGGCGTGCGCGCCCATCGGGTGAACGAATAATGGCGTGCCTGCCACGGCGGGCACGACAGACGAGGTGGATATTATGACTGACCGTCTGCACAATGATTTTCAGTTTTACGAAGTAACACGCGAAGGCCCTGCAAAAATCGACGCTGCTGTGCGTAAAGAAGAATTTGCAGAGATCTACCAGGAGTTCCCGCAACAGCAGGCCAGTGAGCAGTCTCATCGCTGTCTGGAATGCGGTAACCCGTACTGTTCCTGGAAGTGCCCGGTGCATAACCACATTCCAAACTGGCTCAAGCTGGTATCGGAAGGCAACATCATCAAAGCGGTGGAGCTGTCGCACCAGACCAACTCCCTGCCGGAAGTCTGTGGCCGTGTCTGCCCGCAGGACCGTCTGTGTGAAGGCGCCTGTACCCTCAACGAAGGGTTTGGTGCCGTCACCATCGGTTCGGTGGAAAAATATATCACCGACACCGCCTTCGCCATGGGCTGGAAACCGGATCTGTCCGATGTCGTTAAAACCGACAAGCGGGTCGCGATCATCGGTGCGGGCCCAGCGGGTCTGGCCGCGGCTGACATCCTGGTCCGTAACGGTGTCACCCCGGTTGTGTTTGACCGTAACCCGGAAGTCGGTGGACTGCTGACCTTCGGTATCCCGGAGTTCAAACTGGAGAAGGGCGTGATGTCCCGTCGCCGGGAGATCTTCACCGAAATGGGCGTTGAGTTCCGCCTCAACACCGAAGTCGGTAAAGATGTGCAGATGCAGGACCTGATCGACGAATACGACTCCGTATTCCTCGGCATGGGCACCTACACCTACATGAAAGGTGGCTTCCCGGGTGAAGATCTGGACGGCGTTTACGATGCACTGCCATACCTGATCTCCAACGTGAACAACTGCCTCGACTTCGAGCAGGACGAAAACGGCTTCATCGACCTCAGCGGCAAAAAAGTCGTAGTACTCGGTGGTGGTGATACCGCCATGGACTGTAACCGCACCGCCATCCGTCAGGGTGCCGAGACGGTGATCTGTGCCTACCGTCGTGACGAAGCCAACATGCCGGGTTCCAAGCGTGAAGTGGAAAACGCCCGTGAAGAAGGTGTCGACTTCCAGTTCAACCGCCAGCCGGTTGAGGTTGTCGGTGAAAACGGCAAGGTAACCGGCATCAAGGTTGTCAGCACCCAGATGGGTGAACCCGACGAAAACGGCCGTCGCCGCGCAGAAGTGGTACAGGGCTCTGAAGAAGTGCTGGAAGCCGATGCTGTACTGGTCGCCTTCGGTTTCCGTCCAAGCCCTGCACCATGGTTCGCCGACTTCGGCATCGACCTGCACCAGGATGGCCGCGTCGTAGCCCCTGAAGGCGCTGAGTACCCATTCCAGACCACAAACGCGAAAGTGTTTGCTGGCGGCGATATGGTACGCGGTTCTGATCTGGTGGTTACAGCTATTGCTGAGGGTCGGAAAGCGGCTGAGGGGATACTGGACTATCTGGAAGTGTGATTTTTAGATACTTCTGAACTGAGAAAACCCGCTCATTGAGCGGGTTTTGTGTTTCTGACCATTTTAAAAAATTACTTTCTCTCGTTCGCACGCTCCGCGTGGTAATACATAGCCGAATCAGACTACATGGATGTCAGTCTATCCAGAGCCAGAGCTTCCCGGTGGGGACATCGGTCCCACAGGTGCGCTGGCGTCACAGATTCATCAGGCTCCACTCACCAGCATCACTCCCAGATACCCACCGACAGTTATCAACACCCCACCCATTATGCGGTTGAACCAGCGGCGGTTTTCTACTGTGGATAACAGCTGGCTGATTTTATCCCCAGCCAGTGCCCAGCAGGTGACGGAGGCGTAGCAGATGCTGAAGTACAGTGCGCTGAATATCAGCAGCTGGTCGAGCTGGCCGAGGTTGAAGGCGGTGACGCCAGACAGACAGGCGATCCAGGCTTTGGGGTTGAGCCATTGCAGCAGAGCACCGTGCAGGAAGGTGGAGGAATCATCCTGGCGGTGTTCCAGGGTGCTGTCGGAGCGGGTGATCTGGTAGCCGATGTAGCAGATGAACGCGGCACCGGCTACGCCGAGCAGTTGCATTACCTGTGGGAACTGCTGCGCGAGGTTGCCCAGACCAAGGCCGACCAGTAACAGTAAGCCGGTGAAGCCCAGGGTCGCACCGGAAACGAACGGCATGGCTTTACGCAGGCCGTGGTTTACGCCGTTGCTGAGGGCGATCATATTGACCGGGCCAGGGGAGATCGACATGGACAGTGCAAATAGACACATGGCCAGCAAAGTTGTGGTGGAAAGGGACATGATAGGCTCCAGATGCCGGGTGTTGGTCGTATATGACGGAACAGAGCTGCAGTGTAAGGGCTTGTACATTGATTGATTAGCTGCTGTTATTCGAATTCATTGTTCGATCAGCTGATGCAGTATCAGCGGTCTTGAAAAATCCGGCAGGGTCAGATGATTGATGAATTGAGAGCCATGGCTATTTTTGCTGAAACCGTGCGTCAGGGTTCGTTTCGGGGCGCGGCCAGAGCGCTGGGGCTGTCGCCATCGGTGGTCAGTTATCACGTCAGTCAGCTGGAAAAACAGATTGGGACCGCGTTGATCTACCGTTCAACCCGTAAATTATCGCTAACCCACGAAGGCCAGGTGCTGTATCAGCATACTCAGCAGATGCTGGCGGCGGCGCAGCAGGGGCTGAGTGAGGTGTCGGCGGATAGTACAGAGCCCAGTGGCAAGCTGACGATTACGCTGCCGTCGGCACTGTCGCGTTCGCCACTGGCGATGCAGCTTGCCGGGTTTATTAAACGTTATCCACAGGTGGAGCTGAATGTGCTGTGCACCGATGAGCGGCAGAATCTGATTGAGCAGGGCATTGATCTGGCGATTCGGGCTGGAGGGCTGGAGGACAGTGGGTTGAAGACCCGACGTATCGGCCATGTCGCACGTACGCTGGTGTGTGCGCCTGAATATCTGGCAGGCAAGGCAGTTCCGCAGACGCCTGCACAGCTGGATGAACATCCCTGGATACGGCTGGCGATGTTAGCAGATCGGCGCACCCTGGTTGGGCCGCAAGGGCAGGCTGTGGATATCCGCTTTGCCGCGCAGACGACGGTGAACAGTGTGGAGCTGATGACGCAGTTTTGTATACAAGGGCTGGGTGTGGCGACTCCGCCGGACTTTCTGGTAGAGGATGCGCTGGCGGCGGGGCAGCTGGTTGAGCTGCTGCCAGAGTGGTCGGTACAGACTATGCCGCTCTATGCACTCTGGCCTGCCAATGTGGCCGCGAATGCCAATGCCCGCCGTCTGCTGGCTTATCTGGATGAGCCAGCAGAGGCGGTACTGGTTGGGGCTTAGTTACAGCTGGCCAGGCCGATGCTGACGGGTTTGTCAGTCTGGCGCTGGTCATAGTTATAACGGGTGACTTCCCAGCCATTACTGACCGCATCGTTAAACTGTAACCGCATATCATTGGTGACGGGTGCGATCAGAAAGGCGCGGGTGCCGCCAATATACTGCGGGCCACGGGCGATGCCACGGGTGTTGGCAAAGATCGACATGGTTTTCCAGTGGCGCAGCAGGTTGGAGTAGTCATTCCACTGATAGCTACAGTCGCGGGTGAAAGCGGTATAGGTGGCTTTTTCGACATCGCTGAAGCGAGCGGACTCGGCTATGACAAAGGCAAACATTTTCAGTGTCAGCTGTTTTTGTTCTTTGTCCAGGGCATTGAATTTCAGGGCGTTGCTGTATGCCTGGCTATAAGACGCTTTGCTGATGGTGAGCGGAGCATCGGTGTACTTGACCACATCATCGGCCAGTTTCTCGCCGTTGATGGTCTTGATGTACAGGGAGTCGGTTTCCATGCCGAGGCTGAAGCGGTCGCGGGTTGTTTTGCCGTCATTGTTGCACTGACGCAGCAGGTGAACGTCGAAGGTGTTGTCCACCCGGTTCAAACGGCTGCGTATTTCACTCTCCAGAAACGCGGGCAGTCCGGCAGTGTCATAGGCTTTGCTGTCATCAGTCTGGAACTGGTAATCACAGACCTGAGCGGCACAGCCTGGCAGTGAGATCAGCAGGGTTAGCGCGGGTAACAGAGTGCGTGCGTTTAGTGTTTTCTTCATGGGTCCTTCCTGTATGCATTTAATAACATAAATGCTTGCAGCTGAGCGACGACAACGGCTTCCTGCAAGCGATGGTTATCCTTTTCGCTGCATATGATGGTGCCTGGTTCGGGAAGGTCGAGCAAGTAGGGGGGGTGGTAGTAACAGCTTGTGTTGAGCTGAAGCAGTGACAGCTGTGGTAAACATTAAAAGAAAGGATTGCTGGATGGCTCCAGCAATCCGTCGCTTAACTGTGTTGCGGATGCTCAAGAATAAAGTTGGCCAGTACCCGCAGTAGTTCCTGTTCATGGGCGCTGTCACCGCGTCTGGCGGCGGCTTCGATATCGTCAAGGATCATTTTGCGGATTTTCTGTTCGCCGTCATGGGTCAGCAGATAATTGCCGATGGCCGCGGCACTCAGTGGATCCACATGTTCATGCTCGACAATGGCAGCGATTTCATCATGGTTCAGGCCGCTCATTTCCAGACATTCAGTGTAGGTCAGCATCGGTATTCCCTCCTTGCCTGTACGTCGCAGTGCCGGGGTGCACTGCACCCGTTTTGTCTTGCCACAGGTGACAGGCTGGCTACCTGTTACTGCTTAGTCTAGTCCCCCAGTCGGGGTTTAAAAATGTTGAAACAGGCGTTTGATAGATGCAGATCAAAAAAACATCAGGTGGTCGTTTTTTGATCGCCAAATGACGCTGGCAGGCCCGGTTTGACCGGCTTTAGCGCCGTTTAAATGAGGATGAGAATGCAACCTGTTTCGCCGGTTTGATATGTATCAACGGATCATAAACTGGTGGAAAAATCCCTGTTAATAGACCCACCAGTACGGCTAGGGTGCTCACAACAAGATAAATGCATACAAAATGCATCTTCAGTGAGGTGGTATTAACGATGTTCTGTGTACAGTGTGAGCAAACAATCAGTACGCCAGCGGGTAATGGCTGTGCATATGCCCAGGGTATGTGCGGTAAAACAGCGGAAGTGTCTGATCTGCAGGATCTGCTGATCTATGCCCTGCAGGGTGCGTCTTTCTATGCCGAGAAAGCCCGCGAGTTCAGTATTGTTGATGCTGAAATTGATGCGTTTATTCCCCGCGCTTTCTTTGCCACGCTGACCAATGTGAATTTCGAAGCTGAGCGCATTACTGGCTATGCCCAGCAGGCGCAGCAATACCGTGAGCAGCTGCGTGCGCAGTATGAAGCGGCCTGTCTGGCGGCGGATAAACAGCCGGTTGAGCCAACCGCTGTTGCTTCCTTTATGCTGGCTGGCGATTCTGCCGGGCTGCAGGCCCAGGCACCGATGGCGGCGGTAAACCGCGGTAAAGATCAGATCAGTGAAGATGTGCTGGGGCTGCGGTTGTTGTGTCTGTACGGCCTCAAAGGCGCGGCGGCATACATGGAGCATGCTTATGTTCTGGGCCAGCAGGATGCCGGTGTTGCGGCTGATTTCCACCACATTATGGCGTGGCTGGCGACCGACCCGGATACGTTGCAGCCGCTGCTGGATACGGCGATGGCGATTGGCCAGCTGAACTACCGGGTAATGGCGATGCTGAATACCGGTGAAACTGAAACCTTTGGCCACCCGGTGCCGAGCCAGGTGAATGTTAAGCCGGTGATGGGTAAAGCGATTCTGGTGTCTGGCCATGATCTGCGTGATCTGGAGCTGATCCTCAAGCAGACCGAAGGCGCTGGCATTAATGTCTACACCCACGGTGAGATGCTGCCAGCCCATGGCTATCCAGAACTGAACAAATACCCGCATCTGGTGGGTAACTACGGCAGCGCCTGGCAGAACCAGCAAAAAGAATTTGAGCAGTTCCCTGGCGCGATTGTGATGACTTCCAACTGCCTGATCGACCCGAATGTCGGCCGTTACACTGACCGCATCTTTACCTGCAACATTGTTGGCTGGCCGGGTGTGACGCACATTGACGGTGAAGACTTCAGCCAGGTGATCGACTGTGCTCAGGCGCTGGAAGGTTTCCAGTACGATGAGATTGCACAGCACATTACCGTCGGCTTTGGTGGCAATGCGCTGGCGGCAGCAGCGCCAGCGGTGGTGGATCAGGTCAAACAGGGCAATATCCGTCACTTCTTCCTGGTGGGCGGCTGTGATGGCGATAAATCCGAGCGTAGCTACTACAGCGATCTGGCGGCCGGTGTGCCGGATGATTGTGTAGTCTTGACGCTGGGTTGTGCCAAATTCCGTTTCAACAAGAAACAGTTTGGCGATATCAACGGTATTCCACGCTTGCTGGATATTGGTCAGTGTAACGATACCTACTCCGCGATTCAGCTGGCGCTGGCGCTGTCCGAGGCGTTCGAGTGTGAGATCAACGAGCTGCCGCTGAATCTGGTACTGAGCTGGTTTGAGCAGAAAGCGATTGTGGTGCTGCTGACGTTGCTGTCGCTGGGGGTGAAAAACATCCGTGTTGGGCCATCTGTGCCGGGCTTCCTGACCGAAAATCTGGTTAACGTGTTGCAGGACAGCTTCAGCCTGACGCTGATCGACAACGCCGAAGACGACCTGAAAACGATGCTGGCCTCAGCATAATTGCAATCAAGAGGCGGCCTGCGGGCCGCCTTTTTGCTGTGTGGAACACTCATGGAACAGACCTCCCCATCGGCAGCGGTTTTCAGCCCGCTGCTGTGTATCGGCCGGACCGAAGAAACCGTCGATGCCGCAACCTTTGAATTTCGCCACATGGACTCGCGGCCGTTTGATTACCAGGCCGGGCAGTTCATCACCTTTGAGGTGGATGTAGCCGACGAGCTGCTGCACCGCGCTTACTCTTTATCCTCGTCTCCAGCGCAGCCCGAAACCGTATCAATTACGGTAAAGCGGGTCGATCAGGGCCGGGTGTCCAATTTTTTGCTGGATAACCTGCAGCCAGGCCATGCCCTGAAAGCGCTGGCCCCGGCCGGTGAGTTCACCCTGCAGCACTGCCGTGCAACACCGAAGCTGGTGCTGATGGCGGCGGGCAGCGGTATTACGCCGTGCCTGTCGATTGCTCGCTGGCTGCTGGATACCGCGCAGCAAGTGGAAATCCAGTTTATCTACAGTGCTCGCAGTGTCGCTGATGTGATTATGGCGGACACGCTGGACCAGCTGGCGGCAACGCATGATAACTTCCAGTTGCAGCGTTTGCTGGATCAGTGCGATAGCCCCCGTGATGGCGACTATCAGGGGCCGCTGAAGGCTGAGCTGTTTGCACAGCTGGTGCCTGAGCTGGCCGGACGTACCCTGTTCAGCTGTGGTCCTGAAGGGTATATGGCCGCATTGCGTGAATTGGCCCAGGCCCGTGGCATGGATATGGCACTGTTTCATCAGGAAAGTTTTGCTCCGGCGGAGCTGGCGGTTGAAGTGGCAGACGACGCTGCACAGTATCAGCTCAAGGCGCTGCAATCGGGTATTACGGCGGTGGCCCGTGCCGGTGAAACACTGCTTACCGTGCTGGAAGCTGCGGGTGTGCCGGTAGTCGGTGCCTGTCGTGCCGGGGTTTGTGGCTCCTGCAAGTGCCAGCTGGCAGCGGGTGACGTTGCCTCCAGCAGCCAGGCGACACTGACGGAGGCTGAGATTGCGGCTGGTTATGTGCTGGCCTGTAGCAGTACGGTGCAGTCTGATCTGGCGATCGCGCTGTAATAAAACAGAGGCACGGGAAACGATTGACAGCTTAGTCAGATGTAAATGAAAATTCTTCACGTTGCGGAACTTGTTACAGAACACAATGATAAGTATTATCAATTGCAGTTCAACAAGGGAATCCGCCATGTACATCTGCATCTGTAAAGACGTAACTGACCGCCAGATCCGCGACGCCATGGATCAGGGCGCACGCACCATGCGTGACCTTAACCGTGAGCTGAACGTTGCGTCACAGTGTGGTAAATGTGCCTGTGCAGCGAAGCAGATTATGCGCTCGCACCAGAAAGATGATCGCGGTGGCTGCTGCGCCCGTTAGTGCGCGATGGCTGAACAGCCGCTGATCCTTAGCGATGCCAGAACCCGAGCCGGTAACGACTCGGGTTTTTTGTGTGCAGTGAGCAGGGCTCAGGCCAGCGTTGCCTGCCATAACAGTCGTAATGCCAGTAAGGTCACGCTCCAGCGAAACAGCGTGCGGAACAGGCTGACAGGCATTTTATTCAGTAGCTTCAGCCCCAGCCATGAACCCAGGGTGCCTGCAAGTATCATTAGCGTGAGCAGGGGCAGCCACTGCCAGAAGGCAAAACCAATGCTGCTGAAAACCAGCATTTTCAGCAGGTGCTGGCCGCTCATACAGCTGGCAAAAGTGGCGGTGGTGGCCAGTTTGTCCAGCGCATGGCGGTGGATAAACCCGGCCACAAGAGGCCCGGTTGCGCCAACAAACATCGATACCAGCGTGGTCAGTGCCCCGGCCACCAACTGGCCACCGTGGCTTAGTTGATGGCGGCCTGGCTTTGGCCCCCATACCAGATACAGAATAAACCCCGCCACACTGAGCTGAATCCATTGCAGCGGCAGCTGCACCACGATGAGTGAGGCCAGCGCTGCCCCCACGACCGCCCCCAGTAAAAACCGCCACACGATCGGCCATTGAGTGTGCTGGCGGGTCAGCCAGGCCCGGTTACCGTTAGACCCCAGCTGCACCAGCCCGTGCAGTGGAATCAGCGCGGCCACCGGTACAATTGTAGCCATTACTGCCAGCAGTAAAACGCCGCCGCCAATACCCATTGCCGCGGTGATCAGTGAGGTAACACCTGCGGTGGTAATGAGCACGATGGCATCAAACAGACTGATAGAGGCGGGTAACAGCTCCATAGCGGGCTCCGTTGGCGGTTGAGCGGCGCAGTATAGCGACCGCCCAGTCTGGTGGATATCACACCAAAGCGGCAGGGCTGGCTGCAGTGAAGCAGAGGCTGCTCAGGGTCACCTTCCCGTTAGTTGGTACTGTTCGAAACAGAGTTGTCCCCGTATCTTGTTATGGTGTTTGTTGACTGGCTTAGGTGTCCGGTTGTGTTGACGACCGGCCTGCGTTGATACCTGACTGTACAAAAGGAAGTGTACACGTGAAAAAACTGAGCTATCTGGTACTTCTCTTGCCCCTGTTGGCACGCATCTGCGCTGCTGAGCTGCCGATCCCTCTGTCTGATTACTCTGTAAAGCGCTGGGATAGCAGCGACGGTTTGCCCCATAACAGTATTAATGGCCTGGTGCAGACCGGGGACGGTTACCTGTGGCTGGCGACCTGGGAGGGGCTGGCTCGGTATAACGGTGTCAGTTTTGACCTGTTCGGTCGAGGCGAGGTGACGGGGTTACCGTCATCAGCGATCAGGTCAGCATCGGTTGAAGTGGATGGCGCTATGTTTGTGGCCTCTGCCCGGGGTGGTGTTTCGCGCTACCACCAGGGGCGCTGGCAGGCATTAACGCCAGCTGCTGGCCAGGTCAGGCACATGTTACGAACTCGAGATGGTGATCTCTGGCTGGCGGTGGAGGGGAAAGGGCTGTACAGGCGTTCAGCTGATCAGCCTGATGTTGATCAACTGGTTTTACCCAATGTGTTAGGCCATAAGCTGGTGGAAGATAACCAGGGGCGTCTCTGGCTGGCGGCAGACCAGGGTCTGTTTCAACTTGATGGCGGCGTGATTCAGCGGTTTGGTGCAGAGCATGGGCTACCCCAGGGGACGGTTTATGATCTTCTGTTGCAGCCCGATGGGCAGTTGCTGGTGGCGACAACACAGGGAGTCTGGGTAGAACGGCAGGAGCATTTTGCGCCACTGTCTCCGGCGCTGGCTGATAAATCAGTCAGTAGTCTGTTGCGGGATTCCCAGGGGAACCTCTGGTTCGGCACCATAAAATCAGGGCTCTATCGTCTGAGTGAGCGTGGATTAGAACACCTGGGGCCAGAACAGGGGATACCTGATACACGGGTGCTGGCATTGCTGCAGGGCCGGGAAAAGAATATCTGGGTGGGCACCAATGCCGGCCTTATCCGGGTAAAAAATGCGTTGTTTAGTAACTGGACGGAACAGCGCGGACTCAATGGTAACTATATTCGTACTGTACTCAGCCATTCGGATGGCAGCATCTGGACCGGCAGCAGCCGGGGTCTGTCGCGGATTGAAAAGGACCAGGCCCAGCCGATTAGTCTGCCTGCCCCGCTGACCACATTGTCCGTACTCAGCCTGACGGAAGGCCCGGACGGTAGCGTCTGGATAGGTACCTACAGTCAAGGCCTGTTCCGCTGGAATGCGGGGACGCTAAAACAGGTTGAAACGGTAGCCAGTGGCTTGAGCAGCAATGAAATTCGTGCCCTGCTGTTTGATGACCAGGGTACGCTGTGGATGGGGACGCCGCTGGGGGTCACCCTGCGACAAGCCAATGGTCGCCTGCGGCGGCTGGATATGGCTGATGGCTTGAGTGATGAATTTATCTGGGTACTGGAACGAGACGACCAGGGCCGGATATGGGCAGGTACCAATAATACTGCGTCCTGGTTTAGCGAAGGCCGGTTCCATAATCTGGATCTGTCGGAGCTGGATGATGTTGAGAAGGTGTTTGGCCTGCTGTTCCAGCCGGGCTATCTCTGGCTGAGTACGGAACGAGGCCTGGTGAGGTATCGTTTTGTTGATCAGCAACAGCGTCTGATCAGTCAGGATGACGGCTTGCCCAGTGATACGGTTTTTCAGACGGTGGCTGACCGTCAGGGTGGCCTGTGGCTGACCAGCAGTCGTGGGGTTATCCGGGTCAGCCTTGCTGGTCTGAATCGATATATAGATCACCAGGAGGAGAGGCTGGATATCGATGTTTTTGATGAGAGTGATGGTCTGGCCACCGCCCAGATAAATGGTGCATCCAGCCCCTCCGCTGTAATGGATAAGCAGGGGTGGATATGGGTCGCTACAGCAATGGGCGCTGCGCGGGTTCAACCAGAGCGCGAGCTTGGTCAGGAAACAGCCTATTTCCCAGTATGGATCGAAGCGCTACGGGTGGATGATCAGCCTCAACCTTTGTCAGCTTCGCTCAGCCTTGCACCGGATTCTGATCGGTTGACTGTGAGTTATGCCGGGCTTAATTACAGTGATCCCGGCCATATTCGTTACCGTACCTTGCTGGAAGGTTTTGACTCGCACTGGGTTGAACGTGGTAATCAGCGCCGGGTGGAGTATACCAACTTGCCGCCAGGCGATTACCGCCTGCGGATTCAGGCCGGCTACCCATCTCTGTACTGGGGGCTGAACGAGGTATCGGTCTATATTATTCAGCAGCCCTATTTCTGGCAACGAACCTGGTTTCGAGTGTTGGTATTGCTATTAGTTGCCGGACTGGTAGCGCTGGTAAGTAAATGGCGAGTGTACCGGCTGCAACAAATTGAAGTGAAACTCAATGAGCGAGTAGCACATCAGACGCAGGCTCTGCGCCGCCAGGCAGCGGCCTTCGAGCGTCAGGCCCGGGAAGATGCATTAACCGGTTTACCCAATCGCAGGGCCTTTGATGAAACCTTTGCCGCACAATTTCGTCATGCAGGTCAGCAACACAGTACGCTTGTGCTGGCGATACTGGATATTGATCACTTTAAACGGATCAACGATCGCTGGTCGCATCTGGTGGGGGATGAAGCGATTTGTGCCGTGGCTGATTTATTACAGGGTCAGTTGCAATCGGGCTGGCTGCTGGCTCGCTGGGGTGGAGAAGAATTTACACTGGTTTTGCCTGAGACTGATTTGGCAGCGGCGCTGGAGCAGTGTGAACGGTTAAGATTGAGTATTGCCCAGCACCCTCAGATTACTTCGGTGCCCGGACTACAGTTAACGATCAGTATCGGACTGGTGGATAACCGGGCTGCAAATAGCTATGCCCGTATGCTCAGTCAGGCGGACATGGCGTTATACCAGGCAAAGCAACAAGGACGTAACCGGGTGGAAGCCTGGTCGGAGGCGATGGACGCATTACCCTCTGAGGGTGACGGGGTACTGCAGGCGACTGAAATTCTGGCGTAAACTGTTCTTCCTTGAGAGGGCTTCAAGCGGGTTTTATCGAGGCTTTCCTGTGTTCAGATAGCGGCGTATAGTCAGCTTCTTTTCTGACCTGATTACGGGTAGCCCGATGGAACTTGAACTGTTTCTGACTTTTCTGACCGCAATTACCGTGCTGACCCTCTCGCCAGGCGTCGATACTATGGTAGTGATTCGCAACAGTGCGCGCGGAGGCTGGCGTGATGGTCTGGTCACCAGCACGGCAATCTGTAGTGGTCTGTTTGTCCATGCCACCGTCTCTGCGGTGGGGATTGCGGTGATTCTGGCGCAGACTGCCTGGGCCTTTAATGCGCTGAAAATGGTGGGTGCGGCGTATCTTATCTGGCTGGGTTTCACTAGCTGGCGCTCCGCACTGGGCAATCAGAGTGGCTTCCAGCTGGGTGAGTTTACCCAGGGTAATGATTTCCGTTTTGGCCGTTCGGTCAAAGAAGGCTTTCTCTCTAACGTGCTGAATCCAAAAACCGTGGTGTTCTACATGGCGTTCCTGCCGCAGTTTATCGACCCGGCCGGTAATGCCATTACCCAGTCCTATATGCTGGCGGGTATCCACTTCGTTATCGCCATGCTGTGGCAAGGCGGCATTGTGCTGCTGGTGGATCGCGCCCGCGACTGGCTGGCCCGGCCGCGGGTCAGTAAAGTGTTTGATGGTATGACTGGCACGGTACTGATAGCACTTGGGCTGAGGCTGGCGGTGGCAGAATAAAAGCCATTGATACTATAAAAGCATACTCATTGAATCCGGCCGGGCTTGGGTATGGGATATTGTAGCTAGAACCGTTTAGATATAAGGCCTGGTCGGTATTACTGGATAATAGTTGTTACGGTATGGATGAGTAAGTATCAGTGACATGGATATGCCCCCCCTTTTTAAACCATCTCACTCAGAATGATACCTGATATTCTATGCTTGATTGTATTGCGGTACTACGCACATCTTAAATGTCAGGTCAGGGTTAGTAGAAAGCACCATATCTCTATTAGTACAAGGCAGAAGGTGCTATTCCAGTTTGGCCATTTATAGGCTTTTTCAGTACAGAGTCGGCGTCGGCTGCAGCATGGTTACTTGTCACATAAGCCGGACCTCGTTACTGCAAACCGCACAGACGGCTGACTTGTAGTGGTCAACTAATTCCGGACAGTAAAGTAAGTTGATTCTCTGCCATCACTGGAGTCAGTCCCTTGTTGTGGCGATGAGGACGCTGCTGGTTGTAGTAATCCATCAGGTAGTAGCTGATATCTTTCTGCGCATCACTCAATGAGCCATAGCCTGAGCTTGGGACCCATTCACTTTTCAGGCTGCGGAATAGCCGCTCCATTGGGGAGTTGTCCTAACAATTTCCCCGCCGACTCATACTTTGCGTAATCCGGTAACGCCAGAGCCGTCGCCTGAACTTACGGCTAGCATATTGGCAGTCCTGATCACTGTAAAACATCAACCCCTTGGGCTTTCCTCGCTGTTCATATGCGCGGTTCAGTGCCTTAATCACCAGGTCAGTATCAGGCGTCGAGGTCATCGCCCAACCGACGATCCGTCGGCTATAGAGGTCGAGTACAGTAGCTAGATAACTCCAGCCACGCCAGACCTGATCAGGCGCGGCAACATCAAACTGACGATTCAACCGATTAGGGATATCTGGACGCTCTGATCGTGCCGCTTTGTAGCGATGTGCCCCTGGTTGGCAGCTGGTCAGTTCAGCTTCTCTCATTAACGCCCGCACCTTAAAACGTCCAATAATATGCCCTTGGCTGCGCATCATCTGCATCAGGGTTCGGGCTATGTTTGCGTCAAATGTTGAATAGTATCCGCGCTAATCAAATCTTCCATAAAATCAGTGGGTTGGCAGACTTTTGAACGGTGCTGTTCAAACCACCGAAACCAGCCAAGGTAGTGCGACAGGTA
>CAJXNY010000043.1 GCA_913057435.1 uncultured Oceanospirillaceae bacterium | reverse complement strand
TACGAGATCAGCCTCGGTCTCGTGGGCTCGGAGATGTGTATAAGAGACAGGTGCCGGATACTGCGATGGTGTGGTGCGGGCCTGGTTATGGCCTGCACCTGTGCAGCGTCTGACCAGACGCCGGGGCTAACCCCATTGTGGTTCTGTTCTCTGGGCGCAAGTCGGGCAGCCGCAGCTGCCCGGGCTCAGCGTTGCTATGCAGCGTTACTGAGATTTACGCACACGGATATACCACTCGGAGAGCAGCCGCACCTGTTTCTCGGTGTAACCACGCTCTGTCATCCGTTTGACGAATTCGCTGTGTTTCTTCTGATCTTCACCGGAGGCCTTGGCATTGAAGGAGATGACCGGCAGCAGATCTTCGGTATTGGAGAACATTTTCTTCTCGATCACGGTGCGCATTTTTTCATAGCTGCTCCATGCCGGATTTTTGCCGTGATTACCGGCCCGTGCGCGCAGTACGAAGTTGACGATTTCGTGGCGGAAGTCTTTGGGGTTACTGATACCCGCTGGTTTTTCAATTTTCTCCAGCTCTTCGTTGATTGAGACACGGTCGAGAATGTCGCCTGTTTCAGGATCACGGTATTCCTGGTCCTGAATCCAGAAATCAGCATAGGTGACATAGCGGTCAAAGATGTTCTGGCCGTACTCGGAGTAAGACTCCAGATAAGCGGTCTGAATTTCTTTGCCCAGATACTCGATGTATTTGGGTGCGACATACTCCTTCAGGAAACCCAGGTAGCGCTCTTGCAGTTCGGCTGGGAACTGCTGCTGTTCAATCTCTTTTTCCAGTACGTATAGCAGGTGTACCGGGTTGGCTGCGATCTCTGCCGGGTCAAAATTGAATACCTTGGACAGAATCTTGAAGGCAAAACGGGTCGATAGACCATCCATGCCTTCGTCCACCCCGGCTGCATCTTTGTATTCCTGCAAAGACTTGGCTTTAGGGTCGGTATCTTTGAGGTTTTCACCATCATAGATGCGCATTTTTGAGTACAGGCTGGAGTTTTCCGGCTCTTTTACCCGTGACAGTACGGTGAACTGGGCCAGCATACTCAGAGTGTCAGGTGCGCAGGGCGCTTTGCACAGAGTGCTGTGTTCCAGCAATTTGCTGTAAATATTAATCTCTTCGGTAATTCGAGTGCAGTAAGGCACCTTGACGATATAGATACGGTCAATAAAGGCTTCGTTCGTTTTATTGTTACGGAAGGTCTGCCACTCAGACTCGTTGGAGTGGGCCAGCAGAATCCCTTCAAACGGGATCGCCCCCATACCTTCGGTGCTGTTGTAGTTGCCCTCCTGGGTGGCGGTCAGCAGCGGATGCAGCACCTTAACTGGTGCTTTGAACATCTCGACGAATTCCATCATCCCCTGGTTGGAGCGACACAGTGCGCCAGAGAAACTGTAAGCGTCCGGGTCATGCTGTGGAAAGTCTTCCAGTTTACGGATATCGACTTTACCGACCAGGCTGGATATATCCTGGTTGTTCTCATCACCTGGCTCAGTTTTCGCCACTGCGATCTGGTCGAGAATGGATGGGTAGAGTTTGACCACCCGGAACTGGGACAGATCACCGCCAAACTCGTGCAGACGTTTTACTGCCCAGGGTGACATAACCCCTTTGAGACAGCGGCGTGGGATACCGTACTCCTGCTCCAGTAAATCGGCGTCTTCGGCAGGGTTGAACAGCCCCAATGGGGATTCGAATACGGGTGAACCCTTGATAGCATAAAAGGGTATCTGCTGAATCAGATACTTCAGCCGCTCAGCCAGCGAGGATTTACCACCTCCAACAGGGCCCAGCAGGTACAGAATCTGTTTACGTTCTTCGAGACCCTGTGCGGAATGCTTAAAGTAGGAAACAATATTCTCAATGGCTTCCTCCATGCCATAGAACTCGCTGAAGGCCGGGTAACGCTTCATTAGCTTATTGGAGAAAATCCGGCTGGTGCGTGGGTCCAGAGCGGTATCGACCATCTCCGGTTCACCAATGGCGTGCAGCATGCGTTCTGCAGCGCTGGCGTAAACGCTGGGGTCCTGTTTACAGAGCTGCAGATACTCCTGCAGGCTCATTTCTTCTTCTTGCGTGGTGGAATAGCGTGATTTGTAGTGGTCGAAAATGCTCATAATGTTCACCTTCCTTATCTGCTCTGCACTGAGAGTCGGCTGGCACTACTTCAATTACTACGATGGGGCACATCGTCAGAAACGCATCTCAGATTCTTTAAGTCGCTTAGTCGCTGTTATTTTTGGTCGGGCCTTTATCAGCAACTGGGTAACAGTTTAGTTCAGATCTCAGGTTGTCAACCTGGCTTAACACTTATGACAGCAGAGCTCATTATTGATTCATACGAATTAGGGTTGTTCGCCAAACGGTTGTTCGAGTTTTTTGATCAAAGCGGCGAGGAAACGTGCGGCTTCACCGCCGGTTGCAACCCGGTGGTCAAAGGTTAGTGACAACGGCATCAGCCGATGTACCTGTAAAGCACCGTTGACAGCGACGGGCTGTTCGCGGATGACGCCGGCACCCAGAATGGTGACCTGTGGGGGCACGATAATCGGCGTAGCGTAGCGTCCGGTAAGGGTGCCAAAATTGCTCAGGGTAATCGTTGCCCCCTGCAATTCGCTGGCCGGTATTGTGCGTGCCCGGACATCCGCGCGCAGCCGTTCCAGCCCTTTGCGCAGGTCACTGGTCGTGCGTGTGCTGATATCCCGTAGCACCGGGACAAACAGCCCTTTGTCAGTATCTACCGCGACGCCCAGCTGCACAGCTTCATGCTGACGCAGGGTCATATTCTGGCCGTCAAACCAGCTGTTCATGATGGGAACGTCGGCGCAGGCACAGGCCATGGCCTGAATCAGGCGCATGGTGATATCGCTATCGGTGGGCCAATGGTGGATGTCGGCATCCTCAAAAATAGTCACTGGAACAACTTCAGCATGAGACTGACTCATCGTACGGGCCATCTGTTTACGAACGCCCTTCAGGGCTTCCACCGGGCCATGCAGGCGGTTCATGTCTGCTGTTTTCTGTACATCATCCGGGGTGATATGTCCGCCCCGACCACTGCCGCTAAGTGTGCTCAGGTCAACCCGTAACCGTTGTGCCAATGCCCGAACGGCGGGCGTTGCCTGAATACTCTGGTGGTTGCGGCTGCTGGGGGCTGCGCCGATAATAAAACTGTCCTGGGTTGAGCTGGTGGGCTGGGAGGTACTGATCTCACCTACCACGGTACCGGTGTCTTCCTGCTCTTCATTGGCAAACTCAACCAGTGGTTCACCGGTATGAATGGTGTCACCGGCCTGGCCAAACAGGTGTGCGATTTCACCATCCTGAGGGGAAGGTACTTCGATGATGGCTTTAGCCGTCTCAACGGAGACCATAATCTGATCGGTGCTGACCTTATCGCCTTCCTGTACGTGCCACTCCAGAATATCGGCTTCTGGCAGACCTTCACCCAGGTCCGGGAGTTTGAAATATTTCATGGCGTTCTCCTGATCCGTATCCCTGTGCTGCTCAGCATTCAGCTAAATGCCAGTGTCTGCTGAACCGTTTCGATGATGTCCTGAGTGTTGGGCAGATAATGTTGTTCCAGTCGGTAATAGGGCATGACAGTGTCGTAGCCGGTTACGCGGGCGATGGGGGCTTGCAGGGCCAGCAGGCCCTTTTCGGCCAGAATGGCTGAGATCTCTGCGCCGACACCGCCGCTGCGAGGGGCTTCGTGGATGATCACGCAGCGGCCGGTTTTCTGTACTGAGGAGAGCAGGGTTTCGCTGTCCAGCGGGCTGACGGATGCCACATCAATCACTTCTGAGCTGACGCCCTGGTCAGCCAGCTGGTCAGCGGCCTGCAGTGTTTCGGTGATCATCGCGCCCCAGCTGATCAGGGTAATATCGCTGCCTTCACGCAGGGTAAAGCAGGTATCCAGCGGCAGGGGGATACCATTATCTTCAACGGTCTGTTTGCTGGCCCGGTAGATCCGCTTGGGTTCGAGAAAAATAACCGGGTCGGGACATTCAATGGCGGCCAGTAACAGGCCGTAGGCGCGCGCCGGGGACGAAGGGATGACCACGCGTAAGCCGGGAATATGGGCCAGCAGAGCTTCGGTACTCTCGGAATGGTGTTCCGGTGCGTGGATGCCGCCGCCAAACGGAGCGCGCAGTACCATTGGACAGCTCAGGCGACCACGGGTGCGGTTGCGCAGGCGTGCTGCGTGACAGATGATCTGCTCCAGGGTAGGGAAGATAAAGCCCATAAACTGGATTTCGGCCACCGGCTTCAGACCCTGAGCAGCCATCCCGATACACAGGCCTGCGATCATGGTTTCGGCCAGCGGGGTGTCCAGCACCCGGCGGGGGCCAAACTCGTCCCGTAAGTCGACCGTAGCGCGAAATACGCCGCCGTTGGGGCCGACGTCCTCACCGAGTACGACCACATCTTCACTGTTGCGCATTGCCCGTTTCAGGGCCAGGTTGACGGCCTCAACCATGGTGATGTTATGACTCATGGTGGCTTCCTCCCTTCATTGCTTTTACCTGAGCCCAGTCCCGCTGTTCCTGCACGCTGGCTGGCATCTCTTCATAGAGGTGATCAAACATCGCTTCAACGGGCTGGGCGGTGGTATTCAGGTAACGCTCGACAGCGCCTTGTACCATCCGGGCGACTTCACTGTGCCAGGCTTTTTCCTGGGCTTCATCCCACCAGCCCTGCTGGTGAAGGAAGGTTTGAAGACGTTTAATTGGCTCACGCTCCCAGGCCGTTTTCAACTCCTCGTTGTCGCGGTAGCGAGTAGCATCGTCGGCGGTCGTGTGGTCGGATAACCGGTAACTCAGGGCCTCGATCAGCGTTGGGCCTTTACCTTCACGGGCGCGGTCCAGTGCCCGGCTCAGGACTTCGTGCATGGCGATGGCGTCGTTGCCATCGACCTGCTCACCTCGAATTCCGGCGGAGAAGGCTTTCTGGGCCAGAGTGGGCGCGCCACATTGAATAGCACGGGGTACCGATATCGCCCATTGATTGTTGTTGACCACAAAAACGACCGGCAGCTGCCAGGCACCGGCGATATTCAGCGCTTCCATGAAGTCGCCTTTGGAGGTTCCCCCATCGCCGCAGACGGTCAGGGCACAGCGTTTTTCGCCGCGAATTTTCATCGCAGAAGCAACCCCGCAGGCGTGCAGTGCCTGGGTGGCGATGGGGACGCAGTTTGGGAAGTCCTGGTTCATCGCCGGATTAGCATTTCCGCGCTCATCACCGCCCCAGTACAGCAGCAGGTCTTCCATGGCGGCACCACGGATATGCTGGCTGGCATGGTTACGGTAGTAAGGCACCAGTACATCGTCTAGCTGCATACACAGGCCGATAGTGACATCAATGGCTTCCGCGCCGAGCATTGAGGCGTAGGTCCCCATTTGGCCGGTGCGTTGCAGGGCGATGGCTTTGGTGTCCAGTGCCCGGGCTAGTATCATGTTGCGGTAGCAGCTTTGTAACTGTTCAGCCAGTTGCGGGTTATCTGGCAGTGGCTGAACCAGCGTGCCCTGGCTGTCCAGATACCGGGTCAGATAGATTTCACCCTGAAATGTGCGTTCCATATCAACTCCCTCCATTTACGCATCGGGCTGCTCAGACAGCCGAATGCAGTTGGGCGCTTTGTGCGATAATCGCTTCAGCCTGTTGATCGGCCATGCGATGCGTGGCGCATTGTTGCAACTCTGCCTGCGCATAGAGTCGTTTCAGAGTAGACCCTATCTGCAGCACTTGCTGGTGGATTTTTTCATGGCTGGTTTGTGTGTGCTGCAGCGCGACGAAGATCAGGCCCCCGGCATTAATCAGGTAATCCGGGGCGTAAAGGATGTTGTTGCGGTGCAGTTGTTCACCGTGTCCAGGGGCCAGTAATTGATTATTAGCACTGCCGGCAATAATGCCTGCCTTCAGCTGATACAGGGTGTCGTTGTTGATAACGGCACCCAGGCCACAGGGACTAAAAATATCAGCTGGCACACTATAGATCTGTTCCGGGGCTACGCTGTGGGCACCGAGCTGGTCACAGGCTGCCTGTAAACGCTGCGGGTTAATGTCGGTGATGGTCAGCTCAGCACCGGCTGTTTTGAGTCGCCGGGCCAGAGCAAAGCCGACATGGCCCATACCCTGGATTGCAATATGACAGCCCTGCAGGTTGTCGCAGCCATAACGGTGGAGCAGGGAGGCTTTTATCCCCTCAAAGACGCCCAGTGCGGTCCAGGGAGATGGGTCGCCAAATTCACGGGTACAGGTAACAAAGCGTGTGCTGCGGGCGATGGCATCCATATCCGTGACTTCCGTGCCGCTGTCCATGGCCGCGATATAATCCCCGCCCAGGCTGTCGACCATGCGGCCAAACGCGGCCATCAGTTCGGCCCGGTTGATTACCTGGTCGGGCTGGATGATCACCGCTTTACCGCCGCCGTGGGGCAGACCTGCCAGAGCGGCTTTATAGCTCATACCCTGAGCCAGTCGAATGGCATCGGTGATGGCATCCTGTTCGCGAGGGTATGGGATAAACCGACATCCCCCAATCGCCGGGCCGCGGCGGGTTGAGTGAATCGCAATAATTGCGTGCATACCGGTAGATGCATCCTGGCCAAAATGCAGGCGCTCCAGTCCGGCGCTTTCCATCTGATCAAGCATCGCGGGATCCTCCGTGCAGCTGGAATATCAGCCCCTGCGCTTCTCCGGGCGCATCGACTGCTAATCTGAGCCGGATAAGCAGCGTGTGTGGCGCGGCGACTAACAGCAGTACGGCTCCATAGGTTTGAGAGGAGTCTGATGGATAAAGTTCAGCTGGATAGGTCTTAACCTGCTGATAATCATCGGTCATGGTTGGGAATACGCTGAAACAGGGCTGTGCAAAGTGGTAAGTTGTGGTGTTTGTGTGGTCAGCCCTGCTCTGTACTTCATATACAGGCAAGTCGGGTGTTAAATCGTAGGAAGCCTGGTCGTTACTGGTTATAATTCCGACGGCTATATCGCTTTCGTTTGTTTCGGGGCACTGATGTTCAGACAAGTAATTACTGCAATCGGCCTGGCCCTGGTGGCTGCGCAGGTGTCTGCTGCCGGTTATGGTGAGCAGGCCGATGAAAAACTGCTGATGGATGGCTTACGCGACCTGCGTGAAAACCGGCTGGAGGATGCCGCAGCCAGTTTGCGTGCGCTAACAGCACAGCGGCCCGATTATCGGGTCGCTCAGTTGATCTATGGCGATCTGATGATGGCCCTCAGCCAGCCGCTGGAAGCCATTGGCAGCTTACAGGTCAAGGACGATAAACTGCTCAAAGGCTTCCTGCATGAAGTACAGCAGCGGGTCCTGCACGAGCAGGAAAAACCTGGCCCGGATATGCTACCAGCGCCGTTATTGCGGCTGGCGGACAATCAGAAGTATGTGTTGGTGATGGACACCCGGCTGTCCCGGCTGTTTGTATTTCGTAATAACAATGGCGTGCCTGAACTGGTTAAAGACTACTACGCCTCCTATGGTCGCGGTGGTATTGGTAAACAGAAGCAGGGTGATCTGAGAACCCCGCTGGGGGTGTATTTTATTTCCGGTCGTATTCCTGACCAGGCCTTACCGCCACGCTATGGTTCTGGCGCATTACCGATTAATTACCCTAATGTCTGGGATTATCGGCATAAACGCACGGGTAATGGCATCTGGTTGCACGGTTCACCCAGTGCCAGTTACACCCGGCCACCACTGGCCAGTGAAGGTTGTCTGTCGCTTAGCAACCCTGATTTTCTTGAGGTTGATGAGCTGGTTGATATTAAAAACACCCCGTTTATTATCGGTCAGAATATCAACTGGATGCCGCGTACCGACTGGCTTAAACAGCGTGAGCAATTCAGTTCTGTGGTTGAGCAGTGGCGTGCCGACTGGGAAAGTCTGGATAATAGACGCTACTTCTCCCATTACTCATCTGCTTTTAGTGATGGAAAGCGTGATTTTAAGCGTTTTACACGGGATAAGGGGAAGATCAACGACAGTAAAAAATTTATTGAACTGAAGCTGGATAACCTGAGCCTGTATCGTTATCCCGACCAGCCTGAGCTGATGGTTGTGACGTTCACTCAGCACTATCGAAGCAGCAATTACCACGGTGACAGTGTCAAACGACAGTACTGGCAGCTGGAAAATGGCCTGTGGAAAATTGCTTACGAGGGTAAACCCTCAAAAGGGCGTCGTTAAATCGTTAGTGCAGGGGCACCATGAAGGTTACATCAGTAATGGAACTGGATGCTACGCTGGAGCAGCTGCAGCAGTTGGGGCTGGTTTATCTTCGTCGGCCACCTCAACCCACCGCATTATTCTGTGACGTTATTCTGGGGCGTCTGATTCATTCGATATTACTGGCCGACCTCAGCAGCCTTGAGCTGGTACAGGCTCAGCTGGCGCAAAAACTGGGGTGTGAAGCATCCGCAGCGGCGATTTTACGGGCGGTAAAATCCCTTAAACAACCACATGTCCTGGTGATCTGCAGTGACAAAGTGACGTTGCCTGTACTCGAATACCTGTTTCAGCTTAGTGCTGTCAGTGATACTGGCTGCAGCCATTTACCGTTGCTGGTGCTTGAGACTGCGGCACTACGCCCGCTCTGGCAAACAGAGGCGGGGGCCTGTCTGTTGCAGCGTTTTGCGGTGTCGCTGGCAATTACCCAGCCAGCAACAAATACCGGGATGGTGACGGCCGCGGTGATCGCTTTATTTCTGGCTGGTGCCTCACTGGGCTACCTGGTTGGCTGGTCTGACTGGGGTAAAGGGCTGCCTGAGGAGGCGCAGCCATCAGTGGTTGTGGATCAGGATGCCGCAGAACCTGAGCCTGTTTTGATGACTGCTCAGGATCAGAGGCAGGTCCGGCAGACGATCGAAGGCTGGCGCCAGGCCTGGGAGCAGCAAAAGTGGGAAGCGTATGAAAACTGCTATGTTTCCTATTATCTGCCGCTGGATGATGACCTGAGTCACGAACAGTGGGTTAGCTGGCGCCGAGCAAGGCTGGAGCGGCCAGACTGGATTAGCGTGAATATATCGGAGATACGGCTGGTACCTCTGGACCATTATCAGGTGCGGGTGACCTTTCGTCAGACCTATGCTGCACCTGACTATCGTGATACTGCATTCAAAGAGTTGTATCTGGTCAGGCTGGCCGAAGGCTGGCGAATCAATGCAGAACGCAGTTTACGGGCGTTAAAGTAGGACTGGCGAGCAGCAAAAAGGGAGCCTCGGCTCCCTGTTCTGGTATTAATGTATCAGAATGGCTATCAGCGGGCCTTCCGGCTGATCTCGTCAACGATTTTCCACTGTCCCTGTTGCAACGCAAACGTCAGAGTTTTGATTACTTTATCGCGGTAACTGTCAGCCTTATAGGCCTGGGTAAAGCTTACCTGTGCCAGTTTCTCACTGCTTATTTTGATGCTGATACCGCTGACGCCGACCTTGATAGAGCGGGGGCTGGTCAGACGCTGCTGGCGCTGCTGTTTCCAGCGTTTATGTGACAGCTTTCGGTCGGGGCGGTAGTTATCAGTATAAAAACTCAAATAAGTCGGTACATCTTTGGCGGACCATGCTGCCGCCCAGCCGTTAAGTTTCTCTTTTAATTGCGCATGCACATCAACGACCGGCTCTGCTGGTGTACTGGCAGTTGTGCTGGCTTCAGCAGAGGGTTGAGTCACTGGGGCAGGTGTAACCTGAGTGGCAACAGGCTGCTCAGGGGTAGGCGGTTCAGGTGGAGCGGCAGCGGCTGTTGCTACCGGGTTGGCCGGTGCAGCGGGCTGCGGTGTGGCTGCGGTGCTGGCCGGAACGGGTTTAGACGTGGTTGCCTGGGCTGCCCGGATCACATCGGCCTGCATCTCTGCCAGTTCATGTTGAGTCAATGCTGTACTGACTGGCTGAGTTCGGGTCCGGATTATCTGGGCCTGATGGTTTGTTGCCAGTAGCTGTGCCCCCTGCTCGTGCAGAGTACCCGGGCTGTTCTGCATTGGAATGCGATCCAGTTCAGCCAGTACGGGAGCTGGTGCCTGACTGCCCAGATTTAGTGCGCGGTTATAGGCCTGAGACGCCAGAGTGGTATAGAGCGTGCGCAGATTGCTTTGTACCCGGGCATAACTGGGGTGTGTTTCAAAGGCTTTCTGCAGAGTGCTGATTGCCCGGTTCATATCGCCCCGGTTCACATAGATAACGGCCAGGTTGTTCAACGGTTCTGGCAATTCAGGATGCTTTTCTGACAGCCGGAGGAAGACCTGTTCAGCTTCGTCGGTACGGTTCAGCTGGTTGAACATCACGCCTTCCATCAGTGCAAGGTCGGGACTACCAGGATACTGCTGGATCAGCTGCTGGGTTAGTTTTAATGACTGGCTGTACTGCTGCTGCTGATTTAGCGTATTAATCTGTTCCAGCGCCACGGAAACGGCGGGAGGAACAAGATTAGTGCCACCATTAAGCTGGCCAAGTTCGGCGACAGGCATCGGTAACTGAGTGGCCTGAGCTGAGCGCACATGGCCGTTTTCATCGGTAGCCTGTGTGGCCTTGCTATCTATGCTACTGCAAGCCGCTGTAATCATTGCCAGACCAGAGACCATGACGGTGCGAAGCAACCCTTTGTTTTTACGAACCATAACTAGGCTAGAACCATCCACTGAATAAACGCTGCTGATACTCAAACCCGCAATTATACCTGCTTCAATACCCTGAACTCACGGCGATATTACAAATAAATATCACTGAGGTATGCCGCTTGATACGGGTCAACATTAACCCTGATGCTTTATGTTAAGCAGAATTGCTGATTTTTAAGGTAGTTAGCTACTTTTTCGCGATTTTTTCGCGCTATGATCATGGCCTGGCTTTACTGATGTTGCAAGTGCGCAGAGAAGAAATGAATAGTTTTTAATGATGTTTAGCGTAAATACTATAAACAGTTGTTTGATTAATAGCTTAGTGAGTATTCATCTATTAACAGGTGGAGCAGCAGTAAGCGTGCTGTGTGTCAGGCCGGTGAGTAATTTTAAAATAAAAATGCCAGTCAGCGTGAACGCTGACTGGCATCGGATTATCCGGGCCAGAACGGACCGGATAAACTGGTTATAGCTGCTTACAGTGCTTCGATCTTGCCGTACTGTTCTGCCAGTTTGGCATGGGCAGCTTTGTTGCAGTCGAGTTTTTCACGCTCTTTGGCAATCACGGCTTCCGGAGCATTGGCAACAAACTTCTCGTTGCTCAATTTACCTTCTACGCGGCCGATCTCTTTCTGCAGTTTATCCAGCTCTTTCTGCAGGCGTGCCAGTTCAGCATCTTTGTTGATCAGGCCCGCCATCGGCACCAGCACTTCCATGCCGCCAACCAGCTGGGTGGCAGACATCGGTGCTTCGTCGCCCGGATTCAGCCAGGTGATGCTGGCAACAGACGCCAGCTTGCTCAGGAAAGCTTCGTTGGCTTCAAGGCGAGTTTTGTCTTCAGCGCTGCCGTTGTTAAACAGGATATCCAGATCTTTGGCCGGGGAGATGCCCATCTCGCCGCGGATATTACGGATACCGGTGATCACACCTTTCAGCCACTCGATATCAGCTGCTGCATCAGCGTCGTGCTTATCATCGTTCGCGATCGGGTAAGGCTGCAACATGATGCTGTCACCTTCGACACCGGCCAGACCTTTGATGGACTGCCAGATCTCTTCGGTGATGTACGGCATGATCGGGTGTGCCAGGCGCAGCAGTACTTCCAGCACGCGTACCAGCGTGCGACGGGTGCCGCGTTTAGCTTCAGCAGATGCATTGTCGTCCCACAGTACCGGCTTGGACAGCTCCAGATACCAGCCGCAGTACTCGTTCCAGATGAAGTCGTACAGCAGAGAGGCGGCCAGATCAAAACGGTATTCGTCGAAGTGACGGGTCACTTCGGCTTCTACTCGCTGCAGTTCGCCGCTGATCCAGCGATCGGCCAGTGATAGCTCAACTTCGCCACCGGTCTGGCCACAGTCTTCGCCTTCGCTGTTCATCAGCACGTAGCGGGCTGCGTTCCAGATCTTGTTACAGAAGTTACGGTAACCTTCCAGGCGCTTCATATCCCAGTTGATATCACGACCGGTAGACGCCAGCGCTGCCAGCGTGAAACGCAGGGCATCGGTGCCGTGGGCGGAGATCCCTTCCGGGAACTCTTTTTCGGTACGTTTGCCAATTTTCGCCGCCAGCTGGGGCTGCATCATGTTACCGGTGCGTTTTTCCAGCAGGGTAGGCAGGTCGATGCCGTCGATCATATCCAGCGGATCGATGACGTTACCCTTGGACTTGGACATCTTGTCGCCGCTTTCATCGCGGATCAGACCGGTGATGTAAACGGTTTTGAACGGCACTTGCGGGCTGCCATCTTCATTTTTCATGAAGTGCATGGACATCATCATCATCCGGGCAACCCAGAAGAAGATGATATCGAAACCGGTGACCAGCACGTCAGTCGGATGGAATGTCTGCAGGCGGTTGGTATTTTCCGGCCAGCCCAGGGTGCCGAATGTCCACAGGCCGGAGCTGAACCAGGTGTCCAGAACGTCGTTGTCCTGAGTCAGTTCAACATCGGCAGCCAGGTTGTACTTCTCGCGGGCAGCATCGGCGCTGGCAGCAACGTACACCTGACCGTCAGCGTCGTAAAACGCCGGGATACGGTGCCCCCACCACAGCTGACGAGAAATACACCAGTCCTGTACATCGCGCATCCAGGCGAAGAACATGTTTTCGTACTGTTTCGGTACGAATTTGATGTCGCCATTCTCAACGGCTTCAACGGCTGGCTTGGACAGGGTTTTTGCATCGGCAAACCACTGGTCAGTCAGCATCGGCTCAATAACAACACCGCCACGGTCACCGTAAGGGATGGTCATGGCGTTTTCTTCGATTTTGACCAGCAGGCCAGCCTCTTCGAAATCAGCAACGATTTGACGACGCGCCGCAAAACGCTCCATGCCATGGTATTTCTCAGGCAGGGTAACGTCGATCTCGCTGTTTGGCGTACCGTCGCTGTTGAACGCTTCAGCTTCATCGCGGATGTCGGCGTTGAAGGTCAGCACGTTGATCATTGGCAGGCCACAGCGCTTGCCAACTTCGTTATCGTTGAAATCGTGCGCCGGAGTGATTTTTACACAGCCGGAGCCTTTTTCCATATCCGCGTGTTCGTCTGCCACAATTGGGATGCGACGGCCGACCAGTGGCAGCTCGACAAACTTGCCAACCAGGCTCTGGTAGCGTTCGTCATCCGGGTTTACCGCGATACCGGTATCACCGAGCATGGTTTCCGGGCGGGTGGTGCCGACTACGATGTGATCTTCACCGGCTGTGGTTTTCTCGCCATCGGCCAGCGGGTAACGCAGGTACCACATCTTGCCTTTGACTTCTTTATTCTCAACTTCCAGATCAGAAATCGCGGTGTGCAGTTTCGGGTCCCAGTTGACCAGACGCTTGCCACGGTAGATCAGGCCTTCGTCATGCAGGCGGATAAACACTTCCTGCACGGAGTTGTAGAAGCCATCGTCCATGGTGAAGCGTTCGTTGGCCCAGTCTACGGAGTCGCCCAGGCGGCGCATCTGGCGGGTGATCGTGCCGCCGGACTCTTCTTTCCATTCCCAGATCTTGTCGATGAAGGCTTCCCGGCCCAGGTCGTGGCGGGTCTGGCCGGTTTCGGCGGCCAGTTTACGCTCGACCACCATCTGCGTGGCGATACCGGCGTGGTCGGTACCTACCTGCCACAGGGTGTTTTTACCCTGCATACGTTTGTAGCGGGTGAGGGCGTCCATGATGGTGTGCTGGAAAGCATGACCCATGTGCAGGCTGCCGGTGACATTCGGCGGCGGGATCATGATGGAGTAGGACTCACCTTCGCCGGACGGGGCGAAGTAGTTGTTGTCTTCCCAGGTCTGGTACCAGGACTTCTCTATTTCGTGCGGCTGATAGGTCGTTTCCATGATGCTCGATTCTTTAATTTTGTGGCGGCCACGCAGCGATGGCTGCGACAGCGAATATTGATCGCGGAATTATAGCGGTTCATCGCGATGAAGGGCAGGGCTGCGCGCAGGCAAAAAAAACCGCAGCACCTGGCTGCGGTTTATCAGATCTGCCTGAGGTTATGGACGGTCGTCCACTTCCTCTTCGGATTTTTCCGGTGGCATCAGATCTTCTTTACAGACCCCCATTGCGACCAGCACGTTGGCTGCCACATAGATGGAGGAATAGGTGCCGATCACCACACCCACCAGCAGGGCGACGGCGAAGCCGTGGATCATCTCACCGCCGAACACCGCCAGTGCAACCAGCACCAGCAATGTCGTCAACGAGGTCACCAGCGTACGGCCCAGGGTCTGGCTCAGCGAGTTGTTCATGATCTCGATGGCACTGCCCTTACGCATCTTGCGGAAGTTCTCACGGATACGGTCAGACACCACGATGGTATCGTTGAGTGAATAACCGATGACCGCCAGAATGGCCGCCAGTACCGTCAGATCGAACTCGATGCCGAACAGGGAAAAGAAGCCCAGTACGATCAGCACGTCATGCGCCAGTGCGGCAACGGCACCCACCGAGAACTTGAGCTGGAAGCGGAAAGCGACGTACAGCATGATCATGGCCAGTGCCATTAACATGCCCAGACCACCTTGCTCACGCAGCTCTTCACCGACCTGAGCGCCAACAAACTCGTTACGGCGCAGGGTCAGTTCTTCACCATTATCCTGCTGCAGAGCGGCAATCACCTTATCACCCAGTTTCGGGTCATGGTCGCGGCCCAGCCGGATCAAAATGTCGGTGGGGGAGCCAAAGGTCTGTACGACAGCGTCATCGTAACCGGCAGTTTCCAGCTGACTGCGAATCTCATTCAGATCAGCAGGCTGCTCGTAGCCGACTTCAACCAGCGAGCCGCCGGTAAAATCCAGCCCCAGCTTCAGACCATTGACCGCCAGCGCACCAATTGACAGTACCAGCAGGATGACCGAGAAAGCCGCCGCCAGTTTGCGCGGCCCCATGAAGTTATAAATCTTTACTGTAGACATGGTTGCAGCCTCCTCAGATCGCCAGCTTGGTCACGTTGCGACCGCCGTAGGTCAGGTTTACCAGCATCCGGGTTACCACGATGGCGGTAAACATGGAGGTGACAATACCGACAGACAGGGTGATGGCGAAGCCTTTCACCGGCCCGGTACCCATGGCAAACAGAATAACCGCTGCCAGCAGGGTGGTGATATTGGCATCAAAGATGGTGGTAAAGGCGCGCCCGAAACCGGCACTGATCGCCGATTGTGGTGGCAGGCCATTGGCCAGCTCCTCTTTGATACGGGCAAAGATCAGCACGTTAGCATCCACCGCCATACCCACCGTCAGTACGATACCGGCGATGCCTGGCAGTGTCAGCGTGGCCGACAGCATCGACATCACCGCAATAAGCAGCACCAGGTTCAGGGTCAGCGCGACGTTGGCCAGCAGGCCGAACACGCGATAGTAGAACGCCATAAAAATCAGCACCAGGGCGAAGCCGATCTGTACCGAGGTTACCCCCAGCTCGATGTTCTGCGCACCCAGGCTCGGGCCAACGGTACGCTCTTCAACGAAGTAGATCGGTGCCGCCAGTGCACCGGCACGCAGCAGCAGTGCCAGCTCGGAGGATTCGCCCGCGCCGTCCAGTCCAGTAATGCGGAACTGGTTGCCCAGTACGCTCTGGATGGTGGCCAGTGAGATGATGTTCTTCTCAACGTAGGGCACGCGCTGCTCGACCAGTTCACCATTGATGGTCTTCTTGACCGTCCGGCTCTTGTGCTCGACAAACAGTACTGCCATCCGGCGCTTGACTGCGTTACGAGTGGTACGGGCCATCAGCTCGCCGCCCTGGGAGTCCAGTGTGATCGACACCTGTGGCTGACCATTCTCGTCAAAGGTAGACGCGGCATTGGAAACGTTATCACCTTTGATGATGATATCTTTTTCCAGCGTTGCCTTACGGCCCGGTTCGCTACGGAAAGGGTAGCTCTCAGTCCGGCCCTTGGATGCCTGCGGCGACGCTTCCAGACGGAACTCCAGGGTAGCCGTTTTACCGATAATGCGCTTGGCAGCAGCGGTATCCTGGATACCTGGCAGCTGTACCACGATACGGTTACGGCCCTGACGCTGTACCAGCGGCTCGGCCACGCCCAGCTCGTTGACACGGTTACGCAGGGTGGTCAGGTTCTGTTTGAGGGCGTAGTCCTCAATGGAGCGGATTTCCGCTTCGGTCAGATTTACCACGACATAGAAGGCACCATTGGCATCTTCGTCGGTTACCAGGAACTGCTGGTAATCTTTGCGCAGCACACTCAGGGCCTGATCACGGGTATCCGCCTTGGTGAATTTGACGGCCAGTGAGCCATCGGCGCGGGTTTCCACGGTGCGATAGCGCAGCTTGTCTTCGCGCAGGCGAGACTTGATCTCGGAGGCGTAGTTTTCCAGCTTGGAGCCAACCGCCTGAGGCAGGTCTACTTCCAGCAGGAAATGCACACCGCCGCGCAGGTCCAGACCCAGTTTCATCGGTCCGGCACCCATGTTGCTCAGCCAGTCGGGGGTGGTCGCCGCCAGGTTGAGGGCAACAACATAATTTTCCCCCAGTGCGTCGGCGATAATGCCTTTGGCTTTGAGCTGAGCGTCACCGTCATTAAAACGGATCAGGCCGGAGCTCTTGTTGAGTTCGATGCTTTTAACGTCCACACCTTCGCGCTTCAATACGGCGCGGGTACGGTCCATCATCGGCTGGTCCACTTCAAAAGCAGCACGGCTGCCGGACAGCTGAATAGCATAGTCATCAGGGTAGAGGTTCGGGGCTGCGTAGAGCGCGCCAAGCGCCAGCACTACGAGAATCAGCAGATTTTTCCACAACGGGTAACGGTTGAGCATAGGCTCCCATCCCTGTCAGGCCGCGCACCCGGAATGGGCTGGTAACAGGCCTGGGTTTAATGAGTGAATGTAAGTGAAGAGGGTAAAACGCCACTGTGAGACAGTGGCGTTAAGGGCGGCAATCAGATGTTTTTGATTGTGCCTTTTGGCAGGGCAGCGCCAATGTGCAGCTTCTGGAATTTCAGCTCAGTACCTTCGCTGACATCCAGGACCACGTAGTCATCGTCCAGACGAACGATTTTACCAATGATGCCACTGCTGGTTACCACTTCGTCGCCTTTACCCAGCCCGCCGATCAGAGACTTATGCTCTTTAGCGCGCTTGGCCTGTGGACGCCACATGAAGAAGTAGAAGATCAGACCGAAGCCGACCAGAAACAGCAGATTAAACATCTCCGGGTTTGCAGCACCAGCTGCAGCGCCTTCAGCGTACGCGGGGGAGATCAAAAAGCTCATTCAGCTTTCTCCTGATAACAATAAAAAAATTAGGACGTTTGCTCTGGCAGCGCAGGCGTTTCAAGGCCACGCTGACGGTAGAAGTCGTCAACAAAGTCGCTCAATTTACCCTGTTCAATCGCCTGGCGCAATCCAGCCATGAGGGTCTGGTAGTAGTGCAGGTTATGGATGGTATTGAGCTGGGAACCCAGGATCTCGTTGCACTTGTCCAGATGGTGCAGATAAGCGCGGCTGAAATTCTTACAGGTATAACAGTCACACTGATCATCGACAGCAGCGGTACTGGTTTTGTTCGCAGAATTTCGGATCTTTACGATGCCGGTGTGGGTAAACAGGTAACCGTTACGAGCGTTACGAGTTGGCATCACGCAATCGAACATATCGACCCCGCGGCGTACCCCTTCCACCAGATCTTCCGGGCGGCCAACACCCATCAGATAACGCGGCTTGTCTTCCGGCATTTTGTGCGCCAGGTGATCGAGTACCTTCATCATCTCGTCTTTAGGCTCGCCGACGGACAGTCCGCCGATGGCGTAACCGTCGAAGTCGATTTCGCTCAGGCCATCAAGCGATTCATCACGCAGGTGGTCATACATGCCGCCCTGAATGATGCCAAACAGTGCTGATGGGCTGTCGCCGTGGGCATCTTTGGAACGTTTAGCCCAGCGCAGAGACATGCGCATGGAGTCCGCCGCTTCCTGCTCGGTAGCAGGGTAAGGGGTGCACTCATCGAAGATCATCACGACATCGGAGCCCAGCTTGCGCTGTACTTCCATCGAGCGTTCCGGGGTCAGGTTGACTTTAGAGCCATCGATCGGCGACTGGAACGTCACCCCCTGTTCGGTGATCTTGCGCATTTTACCCAGGCTGAACACCTGGAAACCGCCGGAGTCGGTCAGGATCGGCTTGTTCCACTGCATAAAGTCATGCAGATCGCCGTGCTGCTCGATAACCTCGGTGCCAGGGCGCAGCATCAGGTGGAAGGTATTGCCCAGCAGGATGTGTGCGCCGGTCGCTTCGATATCACGCGGCAGCATGCCTTTAACCGTGCCGTAGGTGCCCACTGGCATAAACGCCGGGGTTTCGACGGTGCCACGGGGGAATTTCAGACGGGCGCGACGGGCTTTGCCCTCAGTGGCGACCGTCTCGAACTGCATAAAACATTCTCGACTCATGGTGTCTCCGAACTTCCGTCGCTGTCTGTCAGCTGACGGGTAATAAACATGGCGTCACCGTAACTGTAGAAACGGTAACGCTCGGTAACGGCTTGCTGGTAAGCCTGCAGGGTGTGGTCATAACCGGCAAAGGCACTGACCAGCATAATCAGGGTGGATTCCGGCAGGTGGAAATTGGTGATCATGCAATCGACACTGCGAAATTCATAGCCAGGGAAGATAAAGATATCGCTTTCGCCGCAAAACGGTTTGATCTCACCGTCACGACTGGCGCTTTCCAGGCTGCGTACGCTGGTGGTGCCGACAGCAATCACCCGGTTGCCACGCTTACGCGTCGCCTTGACCGCCTCGACCACCGCTTCAGACACCTCGATATATTCGCTGTGCATGATGTGGTCTTCCACCTTATCAACCTTCATCGGCTGGAAGGTGCCCGCACCAACGTGCAAGGTAACAAAGGCGGTTTCCACACCTTTGTCCTGCAACTGGGCCAACAGGGCGTCATCAAAATGCAGCCCGGCGGTGGGTGCGGCAACGGCGCCCGGATTTTTGTTATAGACGGTCTGGTAGCGCTCGCGGTCCGACAGCTCGTCGTCACGGTTCATATAAGGCGGCAGTGGCATATGGCCATGCTGCTCCAGCGCATCCAGCAGAGAACCATCCTGGTTAAAGCGCAGTTCAAACAGGTTCTCATGGCGACCGGTGACGTCGGCTTTCAGCCCACCTTCGAGCACAATTTTTGTGCCGGGTTTAGGTGAGCGGCTACAGCGAACATGGGCCAGCACATGGTGCTGATCAACAATACGTTCGATCAGCACTTCCAGTTTGCCGCCGCTCTCTTTCTGGCCAAACAGCCGTGCCGGGATCACCCGGGTGTCGTTAAACACCACTAGGTCACCGGGTTCAATCAGCGCCAGTACATCACTGAAAATTCGGTGCGTCAGGGCACCGGTATCGCCGTTCATGCACAGCAAACGGCTGCTGCTGCGCTGCTCCAGCGGATAGCGGGCGATCAGCTCATCCGGAAGTTCAAAATGGAAATCGTTAACCTGCATCGGGGATGTCGATAATACGTCTGAGGAAAGCGGCGCAGTGTACCGGAAATGCCGTCAGTTTTCAGGCAATTTACCGCGCGAAAAAATCAGTTGGCCGCAGCCCTAGAACAGGAACTGCAGCCGATCATCTTTGATCTGGATATCACGCAGCATTTTTGCTGCCAGCTTCTCTTCCAGGCTGTTATCCAGCTGGTACACCGGCACCGCTTTCAGATGCTCGGCCGCCATCTGCTGCAGCTGCTGCACATAAGGCTGCAACGCGGGTGGTAATGGCTGGCCCCAGCTTTCGACGGTTGGATTGGCGAGAAAAATCTGCCCCTTATCGTAGCGCAGCCCCGATGCCAGCACCGGGTTAAAGGGCGCCGCCAGTTTGATTGGCTGGCCAAAAATCTGCAGCTGGCCGGTCAGTGTGCCGGTTAGCTGACTGATCGCCCGGCCACCCTGCTGGCTTTGCAGATCCACCTGAATGGTGTCGATGGTGTATTGCATATTCAGCTGCCCGGCCCGCAACTGCAGCGGCTTGCTGGCCTGTGTTGTCAGCTGGCGTTCAATCCGCTGATTAAGCTGGGTTTCCGAAATGGAGTTTTGCTGACAACCCGCCAGCAGCACCGTACAACCCAGCCCGACACCTGCCAGCGCAAAAGAACGTAAAGACATCGCCATACTCCAGCACATCAAAAGAGAGCCACTAGTGTATGCCAGGGGCGGGGTGGGCAAAAGCGCGCAGCGATGTGCCCACCATCTTGCGGTGCATTGTGGTGCGGTGGTTGTTGATGGGCACGCTTCGCTTTGCCGCATCCTACGTTGTTTCCTGGTATGGTTGTCTATATGGCATGAGCATAAAGGAGCTTGAGAATAATGGATTATCGACGGCTGTTTTCACCGGGAGGAACGTTTTTCTTTACGGTGGTTACGCAACATAGGAAACCTGTTCTGGTGGAGAATATAGACAGGCTGCGTGCTGCTGTACGCCGGGTTAAAGCAAACCGGCCCTTCAATATTGATGCGGCTGTGATAATGCCTGATCACCTGCATATGGTCTGGACCTTACCAGAAGGAGACGCCGATTATTCAATGCGCTGGAACCTGATTAAACGGCACTTCTCTACGGGACTCCCTGTGCGGTCTGTGTCGGAGTCCAAGCGGTCAAAGCGAGAAAAAGGTATCTGGCAGCGGCGCTTTTGGGAACACCAGATTCGTGATGAACAGGACTGGCGCAACCACCTGGATTACATCCACTTCAACCCGGTGAAGCACGGTTACGTGCAACAAGCGATTGAATGGCCATACGGCTCGTTTCGGCGTTATGTGCGGCAGGGATTTTATGAGTCTGACTGGGGGCGCAGTGGTGATCTGGTGTTGCCTCATATGGAGCTGGAATAACGTAGGGTGGGCAAAAGAGCGCAGCGATGTGCCCACCATTTTTGGTGCATTGGGGTACGGTGGTTATTGATGGGCACGCTGCGCTTTGCCGCATCCTACGTTGCGGTTTGATTGCAGGGTGGGCAAAAGCGCGTAACGATGTGCCCACCATTTTCGGGGCATTGGGGTGCAGTGGTTATTGATGGGCACGCTGCGCTTTGCCGCATCCTGCGTGTATTACACCGCTTCTATATGCAACCGGCTGGCGAGGTGTTCTGGCCGTGGTGGCTGGTTGCAAAACGGTGCGACAGGCTGGTTGCTCATGGCGTTATACACAAAGAACACATTGGAGCGTGGGTCCGGGGTGATGTTGCCATTGGAGCCATGCATCACATTGCAGTCAAAAATAATGATGCTGCCCGGGTTGCAGCAGGCGGCGCTAATGCAGCTTTGGTCGGTCAGCTGGCTGAGCTGAGCATCGCCAGGTACGCCGACTTCCTGTTTCTGTAAGGAGCGGGCGTAGTTGTTGTCCGGGGTTTCGCCTTCGCATACGACATACTGGCGATGGGAACCCGGAATCAGCATCAGCGGGCCGTTATTCTCGCTATTGCGGGTCAGCGGGATCGACATGCTCAGGGTGCGCATCCGTGGCAGGCCATCTTCTACATGCCAGGTTTCAAAGTCAGAATGCCAGTAAAACTCTTTGCCGCGAAAGCCCGGTTTGTAATTCACCCGTGACTGATGAATGTAAACCTGATCATCCAGCAGGTAACGCGCAATATCAGCCAGTTTCGGGTTGCCTGCCAGCTGGCGGAACACGGGGCTGTGCTGGTGTACCTGAAACATGGAACGCATATCGCCGCTTTCCAGTTCGGTGATGGTCTGTTGCGGATGCGTCTGCGCGCCATGGATGCGCAGCTGTTCAAGCTCATCCTGCAAAGCCTGTAGCATGTCACCGGTAAAGACATCTTCGATAATCAGGAAGCCGTTGTCTTCGTAGGCCTGAACCTGTGCTGGGCTCAGCGGGCCGGGGCTGCTGGGTGCTGCGTAGACGACCGGGTCCAGTCGTTCGGTGAGGCAGGCCGTTTGCTGGCCACGGGAGGGGTACAGATCAGAGTGCTTTGTTGTGCCGGGCATACTATCTCCTTGTATGGCAGCCGAAAGGGAGCGACAGCCACTGGGGCTGCCGATCACCGGGAAGGGCAGAACTTACAGGCTCTCAGCCTCCAGCTCATAGGCCCCTTCGGGGTTATGGACTTCTTTGCCATTAAGTGGCGGGTTAAACACGCAGGCCATTACCATCTCTTCAGTGGCGCGCAGGATATGCGGGTCATGTTTATCCAGAATGTACAGCGTGCCAGGGCCGATGGGATAGCGCTTGCCGTCGGCCAGAGTTTCGATTTCGCCCTTGCCGGAAACGCAGTACACAGATTCCAGATGGTTCTGGTAATGCATACGGAAGTCCGCACCTTTATAAATGGTGGTGATGTGGAACGAAAACCCCATATTGTCCTCTTTCAACAGCATACGGGTACTTTCCCAGTTGCCATCGGGTGAGGTGATGCGGCGGGTGCTTTGTTCAGCGGTTTTCAGGTCTCGTACGATCATGAATCTCTCGTTCGGTCGGTCGTGAATAACAGTGAAAATCGGCTACCTGTAGCAGGGCATTAGCTTGCCAGTGGCAGCGGCGAGAAATAGGTTTTACGCTCAGGGATGGTGTCGGCCTGCTGGCAGACTTCCTGGATGGCTGCTTCGACAATGGCAATACCACGGGCCAGATTTTCATCGCTGATCGTCAATGGGCAAAGGAACTTGACCACATGGTCATCAGCGCCGCTGGTTTCGATCATCAGCCCATTGCGGAACGCGGCGCGGGTGATGTTGCCTGCCAGTTCGCCATTTACGCAGCTGATACCCCGGAACATGCCACGGCCGCGAGGGGTGAAGTTACCTTCTCCGTATTTCTCGACAATTTCATCCAGTCGCTGGGCGATGTAATCGCCTTTACGCTGAATTTCGCTGGCGAATTTATCGTCAGACCAGTAATGATCAATGGCTGCCCGCGCGGTAATGAAGGCGAGGTTGTTGCCACGGAAGGTGCCGTTATGTTCACCTGGCTTCCACAGATCCAGCTCCGGGCGGAATAACACGACTGCAAACGGCAGGCCGTAGCCGCTGAGAGATTTAGACAGGGTAACGATGTCCGGCTTGATACCCGCAGCTTCAAAGCTGAAATAGGTACCGGTACGGCCGCAGCCCGCCTGAATATCATCAATAATCAGCAGCACGTCATGCTTCTTGCAGACTTTATCCAGTGCACGTAGCCAGTCGAAACTACAGGCATTGATACCGCCTTCACCCTGCACGGTTTCAACAATCACGGCGGCCGGTTTATCGATACCGCTGCTCGAATCGGTCAGTACTTTGTCGAGGTAAACCGTAGTATCGATATCATCGCCCAGGTAACCATCGTAGGGCATGCGGCTGCTGCCATTGAGGCTGACCCCGGCGGCACCACGGTGATGGGAGTTACCGGTGGTCGCCAGTGAGCCCAGGCTGACGCCGTGGAAGCCATTGGTGAACGAGATAACGTTTTCCCGACCGGTGATATTACGGGCCAGCTTCAGTGCCGCTTCCACGGCATTGGTGCCGGTAGGGCCGGTAAACTGCATCACGTAATCAAGCTGGCGCGGTTTGAGGATTTTCTCGTTGAAGGTCTGCATAAACTCGCCCTTGGCGCGGGTATGTAAATCCAGGCCATGGGTAATGCCATCGCTGTGGATATATTCCAGCAGTTTTTCCTTGAACAGCGGGTTGTTATGGCCGTAATTCAGCGTGCCTGCGCCGGCCAGAAAATCCAGATACTCATTGCCGTCTTCATCGTAAAGAAATTCCCCCTGGGCACGGTTAAACACCCGTGGAAAGGCGCGGGCGTAGGACTGTACTTCGGATTCAATTTCTTCAAAGATTTTCATGTGTTTTCCTTTGTTAAACAAATTCGTTCTGGGCGGCAGGGTGTTAGCGCTGTAGCGGCCCAATTCGGAACAGCAGTTCGCTGTCATGCAGGCCAGCAAAGTGGCTGTGCTGGTCAAACAGCACGCTGCGTTCACCCTTGCAGGCGTAGTGCCGGGCGATACTGTTGAACAGCGCCCAGGAAGCATCGTTATCTGCCGTGATGGTGGTTTCCAGAAACCGGACGCCATGGTTCTGCGGGCGTTCCAGCAGGTGCTGAATCATGTTGCTGGCCAGCCTTTTTCCCCGCGCAGCCTGGCTGATAGCCACCTGCCAGATGAACAGAACCTCGGGGCTCTCAGGCAAGCGGTAACCACTGACAAAGCCGACCACCTGTGACGCGTCACAAGCAATCGCAGACGTCGCTGAAAAATGACTGCATTGCAGCAGATTGCAGTAGGTCGAGTTGCTATCCAGCTCGGAAATGGAAGCAACCAGCTGGTTGACTGCCTGGCCGTCGGTACTGGTCGGCGGGCGAATACAGATATCCATAGTCATATGCTTCGATGTCTAAAGTTTAGTTGTTCTAATGTTTAGTGTTTCGAACCTTTTTATTTTAAAACATATCGCGTTGCTGATTGCAAGTTAGGGTTTGTGATTAGAATATCGGTCGATATTACGGCGTTTATGGTATGAGTGCTCACACTTTAGCCATTTGTTCATCCTTTTGGTGCTTAGTTATCCTAATTAAATTCCTGCTGGCTGCGCACAGTAGTTGCGTAGACACCGCTGATATCTGTACAATTCCTGTCCTTTGTTTGTTGAGCTATTTAGAAATACGATGAAAGACAGTCAGAAATCGCTGGTGCTGTTGCGACAAATTATCCGTTCTACCGATATGCAGGATAAGGAGATCAGTCGGCTGATCGGCCTGACGTTGCCGCAGCTGATCTTGATGCAGACGTTGCGAGAAATAGGCCAGATGACGCCGGGTGAGCTGTCAAAAGAAGTGGTGTTAACCCAGGCAACGGTCACCAGTATTCTCGACCGGCTGGAAAAGAAAGCACTGATTCTTCGCGAGCGAGGATCGGAAGATAAACGCAAAGTCTGGATCAGCCTTACCGATGCCGGTGCCGAGCTGATGAAGGGCGTCCCGGCTACCCGCCAGGAGCTGTTTGTCCGTCACTTTGAAGATATGCAGCCCTGGGAGCAGTCGATGATCGTTGCCAGTCTGGAACGTGTTGCCTTCATGCTCAACGCACAGCACCTGGATGCGGCACCGGTACTGGATATCGGCCAGCTGGACCGGCCCTCTGAAGATGCGTCAGGGCAAGAGATATCGACGCCCGAATGATGAGTGTACAGGTTGGCGAGTACCCGATTGAAACCGCCTTTAGCCCCGTTTTGCTAATTCTGTAACATTGACCATTGACGGCACATAATTAGGGCCTATAATACGCCCCCTATGCGCTGCCAGTGTGATGGAATTGGTAGACATGACGGATTCAAAATCCGTTGCCTAACGGCGTGCCGGTTCGAGTCCGGCCACTGGTACCATTGAGTACAAGGCGCATAAAACTTAGAAGCCTGCTTATTATGAGCGGGCTTTTTTGTGCCTGAAATACTCCTCCGCCTTTCAAGCTGTTTCATAGTAGATAAGCCGGTACCCTGTCCTGGGCCTTGATAACTCCTTACCGCAACTGATTCAGGAAGCGGTGGCTGAGTCTGTTATCCAGCGTTTTGAAACCTGTTATGACTGTATGTGGAAGGTGGTTAAACGCTATATGGTTGAGGAACTTGGGCTGGCTGAAGTTCCAAACAGCCCAAAACCTATCTTTCGCATAGCCAATGAAAACCAGTTACTGCCATCAGATATTAGTCAGTGGTTGATCTACGCTGATAGCCGCGTTACTACTTCCCATGATGACAGTGGTGAGAAAGCCAAAGCTGCGCTCTTGCTGATGGGCGATTTCGTGTCTGATGCTATTCAGTTGTATAGCCATTTAAGCGGGGAGCCGTGGAATGTCGCAGAGTAACCGCCTGCTACTCTCTGATGCTGAGGTTGCAGAAGTGCGAGCCTGCTTCCAGCAATACCTGCCCGGCACAGCGGTCTGGGCCTATGGTTCCCGTGTAACCGGGAATGCCAAACCTTATTCAGATCTGGATCTGGTTGCCTTTTCTGAATCGAACCAGCAAATGCATATCTCCGAGCTGCGTGAAGCCTTTGAAGAAAGCAGCCTGCCATTTCGGGTAGATCTGTTTGTATGGGAACAGATGCCAGAGAGCTTTCGGGGCAATATCCAGGCATGTTACCGGGTGATGCAGAGTGCGGTAGCCTGATACCTGTGATATGTCCAATAGCGTTGAGCATGTTTGACATCAGCTGCATCAACTTACCCTGCGAACGCGGGTAGAAACGCAGGAAACCTGATCGTACGGGTTATCGGGCTCACTTTCGTTGTCTGATGTTATTCATTACTCTGCTCGTTCTCACTCAGTATCAGGTGGTTTCAGAATGCCATACAAGCCTCCTTTTCAGTTAAGCCACCGCATGTTTGCTCAGGTTACCAGTATCGCTGAGTTGATCGGTCGCTGGACAGCCAGCAATGATGATGTTCTGGTGCCAGAGTTACGTCGTGGCAACCGTATTCGTACTATTCAGGCATCGCTGGCAGTTGAGCAGAATACGGCTTTCTGTTGAGCAGGTAGCGGCTGTCCTGGAAGGTAAAACAGTACTGGGTACGCCCAAAGAGATTCATATAGATAAACGATAGCGATGCGTCTAGAGGTTTGAGACGACTTGAGGCTTTAATGCCGAATAAAGCAAATTCAGGCAAGGGAAGAGCAAGACTGATGGCAGACTATGTTTTACCGGCCCTTTCTGGAAAACTCTTCGATTCTTCCCACACAAAGCTCTTTAGTCAGCCCCTGCAACACCTCAACCTGCGCGATCAACCAGTCCAGTTGTTCTGCTGTTATCTCGTAATGTTCTGAACACCGTGCATCCACGTACGCCCATATCAGCAGCTGGAAGTGGTTGCCCTGTGAAGTTGCCAGGTTATTCAGGTGTACAAGGTTATGGCTGTCGAAGAGGATGATTTTCAGCAGATGGCAGTGCTTCTTTTTACCGTTGGCAAAGTCGGTGACCTGCTCAAACTCGTCGCGGATCACCTTGACGGTATAGTCGAGGTCGCGCTGTTTGCAGGTAGGTGAGGGAGGCTGTTTTTCATGAGCTGATCATAACATTTGCAGGCTAAGGTCATACAGAATCTGGCATTGCGAGTACTCGGGTATGACCCCCCTGGTGCAGAGATTGTGACGAGTACGCTTCGCTTTGCCGCATCCTACTGTATGACCGGGTTGGTAGGTGAGTTCTGTGGCCTGTCTATCGTTTGCTGCAGCCTCCGAAAGCAAATAATTATTTGCTTTATGTTCATTACACATGCAAATACACAACTTTAATTTTCATTACCTGCTAGTAAGTTAATATATATTTGCTTTTATTGTGGTATATATGCATTAAGTAAATAAATATTGGTTTTTTTTGTGGCTGAAAAACTTAAAACAGTGCAAGACGCCAGGGATAGCCTGGAAGCTGTTCAGGGCTACCTCCTTGAGCAGGCAAGCCAGCTATCCCAGTATCGGCAGCAACGTGATCTACAGCCGTTTTCTAACGTTGGTGAAGTAATACGCGAGGCGCGAAAGCGTCAGAAGCTGACCATTGAGGACCTGGTGCTTTACAGCAACGTTTCGAAAGTCACCATTGGCAAGATCGAGAACGGCGATACCAGCGTTACTGTACCCAAGCTACAGGCTGTACTCGGTGCGCTGGGGCTAAGCTTATGGGTCGGCTAGCTGAGGTTCACTACAATGGCGTGCGTGCAGGGTTGTTAACGGAGACGGATGATGATCGGTACCGCTTCCAGTATGACCGGGATTATCTCGCCCAGGGTGCGCCGCTGGCGTTCAGTCTTCCGCTACAGGCTGAAGCGTTTGAAGCCGACAGGCTGTTTCCTTTTTTTGAGAACCTCGCCTCAGAAGGCTGGATGAAGCACACGCAGTCCATCAGTATGAAAATTGATGAGCGCGATACCTTTGGGTTGCTGATTCGCAACGGCACCGACCTGATCGGCGCAGTGACGCTTAAGGAGATCAGACCATGATGCATTGTTACATCACTCTGGATGCGCTGCCTGGGCGCAATAAAAATGCGTTGATGAAGGACTCAGCTGCACTCAAGCTGTATGGAACTCACCGGGTGAGTGCGCAGCTGGAGGTTACTCGGCAGGAGATGTTTGCTGAAGGGATTCGGTACACCCAGGGGATGTCGATCTCCGGGGTACAGCAGAAGCTGTCACTCAGGCTGGACCCTGATTCGTTGAAGCTGGTGCCGACTGATAAGGATGGCGAATATATTTTGAAGCCATGCCCTGATGGCTTGCGTGACTGTGCTGAGATGGAGCATTTGAGCATGGAGATTAGCCGTGTGGCCAGGATCGATACTGCGCTATGCGGGCTGGTGGAGTTTTCAGATGGCGAACGAGCTTACATCACCCGGCGGTTCGATCGTACATCGGACGGTAAGCTTCATCAGGAAGACCTTTGCTCCATTATCGGCCATCCCAAAGAGGGTAAGTACGATAGCACCTATGAAACGGCTGGCCGCCTCCTGAGCGAAGCCACCGGTGGCAAGGTGGCTGTACTGGGTGACTTCTTCAAACGGGTGCTACTGGCTTATCTGATTGGCAACGACGATATGCATCTGAAAAATATAAGCGTGATGCGAGTGCCCGGAAATACGGCGCTAGCCTATGATCGGCTGACCCCGCATTACGATAACCTGTGTACCGAGTTTTACCCCACGGGGATCACAAACTACCTGGCGATGCCGCTACTGGATGCCGATGATGATACGGCTCAGGGGTTCTCGGAGGCGTACCAGTACTTTGGGTATTACATCCGTGCTGATTTTTTGATGTTAGCCAGGAATATAGGCTTACCTGAAAAAGTGGCCGACAAAGTAATCAGCGACCTGGGTAGCGCGCTGGTTAAAATCAAACCGCTGATCCGTAGATCCTATCTCTCTGATGACCTAAAAGATCAGTTCGTGGCGCTGGTGGATAGTCGATACTGGGCGATTTGTGCTGTGAAGAACATTTAAATAGCCAGCCTCTGAATTTCTGGGTTGTAGAGTGGGCAAAAGCGCGTAGCGATGTGTCCACCATTGGCGCTGGGGGGTGGCGTGGTAGTTACTGATGGGCACGCTGCGCTTTGCCGCATCCTACGGTGGTCCTTGGTTGTCGGGTGGGTAAAAGCGCGCAGCGATATGCCCACCATTGGTGTGCGTTATGGCGTGGTGGGGTTATTGATGGGCACACTTTTCTTCGCCACATCTTGCTTACCATCAAATCTCGTTTGGATATAACTGTATCCATAGATACGTAATTTAGACCATAATGGATACAATAATATCTATTTGGTGGTGGCTATGTCGTCGTTTCTGTTGCTTGATGATGGTGATGTACAGCAGGCGTTTGCGGCTTACCTGCGTAAGTGCCGTGAACAGGCGGGGTTGTCCCGTGATGCGCTGGCAGCACGGAGTTGTGTGCCTGCGCCAACCATCAAAAAGTTTGAGCTGACCGGGCAGATCTCTTTTCGCCAGCTGTTGTTGCTGTGGCAGAGTCTGGATGATCTGAAGCGGCTGTATGACCTTACTCAGGCTGATAAGGCCGGTGAAGGGCAACGGCTACCCACCTCCATTGAAGAGGTGCTGAAAGATGAGTTTTAGGCCTGTTCAGCAATTGCATGTCGGCCGGACGCTATCAACGGGCGAAACGGTGGCGGTTGGCACCCTGGCACAGAACCGGCGGGGTGTTTTCTTTCAGTATCACCCGGCGTATCTGGCCCGGTTTAAGCATTTTTCCCCTTTCACCGTACAGGATACGGCTGAGTTACAGGTTGCACCAAAACGGCCCCACGATGGTTTGCATGGCGTTTTTGCCGACAGCCTGCCTGATGGCTGGGGTCTGTTACTGCAGGATCGTGTTTTTCGCCAGCATGGCATCCTCCCTGCACAGGTGACAGCGATGGACCGGCTGGCTTTCGTTGGTCAGCGGGGAATGGGGGCGCTGACGTTCAGCCCGGCGTCTGATCTGCCGTGTGCAGAGCAGCAGATGGATCTGGCGACATTGGGGCTGCAGGCTCAGGCGCTTTTCGACGGGCAGACGGATGAGGTGCTTGCTGCGCTGGTGGCGGCGGGGAGTTCTGGTGGTGCCAGGCCTAAAGCGCAGCTTTTCTTCCCAGACTCTGATCCTTTTCAGTGTGCAACCCAGCCAGGGCCGGGTGATGAAGCATGGCTGGTTAAATTTACCTCTCAGAACCTGGCATTGGGCCATGAAGAGGGTGTATGTGAAGCGGTTTACCTGTAGCAGGATGATGGGCAGTGGAGTCCGGCACCTTTTTATGACGCAACGTTCAGCCCTCACCCTTTTAATGAACATGCGACTGCCTTCGGTGGGTATGGCAAGCAGCCGGGGCTGAAAACCATGCAGCAGCTTGCCGCCTCTGCTGGCTTTGCCTCATGGTCGCAAGCACAGCAGCATATTCATGAAATCGTTGATGTTATTGCCGGTTTTGCGGATCTTGCCAGGGCGCAAGGGGTACAGGCAAGCACCATTACCGCAATCAGTAAGATGCTGGACAGTCGAAGGCTGGAGAGTGCTGTATTGCTTGGACGTTGAACCCGGTTTTTGACGAGGCAGGGTGGGCAAAAGCGCGAAGCGATGTGCCCACCCTTGGTGATGGGTTACGGCGCGGTGGCTTTTGACAGGCACAGCCTCGCTGCGCCTGCCGTTTGTGTTGTGGCTTACCAGCGGTAGGTTGCGCTGGCGGTCACTTTACGGCGTTCGCCGTAGAAGCAGTCGCGGTCGCCACAGCCGGTCAGGTAGGTTTCGTCGCTCAGGTTGCGGGCATTCAGGGCGAATCGCCAGTCCTTGAGCTGGTAGCTGATCATGGCGTCATACAGGGTGTAGGACGGTACTTCGCGTGGTGCTTTCTCGCCGGTGCCCTGGTTGCTGCCGGTGTGTCGGGCGCCCAGTCCCAGGGTGATGCCACTGTTAAAGCGGTAGTCGCCCCAGAGTGACCATTGATGTTCAGAAACCGCTTTATCCTGCTTGCCAACTTCGCTCGGGTTAGCGCTTTTAACGACGTCGGCTTTGGGAATCCAGGTGTAACTGGCGGTCAGGTTGAGGTTGTCGGTTGGCTGGGTAATGGCTTCGAATTCCATACCCTGGACGTTGATCTCGCCGGTCTGCTTCGGACCAGGCGGTGAGTTAGTCCAATCCCACACCACATAGTCCTCTCGCGTCAGGTCAAAGGCGGCAACGCTGTACAGTGCGGTGTCGGAAGGCTGATAGCGCACCCCGATCTCGTATTGCTGGCCGTTTTCAGGTGAGAATGGTTGCTGAGTTACTGGATTCACCTGGGAGCTGGGCAGGAATGATTCGGCATAGGAAATGTACGGTGCAAGGCCGTTGTCAGACTCGTACACCAGGCCAGCACGTGCGGTGAAGGCGTCGTCTGACTGGGTTGACCTTTCTCCGCTCAGTCGGTCGTGGTTTTTCACCTCGGCGCGGTCGTAACGGCCACCCACGGTCAGTATCCAGTTATGCTGGAAGCGGATCATGTCCTGCAGGTAAAAGCCTGTTTGCGTCAGACGTGTGCGGGCATCGATGAAGGCGGGGTTAAGTGACACCGGTGAGCCATATTCAGGGTTGAACAGGTCCAGTGGTGCCAGGGTGCCACCGTAGTTGGCGACTACATCCAGGTCTGCGTACTGGTAGTCCAGTCCGAATAGCAGTGTGTGGCTGGCCCCACCCTGGTCAAACTCGGCGATCAGGCGGTTATCGACCGTGAAGGAGGAGACATCTTCCACACTTTTCAGTGGTGTACGGTTGAGGGTACGGAAGTTATCAGGGTTGTCCGGGTTGGTCTGATCCGGTTTTGCCCAGCGTCCCCAGGCAACGCGGTAGTCGAGGTCAAACTCGCCGTAGCGGGCATTTTGCTGAAAGCGCCAGGTGTCGTTCAGGCGATGCTCGAAGGCGTAGCCCAGCATCCACTGGTCCTGATCGTAGCGGTTGAAGTCGGGTTCACCCAGCAGGGTGGATACCGGAATATCGCCGTTGGGGTTGTCCAGCAGGGTGCCTTCCAGCGGGTAGCCGTGCCAGACTGCGCTGCCCCGGTGCCGCATAAACTGTGACAATAGCGTCAGACTGGTGTCTGCCGATGGCTGCCAGGTCAGGGACGGTGCGATATACAGGCGATCATTGTCCATCTCCTCGGTGGCTATTTCAGAGTCTTTGGCCACGGCGGTTAATCGGTAGAGCCACTCGCCATCCTTATCAACCGGTCCGGTCAGGTCCGCTGACAGCTGTTTATGGTTGTTGCTGCCTGCCTGCACTGAAATCTCTTTGCTGGGCGTTGCGCTGGGTGTCTTACTGGCGATATTCACGATACCGCCGGGGCCGTTCTGGCCGTAGAGAACAGACGCGGGGCCACGCATCACTTCGATTCGTTCTTGCCCATAGCTTTCAGTCTGCCATTGCCCCCAGTTGCCGTTGTTGCGCATCTGCAGTCCGTCGAGGTAGAAGCCCGGGTTGTAGGCGTCGAAACCCCGGACATACAGCCAGTCATATTGTTCATTGTCGCCCCAGGGCGACGTGTTGATGCCGGGGGTATAGCTGAGTGCGTCTTTCAGGCGTGTTGCGCCGATATTGCGGATACGGTCAGAGGTGACTACCGAGATGGATTGCGGCGTTTCTAAAATACGGCTATCAACTTTTGTCCCTGCGCTGCTGTGGGTTGCAACGTAGTTGGCCTGCCCAAATTTCTGCTCGGCACCGACAACGGTCAGCGTGTCATACGCCTGCAGGCTGACCGGCTCCAGCAGGTAACTGCCATCGTCGTGTTTGGTGATTTTAAGGCCGGTCTCAGACAGCAGTAAGCGCAATGCTTCTTCGATTGAGTAAGTGCCGTTCAGTCCCTGGCTTGTTTTATTACGCAGCAACTCCCCTTTGCTACTGATCAGTATCTGGCTCTGTCGGGATAAGATGTGAATGCTGTTGCTCAGCGAGCCAGAAGGAATACTGAAGTCGAACTTCCGGCTGGCATCCTGCACGCTTGTCTGAGCCGCACTGACCGGTTGTGTCAGGCATGTCGCCATCAACGCCAGATGAATGGATAGCGCCAGCGTGCGAGCCCGCGGCCTGGCAGAGGAACTGAACGGGGGTCTGGACATGGATCGATTTCCTTTATTGTCATCGCTGATACTGCGTTCTGAGGGCCCTTCAGGCTGCAGTGCAACGGTTGAGTTATTTACTTGAGTAATAAGGAATCGAACGAGCGCGGAAAAAGGGGACAGCCGGGACGACATTTTTATCGAAGTGAGCGGTTTATCGAGCCTCTATTGTAATCCACCAGTCTGAAAGGCGGCCGACACTGACGGGGAGGGTATGGTTGAGCATCGACAGGGCCTGTTCAATGTTATCCACAGGGAAGGTACCCGTTACCTTTAGGTCGGCCACAGCGGGGGCCACGCCCATATAGCCCTGATGATAGCGGGCGAGTTCGGTGATCAGGTCCTGCAGGCGGGTATCGTCTGCCAGCAGTATGCGATCCGTCCAGCTGACAGCGTGGCTCGCAACAGGGCTTACGGGGTTGATGGCTGTAGCATCGAAATGGGTTTGCTGGCCAGCCTCTACGGCTCGCTGGTGACCGTGGCGGGTACGTATGGCCACTTTCCCCTGATGAACCTGCAACCGCAGACCCTGTGACAGCCTGCGAATACTGAACGCCGTACCCAGTGCTTCAAGCTGGCCTTCGTGCAGATTAACCAGAAACCGTCGTTGCGGGTCTTTTCCTGTTTCGATCAGCACTTCACCGTCAATGAATTCCAGCAGTCGTTGTTGCGGGGTGAAATTCACGTTCAGCGTGGAAGCGGTGTTCAGCCAGACCCTGCCGCCATCGGGCAGTGAGTGTTCGCGTATCTCGCCGGTGGCTGTCTGGATATCGGCTGTCAGCGGCAATCGTAATGAAGGCCTCAGTCGATGTGTCCAGCCAAGGTAGCCAAGGCTGGAGGCACCGGCCAGCAAGATGAACGAACGCATCAGGCTACGTCGATTCAGCGACTGCTGATGATTGCTGCGCAGGGCGTTTACGGCGGGCTCTGAATGGGTCTGGCTGGTAATAACGCCAATGCTGGCCTGAATCTCCTCCACCTGTTCCCAGGCTTTGCGGTGTGCGTCGTCTGAATCCAGCCAGCGACGCCAGGCCGTGAGGGTCTGTTCGTTGCAGTCTTCATCCTGGAGGCGAACAAACCACTCGGCGGCCTGCTGCAGGGTATCGAAATCGTCAGCCATGTTCAGGAGAAAGTGTCATCATTCAGTTCAGACTGGACCAGCAGACACTGCAGCATTGCTTTCGCCATATAACGTTTGATAGTGCGTTCTGAACAGTTGAGTTTCGTCGCGATCTCGCGGTAGCTGTAGCCTTCCAGCAGGGACAGAACAAAGGTTTGCGCAATCGGCTCTTCGAGCTGCGCCAGCATCGCGTCGATTCTGCACAGGGCGTCCAGCACCCGGTAATGCTCTTCGGCTGAAGGTACCAGAGCCTCAGGGTCTGCAGCCTGAGCATCCAGCCAGGCCTGTTCAATACTGCGGCGGCGCCACAGGTCGACGCACAAGCCCCTGGCAACGTGGCTGAGATAGGCGCGGGTACCTTCGCTGCTATCAAATTTGCGTGGCTTCAGTAACAGCCGCAGGAATGCATCATGGGCCAGGTCCGCTGCATCGGAGTCGTTCCCCAGTCTTCGCAGCAGCAGGTTGCGCAGCCAGCCATGGTGCTGAGCATAGATGGTTTCGACTGTTACGGATTCATAGTGACTTGTTGACATGGCTGGCGATACTCTCCCTTTACAGCATGACATGCAGAGAAGTGACGTAAGGGGCGTGGAGCTTACCATGCAATATCATTAATTGATAATCATTATCGTTATTGTTGTCGAAGCGTTGACTACGGTTGGAGCCTGAAAGGTATTGATATCCAGCGAACCGGTCGCCACTTCATGCAGCAACGGTTTCCAGATATGGGACCGATTTTTGTCTACTAAGGTAATTTCTTCTGTTCCTTTGCGTCCGTACTGGTGCCCTGGCTGGGTTGCCAGTGCCAGGCCACCTGCACCGCCTTCGACATCATGGATTAATCCTCAGAATGTTATGGGGTTAACTGCCGCAGCGGGCAGTCCGATCGCACCCTTGAGCCGGATCAGTGTTTGACTACTGGTCTTATTGAGATGTGATGTGAATCAGACTTTGTCTGGCGAGGAATAAGCCGGCGAATGCGCCGGCAGGGTGGGCAAAAGAGCACAGCGAAGTGCCCATCAGGTTTAATGTGGTGGGGTGTCTAATTACTGCTTTGCCGCTTTGATCATCAATCCCACTGTTGTCCCCAGGCACAGCCAGGACAGGAAATCATAAACGCCATTGCCGATCAGGGCGGCGACTATACCGACCAGTGCCAGCAGGTTTACCAGCAGTGGCCAGCGATAGATCTGCCAGCCGGAGCGGGAGGCATGTTTTGCGCTGTGGTTCATGACGGGTTCTCCGTTGTCAGTTGTGCCTGCAGGCTTTGCAGACGTTTCTCCCGTGTTTTGTTACGCCGGACGATCCATAAATACAGGCCGGACCCCAGCACGATGATGGCGGCGATGTTCAGTATGGCCCAGAGGATTTTCAGTGGCAGACCGCCGTAGTCGCCGAAGTGCAGTGGTATCGACAGGTTGATGGCGCTGATATACCAGGGGGTATCTTTAATGCTGATCAACTTGCCAGTGGCCGCTTCCACCAGGGCGATTTTCACCATGTGTTCGGTCAGCGGGGTGTTGCCGCGCATGCCCATTGCGTAGTGGTGTGGGGTGGCGTAGGGGCTGCCGGGCATGGACATGAAGTACAGTTCAGCATCCGGTACCGCTGTGAGTACGCGCTCCAGTACCTGGCCGGGTGAGACAGGGTCTGCCGGGTCGGACTGTGCCGCATCGCCATAGGTAAGCTTGAGGCTGGCGATCTGTTCCTGCTGCCAGATGGCGGTGATGGGTGTTACCAGGGTCAGCACGATGCCGGTGATGCTCACCACGCTGACCCAGGCAAGGGTGACCATACCAATCATATTGTGCAGGTCCAGCCATTTGATGCGTCGGCTCATGGTCTGTCGCACCGTGGCGAAGGGCAGGCGACGCATCAGTGGCGCGTAGACCACCACACCGGAGATCACCGACAGGGTGAATATAACCCCCATCAGGCCCAGAAACAGCGCGCCGGGTAATCCCATCAGCAGGCTGGCATGTAGATCAAGCAGGAAGTACATGACTCCCTCGTTAGGGGGTGGTGCGTTCAGCTGTTCTCCGCTGCGCCGGTCAAACGGCACGAAGTGAACGTCACCTTCCCCCGCTTTCATGGTTGGGCCGAGCACGGCATTGATCAGTGGACTGTCTTTGTCCCAGGTGAGGAACATCAGTTGCCAGCCCGGCTTTTCCGCTTTGGCAATCAGGGCCATGGCGTCCAGGTCTGCAGCTCCGGTGCTGGCACGCCCGCTGAGATCGGTGATCTCAGGCGCGCGGGTCAGCTGGTTGATCTCTTCATGGAAGATCAGCGGCAGGCCGGTCAGACAGAGCATCAACATAAAAATCGTGCAGATCAGGCTGGTCCACTTATGGATCAGATACCAGCGATGCATCGCTTTACCGGACAGCGCCATCAGAAGCTGTACTCGATGCCAGCGGTCACCGTACGCGGCTGCAGCAGGGTGGCGCTGTCATTGGCGGCGGTGGCACCGGTCAGAACAGATACTTCACTGTCATTGTCGAACAGGTTTTCCACCGTCATATAGACCCGCACGCCATCCACGGTGTAAGCCGCCTGAGCATTGGCCACGGTGTAGGGATTTATTTTGCCGCGTGGGGTATTGGTGGCATCAGAGTAGTAGGCATCGGTATGACGCAGGCTGGTGCTGATCTCCAGGCGTGGCAGTGGGCGGGCGATGAAGCCAGCATCCAGGCTGTATGCCGGAGCGCGGGCCAGGTCGTTGCCCTGGACGGTCGGGTCGCCGTAGCGGTCAACTTTGGTCTGCAGCAAGCCAAGGTTGGCGAAGATTTCGCTGTCACCGACCAGGCGGTAATGGGCACCGGCTTCGATGCCGTAGGTGGAGGCTTCGGCAGCATTACGAATCACGGTGGCGTTGGCCGCCAGGGTGAACGGCAGCTGCATATCTTCAAAGTCGTTATAGAAGACATTGGCGGTCAGATTGAGGCGGCCGTCCAGCAGCTCGCCGCGAAGGAAGGCTTCGTAGTTCCAGACATACTCGGGTGAGTAGGTGTAGGCCTGGAAGGGCGGGCTGAAGGTAATGCCTGCGCCGCCGCCGTTGTAACCCCGACCGATGGTCAGGCCTGCGGTCCAGTCGTCATGCAGGTCCCAGAACAGGGTGGCCTTGGGCAGAAACTCTTTGTAGGTTTCATTGAAGTCCAGTGCCATCGGGCCGACGACGCCAGCACGCTGGCGTTTCTCTTCTTCATAGCGAGCGCCCAGCGCCAGGCTGTATTCATCACTGAGGCTGATGTTTACTTCACCAAACAGAGCGTTGCTTTTGGTCTCGTCACGGAAGCCGCCACCGCCAAACAGGTCGATCACTTCATCCTGTTCGGTGCGGAAAATGTAGGCGCCGATAAAACCCGAGATATTATGGTCTGCACTTTGCAGGCGCAGCACCGGCTGGAACACGGTTTCATCACCGTCGATACGCAGATTGCCCAACCCGGTGGTGGCGCGGCGGTCGGTGCGGAAGTCTGTCTGGGACAGGTTCAGCTCAACACGGGCGGCATCAGACAATGTCCATTGAGTGTCCCAGACGCCATAGGTGTTACGGGACCGGAAAGACGGCTGATTAGCGAATTGGGCTGTGCGCTCGGCGAAGGGGCGGATAACGCGCTCGGACTGTGGAGCTTTGCCATCGCTGTGGCCGACAGTCAGCAGGGAGCGGATATTATCTGTTGGAGTGAACAGTAACTTACCGCGCAGGGTTTCGTTGCGATAGCGGTCTGGCTCGGGCTCCTGTTCGTACGGGGTGAAGTCCACCGCGGTGGTGCTGGACTGATAATCCGCTGCAACACGAAAGGCCAGCACGTCGTCCAGCAATGGCCCGGACAGTGCGAATGAGCCAATGCGATTATCCTGCTGTCCGCCAGCCGCGCGGACTTTGCCTTCCCAGTCGAATGTGGGATCGGCGGTGCGAATCACCACGGCACCGGCGATGGAGTTACGCCCCTGCTGGGTGCTTTGGGGGCCCCGGTAAACCTCTACCTGGCTGATGTCCCACAGGCTGGTGTTCTGGAACTGCGCTTCGTTAAAACCGAGGGTACGACCATCCACCTGGTAGTTGAAGCGGGGGCGGGTACCGGCGAAAAAGGCATTGGCGCCGGAGGCGGGTCCGGTGCCGTCAATGCCGCGTACGGAGGGCGCTTCGTTGCCAGGCTCAATGGAAACAATGTTAGGAATGTGGTCCATCAGATCGTTCGATGAGATGACGCCGGGCATCTGGTCCAGTGCCTGCCCTGGGGTGGCAATTACGCTGGAGGCCGTATCACGCAGCGTTCGGCTGGTTTTTTCGCCGGTGACGATAATCGGTGTTAGCTGGGGAGCATCAGGTGTTGGGCCAGGTGATTGTGCTGGGGCCACCTGTTCTGCATGGGTGGTGCCGGAGGATGTTATTGCCATTAGCAGAGCAGGCATACCGAGTGTTGATACTACTTTGTTCATTGACTACACCTTACATTTCCCCAGGGCACTTCTTGCTATACCCAGAGTGTTGAGCTCAGATAGGAACATTCAGGAGTAATTGTATTTTTATCAGTAATGGCCGCCACTCCGAAAATCCTGTGACTAATCCAAAAACGACATTGATGCTGTAACTATGCAAAGCTGGTCTTCCCATCGTGATACCCTGGTGAATCGATTCCGTGCCTTGAGCATTGGCTCTGATGTCACTATTTCCAATCCAACCGGTTCGGTAATCGTGAGCCACACGAGCATAAAGCGCTTCGAAGGTGAGGGGCAGGCATTGCCCTATGCCGTGCTGGGGCTGTGTACCGGGGGCGGCGGTGCTACCTTCAAGGAAAACGAGGAGGTTCGCCTGAATGATGTCTGGGCACCGGGAAAGGTAGGGCTTGCCTTACCGGGGCCTGCAGCGAAAGGCTTTACTCCAGCGATGGATATGCTGGTGATTGCCTTTGACCTGAATGATGTACCGGCCTGTCATGGCCGACAGTTGTTGAAAGACGATTTGATGGCGGTGCAGTCTCAGTTGTTTGATGACGAGCTGGCGTCTTCTGTGCTGGTGGCGTTGTTGCGTGATGCCGAGGCACATGGTTCTTCTTCGGCGTTTTTTGATCATGGACTGTCGCTAGTGTTGCACCGTCTGGCGATGCTGCGCGAGGTGGACGCCCGCGCGCCGAAGAATGAACGACAAGGTACTAATTTACTAACCAGTACGCTGGAGCTGATTGAAGCACGGCTCGATGATGACCTGCGCGTGAAGGAGCTCGCAGCGGCGCAGGGGGTTGAGCCCCGCACCTTTACCCGAATGTTCAAACGTGAAACCGGTTACACCCCTTATCGCTACCTCACGTCCCGCCGAATGGTGCGGGCAAAGGCGCTGCTGAATGCTGATATGTCGGTGACTGAAACTGCTGTTGCTGTGGGGTATGCCAACCCGGCAAAGTTCGCCGCAGCATTCCGACGCTGGGTCGGCGTAGCGCCGTCAGACTGGAAAAGTGGTGCCAGACGCGACGGTATGATTTGACAATGTCGACACAGAAGCCCTGCCTCACTAACTGATATCTGTTTCAATCGAAGAGCTCGCTCGCCAGCCGGAGAAAATTGCATCTCGGGTCTATGCCGACCGTATGGGTAATTCATGTAGCAGGTATCTGTCTGGCCAGTCGTGCATTTATTCCCTCTATATCTTCTATGTATTGGCTGATTGCCCTCCTTATATTGTTGTGTAAGCATTCATCTTCGCCCTTTGTCGGTGCTGGTGTTTATGCGTTCTTATTTTCTGTACACCAGCCCCAGATAAGGTAATGATCGTTCAATGTGTACATCACCAGGCGTGTGAATGTGCGATGGCTTTTTTGCACTGGGGATAGATCGTTAATGAAACGAAGTCGTACAGCTGTTTATCTGCTGACCACGCTGCTGCTGTGCGGTTTATTAGCGGGAATCTGTTATGTCGAGCGGTTGAATAAGGCATATCTGGATACGCAGAATCGTAATGCGGTGCAAACAAGTCTGTCGGCCATTAAAAGCAGGCTGGAAAGTAATCTGATCAGTGATCTGCAACTGACCAAGGGGCTGGTGGCGGCCGTCGCAATGAACCCTCAGCTGGAACAGGCCGATTTTGAGCGGGCGGTACGGTCGATTCTGCAGGGGCGGACCCAGCTGCGAAACTTTGGGGTTGCCCCCGATATGGTGGTCCGGCTGGTGTATCCGCTCAAGGGTAACCGGCAGGCGATCGGGCTGGATTACCGTACATTGCCGGATCAGTGGCAGGCGGCAAGGCAGGCACGGCTTAATCGAGAGATTGTGCTGGCCGGGCCGGTGCCGCTGGTACAGGGTGGGACAGGGTTAATCGCCCGGATGCCTGCGTTTTTGTTCGATGCCGCCGGGAATGAGTATTTCTGGGGGCTGGTCAGTGCGGTGATTGATGATCAGCAGCTCTATCGCAACAGTGGCTTGCAAGATACGGCATTGCCGATTGAAATCGCCATCCGTGGCCGTGATGCGCTGGGGGGTCAGGGCGCACTGTTTTTTGGCCGGGCTGAAGTGTTTGAGCAGGCGAGGGTACTGGCGGATATCCGTTTGCCGGGAGGGAGCTGGCAGTTGGCCGCAATCCCTCGCGGACTGATGCCTGGGATAACGGACTACAGTGGCTTATTGCGAGCCGGGTATTGTCTGGTGTCGCTGTTGCTGTTACTTGCCTTTGGCGCGATGGCGCGAGCGCTGGAAGCCGCATCGGTGGCGCAGGAGGAGTTGTCCACTTCACTGACGGCGTTGCATGAGCGTGAAGTGTTACTGCGTACTGTTGTGGATGAAATGCCGGATGTGGTGGCGCTGAAGGATGAACAGGGTAACTTTCTGCTGTGTAATGAAGCACTGGCACAGCTGTACCAGAGCACCCCGGCGGCGATGGTAGGGCATTCCGATCAGGATTTTGGTGTACCCGCGGAGCTGGCTCAGAGCATGCGGCGCAGTGTGCTGGCGATTATGGCCAGCGGTGAGCCCGAGGTTGTGCTGGAGGATAGCCAGGACCTGGTGACCGGTGAGACACGGCATTATCGCTCGATCAAAAAACCCTTTGTTGATGCAGCAGGACAGCCGCAAATTCTGATTATTGCCCAGGATATTACCGATATTGTGCAGGCCCGCCAGCAGGTGGAAGAGAGCGAGCGCAAGTTGCTGATGATTCTGGAGAATGTAGATGCCTGCATTTATCTCAAAGATATCCAGGGCCGCTATCAGTTTGCTAATCGGCCGGTGCGTGAGCTGTGGCAGGTGTCGATGGAGGCGATCATTGGTAGTGGTGATGAGAAGTTTTTCGATGCAGCGTCCACAGCGCAAATCCTTCATGATGATGCGCAGGTGCTGAAGGAAGGTAAAACCCTGCGTACGGAAGAGGTTGGCGTGATGGCGCTGACCGGGCAGAAGGGCACTTTCCAGTCGACCAAACTGCCGCTGCGTCGGGAGGATGGTTCGATTTATGGTTTGTGTGGGATCTCAATTGATATCAGCGAGCGGATTCAGATTGAGAAAGCGCTGCGGGAGAGTGAGCAGCGCTTTAAAGTGGCGGGCATGGCTGCCTGTGATCTGATATACGAGTGGGATGTAATGTCAGAGAGCCAGCAGTGGTTTGGCGATATTGATAGCATTCTGGGCTACCCGGCAGGTGAAGTGTCGGAGACTATGGATAGCTGGCTGGCGTTGATTCACCCGGATGATCTTGCGGTAGTTTCTCAGATACAGGCACAGTACCCGCTTGCTCGGTCGCAGCTGCAGTGTGAATACCGGATACGGCAGCGCTCAGGGCAATACCGTAACTGGAGTGTGCGGGCGCTACCGGTGCTGGATGAACAGGGGATGCCGTGTAAGTGGATCGGGGTTTGTACGGATGTTACTGACCGTAAGGTACAGCAGTCGCAACTGGAGTATGCGGCATTTCATGACAAGCTGACCGGCCTGCCTAACCGTAGCCAGCTGTCGGACTGCCTGCGGGAAGCGCTTGCTGCCGATGGGCAACAGAGCCAGCGTCTCACCGTGGTCTATATCGACCTGGATGGTTTCAAGGAGATCAATGATCAGTATGGACATGCGGTCGGCGACCGTTTTCTGGTTGCCATCAGTAAGCGCTTTCGGCAGTTACATGAGCAGGGGGATACCGTTGCCCGGCTGGGGGGGGATGAGTTTGTGGCGGTGCTGGTGGGCGCTGACAACAGTGCCTGTGCGCTGCCACGCCTGAAGCAGTTGTTGAGGTTGATCTCGCAGCCAGTGGAGGTTAACGGCCAGGTGCTGCAGGTGTCAGCCAGTCTGGGGGTCACTTTTTATCCACAGGCTGAGCCGGTGGATGAAGACTTGTTGTTACGCCAGGCGGATCAGGCGATGTATCAGGCCAAGCTGGCGGGTAAGAACCGGTTTTATCTGTTCGATGCTGAGCAGGATCGTAGCCAGCGCGGCCAGCGTGAAACCCTGGCGCGGATTGAGCAGGCGCTAACTGAAGATGAATTTGTACTGCACTACCAGCCCAAGGTGAATATGCGTACCGGGGCGGTGATCGGGGTAGAGGCGCTGATTCGCTGGCAGCATCCTGAGGAGGGGCTGTTATTACCAGGGAAGTTCCTGCCACTGATTGAGGGCCAGCCGCTGGCGCTGGTGCTGGGAGACTGGGTGATTCGTACGGCACTGGTACAGATGGCCGCCTGGCAGTCGATCGGGCTGGAGATCCCGGTCAGTGTGAATATCGATGGACCACAGTTACAGCAGGCGGGTTTTGTACAGCGCCTGACGCAGCTGTTAGTACAGCAGCCAACGGTATCGCCGGAGCAGCTGGAGCTGGAAGTGCTGGAAACCAGTGCGCTGGAGGATATGGCACAGATCTCACAGGTGATGCATGACTGCCTGGCGATTGGAGTGAGCTTTGCACTGGATGACTTCGGTACCGGCTACTCATCACTGACTTATTTAAAGGGCTTACCAGCGGCCGTGTTGAAGGTTGATCGGACTTTTGTCCGGGATATGCTTGAAGACCCGGATGATCAGGCGATCCTGGAAGGGATACTGGGGATGGCTTCGGCTTTCCGTCGTAAAGTGATTGCTGAAGGGGTGGAGCGGGTTGAGCATGGGGAGTTGTTGTTGCAGCTGGGTTGTGAGCTGGCTCAGGGCTATGTGATTGCTCGACCGATGCCTGCCAGCGAACTGCCCGACTGGATGGCTCACTGGCAGCCGCCCCGGCAGTGGCAACAGGCACGCCGGGTGAAGGGTGAATCAGAAGCTGTTTTTTCATGATTGGATATTCAATAGTCGTGTTGCTGCATTGCAGCGAGTGGTATAGGTTAGCTGAATAGTCATTCAGAAAGGGTTGTAGTGTGCACGAGGAGACCGGCCCGGTCCCGGCTGACGTATGGGACAGCAGCATCTCTACAGCATTATTGGCACAGGTCTTTGATCGGGTTGCGATACCAACCTTTGTGATTGATCACCAGCATGTCATTTTGCATTGGAACAGCGCGCTGGAAGCGCTGTCGGGGTTAAAACGTGAGGTGATGATTGGCAGCCGGGATCAGTGGCGAGCCTTTTATAATAGCCCGCGGCCCTGCCTTGCTGATCTGATTGTGGATGGTGGGCTGGATGAAGATGTGCGCCATTACTATAGCGACAAGTATCGACAGTCAGTATTGATCCCGGATGCTTATGAAGCAGAGGATTTCTTTCCAGAGTGCGGTGAACAGGGGGCCTGGTTGCACTTTACGGCTGCCAGCCTGCTTGATGCTGAAGGGCGTTGTATTGGCGCTATTGAGACGCTCAATAACATCAATGCCCGGAAACAGTATGAGTTTGAGCTGATTGAGCGTGAGCGCGTGTATCGTGAACTGAGTATTCTGGATGCCTTGACCGGGCTGAATAACTCACGCCACTTTCATACCTGCCTGGATGAGGCTATTGAAGCTGCTTACCGTTACCAGCATGGCTTTTCGTTGTGCATCATCGACCTGGATAATTTTAAAGCCCTCAATGATAACTATGGTCACCTGATGGGGGATCGTGTGCTGGAGGCATTTGGTGCGCTGATACGGGAGGGGGTACGGGAGACGGGTGCGGCTTTTCGCTATGGCGGGGAGGAATTTGCGATACTGTTACCCTCGACTCACCACGAGGGCGCGCGGGAGCTGGTGTTACGAATCAGTAATCGACTGGGGGAACAGCGGTTTTCGACTTCAAATGGTGACCGGCTGGAAGTAACAGCCAGTATCGGGGTGACGGAATATAAAGAGGGGGATAATGCTAAAACGATCTTTTCCCGTGCTGATATGGCGTTGTACATGGCTAAACGGGCGGGTAAAAATTGTGCGCGTGTTCAGCTTTAGGCTGTTTGTAGTGGTCTAATAATCCCGGACACCAACTTAGGTGGTAGAGTAACCGCCAGAT
>CAJXNY010000042.1 GCA_913057435.1 uncultured Oceanospirillaceae bacterium | reverse complement strand
AGTATTCTCTGTTACCGCTCTTGATTAACGACAGGGTCTCTGTTGAATAGCTGACGTCAGCTTATCAAGCCGCTACTTCAGATATGAAGTAGCGGCTTTTTTTGTTCTCTTCCCATTCCTGAACATTTGATCTAACCCCTTTCCCTCGTTTAACCTTCCAGTCTTTTATTAAGGTGCAGACTGGATTCAAGCAATAAGTGCAATCGACAGCCCCGTGTAGGCTTCCAGCGATGTTAGCCCATTCAATACTTTCCGTGACGTAGTATTAATCATCACTTCTACCGAGCTCAGGTCAGCTTCTGTCAGATGACCCAGAGACATTTTCTTTGGCCAGGTGCGCCGAATGATGCCATTGGTATTTTCATTGGTACCCCGCTGGTAACTGGCATACGGTCGGGCAAAGTAAATGTCAGCCCCCGTAGATGCCGAAACCCTTTCATGTGCCGTAAATTCGCCTCCATTATCCAGAGTAATTGTACAAATTGAAGGCATGCGCTTCAACAAACTAATCATCACATCAACAACGCTGTCGGCCTGCTTTGAATCGGTCCCGACGATTGACGGCACGGGCGTGAGCTATCTCTGAACAATAGCCTTTGACGGCTGTATTTCGGCTCAATTTTCGTGACAAGGTGCCTTCGCTAGAGCCGATGACAGCCGCGATATCTTTTTGGAAATGACCTTTCCCAAGAAACGCCTGGATCTGATATCGTTGGCCCAGAGCCAGCTGCTTGTATTGTCTGGTTTGTGTATGCATTCCTGACGTCCATTTCTGTGTGTGAGAACTACGAAATGTACTCGCAACTGGCTCACATCTGAAATATCAATCGATTGCACTTATTGTCTTACTCCAGCGTCAGGAATAATCTTCCAGTCGGCAGGGACACCCATGGATTATCATGAAATACGGGCACCTTATTTCATTACAACTCAATCCGCGCTCAGCACTATGAATCCCGAATTAAAAGCCTTATACGAGACAATACATAGCCATTTCCGTACCTAATATGAAAAACATACCGCATGAACACAGCGGCTTCCGCCAGTATGGACACGCTCCCCACTTCCCAACACAGATCACATGGCCCGTGACGCTGCCGCAGGGTAGTGAATCAGGTTATGAAAAACCGCTGGCAAGAGACTCAGGTTACGATAACCATGTGGTACATCAGCGGTAAAGCGCACAGCAGCGCCTTTTGTCATCGTCACCCATTGCCCCGCCAGCAGCAGTTCCATCTCCCCTTCCAGTACAATCACATGCTCAGTAATTCCCGGCTCGTGAGGTTCGGAGTAACGCTCATAACCTGGCAGCAATGTCAGTTCGAACATCTCAAAACCAAATTCCGGGGTATACGCAAAGAGTGGTGCAACCAGCATATCGTCTTCGGCGGGCTGCTGACGCAGCTCATCGGCCACCCGTACCACCACATTCTGTGTCGGCGGCTCGATAAACAGAGAAAGCGGCACACTAAAGCCTCCGGCAACTTTCCACAGGGTCGCTATCGTCGGGCTCGACTCGCCCCGCTCGATCTGGCCCAGCATCGCTTTGCTGACCCCGGTTTCTCTGGCCGCACGCTCAAGACTCCAGCCTCGTTCCGTACGAAGTAATTTAAGCGTGGATGACAGGTACTGATTGATCTGCTGCATGGCGATATAGACACCAGTGTGATGCGAAATGAACAGGTTGTACGTTATAACGCACGGTGATACGGTTGTCGACCTCGGACGCTATAACGCACAGCGCTAACGCTATCTATCACAACAGAGGAACACACAATGTCTAAAGCAGGCACTCTGTCTCATATGACAACCGGCATGATCGTCGTCATCGTCGGCTATACCAGCTCTGTTGCCATCGTTTTCCAGGCGGCACTGGCAGCAAACGCCAGCGCAACCCAGATTAGCTCATGGTTATGGGCACTGGGTATCGGTATGGGCATTTCCACCATCGGTCTGTCTCTGCGCTACCGCACCCCGATACTGACGGCCTGGTCGACACCGGGCGCCGCATTGCTCGTGACCGGCCTGTCGGGCGTGCCTATGAATGAAGCGGTGGGCGTTTTTATTGTGGCATCACTGGCCATGCTGGTGCTGGGTATCAGTGGTATTTTCGATCGCCTGATGCGTCACATCCCCCAGCCACTGGCCGCTGCCATGCTGGCTGGCATTCTGACAAAATTCGGTATGGATCTGTTTGTTGCCATGGGTACTGAGCGGCTGATGGTGATCAGCATGTTGCTGGCCTTTCTGCTGCTACGCTCGCCCCTGCCACGCTATGCTATCCCTCTGACACTGATTGCCGGGCTGGCCATCGCGGCGACACAGGGAAACATCGATACTCAGCAACTGGAGTGGTCAATAACAACACCAACCTTCACCCTGCCCAGCTTCGAACTGACGTCACTGATCGGTGTTGGCGTACCACTGCTGATTGTGAACATTGCCTCACAGAATATGCCCGGACTGGCCGTTCTGCGTGCCAACGGCTACCACACTCCAGCATCCCCGCTGATCAGCTGGACCGGGCTGACCAGCCTGATTCTGGCCCCTTTTGGCTGTTTCTCCATTGGTCTGGCCGCCATCACCGCAGCAATCTGTATGGGTAAAGAAGCGGACCCCAACCCGGCACTGCGCTACAAAGCATCGGTGTGGGCGGGTATTTTTTACCTCGGGGCCGGTATCTTTGGTGCCACTGTCGCCAGCCTGTTTGCCGCGCTACCCAACGAGCTGGTGCTCGCCATTGCCGGGCTGGCGTTATTGGGCACTATCGGCAATAGCCTGCACGGCGCACTTGCCGGTGGTGACAGCCGGGAAGCTGCGCTGATCACGTTTCTGGTAACCGCCTCCGGACTGACCCTGTTTGATGTAGGCAGCGCATTCTGGGGCATTACGTTTGGTCTGCTGGCCTGGCATCTGCGTGATGGCATCAAACCGCGCCGGGTTAAGGTAACCGCAGCAGAGCGATAACCCGCCCAGGCCGCAAGTCAGAACCGCTCAACCACACAGATTCGCTCCACACCCAGTTCACGCAGGATCGCCGTCGCCCGGTCCAGCGAATGATACAACCGGGCGACACCATCGTGGCGGGTCAGCGCATGCTGCTGACCCTCATAATCTTCCAGTGCAACCTGCCAGCCACCGCCAGTCTCGGCGGGCTTTAATACCCCCTCCCGCACCTTATTACGCGCCAGCATACGGCGCATCTCTGCCAATATCATAACCACACCCCGCTCAGTTGCTGGATACTGTCAGTTTAGCTGTTTTGTACCAAGAGGTATCGGCACCGGGTAAGTCACTCGACAACCCCACTGTTGCTTGCGTAGTAGCCCATACTCACAATGTTGGGGGTTGCAGGAATATCAGACACACAGCCATATATATTGAATGATCCGGCCAATGCACAGAATTAAAAGTTTGAAGAACATTTATAGCTGCCTCTAGAAAGCAGTATGTTTACTTATTTATTTACAAGCAACAAAACCAAAAACCATTAACATATAAAAAATTCATGTTAATTATCTATTTTTTATATGTATATCCACAAAGCCTATGCTTATTGTATTTTTCAGATCTGTACCTATCAAATACAAGTGATCAGACGTCATATAAAAACGATATATTAATTAACAAACCCTTCCGGAAAATTATGTATAACTACAACAATGCCACATCCAGAAATATTGGCTGGATAACCGAGCAAGAGCAGGCATACCTTTCTTCAAAAAGAATTGCAATCGCCGGGCTAGGTGGTGTTGGTGGCGCACACCTGCTAACACTTATCAGGTTAGGGATTACTAAATTCAACATCGCAGACTTCGACTCTTTTGAAGTCCACAATTTCAACCGACAATCAGGTGCTTTTATAAGTACCGTAGGAAAAGAAAAGCTAGATGTTATGGAGAAAATGGCACGGGATATAAACCCTGAAGCAGATATAAAAACATTCAACCGTGGCATTAACAGGGGCAACATTGACGACTTCTTCAATGGAGTTGACCTGTACGTAGATAGCCTGGATTTTTTTGCTCTTGATGCCAGAAAAATGGCATTTAAAAAATGTGCTGAGAAAAATATTCCTGCTATTACTGCTGCACCGTTCGGCATGGGCTGCGCTTTCCTTGCCTTTATGCCTGGAGGCATGACCTTTGAGAATTACTTCCGGCTGGAGGGCCATTCCGATGAAGAGCAGCTTATAAAATTATTGATTGGGCTCTCCCCCTCAATGATGCAGCGGACATACCTGGTAGATAAAAGCAGAGCTGACTTCAAAGCCAAAAGAGGCCCTTCAACCCCAATGGCTGTAGATATGTGCGCAGGAATTGCAGGATCAAACGCACTAAAAATTCTGCTGGGACGGGGCGAGATTATCAGCGCCCCATACGGGCTACATTTTGATGCCTATCGTAATAAGCTTAAAAAAACATGGCGACCCGGTGGAAATAGTAACCCATTACAAAAGCTGGCTTTCCAGGTAGCGAAGAAAATACTCCTTTAAAAAGGATACGGTTATCTTTCAAATTGAGCACCCAACACGCAGCGACAAGGCAGCTACTTTTCCATTCATCCAATCAGAACCGTGATCGGCGGAATCTCAATACTTACATGTCACACCGACAAGGAAGCAGACAATGACAAATTCGCTGTCAGAGAAATTTCAAAAATATTTTTCTGTGAATTTCATTTATGACACACCACGTAAAGACCTTATCTATCAGCTGCGTTACCGTGTTTACTGTGAAGAATTTGGCTATGAGCCTCTGGGGGATTTCCCTGATAAGAAAGAGTCCGACGAGTTTGATTCATATGCACTTCATTGCCTGATCATACATAAGGAAAGTGGTTACCCGGCCAGCTGTGTAAGAATTGTTCCGGCCATAAAAGGCGGTATACCAAAACCACTTCCTCTCGAGAGGTACTGCCACAGTAGTTTAGATAACGCATTCATTGAGCAACTGAATTTGAGTAGAGATACCGTTTGTGAAATATCACGCCTTGCTGTCGATGGCACATTCAGACGCCGCCATGATGAACATCAAGACCGCTTTGGTAACTCGAGCGAGCTCATATTTGACGAGCAGGAACGACGCATGTTTCCCATGATTGCAGTCTCTGCTTTCCTTGCAACAACATCGCTTACCGTTTTAACCGGGAAAACCAACGTCTTTGCGATGATGGAGCCCTTTCTTCCCAAGTTGCTTAAGCGATCTGGAATATTCTTCGAACCCGCAGGAAAGCCCATCGATTACCATGGAGTGCGCGCACCTTACTTTATTACCACTGAGTCTGCACTCAGCACCATGAAACCAGAGCTAAAGGCGCTATACGAAACAATTCATAGCAGTATCTGTGCAGAATATGAAAGACATTTCCAAGAAGCGGCAACACACCCCGATATTTCAGGAGATCAATACTGGGATGGCAGCACAGTGTAGGCTTTACGAAACGCGCGGATAAAGTGGCTCTGATCATAAAAACCAACATCCAGTGCAACCTGAGTAAGCAAATAATCAGGCTGACGCAACAACAGGCAGGCTTTTTCCAGCCGCAGCTGGGTCAGCCAGTTATGCGGTGTCAGCCCCATACTGCGCTCAAACCGGCGTAGAAACTGGTAACGACTCAGCTCACACAGCGCCGCCAGCTGCTCCAGGCTAATTTTGCTGGCCAGGTTATCGTGACAGTACTCACGCACTCGTCGCAGATGCGCAACAGACAGGCCACCGCTGATCTGCTGGGGCCGAACCACCTTCAGCTGCGTCAATAACGGCTCAAACAACGTCAGCCAGGCTTCCTCAACAGGCAAGGCAGCCAGGCCATCCGGGTGCTGGATACCTTCAAACAGCTGCACCAGCTGGCTGGCAACCCTGCTGTCTTCAACCATCGCACCGGCAAACTCGAGTTCAACCGTGCTGCCGGACAACGCTTCAACACTGTCGGCCAGCAGTTGTGGGGCAATGCGAAAAGTACGCATCCGATAGGCACATTGCTCATGGCCGCGACCATCGTGAACCTCACCCGGCGGCATCACCGAGATCCGCCCAGGCCCCAGCAGTACGGATTGCCCCTGAAACTGCTGACGCTGCACACCTTCAAACACCAGACCGATATGGTAGTCCAGATGATAGTGCGGCTTGAACTCATACTGAGCGTAAAACCCCTCACTGAGAATCAGATCAGAGGTGCCGCTAACACGGTGGTAATGAACACTGTCTTTCATGCGCTGAGTTATACCATCTGTGTTTGAATGTAGAGTGACGTTACTGGCAAGCAGAGTATCGCGAGCAAGCTCACTCCTACAATCAGCGCGTAGCCATCACCGTAGGAGCCAGCTTGCTGGCGATCAGCCCGCCAGCTCTGCTGCCGTTGCAACAAACGCATCAACTTCTCGCTCAGAGGTCGCAAAGCTGGTTACCAGCCTCACCACGCCCGGCCCCCAGCGACGGGTGTAAAACTGAAAACCCGCTGCTAGCAGGCTTTCAGTCATTACCGGCGGCATCCGGCAGAAAATAATATTGGCTTCGGTATCCCCCAGCAACTCAACACCCTCGATCACACTCAGACCGCAGCTCAAGCGTTGCGCCATATCATTGGCATGGCGCGCATTGTGCAGCCAGAGATCATCATGCAGATACGCGTCGATCTGCGCCGACAGCATGCGCATTTTGGAGAATAGATGACCACCGCGTTTGCGCCGAAACGCCATCTCGTCCGCCAGTTCAGTATCAAACAGCACAATCGCCTCAGCCGACAACACGCCATTTTTAGTGGCACCGAACGACAGTACATCAACACCGGCTTGCCAGGTCATCTGAGCCGGAGAGCAATCCAGCGCCACCAGTGCATTGGCAAAGCGAGCGCCGTCCATATGCAGTTTCATCCCGCTTTCACGGCAGACCTGTCCTACTTCATGCAACTCAGCCAGACTGTAAACATGGCCGGTTTCCGTCGCCTGCGTAATACTGACCGCCGACGGCTGTACGCTATGTACATCCCCCCGTTTACGCTGAGCAGCGTCACGCAGCAAACCAGGGTCCAGCTTGCCATGGGGGCCATCAACAGGCACCAGCCGCGCACCGCCCGTATAAAACTCAGGCGCACTGCACTCATCATTATTGATATGGGCATCCGGGTGACAGAGGATAGCGCCCCAGCCAGGAGTCACCGTGGCCAGGCTGATCACATTGGCCGCCGTCCCCGTTGGCACCAGAAACAGCCGCAGATCACACTCAAACAGCGCGATGAACTGCTGCTCCAGCTGTGCCGTCAGCTCATCATTACCATACGGCTGCGCTGCACCAATACTGGCCGCCATCAGTGCATCCAGTACCTGCGGTGAGGCCCCGGCAATATTGTCGCTGGTGAAACCGCCTTGCAGGCCATCCAGGCCGGACACTCTCTGTGTATTACTCATTACATCGTTACTCCTGAACCCGAGGGCATGTACACCAATGCAGCCAGTATGCGCCAGGGCATTTAAGCACGATTGTAAAATATTGCAGGAAAGCCCATAAATATCCGGCGGGAATGCGGTCACCAATAGCAAGGGTGAGCAGCACAAACAACTGACTGAGCGATCAGCTATTCTGCACGCTCACTCGGGGTAAAGTGCTCGCTCAATACGGCAATATGCGCCGGGCCAACCCCACAGCAGCCCCCTATCAATGAAGCACCCTGTAAATGCCAGCGACGCGCCCAGTCAAGGTAGGCTTCAGGTGTCAGATCTTCACGCAGTTCATTCAGATTATCATTGGCCGCGGCATCCTCCCGCTGTGCCGGGAAAGCATTGGCATACGCACCCAGTTCGACATCACTACGCCCCAGCTGCTGCAGAGTCTTTCCGGCAACACTTAACGCCGCTTCAATCACTTCCGGCTGGCAACAGTTAAACAGAATCGCTGTCACTTCAGCGCTCATCACCGCGCAGATTGCGCCCTCAACTGACTCACCGGAACGCAGGCATGGCGACTGCACCGCGCCTTCGTCCTGAAGGCTGAAAGCAATCCAGACAGGCTTTGTCTCGGTATCCAGTTGCCTGAGCACACGACAGACCTCAACCGCTTCCTGTATCAGGCTCTGGGTTTCCAGCAGCCAGCAATCAACATGGGGAAACAGGCCAGTAATCAGAGGCGTCACGACGCGCACCGCCTGATCGGGCTGATAGAGGTCGGCACGGTAAGAACCAAACAGTGGCGGGATGGCACCGGCCACCCGCACCGGTAACGATGCCTGATCTGCTGCCGCACGGGCTACCAGGCCTGACTGCCCGGCCAGGTTTTCAGCGTCTGCGGTAAAGCGTGCTTCACCGATATGAAACGGCACCAGCGCATAACTGTTGGTAAGGATCACCTGGGCACCGCTGTTGATAAAAGCACTATGTACTGCCTGCACCGTCTCCGGCGCTTCCATCATCGCCAGCGCCGACCACTCCGGCTGACGAAACGGTGCGCCACGGCGTTCCAGTTCTCGCCCCATGCCGCCATCCATGATGCTGACCGTTGTACCCCGGACTGTTTTACCTGACATCGCTACTACCCCTGCCGCTAGTAAATGAGCACAGCGCTCATATTCCATCATGAAAAAGCCGCCTATGATGATGGCAACACACATTTCTTCAAAGAGCTTTCTGCTACTGGAACCAGAAGCCTTCAACCTGGTCGCATTCAGGAACGCCGCCGCCCGAATTTGTAGGGCAACGACTGATGTTTTCCTCACTCGAAGGTAGCCACTGGATCTCCAAGACTATTCAAATCGGGCTCAACACCAAGTCCAGGGGTATCGTGGCAAAACATTCGTCCATCTGATGTTGGCGGTGCGATCGTGCCGGTCGGCTCCGTATGGTAGGCATGCAGATCAGTCGTATTGAACAATAGCTCCGCTGGTGTAGACGCAGCAAAATGTGACACAGCCGCAGATACGATCTCGCCACCCATCATGCATTCGGGTACGATTTTGATTCCGTGACCAACGAAGTAATCGCGTATTCTGCGTGCCTTGGTCAGACCGCCGATACGCGCCATCTTCACGCACGCGACGTCAGCTATCAGATCAGATGTCATTCGCTCCGCCATGGTTTGATCGGTCACAAGCTCGTCGAGCTTCATCGACAAATTTGTCCGCGCACGCACATGCAAACACTCCTCGTAGGTGAGGCAGGGTTGTTCGATCATGACACCCAGGTCGTCAACAGCCCTCACCACTTTCAAAGCATCGTGAAGCGTCCACCGACAATTCGCATCGGCATAAACGACTTCCCCCGCCTCAGCGATCCCCGCTGCAAAACGGATAAGCTCGATATCGCGTTCAGGCTCGATGCCAACTCTGAGTTTAAAATACTTGTAACCTGCTGCCCTGTACTGCTCTATCTCGGCCAGTATCCTGTCGTGCTCTTGTTCCATGACACAACGATAGAGCGGCGCACCATCGCACAACTTGCCACCCAGCAGCATGTAAACCGGCATCCCGGCACTTTTCCCCAGGATGTCCCAGCAGGCCATGTCGACGGCACTCTTCGCATAAGAGTGGCCTTCAATAGCCGCATCCATAATCCGTTCAATTTTGTGAAGTTCGCGCGGGTCTTTACCTAGCAAAGCCTCGGCAAGGCCAGGCATGGCGGGCAACGCCCCAAGATTACTGGCTCCCCAGGGACAGGACTCGCCACATCCACTGATACCAGCGTCTGTATCAACGACCACAACCGTACTGTTGAACGTATCAAAGGTTCGCGCACGTTCCGCTGTAAGATCACCCACGGCAAGCCCGCCCCCAACAGACGGTAAGTCTTTCCGGAAAACGCTTATTTTTGTGATTTTCACCTGCTTTATTCCCCTGTTAGCGGCTGTGTTTCAAACATTCACACGAGTCTAAAAGTTGAACCTAACTTTAAGTCAAGGTAATGTTTTGACTGAATGCAAAGAGGTGAATCTATGGCAAAAAGGGTCGCATACTTAACAATTGGTGAGGTAGCTCAGCGCAGTGGCGTAGCAGCATCAGCACTCAGGTTCTACGAACGCCGAGGCTTAATACAAAGCACGCGAACGGCTGGAAACCAGCGTATGTATCACCATGAGGTTCTCCGGCGTGTTTCCATCATTCGTGTGGCGCAAAATCTGGGTTTGACGCTAAAAGATATCTCAGACGCCATGAACGAACTTCCCGACCAGCGCACACCAACAAAACGTGACTGGGAAAAGCTATCGAAGAAATGGCAGCTGCATTTGGATGAACGCATGGCACAGATGCAACGGATGAGAGACAAGTTAACGCGCTGTATTGGGTGTGGTTGCCTATCCCTCAGGAGTTGTACATTACACAACCGAGAAGATCACATCGCAGCCGATGGCCCAGGTCCAAGATACCTCCTGAGCGACCATTCGGATTCAGAGTGACCTTGGTTGCGTGCTCTCACTCCTGCAACGAACGGCTTAACGGGCATTGACCAACATTGGTTCGCTGTCGGCTGTATCGTTTCGGAGGCCTTCCGCTCAGGCGTCAGCCAGAGGGTAATCGGTGTAACCGGCATCCGCGCCGCCGTACATGGTGGTCGGGTCAACGTCATTCAGTGTCAGACCCTGACGGATACGGTGCGGCAGATCCGGGTTAGCAATAAACGGACGGCCAAAGCCGAAGATATCGCCATGGCCTGCTGCCAGCACATCCACCGCTTTCTGCGGACTGTACTTACCGGCATACATCAACGTGCCACGGAAGGTGTCACGCACCGCTGCATAAAAATCAGCAGGCAGATCAGGCGCATTGTTCCAGTCGGCTTCTGCCAGTGACAGGTAGGCAATACCGGCACGCTGCAACACACGGATCGCTTCGATGTAGGTCTGGTGTGGATCGGATTCCACTAATCCCAAGTAGACACGGTCTTCATCGGTGCTTTCAAACAGCGGCGCAAAACGCACGCCCATACGCTCAGGGCCTACCACATCAGACACAGCAGCCACGATCTCCGTCAGAAAACGCAAACGGTTTTCCAGGCTACCGCCGTACTGATCCGTGCGCTGGTTGCTGTGCTCAGAGATAAACTGGTTAACCAGGTAGCCGTTGGCACAATGCAGCTCAACACCATCAAAACCCGCCTCCAGCGCATTACGCGCCGCCTGGGCATACATTTCGACTAACTGCTGCACTTCAGCAGTGGTCAGTTCACGTGGTTCAACGGGGTCTGCCAGTGCGCCTTCACCTGGCGCGGTTTCGATAAACACCTTCACCGCATCAGCACGTATAGCCGACGGTGCAACCGGTGCGCCGCCTTCAGGCTGCAAAGAGTCATGGGAAACACGGCCCACATGCCACAACTGAGCGAAGATAATGCCGCCTTTAGCATGTACCGCCGCCGTTACCTTCTTCCAGCCTTCAATCTGCGCAGCAGAGTAAATACCTGGCGTCCAGGCATAGCCCTGGCCACGGGGTTCAATCTGCGTGCCTTCGGTAACCATAAAACCGGCACTGGCCCGCTGGCTGTAATATTCAGCCATCAAATCATTAGGAATATTGCCCGGCTGACTGCTGCGTGAGCGGGTCAGAGGCGGCAGTACAATACGGTTTTTCAGGGTATAAGGGCCCAGCGTGGTCGGGGTAAAAAGCGTTTCCATCGGTTATACCTGTGCGTTATGAGTTATGCAGAAAACCTTGCGGCCCTGACTGAAGATGTGACAACACTAGTCCCGCACAGATACAATAAAAAACAATATGTTCTTGTACTTATTACAATTATGAATGGTATCAATCGACTCGACCTGAAACAGCTGCGCGTACTGCAAGCACTGCTGCGTGAACGCAACCTGTCACGGGTAGCCAGCCAGATGGGCCTGACTCAGCAGGCAATCAGCGAACAGCTGCGTAAACTGCGTGAAGTGTTTGATGATCGGCTGTTTATCCGCGCCAGCAACGGCGTAACCCCCACGCCATTGGCGGAACAGCTGGAAGCGCGCATTAACCACATCCTGATAGAAGTCGAACGGCTGCTGGAACCCGAAGCCTTTAACCCCGCCAGCCTGAGCGGCCTGTTTACCCTCTCCGCCACCGACTATGCGGTGCAGGTGATACTGCCGCCACTATTAGCCCGGCTGCGCGCCCAGGCACCGGGGCTGAGAATCGTGGTGCGGGACTTTGAAGCCGACAACCTGCACAGCCTGCTGGCCTCCGGCGAACTGGACCTAGCGCTCACCTTCCCCGCCTTCACCCCGGACAGCTGCCAGTCCATGCAACTGTTCTGCGAACACCATATCTGCGTGGCAGGCAACGACTCCGAACTGCACAATAAGCCGCTGTCCGTCGCCGAAGTCGCCGCTTTGCCCCAGCTGGTCGTTTCCCCCTCCCGCGCCAACCTGCGCGGCAGCGCCGACGACTGGTTCGCCGCACAGGGGCTGACACGCAACATCGTAATGTCCGTCCCCAGCTTCGCCGCCGCCCCCGACTGCGTCGCCTCCACCGACTGCGTAGCGTTTCTGCCGTCGCGGATACTGCCACACCCCAAAGTAAAACCACTGGACACCGACGCCCTGCCCCCCTGCTTTGAACTGATCGCCGCCTGGCATTCAAGATCAAGCCACGACCGCCTGCATGGCTGGGTATTGGGGTTATTGAGGGAAGTGTTTCCTGAGGAGTAATCCCCGCCTCCCCCACGAGCGCGAGGGCCCACAAACAACAGTCCTCAGATGCTAACGCTTCTACCAAGCCACCGAGAAATGCCACCAAGCCCTGCACCTCCTCGCTGTTTGAGCCAATGAATACCTAGTCCAGCACAGATGTAACAATCTTCAATGACTGGAAAATCAAAATATGGAACAAACAATCACTATTTGTATAAAGATACAGTATATTTTTAAATTGCATACTTTAAGGCACGCTTTGTTGAAATACGCTGAAAAAAGTGGCACGATTTGTCGACACTATCTACTAACAAACCTTTTTGGTTTAAATAAGATAACAGAATGCAGGGAAGGTATACTGAGTAAATAAGCTAGTAAACAACGTGCATATTAATTGCTAACAGTATTAAGCGTCACAATCAAGGAGTTTAATAAATGACCAGAAACATAAGTTATCTTTTTGGAAATATTGATAGTTTTTCAGTACGTGAAAATCAAAAAAAAGAAATGACCAATGAGATCAGCAACTACAACACTAATAAATTACTAAATACTTCAGTGGATGACATATGCAGATACTTTGAAGAAAAATACAGCGTTGATGTTCCTGAGCTATTTGAAGATCAAATAACAGCAAATCAACAAGCAACCAACATTGATGTAAGTAGAGATTCAATTAGATTCATATCGGATCGAAGCCAACCCTTCTATATAGAAGGAACTCAGATTGAAATAACTATTCCTTTTAGCGGTGAAAATCAGGTTTTCAATATTCGGCCTAGTTCGTATACATTATCGCCACCAATAGCGAAGGTGTCTGGAAATAACTTAGTAATTGAAATTATCGGTACAGACCTAAACCCTGAAAAAGTAAGGCTTAGCATTGATCGTACAATAGGTGAAATAAACTCATACCTTGAGAATCTACGTTCAGACTTCAATGGATTTAATAGCAGTCTAAACAAAATCGCTAGAGACTCAATAAATAGAAGACGAGAGAAATTACTAAAAGATAAAAACTTAGTAGCTGACTTAGGCTTTAAACTAAAAAGCAGAGACGATCAGCTAAGAACTTATATAGCACCAAGTGTACGAAAAAAAGTAGCCCCTCAGCCTCCAAGAGCGACAACAGCTCCATATAAACCGGAGCCTGAGCTTTCAGTGAGTCACTATGAACATATTTTAAATGTGATTCAGAATATGGCTCATGTAATGGAAAGAAGCCCTTCTGCATTCTTGAAAATGGACGAAGAATCTCTGCGGACACACTTCCTCGTTCAGCTCAATGGCCACTTTGAGGGAGCTGCAACAGGAGAGACATTTAACTACTCTGGTAAAACAGACATTCTTATTAGAGTTGATGGGAAGAATGTTTTCATTGGAGAGTGTAAATTTTGGTGCGGTCAAAAAGTTCTCTCTGAAACTATAGACCAACTACTTGGCTATAGTTCCTGGCGAGACACTAAAACAGCAATCATAATTTTCAGTAAAAATAAGAATTTTTCAGCCGTCATTGATTCAATCACTCCGGCAGTAGAAGCTCACAAGAATTTCAAGCACTCTTTAGGTCAACAGTCAGAAACGAGTTTTCGTTACGTGATGGCTCATAAGGATGACCCAAATAGAGAGCTGACACTTTCGGTATTAGCTTTTGATGTACCGAAGTAATGTTACGCTTAGCAAGGCCGTCCAAGCGACCGCCTACGGCGGCGCTTGATGGATTTTATGTGGGATTTTTCAATATAAAAGGAAGTATCAATGGAAAACAGGATTAAATTTTCTCTTTTCTTAGAGGGTTGGTCTTTTGAGAATGGTGACAAAAACTTTCTAAAGGAAAGCGCAAAAAAGGTCTTATTTAACGAGTACTCTCCTGAAATGAGAGGTAGTATATTTTGCCCAGAATGTTGCGCCGACTTATTCCGATCACCGAAAGAAAAAGACTTCTCTGAAAATGGCCGGACAGCATACTTTGCTCATAGCAGAGGTACTGATACTGATTGCGGATTACGTACTAAAAAGGCGCAGGGAAAAAAATATCTAACTGAAGAAGAAGCGCTAAAAGCAATTCAAGACAACGAGTTAGTGGTTATTGAAGGGTTTATAAAAAACAACCCGCTACTTCCTGAAAAGGAATCTAAAGAATATGATGGAACTTTAGTGGAGGAACAGAATGGACCAATAGCAGATATTCCAATTTCACGCCACAGAGGTCAATCTTTTAGATTACCTAGTAAATTCAAAACGGTACGAGGCCTTGTTAATAAATTTGACGAAAACATAAACAGGTATTTTTTCATGCCAAGCGGAAAACATGCCATCCAGCTGTTAGATCTGCTTACAGATATAAAAAGCGTTTCAGAGTCGGATGATCGACCCAAACTATATTATGGAAAAATAGAAAAGTCCTTTAACGCAGGTAACACACCCAAGAATATAAGAATGACTAGAATTGAATATGAGAGTCAAAGTTACGCAGACTTCTATTTGAAGCTAACGGATGAAAAGCAAGCAGAAAAAGGGATCACAGATAACTCAGTGGGAAGGGTTATTATCATGTATGGGATAGTTACAGATAATGGTGCAGGACTTTGCTTAGAAAGGTTAGGGTGGGGAGAGTTTGCCCTTTTACCTGAAAAATATGAAGGACTACTATATTAAAGTACACACAAAAAGCCAGCAGTTTACAACTTTTATTTTCTACGATCACCGTAGTGCAAAGTGTCATCTGTAAATCATGAAGGAGTATGTATGAAGGCAATAGTAAAAACAGGAAACCCTGCGCGTGGAATGTATGCAGCTGAGATTAGTGATTCAGGTGAGTTTGTGATTTTTGAACTGCTCGACTCATCAGAACCCGAAGCTGGAGATATAATCAGTCATCCTAATTTCTATAGCATGGGAGGTGAGACATTTAAAAACCTCACACAGAAATGTCACATTGATGTTTATGTTCAAAATATTTGTAGTGCTAGCCTAGTACGCCAACAATGCATGCTTTAGCCACAAAAAACAAAACACCAATAGTCGCCTTCGGGTTTTCTTCGTTACGCTCCAGCCCTTTATGTTGACGTTAATAAAAACCGATCAAGCCCCACACCATTAACGTGGGGTTTAAAACAACAAAAAACCTACCACCAACCACAATACCAACCCAAAAAACCGCTTGTTCAATAACCCTTTCTGTTGTCACACTAGCAACATCTGTAAACCGGACACACCGGTTCAGATTACCGTTTTAAAAGCGGTACGATTTAACATTCAATGGAGTTTTACTGATCGCAGTTATCAGCTAAATAATTAGAAGCGCTACGCCGAGGTGCTGGAACACCCCGACGCAGCTAACCACACCAGACTTAACGGAGTCTTGAATGGGTATCTTTGATTCTATCCCAGGGTTTCCCCTGCGCAAAACATTTTCCTCTACTTTCATGCACTTAGGCGCGTGCCGTTTGCCCCTGTCTGCTGTAGCTCAGCAGCGGGCCATACCAACGGTGATCGGTGCCGGTGTGCTTCAATCTCATGCTCTCCCCTGCTCTGCTGCTGCCCCGGCTGGTGCTTGTGTTGTTCGGCATATACCGATGTTTTTCAAGCCAGATGGCGCAGTTTCACAGACAGGTTTGCTATCCGTACAGCCGCCGTGGCGGTGTTTTAACGCCAGGCTAGTCGGCGGTTAAAGGAGGGCTACGCCCTCGGGATAGCAATGGATATTTTGCAGGCCGATCGTGGTTTACGGCCTGCCGTTTTCGGTATGCAGGGCCTGCACAGTAAAGCGACCTATGCTGGTATCGAAACACCAGGAGTAAGAATTCAAGGAGAGAGAACCATGCAGATGAAGCCCATGTACTTTGGCGAAGACGCCCTGATCACCCTGCCCTCGGGCGAACAGATCACCATTTTTCTATCTGCCCATCGCAGCAGCCGGAACGAGCCGATCATCGGTTTTAAAACCCCACCCGGCACGACTGTGCGGCGACAGCGGATGCAGAAGTATCTGGAGGTGTTCCTGCAGCAGGTGTCGATATTCAGCATCGGCTGTGAAGGTAAAGACGATATGTTGATCGTCGCCGCCCGAGAGGATCAGGCCCGCCGCCGTTATCGCCAGCGCTACCCGGACAGAGGCCCACTTCAGGTGCAGGTGATGGAAGGCAGCGATCGCCAGCCGCTGAGTGGTTATGGCTGGTACAGCCAGTTGCAGAAACTGTACGACTGCCAGACGCCCGTGCCGTTTTTTATTGATCTGGATCCCTGAACGCGCATTCGGCGTATATCACCCGCCAGTCGCCTTTGTGCTACTTTCCGGGGCGGTGATGCCCCTGGTCGCACGGCCTGGCGGGTACGTGTGTATCACTTAGGTTGATAATCTAGGTAGCAATAGATTTCAGCCAATATGCGTGATTGCTCTGCTACGCGAAAAAAGCCACACTCAGAGTCAATATACACATACCAATGTATACAACTCAGGGACGAAAGATGACAGATCAGACAGAAACGACCTCACCATTGGACAACTTCGATCACGTCGTTGTACTTATGCTGGAGAACCGCTCCTTCGATAATCTGCTCGGTTTTTTGTATGAGGACGGTGTACCTGCAGGCAAGAGTTTTGCCGGGCTGCAGGACGGTAATCACAGTAATCCCGTCCCCTCGCGCGCCATTGACGCTGCCAGCCACCAACAGGTGAACGTCGAGAAAGCCGCTGACTATCACCAGCCTTACCCTGACCCAGGTGAAACCTGGCCTCATGTAAACACCCAGCTGTTCAACCATGTCGATCCAGATAATGTGGGTGTCGACGGCGCATCAATGACATCACCCTATAACCTGCCCACTGATGCCCCCGCCGTACCGCCAATGAACGGCTTTGTGAATGACTACATCAACACCAATGAAGCGCTGTTAGACAAGCAGGTGAAATACGAGCAATACAGCCAGATTATGCAATGCTTCAAGCCAGACCAGCTGCCAGTAATGTCTGCGCTGGCACAGAATTTTGCCGTGTTTGACCACTGGTTCTGCTCGGTCCCGAGCCAGACCTGGTGCAATCGGGCCTTCTGGCATACGGGTACATCAGGTGGAGAACTGATTAATCCAATTGGCGAAGGCGGCCACTCTGTCAGAAATATGTGGGACTGGCACAAGCAGGTCTGGCATAAAAAGAATCTGTTTGATGCGCTGGCAGAACAGGACATTAGCTGGAAAATATACGCTGAAACTGTTTTTAGCCTGACTTCAGCTATAAACGGTGTTATCAAAAATAGCAGCGGCCACGTAGTCTCTGACCCGGATCTGAGTCATGAACTCCCGTTCGGCTTCCAGCACGACCTCAAGCATAACTCGTTACCGCAGTATTCGTTTATCGAGCCACGTTTCATCATGGCCCACAACGACCAGCACCCTTCTACCTGGAATTCAAAGATATTCGGTAAAACTGATCCAGGCACCGTATTGCGCGGTGAAAAGCTGATTTACGATGTCTACACGGCAATTCGCAACAGTCCACTACGAGACAAAATTCTACTCATCATCACTCACGATGAGCATGGTGGATGTTTTGACCATGTAGCACCACCCGCAGCAGTACCGCCTGTAGCAGGCGAAACCGGCCTGGATGGATTCAAATTTGATCGCTTGGGAGTGCGGGTGCCGATGATTATGGTGTCATCACATATTCAACCCGGCACGATCATCAACGAGACCCATGACCACGCCTCATTCCTGAAAACGATGTCACTGAAGTGGGGTTTTGGCAGCCTGACCGAACGTGACCGCAACGCGCAGGACTTCAGTCATGTCTTTTCCGCGCAAGCACGTAGCACAGACTGGCCTGAATTGACTGATCCGCTACCAGAAGGCGACGTTAAGTCTAACTACCATGACCACCCACTCAGCGATCTTCAGAAATCAATTCTAGCCGGTGCAGAGCATCTGCTGGAAAATCAGCAACCTGATGTGCTGAAACGCGCAGGTTTGAAGGTCAGACAAGAAATTGAAACCGTTAAAGATGCCGTCGATCACCTTGAAAGCATGAGCAAACTGCTCTGACACCTTCCCCCACTGCCGCCCTGACACCTTGTCAGGGCTTCAACTCATGCCGTAGTTCAGTATAACGACAGATTGCCAGCGGCCGGTTCTGCCCCAGAGAGGGGGGGAACTCGTCGATGCTCCTGCCCGATTTCTTCTTATGCCCCAATTCATTGGAATGCTGTAAAAATAAAACAGTGCAACGGATTAAATCCTAAACCCCTATTTCATTTTCGTCATCTTCATCATAGTAGCGAACGCCTGCTTCAGGCCTTCCAGTTCCTGACCCGATGGCACTGATTTTTTGGTGCAGTCATTCAACGCAACCACCTGGTCAGCAAAAAGTTTGTTCTCTGAATATCTCTTTTTAAAATTAACAACCACCGATGCTTTGTAGTTATCAATCTGTTTCTGCATCTGTGCTGATTTATTAGCATCGCCACCATTGAATTTCAGCAAACCGGGCGAAACAATTTCTCGCTGAATGTACTGGTTGTACCCCTTAAGCCCGGCCTTCACTGATTTCACATCAGCTGCTTCATATTGTGAGGCGACGGAGTCCAGCCTGCTATCAATAAAATCAAGCAGACCCTGGCATGACTGCATATCATTGATAGAGGGTGTTGCCATTGATAACTGAGGGGCCATAAATAAACAACCGGCGGCCATAAGTGTGCGGAATTTCATATACATCTCCATTGTATTAACGGTTAAATCCGTTACACCAGCCTGCCGGAGGCTACTGTCTATCTGGCAAGGTCAGCCACCATACTACTGGAATTTCAGCACCATTACTTTTTCTGCTTGCTACGGGCTGTACTGACCGGAGGCCATATCCTGAAGGAAAAATCAGGCATGCACATCCAGCGCTTTATAATTTTCCACTTCCAGTGAATTCTGAAGTCCCAGCAGTATCTCCATTAGTGGTTTACGCTGGTCCATCAGCGGGCTTTCCTGCTGTCGCTGCCCGACTTTCGCTAACAGGTTAAACGGCTCGTTATTGGCGTTCGCGTCGGTGTATATGCCTGCGATATTTGTCGGGTGCTGTTGTTGAAGTGAAACACTGTGCAGGCGAACCATCTGATGAATATCGATCTTCCCTTCTGCATACAGACTGGCCGATAGCGTCGTGACCTCGTCAGGGGTCATCCGGGTCAGGTCGTAGTATGGCCGGGTAAGTACGGTGCCTTCAACTGCGACAACATCTGTTGCCGTTGCTGAGGGCTTTTCAGTTTCTTTTGCCTTGGGTTGCGCAGACGTGGCTTGTGTCTGACGCTCTGTCTGGGCATAAGGCGTAGCGTTACGGTTACCTATAGGCTGCATCACTGGTTCCCTGAATGATCTGGTCTATCCATTGCTACCGAGGGTTTAGTCCTTGGGGTAACGGCGGATCAAGCGTTTGCTTTAGCCCGACATATCAGGGCGTTATCCGTCATAAAGAATCGGTGACGTACTCAGTGCAGCATTCATTTTCTGATTTCAGTAGTAATCACTCAGCAAAGCTTACCGTCAAAGCTGGCAGGTCCAGCCCGCCTACCTCGGTACGCCAGATTTCACCAGGGGTAACCGACCAGGCTTTGGTCAACGTGCCGGTGGTGATCAACTCCCCGGCCTGGATGGGTGCCATCGTCGGGTTGGCAGCAATCACCGAGATCAGATGCGCCACTGCTTTAAGCGGGCTGCCCAGTACATTGGCACCACTGCCCTGGTCACACTGTTCATCGTTCAAATACAGACGAACCTCAAACTGCTCTAATATTGTCAGTAATTCAGGGCCAGCCCCCGTAATATCGAGTGGTTGCCCCACCAGCAGTTCAACATGCAGGCCACTGTCGATGATGGTATCCACCGCCTTGAACGTCCAGTCAGGAAAATGGGACTGCACCATTTCATAGCCCAGCGCGATCCAGTCGATACAGGCGAGGATATCGGCCCATTCGCCACTCGCTGGCGGAGCTGACTGGAAGTGAACCACTATCTCCGGCTCGACCTTCAGCTCACAAAGCTGCCCTGTATGGCTGACGGCCTGATTGCCAGGGACATACCGTATCGTGCGGTCATACATGGAGGACCAGATCGGTTCACGTACGCCATAGCGTTCCCACATATCGGCATTGGTGAAACCAATCTTACGTCCCGCCGATACCCAGCCATCGTCAATACGTGCCTGGTGCATCAGGCAGGCGACCTCGTAGGCCTGCGTCACCGTGAGGTCAGTCAGACGGGTGGAAAACGGTTCGATCTGATGGTTATCACGCTGCACAGTCAGCATCTCCTGCGCGATGGAGCGGGGGTTAAATACCTGAGTCACAACAATTCCCTCTGATGTTTTTCATAATCAATACAATGGCTATCCTGCGACAGCATGCTTCAAACAACAATGCCGGCAGTGCCCGAGGCAGCTATCGGCATTTCAGTTGCTGACGTCACGTACCTGTTTGGAGTGGTTGCGGCTGGTGAGTGGCCCTGTCGCAAAGCGTTCGTTACCGTCTATCAACCGTTTCAGAACATCGCCAGCGGTCAAGGCATCACGCTGTTCACGGGTCAGGACCTGTGTAATGGGGGCTGACGTATCAGAGGTACCGGGCTGTAGCGGATTACTCGACATCTAAATTCTCCTTTTATATCGATAAGTAAAGGGATGAGCGAGCTATCACTCTCTTGGCGCTCCTTATCTGCTACTGGCGGTTACAGGTGTAGCCTGTGCTTTAGCTGGCTCAAACAAAGCGGCACAAGCTTACATTGCAATCAGCAGTTGACCTGTGGGTTGTAGCACGGCCGAGTTTGCAAGGTAGCGGAGAATTATGACCGGGATTGTTCCTGGTCAGGCAAGCAACAGCCATATGCTGTAATCAGGGAGATGTGAGCCCCTGGACAAGGAGAGTTATTTCGCCAGGGGTGGGGTCGCTACAGTAACAGGTCATATCAACTAGATATCAGGCCTGATCCTTATCAGACTTATTCACTGGATTTTCAAGCCCAGCACTCATGTCTACCAGCATGTTATTAGCATTCGTTAATTCACGTGATTTATCACGAACAAGGTTGATCAGTAACAGCGTAAAATCATGGCCATTACGCTGTTGCAGCTGGTGAAATATCGCATCACTCACTCGTAATACTCGGCCTGCTTCATGCATTTGAGCCCAACCGGCACGGGGGTGCAGACTGATCATGCCGACAAAGCCCAGCTCTTCACCTGGCGCATACTGCCTCACCAGACATGAGTGCCCCTGGTGCTCTTTATAGAACGCCAACAGGCCGGACAACACCACATAAAACCCATTGGATGGATCCCCAGTGTGATAGAGCATCTCATGCTTAGACAGCTCGATACAGTCGCCGTGACTGAGCAAAAATTCGATGCTGTCATCACTTAACGCACCGAAGACCGAAAACTCACGGCAAGCGTCGAGCGATAACACCGTTTTTAATTCGGAATAGTCAAGGTGAGTCATATGCCTCCTCCCTGGGTCTGAACCCGTTACTCCATCGGTTCCCTTCATATCAGTGAGACCCTGAATTACTACTGAAGTGCCCATTCATGATAGCCCGCCCACAACCCTGTGGTACAGCAAACAAAATACGTAAAAATGCACATCCAGTGGTCACATCGCCCGGCTGGATGAGAAACCCGTCACGGGATTGACGATAAGGCCATTACAGCCTTCAATTTACCAACGACTGGTGTTGCTTTTTCACAATAAAAAAACGCCCTGGCCCGAGATATTCAGACCAGAGCGTGCACCTTATCGCGTATCAAGAACATCATGATACGTAAGGCTAATGTGTCTCCAGATTTACCACTGTGAGACTATCGGATCGGGTAGCGATCGATTACGGTAACTTTGTACCAGGGCAGTTTCACGCTGCGCGCGATGAAGCCCGCAGTTTCTTAGTCGACGGCTTCAGTGACAGGAGAGTCAGCTTTGCTCGTACGTACTTCAGTTAGTGCAATGGTGGGCACCATGCTTGGGAAAATTTCACCACCACCCATTGAACTTTCCAGGATATCCATATTTTCTGGCGAATCCAGCCCTTCAAGAATCAGCGCCTCCCATACAGTACGGTACGCTGAGTTGAATGCTCCAGCGATCCAGTAATGCACCATATCCAGATGTTCTCCGGCAAAATGAAAGCGCCCTTCTGGTTCACAGGCAGCATGGAACAGATCACCAAACTGACCCGAGGCAAAGAACTCAAACGCCCCCCCTGCATATTGTTCCCGATTCCAGACAACAGAGGCACCATCGCCCAGGTACTGACCGTAAACCTGATCACCGTGTAGCACGGCAACATCTTTAAGCGCTGCCGCTAACAGTGCTTCTTTACTCAGATGGGAGAATTTATCGGCGTCATTCTGCCAGCAGTAGCTACCCAGCAGATAGGCCGGGCCTGCTTCGCCAATACCAAAGGACGGGTACACTACACTGCGTACGGCGAGGTCAGTATCGGACTGGCCACCCGCCATTCCCTGGCTGTACGGGCCCGACTGCTCCCAGAAACGAGATTTGAAGCCCAGTGCGATTTTGGTGGAGTTGGTCATTTTCAACATACGCATAGCTTCGTACTTGCCCGCTGACCAGCTGGCAGGGGTCTCTATAAACCGTAATATCGAGAATGGCAGGGTTTCAATCACTCGATCAAAGCTTGCGGTTTGCAGAGCGCCACCGTCACTGGAGCGGTAGCTGATGGTTGCCTGCCCCGTCGTTTCAGACAAGCCGACAACCCGCGCCCCCATGGTGATTTTTTCTGCAGGTATCCGATTGATCAGTTCATCCGTAATACGGGCCGTACCATCATCCATCGCATACCAGCTGTCGGTTTCGGAAAAGCTGAACTGATCCAGCACCAGCTCAACAAACGCCAGATCAAAGATACCGGTGTATGTCACCACCGTTTCTATGTAATCAACAATCCGGGATGGGTAAGGCTGTGTGCCATCACCAAGCTCCTGCATATAGCCACGTGCTGAATAGGCATCCCATTGCAGCAGGTAGTCCCAGGCCAGATCAATTCCTTCATCTTCAAACTTGTCGAGGAACGGCTGAACCACCGCGTCCAGCAGATCCTGCGCAGGCTTTAAGGCCCCAGCGTCTTTGAAATAATCCCATTCTGGCCCCTGAAATAAGCCGTCAAACCCGAGCGTCGAGTTATCGGCTTCAACCTGATTACGGGTCACCGGCATCTGGCCATTGAAGCACATCAGGTTCCCCGCGTCGGGTGCTGTAGCGGCATCATGCAGGATATACGGAATTTTGCGGATCTCGGCGGCACCGGGTGTCGCACCCACTGTCGAGTTCAGGTAGTCCCAGGTACTGAAGAGTCGGCTTTGTAGCTCGCTGTCAGGAAAGCGCATAGCCCCCAGTTCTGCGTACTGGTGGGAGTCATCATTAAAATAATGTGTTAGTACCCGCCCACCTGGACGCTCCGGGTCCGCTTCAAATATATGGAAATCAATGCCCTGGTCCTGTAACAGCAACGCCGCATAGAGCCCGGCCATACCTCCACCGACAATCCCAACAGTGAGGTCCGCTGTATTTTTCTGTGTGGTAGAGGTAAATGTACAGGCCGCCGAGCGTAGCTGCTGGCTACGTGCCGTTTTTTGTCCCAGCATATGCGCAGACGCTTTCTGGAACATGGCACGTTTGAAATCCTGTTTACGCTGTTGAAGTGTTTTGTTCAGGTTCATATTGAGATCCTTCTCTGTGTTATGCCAGCGTCAGCTGATTAAGGGTATGGTTCATCGCTTTCAGGCCTGCTTCCAGTTCAGCGTCTCCAATCGCAAAAGTAATGCGGAAGTATCCAGGCACACCACAGGTGGTGCCCGGTACCACTTTTACACGAGCTTCCATCTCCAGGTAATTGGCCAGCATTTCATCGTTTTCGATCACGGTTCCATCTGTTGTACTCGCTCCCATATAAGCGTTCACGTCCAGATAAAAGTAGTAACCGGCCAGTGGCATCTGAAATGACAGGTTTGGGTTCTCAGCCACCAGCAGGCTGGCACGTCCCAGCTTTGGCTGTAACTGAACGGCGATCTCCCGGGTATATTGCTCGGTGTTACTGATGGCGTTAATCGCCCCTGACTGCAAGGCGGCATTCACACCGAGCGTGGTTAACCCCTGCAGGGTTTGCAGGCTACCCATTGATGCCTGTGGGGCAATTACATAACCTACTCGCAAACCGGACATCGCGAAATTTTTCGACATGCTGTTAACGGTATAAACCCGTTCAGGCTGAGGTTCCAGACTACCGATGCTGACGCAGGGCTCCTGCCCTTCACCAATAAGCAGCTCGTTATACACTTCATCTGAGAGTACTTTCAGATCAGGATACTGACAGACAACATCCAGTAGAGCCTGCAGTTCAGACTTGTTATAGATAGCCCCGGTAGGGTTGTTCGGATTGGTGATCACCAGCAACCGGGAATTATCTGTAATGCTGGCCTGCAGCAATTCCGGTGTCAGTTTGAAGTTATTACTGGCTTCAGTGCTTATCAAGACTGGCACGCCACCGGCTGCCGAAACAATATCCGGGAACTTGAACCAGAATGGGGGTGGCAACAGAACATCCTGCCCATCCCCCGCTTCAATCCGGCAAATGTTCTGCACAGCCTGCATCGCACCACTGGTAATCAGAATCTGATTCTCATTGGTATTAACCCCATGACGTTCACGATAGGTTGTCGCGATCAACGAATGTAACGCTACCTCACCAGTTAACGGTGGGTAGGTCAGGTACTGTGTGTCGTTTATATTTCCCGAAATTGCCTCTTTTACAGCAGACGGCATATCAAACTTTGGCGAGCCTGTATTCAGCGGGAGGGTAAGATCATGAATATAATCAAGTGTGTGAATATCGCACTTACTATGCAAGCTGGTGCAATGATTGAGTTCCATCAGGCAAGTACCTTCCATGTATCAGGTTAGGTAGGGGTTATGTGCAGACATTAGCCTGCACAGACTTCGATCACTTCTGCGCTTCTTCAACTTTCCAGCGCGTATTCGAAGGAATATCCCGTGCCTCTATCTCTACCGACACCAGGTAGAATGGAGAGACCGCAGAAGTACCACTGCCCGATGCGGCTTCAGCATAATCAGCATTAATGGCGTTCATCGCATCACGGAGTTGCTGATTGGTATTAACCACAAAGCCCTGACCACCAAAGCCTTCAGCCAGCTTCACGTAATCCCAGATCTCACCCTGAGGTATTTCACACAGTGGCAGGAAGGGTTTCGTTGAGCCATCGGCATAGACCGTTGGATCAACCAGCCATTGTTCAATGGCGAACACTTTGTTATTCATCACAAAAACAATAGAGCCCAGGTCAAGCTGGGCTATGGTACCTAACGCATTGATAGACTCTGAGAACGCACCGTCTCCACTGACGGTAATCGCACGGTTACTGGAACCAGAGTCACGCAAAGAAAGCCCGACACCATAGTTTGCAGCCACCGAGTAGCCAATAGAACCCCAGGACAGCTGAGCAACATAGCCATTACTGGCAACTTTTACATTCTGCATCCCGTAGAAAGTAAGGCCGGTATCTGCCAACAACACATCACCTTCTTCCATCATATGGTGGTGAAGGTATTGCTTGAATGAGTCCCAGGTGATCGCGGCTGAGAGTTCACCCTGATCTGGCTCTGGAATATCCCAGGGAGAGCCCACCAGTTGAGGATAGTCATTCACAGGCGGAGTCCAGGCCCCCTGAATTTTAGCCAGCAGTGCCGGTACAAACTGGCTGACCTGAATATCACCCCAGTAAAGATCCGGGTTGCAGCCGTCATTACAGCTGACTTTTATTGCACCTCGAGTCGCTGACAGCAAGGTCGGTAATGGCGTTCCAACAGGAGAATCAGCATTCACTAGGCCCGATAGATTAAAGTCCGTCGCATCCACACCAATGTTGAGAATACAGTCAGACTTCAATGCCAGATCCTGAACATTCTGCTGCGAGTTTTTACCGTTAAATACCCCAGAAAAGTTAATATCAGTATCGTATTCGCTCAACACAGATTTACCCAGCAAGCTGGACATATAGGGAGCATTAAGCGCCTGAACCAGCGTTTTAAAATCATCCTGTATGCCTGCCCGCGCAATTTCCACACCGCCCATGACAATCAGAGATTCAGCACTTTGCAGTTGAGCATAAACAGCTTCAACAGCCTGATTCAACGTTGCTTCTGCCTGCGGTACGGGCACCGCGACTAACGGTGTGGCCGGGACAGGCTCGCATGGCATAAACTCCATACCGACTGCGATTTCGATATACACAGGCTTACTTTCTGTAATGCAGGTACGCAACGCCGTATCAATCAGCGCCGGTGCTGTGGCAGGGTTATCAATGGTTACGGCCATCTCAGTGACATTTTCCAGTACCCGTTTATCAGTGCCGGAACCATCAAACATATGATGCCAGAGTATTCCCTGATCACGCTGGGAATTAAACTGTGCCCGCGACGGTGTACCGTTAATCATGATAACGGGAACGTTCTCCACAAACGCCCCAGCGATTGCATTGACTGAATTCAAGGCTCCCACACCGTAGGTAAACGCGACACAGCCCACTTTTCCATTGCCTGAACGGCCATAACCATCTGCAGCGTAACCTGCACACATCTCATTATTAGGATGCTGGCGTATCAATCCATCGGGGTTATAGTCAGGCATATCAAGCGTTTCAACCCATTCCGCTATGTAGTCCCCCGGAATGGCAAATACATGACGAACACCGATTTCGTACAGCCGCTTATTCAGGTAACTGGCTACAATTTCCTGTGGAACCGTCGCCGCCCCTTGCGTATTTGCAACTAACCCACGCGTCGCATACGACTGTCCTTCAGCATCAATAACAACCTCCGGTGTACGAAATTCGTCATTGAACTGCTGCTTATTTAAATGATGGTTCATCTCTACGTCCTGTCGTTAGCCGCACATATTGAGCACGGCCTTATCTGATCGGCTGGATCTACAGCCGGGCTCAGAGCCCGCTGCAGAAAGCCTCACTCCAGGTGAGGCAAGTACGAGGAGGTGTCACTCAAATCTGAATACAGGCCATCACTTTAGCCACATCAAGATAGGTGTAGGCAACACTGTTGGGTACGTCGGTTACACCCGGGTTTTGTGCCTGGTAGAGCGCAACTCGTGTTGCTCGCTTATCTTCAAGCTGGGACTGCATGGCCTGCAGGGCGCTGTAGTAATTATCAACGGCCTGCTGCTGAGGGGAGCCCGCATCAAAGGTGTAAACAACGGTTGAGGCGAGATAGTCAACGGTTGCTGTACCGTTCATCACAAAAGTGATCTGCCATAAAATAGTGGCGCGATCGGTTGCATCTTGCGGGTCCGGTAGTGCATTCAGTACCGTGCTATCGGTAATACCATCAGCATGGGATGGGGCAGCCGCTTTCATTGCAAAGGTACCGTTAGGCACCAGTGCAAGCCCATCAAACATCGTATTATTAACCCCGGTGTGCTGAACCGTGGTCAGAAAATACAGGTTTGTCAGTAGCTCTTTCAATCGGGCCCGCGTCTGGTTAAAAACGACAAGCCGAGTAATACCATCATGGTTGAAGGCACTTTCTGTCACACTCAGCCAGTCATTGAGCATCGAATCAGCAGCAACCTCGGCATCACTGGCGTAGGTTGCATCAACAAATTCATCAATAAAATTACTGACAGCCCCCCACCAGAGCTCGCCATCATCACGGTAAGGGAAGGAGGCAGGCATGGAGGCTCGATCCATACCCCGGCTGCTCATTAAAGCTGGAAAGGCCTGTTCATCAAAGCTATAGTTTTCATACAGTGCATTAATTATTTCATACACACCAATCCGCCCTGTCGGCAGATATTTATCAACGTCGCCACCTTTATTATAAAGTGGCTTAGGGTCACCCGAGGGCAATTCCATATTATAAATAGCCGTATTAATATCAAAAACTTTTTTGATATTAGGCTTTACAAGCTGGTAGACAGGATGAGTATCAGGCATAGATACATTTAATGCCGCGATACCAAAAACCATATCGATACTATGGGTGTTAAATAAATGGGCCCCGGAATACCACCATTGAGAATCGGCTGAGGCGGCATATAGCTTAGCTAATAGCCAGGCGTTATCTGCATCGGCCGGTGCAAACCAATACTCTCCCCGTCTTAGTTGTATTGCGACGGTATCCATAACCTGATCTTCAGAATTATATATAAACAGGCTCATAGGCACTGTAAAATACTGATCAACTCGAATAGTTTCGACTTTACCTAAAACATCACGATAGTCAGCAATAAATAACCGTCCATCTTGTTCAGCCTGCTCCAGCTGTGCCGTTAAAGCAGACATATCTTTAGCGCCGTTACTGTCAGCCAGCATAGCCGCCAGGTTATCATCAGAACCTGCCACACCAAATTTACGTATTACATTTGGGTTATTCGCCCCCATCCGCTGGCGTGCAAACTCACGATCGTCAGCAATCCAGTGTTCTGTCATCGCGGGTACTGTCTTGAAAGGGGCGGCTTCTGCATTAAAGAAGCCCTTTGAAAAGCGCTGTAGCACTTGTTCCTCAATCGTACCGCTATACGTCTGCCCAGGCACTCGCTCTTCAGCGAGTTCATTATTTTTATTTACCTGTTGGGTGCGAGCATCCATAGATGCAAGATCTGCCGGAGTCCAGAGCATTGATGCTGGAATAGAACTATAAGAATTTAGCCATGGTGTTGTTGTTTTATTAAACACACCCTCATTCACATATTCAGGTGTCCCATACGTCCTATCAACTTCTTTATATTGATAGATAAACTCGGGGGCAGAGTTTGATTCTAACGAGGACGAAAGCATTGTTTGTTTACAACGACGTTGAAGCAGTGCAGAAAACTGATCCATCTTAAAAACTCCATTTCATCAACCGAGAGCGATCTTATGAAAATGGCAGATAGCCAAAAACATATCGACTAACACTGGCTTAAAAAACGAAAAAACATCATCGATATTATCGATATAATTGCTAAAGCTCTCGCCTCACCTACCGATATATAATCACAAAGATTTACACATAACAACTAAACACACCTACCGACCATAGTTTAAATACGAACCACTAGGTAAATCTAATTATAAACCCCAATAACATTTAATGACCAAAATCAAACGTAAAACACAACAAACACTTGCAAAAAACATTCAAGCGAAATTCAGAAGTGAACATACGACTAATTAAATCGAGTGTTTTAAATTAACGTATAAATTTACCGACAAAGCTCGAAGGTATCTTCGGCATTCATGTACCTGCCTACAAATCACCTGAAGCAGGCTTTAGCCCTTCCAGGCGAGCCTTGATGCAAACGAGTCCCGCTCAGCATAGCCGCGAATTAAACTATGGCTTGCAACAGACTTCGTATGACTGAGTTGTCCAAATAACATTCAGAACAGACTGAGAACCGATGAGGCCTGTTCAAACCTTGCGGATATCATCACGATGCTCATCCAGCCAGCGCATCAGCGTTTCCATATGCTGATGCATCTGTGCGAGCGAGTCATTGTCCCAGTCGCTAAACACATGCGATATATCAGGCAACAGAGATTCGAGCGTATCACCGCAGAGTTTAAGCCCCTGGTCAGTGATTTTCAGATAGCGCCGTCGTTTGTCTGTCGCATCCGGTATCGACAGTAATAAGTTCTGCCCCAGCAGGACGGTAATAATTTTGGTAATACCCGGCTGGTTCATCTCCATCACCTCTGCCAGCTCGGTCACAGTCCAGCTGCGGCGCGGGTTATGGGTGAAGTGGTTCAGTACACCAAACTGAGACGGCGTCAGCTGCGCATTCGCGAACAACTTTGCTTCACGGGTGCTCATTAACTGCCGGACGATACCTAACTTCACCATCAGCTGGACCTCTGTCTGCTCTCTGTTTTTCAACGTAGATTTCCTCACTGTGCAAAATAATCTTGCAGAAACATTCTGTGGAATATATTGTACATTCCATGGAATGCATAGTCATGCATCAGTTTATGAATGAGGAAGTCACTATGAACCGTCGAAACTTTATCAAGCTTACCGGCCTGGGCCTGGGGTCTCTTGCGCTGAGTAGTTCTATTGTCGGCTGTAGTGGCAACACAGCCTCTTCCGATATATATGGCTGGAATGGCCCAAACCCGGCAGAACAGGACATCCGCTTGAAAGTGTTGTCCTACGCCATACTCAGCCCGAACCCACACAACAAACAGCCCTGGATAATCAATCTCACCGGCCCTCGTAGCTTTGATCTCTACGTGGACCCGGAGCGCCTGTTGCCCGCGACCGATCCTTATTACCGGCAGATACATATTGGCCAGGGCACCTTTCTGGAAACACTGGCCATTGCCGCCTCCGGGCTGGGCCACCAGGTCCGTTTCGATTACTTTCCTCAGGACATGTATAGCAATACCGAACTGCTGCACAAGCCGGTTGCGTCTGTCGAACTGGTCGAACAGCCAGACATCGCTGTCGATCCACTCTTCGATCAGCTGTTAAAACGACACTCCAATAAGCGGGAATATGACAACCGCAGCCTGACAGCCGATGAGATCAACACACTGCAGGCGTTCCACGGCACACAAAACGACCGCCCACTGAGCCTTGTCAGTGGCCCACAGGCCCAGTCAAGTTTCGAGAAAATTCTGACAGAAGGGATGCAGATCGAAGTCGGTGACAGAGCCCGCGATGATGAAACCATCGCCATGTTCCGCTTTGATGAGGATGAGGTTAAACAGTACCGGGATGGATTTGGCATCGCGCAGGCCGGTGTCAGTGGCTTTAAAAAACGCCTCATCGAGACCTTTTTCCTGTCACGGAACAGCGCAGAAGCGGACCCGACAGATTTTGGCGAACAGGCCGTAGCGATGACCCGCAAAACAGCCGCCTCAACGGCCACCTTCGGCTGGATAACATCAACCGGTAACAGTCGGCTTGATCAGGTTAAAGCGGGCCATGATTATTGCCGCCTCAATCTGAAAACCACAGCGATGGGGCTGGCTCAGCACCCGATGAGCCAGGTGTTACAGGAATACCCGGCGATGCTGCCCTTGCAGGCTGAGTTCAAAGAAACCTTTGGTATTAATGCGCAGGATACTGTGCAAATGCTGTTCCGGCTGGGCAGAGCTGAGCCTACACCTCATGGGCCAAGACGACTGGTCTCTGAGCTGGTTCAGGGGTAACCCCTTTCGGCACCCGCCATGCTATGCCGAGTAAAACGAAAAACGCTTCCGCAGACTGTTGTGCTGCAGAAGCGTTTGGGAGATCGACCGTTATTCGCAAGGTATCGTCATATTTAAGGTAGACCTCAGTTGCGGGTCAGCTCAAGTAGCGCCTGTAACGGATGCGGCAACGCCTGTTTGTCCTGGCGTTTCACCTGAGAACGGCAGGAATAGCCCGACACCACCAGTTTTCCCGCATTGGCCGGGTCGTTAACCACTTCAGACCAGCTCAGCTCGTAGATGGTTTTTGAGGTATCTACGTTGCCCGTTTCATGGCCATAGGTGCCCGACATACCACAACAGCCCACCGCCAGCGGCGTGAGACTCTGGCCCAGACCACTGAACACCGCCTGCCAGTCTTTGATGCTCGGCGCAGCGTTGGTCCGTTCCGTACAGTGGGACAGCAGTTTGAATGCGCGGTCGGGTTCACGCTCGGTGTAGGCGCTGAGTTTGTCATTGCGCTGTGCCAGCCATTCCTGAATCAGCTGCACCTCCGGCAGTTTACCGTTAACCACCGAAGCATATTCTGAGCGGTAAGTCAGGGTCATTGATGGGTCGATCCCAATCAGTGGCACACCGGCAGCAGCGATCTGATTCAGCATCGCCGCATTACGGTTAGCGACCTTTTCAAATGCACCGAGGAAACCATGTACATGCAGCGGCTTGCCGTTAGGCATAAACGGGGCGACCAGCACATTGAAGCCCAGTCGCTCCAGCATATCGATCACATCCACCACCAGCTGGCTCTCGAAGTAACTGGTAAAGGCATCCTGCACAATCACCACAGTATCGGCTCGCTGCTCCACACTGAGCGCGCGTATTTTCGCCGCATCGGCAAAATCCACCGCCCGTTCATCCAGCGCCGCTTTCAGGCTGTTGGTGCAGATACTCGGGCTATCAACCATTCCAGCATAACGCCCCAGTAACTTGCCCAGGGTCGGGTTTTCCATCGCCCAGTTATACGGCTGCGGAAATTTCGCCAGATACGGAATCATGTATTCCAGCCCGCCGATCATATAATCCTTGGCGGGGCGCAAATAACGGCTGTAGTACACCTCCATAAAGCGAGAACGAAACTCCGGCACATTCACCTTGATCGGGCACTGACCCACACAGGATTTACAGGCCAGACAACCCGCCATCGCATCCTGCACCTCATGGGAGAAGTCATATTCGCCACGGCGTTTGGCCAGGGTGTTTTTGATCCGGCCCGGTAAGCTGGCGACAAAACCCGTGACGCCGGCGGCGCGTACTTTGGCAGACTCTGTTACCAGATCCACACCGTTGAGGCTCATCTGTCGGGTCCACTCACGTACCAGCGACGAGCGTCCTTTAGGGGAGTGAATCCGCTGACGGGTGCCCTTCCAGCTTGGGCACATGGCGTCTTTGGGATCGTAGTTGTAGCAGGCCCCGTTACCGTTACAAAACATCGCCGCATCGTAGTACTGGCGGGTTTTAGCATCGATCTGGCGGTCATGATCGCCACGGGTCGGCACACCATCGATCTTCAGCAGCTCGGCGTCGCCGATCAGCGGCGTGGCGATTTTGCCTGGATTAAGCTGGTTACGCGGGTCAAAACAGCCTTTGATCCGCTGCAACTCCACGTACAGCTCACCAAAGAACTCCGGTGAATATTCAGAACGCACCCCTTTACCGTGCTCACCCCACAGTAGCCCTTTGTATTTCTGGGTGAGCTTGACCACCTCATCGGTGATGGTGCGGATCATCGCGGCCTGGCTTTCATCTTTCATATCAATGGCCGGGCGCACGTGCAGTACACCGGCATCCACATGACCAAACATGCCATATGGCAGATCATGGGCATCCAGCACCGCGCGGAATTCCATAATAAAGTCGGCGAGATTTTCCGGAGGGACGGCGGTGTCTTCCACAAACGGAATCGGCCGTTCCTGACCTTTGCCGTTGCCCAGCAGGCCCACCGCTTTTTTACGCATCGCCCAGACTTTGCCAATCTCAGCACCGCCATACACCACGGTATGACCAAAACTTTTACCGGCCTGGCCAGACACCGCACTCAGATGATCAGTCAGTTTTATCACCGCCGCCTGCAGGCTGGCTTCGTCATCGCTGGTGTATTCCACCAGGTTGATACCGCTGATCTCCGGCTCACCGTCGTTGTGCGGGAAGTAATCTGCCACCGTATCCCAGACGATATCGCCCATTGCCAGGTTCAGAACTTTGGAGTCGATGGTTTCGATGGAGGTCGGGCCCCAGTCCATCAGTGCCTTGGCATCACGCAGTGAGGTTTCAAAACTGTCGTACTTGATATTCACCAGCGCGGAGAACTTAGGAATCGCCAGACAGTTGAGTTTCGCTTCGGCGATAAACGCCAGCGAGCCTTCCGCGCCACAAAGCACCGAGTTGAGGTTAAAGCGGCCCTGTTCATCGCGGATATGGGCCAGGTCGTAACCGGTCAGACAGCGGTTCAGCTTAGGAAATTTGGCATCAATCAGCTCTTTCTTCTCATTGAAGATCTGATCCACCAGCCGATGTGCTTCACCGACCCGGTCATCACGCTGCTGGATCTGTTCCAGTTCAGCCTGTTCAATCGGCTGGGACTCCCACACGGTGCCGTCCAGGAATACAGTTTTCAGCGCCAGCACATGGTCACGGGTTTTACCGTATAGCACCGAGCCCTGGCCGCTGGCATCGGTATTGATCATCCCGCCAACAGTCGCACGGTTACTGGTCGACAGCTCCGGGGCGAAAAACAGCCCGTAAGGCTTCAGTGCCGCGTTCAGCTGATCTTTCACCACCCCGCCCTGCACCCGCACCCAGCGCTGTTCAGCGTTGATTTCCAGTACCTGGTTCATGTGTTTGGACACATCCACGATCAGGCCATCCGTCAGTGACTGACCATTGGTGCCCGTGCCGCCACCGCGTGGGCTCAGGCCGATCTCAGCAAAATGCGGATCACTCGACAGCCGGGCGATCAGGGTCAGATCATCCAGGGTTTTCGGGTACAGCACGCCCTGGGGCAGCATCTGGTAGATACTGTTATCCGTGGCCAGAGTGATGCGGTTGGCGTAGTCGGCGTTGAGATCACCTGCAAAGCCCGCCTGGTTCAGCGCGTCGATAAAGTCCAGATACTGCTGCTGTACGGTATCTTCGATGGTTATTACAGGAATCATAACGGCGATCTCTTCTCAGCTATTCTTATGGGGTGGTCAGTACAGCAGGCCCAGGCCCGCTGGCAATCTGTGACAGTCAGATGGCGCCACCCGGATGATGGCCGCCATCATGCAGAAGCTCGATTTATTACACAAATGATAAAAAGTGATTAATTAATCGTTTTTAACGATAATTGGTGCAACGCATCATTTAACGGCCGAACCCTCGACTATGCATAACCTTTCGATTCGCCACCTGCGGGCCTTTGTGGCCGTTGCCGAATGCGGCAGCTTTACCCAGGCCGCCGCCCAGCTGCACCTGACCCAGTCCACATTAACGGCTGCCATTAAACAGCTGGAGGAACAGGTCGGGCTGGTGCTGCTTGATCGCACCACACGCCGGGTTTACCTCAGCGCCGAGGGTGAGCGCTTTCTGCCCGTTGCCCGTGGTTTACTGTCCAATTTTGATACCGCATTAAGTGATCTGCAGGCGATTGCGGCAGGCCAGTCGGGTCAGGTCGGCATCGCTGCCTCCCCCTCTGTACTCAGCCAGCTGCTACCACCGGTGATCGCCCGTTTCCATAAACAGCACCCGGCGGTAGGTATTCATCTGCGCGATGACAGTGCCGGAGGGATCGAGCAGCGAGTGTTAAATAATGAGATGGATTTCGGCATCGGCGGTAATCACAGCCATCATGTGGAACTGAACTACCAGCCCATTTTGCAGGACCGTTATGGTGCGGTGTTACCGGATGGCCACCCCCTGCTGGAAAGCGATTCACTGTGCTGGGAAGATCTGTCCGACTATCAGCTGATCTACCTGACCAACGACACCGGTATCCGGGCGCAGTTATCCCGTATGCCTGCGTCGATGCCGACGGGATTGAAGCTGGATGGGCCTTTACTGGAAGTCTCCAACCCTGCCGGGCTGGCAGAGCTGGTTAAAGCGGGAATCGGGATTGCGGTGCTGCCAGCGCTGGCGGCCGCGACTGCATCGTTTTCGTCACTGCACTTTATACCGCTGGCAGCCCCGGTGATTGAGCGGGAGATAAATATCATCAGCCGCCGGGGACGCTCCCCCAGCCCGGCTGCCGCACAACTATCGGCATATCTGCAGCAGTACGTTCAGCAGGCCCCGTGGCCCGATGATGTCAGCCCCGTGCTCCAGGATTGAGAGGACTGAGTGTCATCCATTTCCTGAGGCGCGGTTTACAACCAATCAGCAACGGGCTATCGCGGGCGATCCCATTTCACTCAGAAGAACAATCGCCCGATCAGCCAGACCATGGCAAAGCCTGCGGTATAAGCCACCAGCAGATAGTGGAAAAAGCGCATATAGGTCAGGAAGGTAAGTTCACTGATTTTGCTCATGGCGATAACACCGGCCGCAGAGCCCACAATCAGCAACGAACCACCCACGCCAGTTGCGTAGGTCAGGCCCAGCCAGTCTGCAGTGCTCATTTCAACGCCGGATTTCAGAATTGCAGCGGTCAGTGGCACGTTATCCACCATGGCCGACAACAGGCCAACAAAGTAATTCGCGGCCCACACTGGCATCACCGAGTACAGCTCTGGCAACTGGTCCAGTACGTGCAGTTCTTTGAGCATTCCCACCAGCAGTAATACACCGAGGAAGAACAGCAGGGTATCAAACTCAATATCACGCACAAATTCCAGAATATGGTCCCGCTCGGTACGCTGCTGCTGAAGGAAGTGGTACACCAGAAACATCAGCGACAGGCCAAACAGAAAGGTCAGTACCGGCGGTACTCGATAGGCCACACTCAGCCCCAGAGTTGAGACAATGGTCAGCACAAACAGTCCGCCCATCACCTTATCGCCCGGTGCAATAGGCCGGCGGAAACGCGGCATGGTGACTTCGCCTTCACAGCCGCGCATCATCACCAACAGCAACACTGCAATACCCGCCAGGGCAGCAGGAATCAGGAAGAACAGATCGGTAATCGTGACCTTGTCTGCCAGAAATATCATCAGCGTGGTGACATCACCGGTAATCAGCGCCACCCCACCCGAGTTCACTGCAAACACCAGCAATGCGGCGAACTTCAGCGTGTCTTTTGGCGGTAATTTCAATGAAGACAGCAGTGACAGCATAATCAGCGAGGCGGTGATGTTGTCGGCCAGCGAACTGAACAGTAATGCCAGCAGCGCCACCATGACCATCAGCCGTTTCTGAGTCATCTGCCGTGGCAGCATGCGATACACCAGCTGAGTAATCAGGCCCTGCTGGTTGAGGTAGGCAACAAACGTCATCGCAGCCATCAGGAACAGCCACAAGGTAGCAATATCGAGCAGGTTTTCATTCAGACTATGCTGAATAATTGCCGGCGTGGCACCCGGTTCCGGGAAGATAAACGCCAGTATCCAGACCAGCGTACCGAGAAATAATGAGGATTTGGCTTTGTTAATATGAACGATATCTTCGATAACGATCAGGACAAATGCCAGCGCGATCAGGCAAAGCAGAAAGGTATGCATAGAGGAACAGTTCTTTTTTTGTTGTTATCAGGCTTGCGGCACTGGCCAACATCAGGCTATTACCACAGACATTAGCAACAGTTGTTACTAACGCCGGCGATTATAGTCGAAACTGTTCATGCTTTAGTAGAACCCAGGTCGCCCAGCCAAAAGAAAACCGCCGTTTTAATGAAAAACGCGACTAATGGAATATAGAGCAGACCTGCCAGAGAGGCAGGCCCGCCAGGCCAAAGGTCTATACCCGTTGATTTTCACTCTGTGCCAGAACTGTCAGGTTTTCGCCAGCGGCTCTGTCAGCTCAGCTGAACGGGATGCTTCGCGTTGCTCCAGTGAACGAGGCTTTTCAATCACCAGATCAACCCGACGATTCAGCCCCCGGCCCGATTTGGTTGTGTTCGTGGCCATGGGTCGGCTTTCACCGTAACCCTTCACATTCAGCCGTTCGGGTGCAATCCCATACTGTTTGACCAGTCGCTGGAACACGGCCTGAGCCCGGCGTTCAGACAGCTCACGGTTATATCGGTCACTGCCGCGATCATCGGTGTGCCCCTCAATGGTTGCGTTTACCCGTGGGTAACGCTGCAGGAACTGGGCTGCCCGGCTGATATCCGGCTCATAGCGGTTATTCAGTTTCACCGAGTCATAACCAAAGTGCGCATTCATCCGGAATGCCAGTTTGTTATTGCCGATATCACGGAAGTCCGGCTCATCCAGCACACTGGCCAGCAGCGCCTGTTTATCAAACGCAGACATCATTGGCAGGGCTTCCTGCGGACAGCGACCATTCGGAGCCTGACTGGCAGCAGGAACCGCTGTGCCATCGCTTAATCCGCCAGAGCCCTGTTGGTAGCGATTCACCAGAGTCCCCATCGCCGCCAGGGTGCGCGACTGGGCCAACAGCAGATTGTGCTGGCTGGTGATATAGCTACGCCGCACATCAAAATATTCGTTCTCGGTATCCAGCAGATCAAGCAGCGTGCGTTTACCAATATCAAACTGTTTGCGGTACTGGGTACGGGCTTTGCCCACCGCCAGCTGATTGCGATTGAGGTAACGCAGCTGCTCAGTGATGCTGCCAATATCGTTATGGGCAATCACCAGCTCCTGACGCACATCCCGACAGGCTTTACGCTGCAGCTCAAACGCCTCCGCCAGCAAATGGTCAGCTTCACGAATACGGGCTTTATCGGCACCGCCCCGGTAGAGGTTATAACTGAGCAACAATTCAATGGCCGAGGTATCACGCCGGACAGCCACGCCATCGGTGTCATCTTCCAGCTCATGGCGCAACCGCAGATCCAGCCGTGGTTTTAGCGGGGCATCACGACTTTCGCGGGCGGCCTGTGCCACCTGCGTATTTTCCACCGCCGTTAATAATCTCGGGCTTTGTGCATAGGCGACACCCAGTGCGTCGGTTGAGGCTGGCGGTATCGTGCTGGCACTGATCACCGGTTCAGCCAGTTGCTCAGCGGGTAGTTCACCCACCACCCGCTGGAAACGGGCAGAAACATCATGCAGGTTGGTCGCTTCAGTCAGCAGGTTTGTTTCAGCCAGTGCCAGTCGTGCACTGGCCTGCTCTACATCCACTTTACGGCCAACACCGGCGCTGGCTCGCTTCTCAATATCACGATAAATGGTACGGTGCTGGATATAGTTTTCTTTGGCCAGCTCCAGCAGTTTCTGAAACCGGCGTACATCCAGGTAAGCACGGGTCGCCTCCAGTGCCGCCTCTTCAGACTCCTGCCTGAAGGTGTAGTAAAGTCGCTTACGCTCATGGTTGAAACGCGAGACCAGCGAACGGGTTTCAAAGCCGTCAAACAGCATCTGAGTCAGCGATAATTGAGCACGCCAGGGATCATAGGAAAAATCTGGCAAGTTGTTCGGGTCCTGGCGTTCATGTCCGGCGCTGGCTTCCAGGTCCACCCGTGGATAGTAGCCCCCTTCTGAAGCCCGCACTGCGTCTACCGCCGCTTCAAAACTGTGCCAGCTGGCTTTCACCTCCGGGTTCTGGGTAATTGCCAGATTTACAGCCTCATCGAGTGAGGTAACCGGTGCTGCCACGGTTAATGATGAGCAAAGCCCGAAAAGGCTCAACCCGTAGAGTCCCCATTTACAACGCTTACTCATGGTCTCGCTCCTGCTACCGTGCGAATCATTATTATTGTGTGATTCGGCCTTAGCGTTCGTCAGCATCCACGCCGTTTAACAGCTCCACTGGTTCAAGCTATCATTGCGCAGGCTGTTTCAGGTGTTACATAAAGGTAGACCACTGAGTTAATTTGTCATTCCATTAAAGTACCACTTAAAAATTGGGTACGTTCTATGCGTTCAGTTATCACAGCCCGCAGCCATCCAGCAACATCGGCAGAGCCCGCTACACTCAGAAGGATGCCCTGTTTAGTCGATGTGAGTGCAACCGTGAGTCCAGTCGTTTGTTAACCGCCGTAAAAGCTGCAAGGAATCGGCGGCGTCTCTCTGGCCTGATAATCTGTTTTATCGTCTATGCCCTGCTGTCACTCTCGCTGCATGCCCTGGCCTCTGATCACATCGCTATGGATAACCGCCTGCTGGCGCGGTGGCAGCAGCTAATTGGCAGCAGCCACCCATTGAGCGATCGGCAAAAATTACGCCGCATTAACCGATTTTTTAACCAGCAGATAAGCTTTGTCAGTGATATTGAGGCATGGCAGCAGGTCGATTACTGGGCAACTCCGCGAGAAACGTTACTGCGGGCCGCCGGTGATTGTGAAGATTTCTCCATCGCCAAATATATGACCCTGCTGCAAAGCGGCATCCCGGCGAAACAATTGCGGCTGGTCTATGTCAAAGCTGTCAGTGGGCTTCCCGGGGGGCCGTTACAACAAGCGCATATGGTATTAGCGTACTACCCTGAGAACAGCGCAGAACCTTTGATCCTGGATAACCTGATCACAGAGATACAACCTGCCTCACGACGGCCCGACCTGATTCCACTGTTCAGTTTTAACAGTGAAGGGCTATGGGTTGAGGGCGATAAAACCACGCGCTCACCTGAAGCACACCTTTCCCGCTGGCGTTCAGTTTTACAGCGAATGCAACAGGAAAAGGTGTACCTACCAAGATAAGCCATTGAAAGGGGCTGTGGATGTCTCTGTACAAACGGCTGTGGATAGCCATCGGATTAATTATGTTGCTGTCTTTCGCTGGCAGCTTTGTGTTGAGTAACCTGTCTAGCAGGCAATACTTTGAGCAGCAGCTCGAACTGAAAAACGTCGACAACGCGACCACTCTGGGCCTGCTGTTAAGCACGCCTCAGATAGACGCCCTGTCGCGCCAACTGCTGATTTCCGCCCAGTTTGATACCGGACACTATCAATTTATCCGGCTGACCGCGCCCGACGGCAGCATCATTGCGGAGCACACACAGCCAGGCCCACAACAGACTCACCCCACCTGGCTGGCACAGTTTTTCCCCATCAATCCGGCCACCGGCAGTGCCAAAGTCAGTGATGGCTGGCAGCAAATCGGGACCCTGACCGTCGCCAGTCACACCCAGGTCGCCTACGATGCACTGTGGAATAGCAGTGTTCAGCTACTTAGCTATTTCATGCTGGTCGCGTCCGTTTGTGGGATAATTGGCTCAACCCTGCTGCGACTGATCACCCGGCCTCTGGACAACCTGGTCACCCAGGCACACGCCATCACCGAACGTCGTTTCATCACCAGCAAAGAGCCTGATACCCAGGAATTCAAAGACATTGTACTGGCGATGAACACCCTGACCCGACACGTGCAACGGATGGTCGACGACGAAACCATGCGGCTGGATAGCTGGCGAGTGAAAATGCAGTACGACGGCCTGACCAGTCTGATGAAACGCCAGCCCTGCCTGGCACAACTGCATGCCTTACTGGCCCGTAATGACGCCAGCGCCGCCGGCACAATTATGCTGATACAGGTGCAGCAACTGGCCCAGCTGAACCAGGATCAGGGCCGCCAGCAGGTCGATTATCTGCTGAAAAAACTGGCCCGCACCCTCAGTAGTGAGTCCCGCCAGTTTGATGAGCGGCTGGCAGGCCGCCTTAATGGCTCGGACCTGCTGTTAGTCATCCCCGGTTATTACCAGGTCGAACAGCTGGGGAATACCATCTACCAGGCGTTGCTGAAAACCGTCAGCCGACAGTCCTTTAGTGAAACAATAAACCTGCATTGCGTTGCCTCTCCGTGTCGGGCAGGTGACAACCCGGGGAAACTGCTCGGCTCATTAAACGGCTGCCTCAAGCTACAGCCCTCTGGCACTTCTTCCTTCACCGTTCAGACCGCATCGTTACACACCCCCATGCAGCAGCAGCCCTGGCAACGGCGGCTGGATGATGCGCTGAGCAACAGAGGGATTCAGTTACAGTATTTCCCCACGGTTAACCATCAGGGTCAGCTCAGTCATCTGGACGCCTGCGCTCGACTGAAAAGCGATAGCGGCCCTTCGTTGTCTGCTGCTGTTTTTCTCACCAGCCTGCGTCAGATGGGCTGGTGTCACCGGCTGGATCAGGTCGTGGTGGCCGAAGCCCTGCATCGGCTGGCCAGCTCTACCCGCCCACTGGCGATCAGTTTGTCCGCTGCCGTGCTCCGTGAGCCTGAGCGTGCTGAACAACTGTTACTCCAGCTCAACAACGCCCCGGAGTCACGGCATAACCTGCGGCTGGAGTTTGCCTGCAACGATGCATTTCTCTACCTCGCCCAGTTGCGCCAGCTTTGCATCCGGCTGAAACAGCTTGGCTGCAAAGTCGGCCTCAAGCACCTGGGCCAGCAACTGGCCCCGCTGGGTAAACTGGCCGATAGCGGATTGGACTATGCCCGCATTGATGGCAGTTTTATCCGCCAGCTAGGCGAAGAAACTGAGATTAAACCGTTTATTCAGGGCATATGTTCAACCCTGCATGGGCTGGGTATGATCGTACTGGCCGAACAGGTAACAACCGAAAACCAGTGGCAGCAACTGCTGGCACTGGGGATTGATGGCGGTACTGGCCCGCTGTTCAACGAAGCCAGACACACCGACTCAGTGTAGCGATCGGGCTCAGATCAAGCCGTCCATATCATCCTCATCTGGCAGCAGCTGCAAAGTATTGTGCATTGACTGACGCAGCTGCTGGCGGTCCAGCATCTTACGCTGGGCCACCTCTGGCAGATCGGTAAAGCGGATCTGATTCTGCTCAACCAGCAAGGTCACCAGATCCTCAATCACCCGCACAAACTCACTGTCACTGCTGGCCAGTGCCTGTTGCACCTGCTCAATACGTTCCATAAAAGCTGCCACATCAATGTCCGCTGCGGCGCGCAGCGGCTCAAAACCCTCCAGTGGCTGCTCGCTGACAGCCACTACCCGTCCTTCATCATCCCGTTTTACATAGGCCATCCGGGGCATCTCCCTCAGTCAGTCATCAATTTACCCTGCTGCATCAGATCATTAATCAGCGCCGTCTGATCGACCATCTGGCTACCGGCATCGGTATACGCCGTCACCAGGTCCACATTGGACAGGTGGATCGTCTGATCAATCTGCGCACTGTCAAAGCCATCAGCGAAGCCGCCCTGGCTACTGATAAACAGCAGAGTGTCGTCATTATGTAGCTGGAAGTGCAGGTAATCGGTCACTTCACCATCACCGAGCAATGCTGCAATATCCAGTGCATCACCGCCTTCAGCGACCGGCCGGGTGTCAAAGGCGATCACCAGATCAGAGAGCGGCGCACCCGGGCTGCCAACATCACTGAGTTGCCACTCGAAGACATCAGCATCCGGTGTCCCCCACAGCAGATCATCACGTTCACCACCGGGAATCTCGTTACCCAGTTCATCCACCTCGTTGTTATTATCACGCTGATCATGCCCGTCAATCCGGGCATTAATCGTGCCGTCAGCCGGATCACCATCACTGTCGGTCACGGTAAAGTCTGCGCTGATCGGCAGGTTGAACGCCCCCGACAGGTATTCAAGACTCATACTGTCAGCGTTTAGTCCCAGGCTGCCCTGCTCCACACTGAGTACCAGCAAGCCAAAACTGTCGACGCCTTCGCTCAGCGCCTCAATGTTCAGGTTGTCACCCGGATTAAGGATCAGGCTGCCCGTTACCCCACCGGCAGGCAGCTCGCTGTAGCTAAAGCCTGCTTCACCTCGCTCGCTCAAAGCACCCGGTACCTCGTCATACAGGGTATAACTGAGTTCGACCGGCCCGGTCAGCGCCAGATCCGCTTCAAAGCGGCTTGCCTGGCGGTTCAGGTCAATCATTAACTGTTCACCCGCATCGAGCTGGTTGTCTTCAACGCCGATCTGATTGCCCTGCCAGATTACTTCCGACATCTGCCAGGCACTGCCATCAGACTGGTAGCCAAGGATCGTGGTATGCACCTGGTCGCCAATCGGCCCGGTGCGGCTATCCACATAGGCATTGTTTTCACCCACCCGCAGCCCAGTGCCGATATCAGCCTCGGCCAGGGATTTCAGGCTGGCCCGGGCGGTCAGCTCATAACCATCCAGCGCTTCATTAACAGTCAGTTCAAACGCGGTTTGCCCAGTACTGAGTTTCGCGGTAATCGTCCGGCTGGCATCATCTGCCACCACCTCTAATGCATCACCAAACAGATACAACGGCCCCAGTTCCACATCCCCCCAGCTGAAGCTGTGCGGCGCATCGGCCGAGGGATCAAACTCAATGGTACCGCTGGTTGTGACACTGCTGCTTGACGCCCCCAGATCCAGCACAGCCTCGCTGACCTGGCCAATTTCGGGCTGATCATCAATCTGATGGATCAGCAGTTCGCCATTCGCCTGAGTACCCGCACTGTCCTGTGCAACCACGGTGAAATCAGCCTCACTGAGGTCAGACCCCGGCGCATGCTGAACGGCAGTATTCAGGGTGTAGCTGTAATCCACCTGGCCACTGGTGTCGTTGTAGCCGGTAATCACCAGCTGGTGCTGCGCGGTATCAAACACCTCCAGCGGTTCCAGTACGGTGGCTGCCGCCAGTGCGGTTGCACTGAGTTCAACCCCGGCAATCGTTAGCGAGGCAAGCCCGGCTGGTGAAACCACCGTAAAGCTGCCAGAGGTGGACTCACTCTGATCAGCGGCGGAAAGCAGCCCAACATCTTTCACGCTGCCTTCACTGCCTTCCATATCCAGTTCGACGGGTTCCGGTTCGGGCTCAGGTTCCGGTTCCGGCTCGGGTTCTGGTTCCGGCTCAGGCTCAGGCTCCGGTTCGGGCTCAGGCTCAGGCTCAGGCTCAGGCTCAGGCTCAGGCTCGGGTTCCGGCTCAGGCTCAGGCTCAGGCTCAGGCTC
>CAJXNY010000041.1 GCA_913057435.1 uncultured Oceanospirillaceae bacterium | reverse complement strand
TATCCTCTTCGTCGGCAGCGTCAGATGTGTATAAGAGACAGCCCCTGACCAGCGGCAAGGTTGCACTGCTGGCCAACACCAGCTACGTCGACTACATACCGGGCGAAACCGGTGCTGAAGCCAGTAACATGGCGCAGCTGCTCGGCGACGCCGGGCTGGCCGTGCATACCTTTACCGATATCAGCCTCAACGGCCTGGGGGATGCCCTGGTGGGCGGCCGCAGCCTGCTGATACCGGAACTGGAAAAAGGCGATCTGTACAGTGCGCTGAGTGCCGCCAGCCGGACCCTGCTGCGGGACTATGTCCACAACGGCGGGCGACTGCTGTGCTGCTACACCGGTCATACCATGACCTTACTCAACGGCCTGTTTGGCTGGAACCTGCAGCTGGCAGACATGGGCGCTGGCACCCTGACCCGCGTTTATGGCAAGCGCTACGCCAGCGCACCGGCCAGCCTGGCTCACCAGGATGCCACGGCGGCCATCATCGGCGGCCAGCCTGCCGGCAGCCAGTCAATTTACAACCACGTCGCTGGCAGTGCCCTGTGCCATATGCCCTGGGGCGACGGCGAAGTGGTCTGGCTGGGCTGGGACTGGTTTGGCGCCCTGAGCAATACCGCCGGACAGCAGGCCTGGAACCAGATACTGCAGCTGGCCCTGCGCACCGATCTGCCCGCCGTGGTCTGACCCCGGGCCAGCCCCTGATCTCAGCCGCCATCCCTGTGGATGGCCTGTAACCGGACCCACCCAACCCATTATCTCAGCAAGGACAACCCTCATGGCTACCACCGCATCCAAAGAGCAGATCAGAAAGTATTTTGAAGCGGGCGATGTTCCCACCCAGACCCAGTTCGAAGCACTGATCGATTTCGCCAGCAACGCCAGTCAGATTGACGTCGGCCGGCTCAACAGCAGCCACCTGCCGCTGGATATGAACTTCGGTCATCTGACCGGCAAAACCACCACCGCTCAGCTGCCGGACGATCTGGCCTTCAGTCATCTCAGCAGCACACTGAGCAGCAGCCAGCTACCGACTGATCTGGCTTTCAGTCATATCAGCAACAAACTGAGCAGCACACAGTTGCCGGATGATCTGACCTTCAGCCATATCAGCAACAAACTCGGCAGCGGCCAGCTGCCGGATGACCTGACCTTCAGTCATCTCAATAACCACCTCGCCCTGGACCAGCTCCCGGTCGGCGTCGGCTTTAACCATCTCAACGGCCAGCTCAGTACTGAGCAGCTTCCCGCCACGCTGGACTTCAGTCACCTGCAAGGCCACGCCGACAACAGCCAGCTGCCGACCGAACTGCACCGCCACACCCTGACGCTGGATGGCAGCGGTGATCCGGAACGGCCTGTCAGTCTGCAGATCAGTGGTGATATCAGCGGCACCGGTAACATCAGCGCCGACACCCTGACGCTGAACGGCAGCGGTGATCCGGAACGGCCGATCAGCCTGCAGATCAATGGTGATATCAGCGGCACCGGCATGCTCAGCGCCGATGCCCTGACACTGACCGGCAGCAACCCTGATCGACCGATCAGTCTGCAGATTAATGGCGAGACCCACAGCACCGGCACAATTAACGCGCCATCGCTGACAGCCAGCACCGAGATCATCAGCCAGGGCTCGCTGCACGCCAGTGGCACCATCAGCACTGACGGTGCGATTCAGGCCCAGAGTGATATCCACAGCGCGGCGAATATCAGTGCGCTGGGCAACCTCAGCGCGCCATCGGTGACGGCCAGCACCGAAATCATCAGCCAGGGCTCGCTGCACGCCAGTGGCACTATCAGCACTGACACCGATATCACTGCCGCCGGTGATATCACCAGCCTGGGCCAGGTCGAAGCCGCCACATTCAAGGGCAATGGCAATGCCCTCACCCACCTCAACGCTGATGCCCTGCTGCATTTTGTCACCGAAGCCCAGTGGGCCAGTGCCCAGAGCACCGGCGGTGGCGTCGAGGCACTGTTCAGCGCTGCTGACGGCAAAATCATTGCCGTGTATAAAGATCTGTAACCCTGTCTGGCGCGGCGTATAACCCCGGTATAAAGCCCGCCGGGCCGGTATAAAGTCCGGCCCGGCGTGGATAAGTCGGTATAACGCCCAGCCAGGCTCTGTCAGGGCAACATCGTCTGCACCAGTTGCGCCAGCGCTGCCTGCTGCGCCGGACTTAACCGTTCCAGCGCAGCCACCAGGTTATCCCGTTCCTGCCCGGCCACAGTGCGGGGCCGGCGCATCGGCCCCCGCCCCTCCAGATACCAGTCGGTGGTAATGCCATACAACCGGCACAGGGCGACAATATCATCAGCGGTACGCGGGCTGCTGTTCGCCTCCCAGGCGTGTACGGTACTGCGGCTTTTACCCAGGGCCACCGCCACCTGAGGAATACTTAACCCGGCCATCTCCCTGGCTTCCCAGGCACGTCGCTGTCTGCTGTTCATCTCTGACTCAACTGGAATTCAGGCGCACCTGTCCAGCTCAACCGGACCCATGATGACCGGCATCAGTCCAGCGCTCGATCGCCCTTGCAGCCAGTGGGTGTCGCCTGTAACTGTCGGAAAAAATTTCAGGATAACAGGGAGAACAACAAATGAAGCTCAGCGAAAAGCAGTACCCCGGGAATCAGCGTCAACAACAGGCCGAAGCCATTCTGCTGCGTTATCTGGCCGCCTGGCAAACCGCCGACCCGGTGGAACGGCTGGCCGCCTGTGCCTGCTGTAAACTGGACGGCATTGCCTGGCAGCAGGACTGGTTCAACCCGGCCGACAACGAGCCAGGGCCCGGAGCGACACCGCGCTAAGGCATCATCATATCACCACCTCAAACAGTGCCTGGAGCGACTCACCGGCCAGTGCATCAGCCCCCAGCTGCAGCCGCTGCGCATGGCGATACACCGCGGTATACACCCGCGCCCGCTGCGCCACATCCAGCGCCAGCTGCTGCTCTTCAGCGGTATCATCAACCAGCTGGATCACCGCCCGCATCAGCGCCGTCGAGATCAGCCCGCAGGGCACCTTATGCACGGCCAGCTGTAACTGTGCCAGCGGGTCAGCCAGCGGCACGGGAGGGGGCAGGCGACCCGAGTCCAGCAACAGCCAGGGGCCCAGCTGGCCCGCCTGCAGCTGGCCCAGCAGTGCCTGGTCACAGTCATGCCATAACCAGTCATGCTGGTGACAGTGGGCCTGCAGTTCAGCGGGCAGTTCAGGCAGAGCCAGCGTCCACAGCCGGGCGTGCCGATAAGCCAGCCGGCGCTGTCGATACTGTAACTGGCCGGGCCGGGTCAGCAGCAAGACCTGGCCGCCGCCAGCGTCAGCATAGAACAGGTGCAGCGTGAGTGGCCCCTGCTGCGCTTCATCGGCCAGCGCATCGGCCAGTACCTGGGCCTGATCGCAGTGCTCCAGCACAAAGGGCGCACCATCGCCGGTGACCAGCCAGCCCAGGCTGGCCCCTTCCTGATAGCGGATCAGGCGCAGAATTTCCGCGCCTGGCACCTGGCCCTTACTCATCGTCTCCGCAGCCCCTTTGGAGACGCCCAGCGCGGCCCCCCAGGGGTGGATTTTTCGACCGGCCAGCAAGTGGCCAAGGCGGTGACTGAACAACTCCATGGGCAATCAGACTCATACTCAATACAGGGGGAGCATAGGGTAAGCCCCCGTGTTAACAATGTACAACGGCGTAACCGGCACCACCGCAACATCCGCAGCACCAGGCCTTTTTCTGCACCGGGCAGCGGCCGACAAGCAGAAAACTGGCAGAAAATTATAAGAATTTTTCCTAAATTTACCTGAACTCTGGTCTGTCATCAGCACAGCACAGCACCACCACAACCGCCTCGACCGATTGACCCGGCAGCCAGAGTTACTATCGAACAATGTTTAATTTTACTGCCGTTGCACTTAATAGCCGGTTCAACAGCGCAGCGCTTACGTATAAAACAGCTGTTTGGCAGTCTTGCGACCATGGGACCAGGCACAGTCATTGCTGCGCGGTAAATACCCGTTATTAAAGGGTTTACCTTGTTGTTATCCCGAAAAAAAGGAATTACTGTACGCCCATCAATGCCCGGCATTGATAAGGAAGATGAATAATCGCTAACAATGGATGTGGAGTCACTGCGATGAGAAAAGATGTTATCGGCGAAACCGTACTCGGTTTTCGCGTCCCCCGGGAAATGCTGGAACGGCTCGATCAACTGGCCGCCAACGATCAGCGCAGCCGATCGCAGATGGCCCGTCTGCTGATCGAAGACGCCTTGCGCCGCAAAGAGCAACACCAGGCCCTGCACCAGGCCTGAACCCCCATATCAATCAGCGCCCACCGGCTGTTGCGCAACAGACCGGCAGGGACTCGCTGTGCCTGCAGTCTGATATCAGGAGGTTAATACCATGTTCCATCCAGCGCCGGTTACCGGCCCCCCACTCACCCTCCCTGTGTACCACAGGCCGCCACTATGAACGGCCTGGACAGCCTCAAACAGCAGGTCGACCTGAACGAACTGGCGGCTCTGCTGGGCATGCGCTGTGCCAGCCGCAGCCGGGCCGGCAACGCCAGCTACCACTCGCCGCTGCGTGACGACCGCCACGCTTCCGTGTCGGTGTACGTGCGTAATGGCATCCAGCGCTGGAAAGATCACGCCACCGATGAAGGCGGCAGCTGCATTGATCTGGTGCTCTACAGCGGCATGGCCCATAGCGTCGCTGAAGCCAGCCGCTGGCTGCGCGAACAGTTCCGGCTGAGCGAGCCGCGCCCGGCCCGGAGCCCGATCCAGCAGAGCCGCGAAAGCTGGCTGGCGGAACGCTGCCAGCACAACCCCGGCCCCGCCCGTGACTGGCTGGGCCAGGTGCGCGGCATCGCCGACGCTGTGCTGGACTACGCCATCGCCAGCAAAAGCCTGGGCTACTCCGATTACACCAGCAGCAAACCGGCCGGTGACACCTTTCACGGCGGTCCTGCCGCCGCTTTTATCTGCCGCGACCTGAGCCGCCGCCAGGTTCAGGCGGTGGAATACCGCTACCTGGACCCGGCCCTCAACGGCGGCGTTAAGAACCACTGTCACGGCAGTAAAACCGACACCTTCTGGTGTACCAATCCGGGCAATATTCAGGCCGCCCACACCCTGGTGCTGGTCGAGTCCGCCATCAATGCGCTGAGCGTCGAAAGCGCCATCGTCAACCAGCGTCGCTTCCAGGGCTGGAGCGCGCTGGCCCTGCTCGGTGCCAGCAACCTGCAGGCCCGAGACTGGCAGGCGCTGGCGGGTAAAACCATCATCATCGCCATGGATAATGATGCCCCCGCCCAGAGTGGCCCTCACCGCGGTTATGCCGCCGGTGACCGGGCCAGCTGGGCATTGCATGAGCAGCTGCTGCGCCACAATATCGCCGCCCACCTGGTCGACCATCGCCCCTGGGAAGAACTGAACGACCTCAACGACCTGCTGTGCCAGCGCGGCGATGACGCCGTCCGCCAGGCCATCACCACCCTGCAACCCTGGCTGATCCCTGGCGTCCCGGCCGACGGCGGTCGCGGTCAGGCACGGCTGTGGCTGCCCGACCACGATTTCGCCCGCTACGGCCAGTTTCAGGTGCGGCCCGACTTCACCAGCTTTCAGCGCCCGGAAAGCAGCCGCGATGGCGAACAGCGCCAGCACAGCGAAGATCTGTGCGGTTTTCGGGTCGCCGCCCTGTCACGTATCCGCATCCAGAGCGCCACCGCCACCCTGCAGGGCGGCGACGATAACCAGCCCACCATCGTCTTCGCCGCCAGCGTCCAGTCCGCCCGCCACGGCCCCCGGCTGCAACGCCAGGTGTTCACCGACGAACAGCTGTATAACCCCGAACGCTGGCGCGGCTTTGGCGGCGCCATCTACAAACCGGCCCAGTTCAGCCGGCTGCTCAACATCCTCGAACGGGCCACCGACATTGGCGGCCGCGATGCCATCAATTTTGTCGGCCTGGCCTGGCGCAGCGGTCAGCTGACCGTTAACGAAGGGCCTGACTGCTACTTTACCGAGCCGGAAAAACAGTGCCCCTACCACAACCTGCGTTTTCCCACCGGCCCGGCCAGCGATGCCGGCACCGTGATCCGTGCCTGGCAGCGCACCTTCGGCCAGAACGCCGCCTGCCTGCTACTGGCCTGGAGCCTGGCCGGCCACCTCAAAGCCATCCTCGGCTTCTGGCCCCATATGATCCTGCAGGCCGACAAAGGCGCCGGTAAATCCACCCTCATCAAACGGCTGGAACGGACCATCGGCTTTACCATGTTCTCCGGCCAGAGCCTGCAGACCGAATTTCGGCTGGTCACCAGCGTGGCCCACAGCTCGCACCCGGTCGGCTGGGAAGAACTGTCCGCCCGGCGGGGCGAAATGATCGACCGGGCCGTTGCCCTGCTGCAGGAAACCTACCAGTATAGCGTCACCCGGCGCGGTGCCGAACTGACCGAATATGTACTCTGCGCGCCGGTACTGCTGGCCGGTGAAGATGTGCCCGTGCAGTCGCTGCTGGGCAAGGTGGTACGCACCGAACTGCGCCACAAAGGCCCGCTGCTGGACGACAGCCTGCCCACCTTTCCGCTGCGCCGCTGGCTCGACTTCCTCGTCCAGCTCAGCCCCGAGCGGGTGCGCGAGCTGCATCAGCAACAACAGGCACATTGCACCGCACACAGTGCCGCCACCGCCGACGCTGCCGGGGCCAGCCGGATGATCGGCAACTACGCCGCGCTGGCCACCGGCTGGCAGCTGCTGTGCGAGTTCGCTGAGCTGCCCGTGGAGCTGGGCGATTTTATGCCCGACCTGCTGCAGACCATGAACAGCCATGTACTGGAAACCGGCAATGAACGCGAACCCTGGGTGTGGATTATGGAAATCATCCTCGGCGAGCTGGACGCCGATCACTACCAGCACCCCTGGCGCTATGAACAGGCCGCCGACGACTGGTACCTGTACATCCGCACCCCGCACATCATGCAGCACCTGAGTCAGACCCCGGCCCTGCGCAGCAAGTACGATGCCCTGCCGATCAAATCCGACCGGGTACTGAAAAAGCAGCTGCTGCGCGCCGGCATCCTCGACAAGGCACATGACGACCGTGAACGGCGCATCGACGGCCGTCGCTGCGCCCATATGAGCGGCCTGTCAATCCGCGCGCTGGAAAGCTATGGCCTCAGCCCGCTGCTGCCCGACCCCGAACCCACCCTGCAATAACCCGACGATCAGGAAAATACCGATGCTTACTACGGAACTGATGCTTTACGGAAAATACCAGAAACCCGTCATCAACCTGTCTGAATGCTGTGATGAAGTGCTCGGCCTGTGCCACAAAAATGCCCGCGAAGCAGCCCGGCGCAACGAACTGCCGTTCCCGGTCATCAAAGCCCGCGACACCCGCCAGGCCCCCTATCTGGTGCATATCCGCGACCTGGCACGCTACCTTGATGACACCTTTGAAAATGCCCGGGGGAATTTTCAGCTATAAACCAGACCCGATCCAGAATCTGGCACAACTGACCCGGGCGATGACAGCTTCGAAAATGCCCGGGGGAATTTTCAGCTATAAACCCGATCCCTGCCCGATCCCTGCCAGGTCCAGCACCTGGCACGGCGGATCCAGGCAATGACACCTTCGACAGCGCCCGGGGGAATTTTCAGCTATAAGCCCCCGCAATAACGCCCGCCCTTAACGCCAGCAACCCATCCCACTGTCTACACCCCTGCAATGAGGCAACATCATGCAAACATTCAAACCCAAAAAGCTGCTAACCAGCACCGTTGACTACCTGAGCTATCAAGGTAGCCAGAGCTTCAAAGACGCCCTGTATATGCGCCGGGCCAACTGGTTTCCCTGGAACTACTATGCCCGCCAGCGCAATATCTACCGCGAACAGAATGACCCCGCCTACCACAGCTACAGCCGCCACGGCGCCGACAACAGCCCGGCCAACATCGACCAGCGTCATCATAAAGACCCAGTCACCAAAAAAAGCCTGATGGTCGACCCGCTCACCCAGGCCAAAGATATTCCGGCCTACAAAGACAGCTCCCGTTTCACCTCCGCAGGCTGGGAAGACCACAGCTATGCCGATGCCAAAAACAACTTTGAACAAACCTGGGGCATCACCGGCGTGACATGGCTCAGCGGCAAACCCGCTGGCAGCCCACCAATGAATCAGATCCCAAAAATGCCGATGTACATCTATTACAGCAACCGGCTGACCGGGGATTATGACGTTGGCTTTGTCTCTACCCAGCAGGCTGGCGGCGGTGCCAGCGACGAACTCACCCACACCGCGTTCGCCAACATCAACTATATTGTCCAGCCCGACGGTAGCGTCCAGGCCTGGGTTGCGCAGCTGTTTCCGGTGCCCAAAACCAAAGTAATCAGCAACCCCGGCCAGGCGACCCACAGCAGCGCCTTCCAGTCTCGCAACTTCAGCCGCAACACCACCGATCTGTAGGTCCGGTACTATACGCCTGCGTATAACGTAGCCACAGCGGTGGAAAAGGCGGTATAAGGCTGAATAAAGTCGCCCCGGGCTGTTATACGCCTGCGTATCACCACTCGCGGGGGCTTGCTCCGGTGCGCCGAATGGCTGAAGATGGGCACTTATCCCCAGCCGAGCCCAGCATGATCCCCGCGCCCCTGCCCAGCCCCGTGATCGAGCCTGCCGCCAACCCGGCGCTGCGCTACCTCAACAGCCTGACCCGCCTCAGCAGTCGGCGGACCATGGCCAGCTACCTCAACAACGTTGCCGCCTTCCTCGGCTATGCCGACCTGGGCCACTGCCCCTGGGCGGCGCTGCGCAAAGCCCATATTGATGCCCTGCTACATCACATGACCGAACAGGGCTCGCTGCGGATCAACCATCATCCCCAGGCCCGTCAGGTACAGGGCCGGGGGCTGTCACCGCGCACCATCAACAGCTACCTGGCCGCCCTCAAACAGGTCGCCCAGGCTGCCTGGCAGGTCGGACTGATGCCGGTCGAAGACTATCAGCAGATCCGCCACATCCGCCGCATTCCCGGCAGCCGCCAGCCGCGCCCGTTACTGGAAAAAGACGCCTTCGGCCAGCTGCTGGTGCAGTGTCAGCAGGACCGCGGCGTGGCCGGTATCCGCGACAGCGCCCTGCTGACCCTGCTGATCAGCACCGGCCTGCGACGCAGCGAACTGGTGTCGCTCAATCTGCAACAGATCGACCGCCACAGCGGCGGCTTTCGGGTACTGGGCAAGGGGAATCGGGAACGCTGGGTTTACCTGTCGCAACAGGCGCAGGCGGCGCTGAACCGGTGGATAGATGAAGTGCGCGGGGCACAGCCCGGCCCACTGTTCGTGCGTATCCGCGTCGGAGACGACACCACCGACCAGCGGCTCAGTGCCGAAGGGGTGCGGCACATCCTGGAAAAACGCTGCCAGCAGGCTGGCCAGCCAAAACGTTCACCACATGAACTGCGCGCCGCCTTCGCCAGCTGGCTGCTACGCCAGGGCGAATCACTGGCCAGCATCCAGCTGGCGCTGGGTCACAGCGACATCCGCACCACCGAGCTTTACCTGCGGCGGCTGCAACAGGACGACGCCCGCGATCTGGCCGCCCGCATCACCTTCTGAGCCGTTACCAGTCAGTATCACCGTGCTGCAAATCGTCCATAATGGTGGCACTGACCGAACGCTGCGCCGTCTCGCGGGCATACTGCTGATACATCTGCGCCACCAGACCCTGACGAAAGCGGTGCTCGACAAACTCGGACCGGCTCTCGGCGGGCAGGGTATCCCACATCTTCGACAGCCGTTCCGTCACAAACGCCCGCTGGGCCACTTCCGTGTAATTAAACGGATTCAGCGCGCCGCCGGTGGCCTCAATATCCTTGCGGATACAGGAAATGGCAAAGCGCTCCGGATGACTGGGCTGGAACCCGCCCGCCAGCTCACCGGCGACATAGAGCAGATTCCGGCTGACCTGATCCTCACCGTACTGGGCCACCAGATCACTGCGCACCTGGGCGGCCAGCACAACGCTCGCTGGCGGTGCCTCGGCCACCCCCTCTGCCAGCGCCGCCGGCACCGCCAGCGAGCGAATATGGAAACAGATACGGGTAACTTTGGCACGGGAACCGGCCGTCTTGCGTTCGGGAAAACTGTACTCAAACGTCAGATCCGTGCTGGCCAGCTCTTTCTGTGCCTGGCGCAGCACCCGGGTTTCAAAACTGGACAGGCGCGGGTACTTGTCGCCCAGATCCAGCAGGCCGCGCAGCTCCGTGTAACTGAGGGTACGAAACACCTCACGGGTGCCACCCTGGGTGCTTTTAAGCGACAGAAAACTGCGAAAAATCTCATACAGGCGGATCGAATAGAACGACCGCATGCCCAGTACTGCCTGCGGGCTGTACTTGGTAAAAAAACCGGAGAAATCGCGCAGATAAGGTGCCATATCACGGTGGAAAGCAAACGAGATCTTGCCGGTGTTCTGGTCATAGCGGCTGTAATCAAACCAGGACACTTTGATAAAACTGCGCGGATCAGGTTTGGGCCGGGCGATCGCCCGCACCTCACGGCCCTCGGTCCGGGCCTGCGTCCGTTCCGCCTGCACCGCCTGTTCATATTCAAAATCGCGTAATGGCAAGCGGGCAAACTGCGACTGCAACTCATCAGTCACCTGCTCAATCACCTCATACACCCGCTGCCGCGACACGCCCATCAACCGGGCAAACTCGATCACCGACATCTCAAATACCGGCATCTCACCCTCGCTGGCCCGCGGGTCAATCCGCGAAATCAGCACCGACAGCGTCTTCAGGCCAAAGGTCGACAGGGTATAAGAGCCATGAATCAGCTCATTCCGCTTGTAGACATAATAGCGACTGATGGCATCCTCATCGCTGCGGGCCGGAAACAGATCCGGCTGATCCGGGTCACTGTGCTCGGCCACCGACAGCGGCTCGGCACTGTGCCACAGCCCCGACGCAGCCTGAACCAGCTCAATCTCATCATCCTGTGCCATTACCCCCCCTCATCAACTCCACAGACACAACGCTCAGGCGCCATGATTCAGTGACCGCCACGCCCTTCAGCGCGCAGCCATCCTTTACCTATCCCCTCGTAACCACCGTCCTCGCGGCTGAGTAACGTTATCCCTGATCACGACCCGCCACCCCGACAGCACGTTTCCCTGTCAGCCATTCCGCCATCACGGCACGTTTCCTTGTCAGCCGTCCCGCCCCGCAGCACGTTTCCTTGTCAGCCGTCCCGCCCCGCAGCACGTTTCCTTGTCAGCCGTTCCGCCCTCGCAGCACGTTTCCTTGTCAGCCGTCCCGCCCTCGCAGCACATTTCCTTGTCAGTCCGCTCCACGTCAGTCGACCAGACTGACCATCGCCAGCCGATCGATAGCCCCGTGATAACCGGGCAAACCCGTATGACGAGGTCTGTAGCCCACTGATCCAGCTCATCCCGGGGCCGCACGACGCGCCATGACAAGGCATTGTTGCAAATCCGCCAACTGAATCCCAGTCAGGCCGACAAACGCGGCAAAAGCCGCTATTCGAGGCCAGACTGACAAGGAAACGTTACCCTGAGCGGCAAAACCGGCCCCCAGTGCCAGGGTTTCGTTGCATTAACCGGGGTAATGACAAGGAAACGTTGTTCCAGACCGGATTCGCCTTGCCCACCGGCCATTGTTACCGGAAAACGGCTGATCTGCCAGGGAAACGTTGCACTGATGCCAGGGTTTTGTTGCTTTGTTGTCAAGGAAGCGTTTCACTGTGACAAGGAAGCGCTGCGCTATGACAAGGAAGCGTTTCACTGTGACAAGGAAGTGTTGCAATAGCACCGCCACAGGCCCCGTCATACGGGGCTCTCAGCGATTCTCATAAACTCTTTATAAACAGGATCTATAAACAAGAACTATAAACAACAAACATCAAACAGGCGGATGATGAATTTATCATCCTCTGTCCGTTACAAAACGCCAAAACGACAGTCCTGCACAAGCTCCTGAGCATCCCTGAGTGCAGTGCAAGAGCTGACCGGCCCCAATCCATGAATATCTCTCGATCGTCTCTCACAGGACCGTTGACGGCCGTAACAGAGCAAGCCCGCCGACGAAGAAGGCCATCTCGCGCCAGCAGAACCAGCCCCCTGAACTGTTAACGTTCTGTTTAGCGGCAGAGAAAGGGACAGAGCTAAGGTTAATAATAGGTAAATCGAGTATTTCATCGCAGCATGGGGGCAGAGCGGCAGCGGGCTGTCGATGATTTCATGATAAAAAACGGATGATGGCATAATTATACTGCTGATCCAGCCCTGCTCTGTTATGTTAATGCCCGGCCCTTTACCCGACTGGTACCGCCGTGCAGATCGATATCATCGACAGCTTTCAGCAAATTCGCCAGCTCAGTCAGCAGCTGACGCAAGCCATCAACAGCACTCCCCCGCACTGGCCGGTATGGCTGGCCCCGGATGTACCGGCCGATGCTGCCCGCCAGCACATCAGCCACCATCTGGGGCAATACTGGCATCAGCACAGTGGCGACGGCCGCAAAGCCGAACGACTGGCCGGCGCGCTGGCGGTCAGCCACAACAGCCTGACACTGGCCCGCCAGCTCAATCAGCATAAACAGCAGTTTCAGCGCCAGCTGGCGACCCTGCGCCGCGAGGGTAACCCCAATGCCACCCTCAGCAGCCTGCTGCAGGCCCGTCATGGCCGCCACGAAGCCATCCAGCAGGCACTGCAGCAGGCCGGTATGCAACGGCTCAACCTGACTCAGGTCTATCGTCAGCTGCCGCTGCTGGAGCACAGCCCGCGCTTGCTCGGCTTCAGCTGGGCCCAGGGCAAGCGCAGCAAGAAACGGCTGAGCCGGGATCAGGCGCTGGCGCTGCTGCATGAACGGTTCGGCCCGACCAGCGGTGCCATCGCCCGCCAGCTGGCCAGCCTGCCCGGTGATGCGCCACTGGCACTGATCCGCCCGGTCCAGCCCTCACTGATCATCAACTGCGCCATCGGCCAGGGCAGCGACACCCGCCGCTGTCAGCGCCAGGGCCACAGCCCGTTGCTCTATCTCTGGCCCGGGCACAATCCGCCAGCACCACCGCGAATCAACTGGCCCGGCCCGCTGGCAGAACAGTCACGCAACCAGCCCCGGCGGGAGAAGGGCAGTGAAACCCTGCTGATCCCGGCTTTGCATCTGTACCAGCTGGCGTAAACGGCCCTCACGCCCTCATTACCGGCACGATCACAACGCGCTTCGACATGGCCGCCAGATCCCCTGCACTGGTGTGTTCCAGGCTATCCCCCGGCCCGTTGCCGTAACAGAGAGACAAAACTGACAGCAAAAAGGAGGCTGGAATCGCAGAACAAGTGCCACAGGCAGGAGCCGTTAGCTGATTCCTCGCCTGTTTTAAGCGGATTAATCGCATCCTTCGTTACTTTTCATTCTGCCAGCTTTCGGGTTTTATGCAGTTTAAAAAGTCCGTACATTTGCCCTGGAACATCTCCTTACGTCTCTACATAATCATTATTCTTAACATGCAAGTTCGGTGATTTTAAGAATCATATTATAAAAAGTCTATGCTGTAATCTGGCCTAAGAAAAGTGGTCGACTTAGCCTGATTTTTTATTAAATAAATCCCCAACTATCTGGAGAAACACCTATGCCACTAATATTTAGAGCGGGGTGGAATCAAGTTCCAGCCCACCATGCGAATGCCGACGATGCTGCGATGATTCAAATGTTGACCCCTGACGAAAATTCAGTCTATGCAGTTATAAATGAGGCTAATAACAATGGACAGTTTATTACCCCAGCTGTTCAGGCCATGTTTGTCAGAGCCCTCGCCATTAACGGAGCACAGGTCTCAGTACGAGCAGGGGCCCATCAGGTTGAACCAGAGGGAAATGGGTTTCGCCTGCATATAGGCACACTATACCTTGGTGTTAATTATCATTTAAATATACAACAGAGCAACAGCGGTGTGATGTATATCAGTAGTATCAGCTGGGGTGCGCCGGGTACACCGGGATATGGGAGTGAAAACAGGCCGGGTCCTGTTCCTTTGTAATCAATGGGTTATATAGATATACCCTATGGTTATGGCTGAAGCTGTGCAGCCCATTAGTTTAGTATTACAGGTGATAAATCAGGTGCTTTTACACGATAAAGGCCACAAAAGGGAACCTGGCGGCCTTTATCGAATGCTACCTGACAAATGTCTGAACGCGGAAATATTAGTAGCTGTACATCTTATTTTCTAACAAGAAAGCGTTAGCTGCAGGCGTTAAAATAAAACTAATAAGCTGTAAGTACTCTCTGGAATAGTTAATAAACTATAGAGAAGGAAACTCAAATGAATATTACTTGTGAAGAAAAATCCGGTCAGTCAGTATACCCGGAAATAGTTCAGGTACAGCAGGGAGATACGTTATATTTTCCAAATGTTGACAGCTGTATGTCGATAACTTACGTACTTGATGACGATAGCTTTATAGGCGGCCACGTCGGTTGGGGGGAAAATATGCAGCCGGATACCAATGCCAACAGAATACTGGATGAGATGGCTCAGATTTCCTCAACGACAAAGGTTATAAAAATAATTTTTATTGGTGATCTACCCAGTTACTCTGCTTCACTTGCGAATTTTTCTTCATCACAAGAATGCTCCGTACACAAAATAGACAACCCCGATGGTCAGGCCGACATATACTTTTCAACATCTGATAACTCTCTATCAATAAATAGATCAGGGACAGAGATATACTCCAGCAGCCTGGCAAACCTGCCTGACACCAAGACGTTATAGGTACCGCATAAAGACAGGAATCACTTTTCATCGACCAGTGACGTATCGGGGAGTCAACGGCTAGCCCCCACAGTGTCACCGTCAGGCCCTGGCCGACTTGCTGCAAGCCAGCCCCATGATACTTAACCCCGCTGTCAGCCTGCGCTGTCAGCGGTTTTTTTGCCTCAGAGTTGCCGCTCAAAGGCAAAGGCTGGAGCCTGTAGCATTGTCGAAGATGCCAGTAACCGTTGATATAAATCCGCGTGTAACCGCAGTCACTAGCTCACGATTGGCGCTAAATTTTGTCTTAAATGGATGTAATGATGAAAACCTCAGCCTCAAGTGGCCCGGTGTCGTCCGCCACATGGTCAACATGTCTGGCACTGCTGCTCTGTATTCTGTCGACCAGCGTACAGGCCAGCAGCATCAATATCGCGATGACAGAAATAGACGCCGGTAACTACGCGTTCGCACGCGATATTCCGGGCGAACTGCCAGGCAGGCTCCCGGCGATCATCAGCCCCCCCGCAACTGCCGTGCCAGCGCCGCCGCCAGGGCTTCCAGATCATCGGCCTGGGCCGGGTCCAGTTGCAGTTCCAGTTTCACCTGGCCGGAGCTGGCATCAAATTTTGTTTTCAGACCCAGGCCGTTATCGGCAAAGGGTTTCAGCGCCCCCTCTACACCGCTGAACCAGGCCGGTTTAGTGGCTTTTTTCACTGCAGCGGCTTTAACCGGCGGGTGTTTTAGTGCCGCCAGCGTGCGGTTGACCTCGGCCCGGCTCAGGCCATGGGCCACAGCGCGGGACGCCAGCGCGGTGAACGCCTTGTCATCTTTGGCCAGTACCTTGCGCAGGCTGTTGAGGGTTTCAGCATCGACAATCGCCTCCTGCTCAAACAGCGCCACCAGACGGCTGTCGCTGTCAGCCAGCGCCATGTGCAGGCTGACCCACTTCTGCGAATAGCCCAGTTCCTGGCCGATCTGCACCTGACTCAGGCCCTGTTCCCGGTAGCTTTCCAGCGCATGGGCGATCTCGAACGGGGTCAGCGCATCGCGCTGAATGTTCTCGATCAGCTCGATGCCGGTCAGTTCCAGTCCCTGGCTGACATCGCGGACAATGGCCGGGATAGTCGGTTCTTCCAGCAGCTGGAAGGCGCGGTAACGACGCTCGCCACTGACAATCACATAGTGATCGCCCTGGGCAAACACGGTGATCGGCTGGATCAGCCCGCGCTGAATAATCGACTCGGCCAGCGAGTCGATATGGCGGAAGCGCTTGCGGCTCTGGGCGCGGGTTTTTACCTGCGCCAGTGGCAGTTCCAGTACCCGTTCACCAGCGCCCTCCGCCGGGGCCTGCTGTAACTGCTCCAGACTGGCCATCGATGACAGCAACCCTTTCATATCTCCCAGACTCACTTACGCCCCCCGGCCAATACGGCCAATCAGTTCATCAATCACACCCAGCATCTCTTTTGCCGCGGGCCGTGCCGCGCCGGTATAGATCCGCCAGATCGGCTTGCTCAGCGAGCAGGCCTCATCAATCGGCCGACGCTGTGCCAGCCCCTGGCTGAACACCAGATCACCGATCTGGCCCTTCAGCTCTTCCACATCGCGGGCATAGTTACGGCTGCGGGTGGCTTCCTGGTTAAGGATCACGCCGACAAACGTCAGCCCGCTATTACCCACTTTCTTTACATCCTGAATGGTCTCGATCAGCCCCTGTACCCCGTCCAGCCCGAAGCCCGACAGTTTCACCGGGCACACCACATGGGTGCTGGCCAGCAACGCCGATAGCTGCAGCTTGTTCAGGGTGGGCGGGGTGTCGATCAGAATCCAGTCATAGTCCTCGCTTACCGCCGCCAGGTTGGCGGCCGGGTGGACACACTCGGCCAGCGGCACTTCACCTTTGTCGTTCAGCGCGCGGTCGTTACGCCCGGCCCAGATCAGCGCTACCCCGTCGACACCCGGCCAGGGGGTGATACTCTCCAGCGGCGCAAACAGCTCCACGGCGCGGGTATACCCGGCCCCTTCTGCCGGGGTTTCAGTCAGCACCCGCTTGCTCAGAAAGCGGGTGCCATTGCCCTGCGGATCAAGGTCCACAAACAGTACTTTGTCACCCCGTTTGGCCAGCGCCAGTGCGGTGTGCACCGCCAGTGTCGTTTTCCCCACCCCACCTTTCTGATTGGCAAACGCCAGTCGAATCGCAGACATGTTCAGCTCCATAAAAGAGACCCGGGCACCGGCACCGCCGCCAGCACATCCATAATGGATGCTATGGAAACACAGCCACATCCATAATGGAAGTCAGCGCATCCAGACGAAATGTACGCGAGAAAGCTGAGCCCGAGGCAGGGGACTGCCGTTCAGCAACCGGCCAGTCAACAGCAGCGTTTTGCCTGATAACTATCGGCGGAAACGCGGTAAGCTGAGAGTCAGTTACAGCAAGAGCACGCTGGGCTGAGGTAATACGCTGAAACAGATACAATAAAATGTGTTACCCCGTGAAGGCTGTTTATATAGCAATATAATCGACTAACTGGATGAATATAATATATAAAACAAAAACGCCTATTATTAATCAGACGACAGCACTCTGACGCATTCATAACGGATTCGGGTTTATTATCTGATTTAATTACACAGCAAAAAACTTTATAGATAACCGTCTACACCAAGTGGTTAAAAATGTGGTCCCGTAACCTTACCGGTGTCGATGCAGGGACGTTGCATCGTCATCACTTAATTAAACACGTAAGGAGCTTTACATGTCTGGACTACTTTCGATGGCACAGCAATTCAGCGGCCTGCCAATGAAATCTCTGATTGGCGCACCACTGAAAGCGGCGACCAATGCTAACGCCATGATGGCCCATACTCAGACTCAGTTTATGCTGAGCACCTGTTTTAATGAAACCACTGATGAGAACGATGCAGCGAATAAAAAGCTGACTCCGATTATCATTGAATTCACGCTGAGCCGTGCCGTTATCAAGGCCGATGGCACTCCAGGTACAGATATAACCAGTACCTTCAAACTGCCGCTGCTGACCCTGATCCCGCTCAACTCACTGGCGGTGGACGATGTCAAAGTCCACTTTGAAATGGAAGTCAGCAGCTCGACCTCCAAAGACAGTGAAACCGAGAAGTCTTCAGAAAGTTCTGCCGAAGGCAGCTTTACCGCGAAATACAATGCCGGTTTCTTCTCCTGTGAAGTCAGCGGTTCGGTGGCCAGCTCCAGCAAGGAATCTTCCAAGCAGAAGGAGCACTATGAAGCCTCCAATAAAGCCCGCTATGAAGTGGACGTACATGCCGGTCAGATGCCGCTGCCAACCGGGGTAACGACGATTATCAATACTTTCATGAAAAATGTTGACCCTATTATTCTGAAGAGTGATAGCAAGGAAGCATAATCGACGGTTGATTAATAACTGACACCGGATAAAACAAAGGAGACGACAACAGTCGTTTCCTTTTTTAACCATCGACATATAAACAGCGCAGGGTAAAGGAATGATTGAGTTTCAATCTTTAATGCGTGCCGTCCACAAGGGGGTACGTGATGCAGCCAAATCGGTTGAAGGCGAAAGCCTGGATTTTATCAAACGCTTTTTTGATCAGGTAACTGTCGATGACCCGGACGATGAAGAAACCGGCGAAACAACCGTCTTAAGGCCTAAAACATGCGCCATGGAGTTTCCCAGCCGGACGGCTGACGGTATCAATATGATCACTGTGCAGGTGCCAATTGTGGCGATCTGCCCGATCTCTTCACCCCGTATAACCGAGGTTAAGTTTTCATCCGAGCTGGAGATCAGTGCCACTGAAGACGACAAACTGATGGTCGCCTTCCCCATCCTCAAGAGCCAGAGTGACGATTCAGCGCCGGCGGTAGAAGGCAATCGATCTACCAACGCTAACCTTGAGATCACGCTAACAGGCAACGAGCCCCCTGAAGGGCTGAAGAAACTGATCGACGGGTATGAGCGTGCCCTGCGGGCCCAGATACCCGGCTAACCAGGTGACGAATAATGAGCAAACAACAGATCGCGACCCAGTTTTCCGGGTTACCGCTAAAGGCCCTGATCGGGGCTCCGCTGAAAGCCGCCAGTGACGCTAATGCCATGCTGGCACAGGCACAGACACAGTTCCTGCTTTCAACCTGCTTCGAACGCGCCGCCGACGATGACTATGAGCCTGACAAACAGCTGCGCCCGGTAATGGTGACGTTTGAGGTCGAGCGTCAGGTGCTCACGCCGGAGGGTAAACCCTCTGACCGGCCGCTAAAAATGAGCTTCAGTCTGCCACTGATGATGCTGATTCCGATCAGCACCCTGGCCATTGAAAATCTGAAAATTGACTTCCAGGTTGAAGTTAAAAGCTCCAGCGAATTCAAGCGCGAAACCCCTCGGGACCGCGTCAGACGCGCCCGGGCCAAGGGGATAGAAACCGACTACAAAGCGCACGAGTTTGATACTGAGCTGCACGGCGCACTCAGCCAGAACCCGCAGGAGAGTAAAACCGGCAAAGACGCCACCACGGCGAACTACAGCATCAGCCTGACCGCAGGCCAGCTGCCACTGCCCACCGGCGTGACCACCATCCTGGATATTTTCAGTAAAAACCTCAACCCACTACCCGCGCCAAAACCAAGGACCGACTGATGAACTTTCACCACAATATCAACTGCCCGGACTGCAGCCACCCAATCCCGATTGAGACCACCCTGCTACTGGCAGGACAGTCTTTCAGTTGCTCAAATCCGCAGTGTCATGTCTCCATCACACTCTCAAGCACAGAAGTGGATCGCGTCGCCAATGCCTTTGATCAGCTCTCATCGTTGCGTGAAGACGCCATTAAGCACTCCGGCCAGGACGAGGTGTACGAGAATCAGCCCGGTGGCTGATGGCCAGCCTGACAGCAGGGCCGCATTCATGCCGAATATTTCGCCCAGATTTTCCAGTATTACCCGCACGACAAGTACCAGCGGGCCAACTACGAAATGATCGGTGCCGCCCTCTACCGTTACGGCAGCCACGGGCTGGCCCCGGCTACGACATCGTCACCACCCAGGCCTACGTACGCAACGAAACCGGCACCGCGCTGAATATGGCCCGCCAGAAGCGCTGTCAGGCACTGAACATGGCCGCCTTCGAAACCTGGAGCACACGCATCGGTGCCCCCTGGCCCGCACAGCTGGCCGCGCTGCCCATGCGCGATGATCACAAAGCCCTGCTGCAACAGCACTGGGCCCGCCTGGCGGCGGATTTTCGGCTGCCGTAACGCGGCGGCTGCCTCAGTGTATCCAGCGGCAGCCGTCGAGAGTCTGCTGCCGCACAATCACTGCCGCGATCTCAGTACAAACCCCGCCGCCAGCCCCCACCACTGCAAACACTGTATAACAGGCCCGCCACCTCAGGTCCTGAATTCCCACGTCTCTGCACGCTACTACTGAAAAGACACATTTTCAGTAGTAGTCCTCAGCCGACAGTACAGCCCCCTCAGGCGGCCGAATCAGACTTCGCCACCGCTCAGCGTCGTTAGCGCCATAAACGGCGCACAATCACGCCAGAACAGCGCGCAGCACACAAATCTGCCGCCTTGCTTTATCGCTAAAGACCCTTCCTATTACGTAACAAATACCGTAATTACCGTATAATACAGTTTTTAAACGGTTAAAAACCCGGCAAAATAGCCCTCCGTGCAGGCCTCAGCCTGTCCCGAAACTGGAGCCCCTATGTCTGAGATCCCCCGCGTCAGCCGTCAGCAGGTATTTGAAGCTGCCCAGGCCCTGCTTGACAGCGGCACCGCCGTTGACCGCATCAGCGCCAGCCGGCTGCAGCAGCAGGCGGGCCATGGCAGTACCAGCACCTGGCACAAATATCTCAAGCAATGGCGCGAAGCCCTCGACGCCCGGCAGCTGGAGCAGGCCCTGCACAGCGGCCAGCAGTCGGCCGAACTGAACCAGCTGCTGGCCGAGTTTGCCGGCCGGATCAGCTGTACCGCCCAGCGTGAAGCCCAGGCTTCACTGGCCCGTGAGCGACACGGCTTTAACGCCCAGCATCAACACTGGCAGCAGGATATCGAGGCCTTAAGCCAGGAACTTGAACAGCGCCAGCAGCAGCAGCGCCAGGCCGCCGCCGAAATCGATCAGCTGAGCCAGCAACGCCGCCAGCTGCAACAGGAACGGGATCAGCAGCAGCGACGCGATCAGCAACAGCAACAGCAACTGACACAGCTGCGCGGGGAGAAAAAAGCGCTGCAGGACAGCCTGCGTGGCCAGGCGCAAAAACTGCAAAAAGCCACCGAGCGGATGGCCGCCGCCGAAGCCCTGCAGATGCTCAATCAGCAGCAGCTACAACAGCTGAGTAACGAACGTGACAGCAGCCGCCAGCAACTGCAGGCCCAGCAGATTGCCCACGGCCAGCAGGCCAGCGAGCTGCGCCAGCTGCAGGACCGCCTGAACCAGAGCCAGCAGCAGGCCGATGCCGCCGACAGCGCGCTGCAACACAGCCGCCAGCACCAGCAGCAGCTGCGTGAACAGCTGGCCGAATACCGCGGCCGACTGGCGGCCCTGACTGAGGCGGCGGGAGACTGCAGCGGCAGGGACAGAACAGACGGCTGATTAACACGGCAGCCACCACCGCACCACAACTGGCGCTGCCCCTGGGGAAGTCTTTCCTCCCCGGCCCGGCCGTGGCTGACCGCCAGGTTATGCCCTGCTGGCGACGCTGAGCGGTCCGGCGCTGCGATCACGGGCCTGTCCGCCTGAATGCTGGTTCTGCACTGTTCTCAGACCATAGCTAAATGTTATCCCGCTGCGGCGATTGATCACCGTCCGGGCCGGGGCAGGCGGCGGGCAGGCTGTGGCAGCGTGGCCATCGCTGCTGCAGCCCGCATTGTCACCGGGGCTGGCCACTCTGGCGCACCACAGGTTGGGCTGAATCTGCCACAGGTTGGCCTGACAGGTTGTGGCCCGGTTTTGTTTCAGTTCTGTTTATTAATTTTTTTATGTTTGAAAAACAGCAAGATAGATAAACAAGCCGCGGGGAACGCCAGCCCAGCACACCACTGCTTAGCCTGCGCCAGTGGCCATGCCACCACAACAGCCACAGTTGTGGCCACAGCAAACGGGGGTGCCCACGTGGGAGGATCAGGGTGTAGAGCAAGGGTCAGGGAAAGCGGCTGAAACCGGGGGGCCGATGGCTTTCTACACGGCCTGTGTAGCAATGGCGGCCAGGGGGCTGGGCTAAGACCCCAGCCAGCGGGTATAAAGTGGCTATCCTGAGCGATACCCTGGTTTTGCCCCACTCAGGTTCAGCACCACCGGCCCTTTCCTCCCCTGTGGCCAGTCAAGGTGGTGACTGTCGTTTCACCCCGTTCCCGCCCCTGTTCCACACACCGTCATGCGCCGGTGTGCAGTTGTGTGCGCCGCTCTCAGCGCAGCCCGGCAACTCCGGGCGGGGTAATGATCGACTCCCAGAGGACGCAGTAATGCAGCCCAAAACACCTAACGTCTATATTCAGGAAAAATCGATATTCCCACCTTCGGTTGCCGAAGTCGCGACCGCCATTCCGGCGTTTATCGGCCGTACCGAAGTGATGGAAGATGGCGCTGGCGAAACGCTGGTTAATCAGCCAATCCGTATCACTTCCATGCTGGAGTACGAACGCTGGTTCGGCGGCCCGTATATGGAAGGCTTCGAGCAGTTCGATGCGGTTATCGACGCTGACACCAATGCCGTGATCGGCGTTGAGCTGAGCCGTGACCCGACCCGTAAACCGGCCGCGATGGCACAGTTCATTCTGTACCATTGTATCGTCCACTACTTCGCCAATGGCGGCGGTGCCTGTTACGTGGTCTCCACCGGTGGCTATGACGCTTTCGGTGTGACGACAGCCGGTGAAGAAGCCAGCGAATTCAAAGTCGCGCTGGCGGCAATCGAGAAGGTTGACGAAGTGACGCTGCTGGTTACCTCTGATGCTGCCGCCCGGATGACCGGCGATAACCGTATGCATTACTACGGTGTTGGCACGGCGGCGATCGACCAGTGTGTGAAGCTGAAGGATCGCTTTGCCCTGATCGATACGATCGATTCCATGATGCCTGACAACCTGCAGGATGATCTGGATTCAGTCCGTGCTAACACGCCGGTGGCGACAGACCGTACCAAGTACGGCGCGACGTACTACCCGTACCTGCGTACGACAATGGCGCGCAGCTACGACGAGTCCAAAGTGGTGATCCATGTGGATGCGACGACCACGATGACAATGGATGATCCCTCTCTGGCCGGTACGGCGGTGTACGCGCAGCTGAAAGCTCAGCTGGGTTCACTGTACATGGCGTTGCCGCCGTGTGCTGCGATGGCTGGTATTTACTCCCGTGTCGATGGCAGCCGTGGGGTCTGGAAAGCACCGGCTAACGTGGCGCTGAGTTCTGTGGTTGGTCCGACACGGATCATCGACAACGCGACTCAGGAAGCCATGAACGTGGATACGGTGGCGGGTAAATCCATCAACGCGATCCGCGCGTTCACCGGTAAAGGCACGCTGGTCTGGGGTGCACGTACACTGGCCGGTAACGACAACGAGTGGCGCTATGTGCCGGTTCGTCGTCTGTTCAACATGGTCGAAGAATCCGTGCAGAAAGCTGCGGGCTTTGCGGTGTTCGAACCGAATACGCCGTTCACCTGGCTGAAACTGAAAACCATGATCGAAAGCTACCTGGAAGGTCTGTGGCGACAGGGTGCGCTGTTTGGTGACAGCAAAGAGGCGGCGTTCTTCGTCAATGTCGGGCTGGGTCAGACGATGACTGAAGCGGACATCAACAACGGCATCATGAACATCGAAATCGGTCTGGCGGCAGTTCGTCCGGCAGAGTTTATCGTGCTGACGTTCTCTCACAAGTCCATTTCCGGCTGATCGCCCGCCGCACTGAAACAGGAGCTTTACCATGGCTACAACAGTTGATGACATCAAAAATGAATACCCGATCCCGGTCTACCGCTTTGTGGTGACGCTGGGTGATGAGCAGATGGCGTTCTCCGAGGTGTCCGGGCTGGACATTGGGGTGGAAACCATCACCTATAAAGATGGTCTGGGCAGAAAACACATGCCTGGCCAGAAATCCGATGTCAACATCACCCTTAAACGCGGTGTGGTGCGCAAGAAGTCGCAGTTCTTCGACTGGATCAATCAGATCTCGCTGAACCTGATCGACAAGAAGGATATGACGGTGTCACTGACCAATGAAACCGGCGACGAACCGCTGGTGACCTGGACCATCACCAATGCTTTCCCGAAAAAACTGACCGCACCAAGCTTCAATGGCAGCTCCAATGAAGTGGCTGTTGAAACGCTGGAGATGATGGCCGACAACGTCACCATCGCCTTCAACTAAGGCGCGGATGAACGTCGTTGACAGCCTGCTGGGGGACGCACCTCCCCTGGTGGGCTACCGCTTCGCGGCCGTGCTAATGACAGGACTGGTGCCGCAGATCGCTCCGGTGGACTTGCGCTTTAAGGAGATCTCAGGCCTGAAAGTTACCCGCTCGCTGGCGGGTGATCAGGACTGGGGGCTGCTCAAGCCCACTATCCAGCGACGCACCCTCACCTTCAAACGGGGTATGCCGAATCTGCCCACGCCACTGCAGCTCACGCAGCTGGCTGAGCAGGCCTTCTGGCACGAGCGTCTGCTGCGCACCGATATTCTTATCGCCACGCTCAGCGACACCCCCATTCCGTACCCGACCAAGGCCTGGCTGGCACCCAGGGCCTTTCTGGAAAGCATCGAATGGGACGGTCTCAATGCCGATACTAACGGCCTGATGATCGAGTCCATGAGCTATAGCTATTCCACGCTGATCCCGGTGCCGATCTAGGCTCCGGCTCAGCCGTTAGCGCAGCAATGCGCCTGACGGCCACGCTGTGGCCGTCCCTTTTTCCGGTTGCCCGGCTCGCCGGGCAATCTCTCTGCCGCCCACCCACACAGGCACCGTGTATGGACGACAACGCAAGGCTGGAAGTCGACCAGCTTAATATCAACACCGAAGTGATTGGCCCGGCTGGCAGCCCGGCCCCGGCCAGTAAAGAACAGAGCGACTGCGGCTGTATCAGCCTGCAGGACGTCACCTTCGAGATGGCCCGCGCACTTCAGGACAGCAAACGGTGGTAACCCATGGCACTGCTCGGTAAAGAAGCCACGATGATGCTGCTGTCCTATCCGGACGACAGTTTCAGCAGCGACGAAAAAAAGATTGAGCTCAACTTCAAACCTGAAACCCTGAGCGTCAAGCTCTCCAACAAGATTGATAACGCCTGCGTGATCAACAGCATCAGCGGCGGCAGTAACTTTCAGCGCGGTAACCCCGCCATGCTGGATCTGGTGTTTATTATCGACACCAGCATCTATACCGATCTGATCAGTTTCGGCACCGGGATGGTCAGCAAAGATCTCAACAAGCAGCTCGAAGAGTTACAGGCGGCGCTCTACAACATGGATGGCGACACCCATGAACCGCGCTACCTCAATCTCAAATGGGGCAAATTGCGGCTGGGCAACGGGGTAGCGGGGGGATTTTACTGTCGGCTGAAAAGCATGGACATCAAATACACCCTGATCGGCCCGGACGGGGTGCCCAAAGTAGCCGAGATCAGCTGTAGCTTCACCGAAGATCTGGCCGCCAAACAGGCCGATAAACTGGCCAACAAAAGCTCGCCCGACCTGACCCACACCCGGCTGGTACAAAGTGGCGACACCCTGGCGCAGAAAACCCATGCCATTTACCGCAGCCCGGTCTACCTGGTGGGCGTGGCTGAGTTCAACCAGCTGGACAGCCTGCGCAACCTGGACCCGGGTAGCCAGATCACTTTCCCACCGCTGGAAAAATAACCGTCACTGCAAGGACCGCCCATGAGCTCAGCCGACATCACCCTGATCGCCGATGGCGAAATCCTCACCCCGACCCTGCGGATTATCAGCGTCGAGTGTCACAGTCAGGCCCACGACATCCCCGAAGCAACGGTGATCATCGAAGAGGTTGGCGTGGCCAGCCGTGACTTCCCATCGGCTGATAACGCCAAGCTGGAACCCGGCAAGCCGATCATCCTCAAACTGGGGCGGCTGGCGGAAAAAGACAAAGAAGAAGCCGTGTTTGCCGGTGTCATCACCGGCCAGCGGTTACGCATTACCGACAGTGGTGCCCAGCTGATCCTGCAGTGCCACAGCGCCCTGATCAGCCTGGTCGAACCGCGCCTGACTCAGGTGTTTGACCCCAAAAGCAAGGACGATGCGGTCGTCAAGAAACTGGCCAAGCCCAGCGGCGTTACCGTCGATATGGCGGCCAGCAAAATGGAGCATGAACAGCTGGCCATGCTCGACCAGCACGCCTGGGGCTATATCCGCCAGCGGGCCGAAGCGGGCGGACTGTTGCTGATGCCCACGGTCGATAAAAACGGTAAAGAGACGCTGAAAATTCAGCCACCGGATAAATTCAGTGGCGGCCCGGTGAAAATTGATTTTGGTATTACCGATCTGATCGGTATTGATCTGAGTACCGACATTACCAACAGCCTGAACAAACTGAAAACCGCCAGCTGGGATGCGGCCAAACAGAGCAACACCAAAGGCCAGGCCAGCCCGAAGCCAGCCAGCGGGATGAAAATCACCCCCGCCGCCGGGCTTGATGCCGCGGCTGCCAGCAAAGCCCTCAAGCGCGATGCCGAATGGCTGCCGCTGCTCGGCTGCCAGTACAGCCCCGCCCAGCTGCAGGGCTGGGCGGCCGGTGAAACACTGTACCGCGAACTGGATCGTTATAAAGGCAACCTGACCCTGCCGGGACGTTGCGATATCAAACCTGGCGGGCGGATCGAACTGGCCAACCTGCCCAAGGCACTGAACGGCGAATATCTGGTCACCGGCGTGCGCCATAAACTGGGCCCTGGCGACTGGACCACCACCGTCTTCGTCGGCCTGCCACTGACCCGCACCAGCTTCTTCAATGGCCTGCACCGTCAGCAGCCTGCCGTGCGCAGCCTGCTGGTTGGCAAGGCGCTGGGCTACAGCAAAAAAGATGAAGGCAAACTCAGCCGCATCCAGGTGGAGGTGCCCGCGCTGGGCGGTGCCAAACTCTGGGCCCGCCCCGGCAGCCCTTACGCCAGTAAAGACGCCTGCCTGTTCCTGCCCCCGGCCAAAGGTGACGAAGTGATCCTGGGCTGGCTTGATGGCAGCGCCAGCGACCCGGTGATTCTCGGCGCGCTCTACAACCAGAACGCCAAACCGGCCGACGAATACCACGATCAGAACATGAAACGCAGCCTCAAACTCAGCGCCAAGGATATGCTCGAGTTTGATGCCAAAAACAAAAAGCTGTCGCTGATTCACCAGAAAAACAGCCTGATCAGCACCAAGGACTCGCTGCTGATCGACGTCGCCAAAGAGCTGGTGCTCAAAAGCGCTGACATCACCTCGATCACCCCGGGCAAAGATCTCAAAATCGAAGCGGGCGGTGGCGGAGTCGAAATTAAAGCGCCGATGGTGGAGATCAAATAACCATGCCGGTACACCCTCTGCCCTGGCGGCTGGTCGCCCATGTCTGGCTGGATCGCAGTGACCCACAAAGCAAAGCCACACTGCAGCACAGCCTGCAGCGCTGGGCCCGCAGCCGCGAACAGCCCGGCGGGCTGATCCTGCCCAGCGATATCAGCCGTATGCTGCTGCGCGCCGGGGTGCGCAAACGCCAGCTGCTGCACCCGGCCGATCCCATTGGCGGCCGCGCCGACCGCCGCCCCCGCTGTAGCGCCATCGACCTGAAAATCCATCGCCTGTAACCCCTGTCAGCACGGCCCTGGCCAGAGCCCTTTCCCCCGCTGACGACCCGATCGTTATCAGCATCAACATGTCATATAAGGACATTCCAATGACAGACCAATGTGAAGCGCTGCAAAGCGCAATGAATGCCGCCCTGCTTGAAGCCATGAAAGCCAAGGTCAACAGTCTGGACAAATGCGACGTTACGGCAACCGACTGCCCCTGTACCGGCACCGGTGGTAATAAAGGCGATGTCGACCTGGTGCTGCTGATCGACTCCAGTAGTTCGATGGACGGACCAGCAGCCGATATTGAAGCCGCTGCTGAGGCCGCACTGGCCAACGCCATTACCAGCTGTGGCGCCAATGTCCGGGCAACCTGGCTGTTTAACCACGGAGGCTCAGCGAAAGGTAAATTCGCGACAAACCACAATACGTATATCAAAGCGATTCCGGTGACAGAGCCGCTGTATTCCGATACCGAAAGTCATCCCGAAGGGGCAGGTATTAGTATCGCAGATGTCGCCCGCTTCTTTGACTGGCGTGAGGACAGCTGCCGCTCAGTCCTGTACATCACGGACACCGGGATGTTAGGCAACGCCGTTCAGCCAACTCACAAACAGCTGGCCATTGACCAGGCCGTCAGCAATGACGTGACCGTCTTTATCCATAACAGCGGTGCTAACAGCGCTGACAAACCAGCAATCTACGCCGAGTTTGAAGAGCTGGCGACAACCACTGGCGGTACCGCATCACTGGGTACGGCGGCGGCGATTCCGCTGTACGAAACAATGCTGGAACAGGCAGTCTGTAACTGTGGTGGTGGTGGCGGCTGTGAAGAACTGGAAATGCTGGGCGCGACGCCGTGTGTTTCCGTGCGCTGGGGCGACTCACCGTGCGATGCGTTTGAAACCGATGATCTGGAAAAACTCTACATCACGGTCAGCAACTGCTACGGCAACATCAGCTTCAGCAACCTGACCATCGGTTCCGTCACGATCACCGATGCCGCAGACGTGCCAGTGGCAGCCCTGCCAGATGGCACACCATCGGTTGATATTCTGCCGACCGGGCCAATCGCCTTCGGTGAAGTCCCATCCTGTGTAGATGGCGTGCCGGGTGCCGTTACCCGTGAGTTCTCCATCCACACTCGAGGTGCAATCGAGGGTGATTACAAAATCAAACTCAGCAACCTGTGCTACGGCATCAATACCAGCTACAGCATGGAGACCTGCTTCGGCGTGAAACTGTGTCGTAGCTAACCCCTCTGCCCGCGCCCCGCGCGGGCTCTTCGCCATGGCCAGCAAAAGACCGCTGGCCATCGCGCAGGGCCTGCCCCTGCCCACTGTTTTATAACCTGTACAACACACGGAGCACCACCATGCCAGCGAATACCCCGATCGATGCCCTTAACGCCACCAAAGGCGCCATTCAGTCACTGGTTATCCAGATCGGTGACAAGTTCGGCCAGATTGACACCAGCACGGTTGCCAATGTAAACGCTGCCGTTACCGCCCTGGAAGCCCAGTTGCTCGGTGGTGCGGACACTGACAACGACACCCTGAAAAAACTGGCTGACCGCATTTCCGCCGTCAACAGCACCATTGCGGCACTGGATGCGACCTACGCCACCGACGCCGAGCTGGCCGCCACCATCCAGGCGGTCAACGCAGCCTGGCTCGCCGCCGATGGTGATCTGACCACGCTGCTGGCCAACAAGATCGATGCCATCCAGGCCAACATGCTGATTGCCACCGCGATGTCAGACGTCGCCAGTACGGGCTACGTCGATAATGAGGTTCAATTTGCCAAAGACCACAGCGACACCCAACTGACTATCGTCCTGCAGGGGCTGACAGCGGCATTCAATGCCGGTGCTACACATATCTCAGGCCTGTAATTCCTCCGTCGGGCGTGTCCCCTCCGTCCGGCGCCTTATTCTGCTTCTCTGCCAGTATCTGATGCCATGTCCGACACCCCCCTCAGTTACCAGCTGCAGACCCTGTCCAGTGCCATCCTCCACTGGCAGAGCGCGCTGCTTAATATCCTCCAGGGCCCGGCCGGTGAGCCCGGCCAGCAGCACCCGGACGGTGCCATTGGCGGCCCGGCGATCAACGGCTACCGGCTGCTGATCGCCCCCGCCAGCCGCCGGGGCGAAGCGCTGCGCTACGGCCTCAATGGCCTCGCCACTGCGCTGCCCGAACTGGCCAGCGACTCGCCCGACCCGCACAGCGGCTGGCACAACAGCAACCAGCTGCTCAGCGAGCATTTCGCCAGCAACGATGGCGTCTGCTGCGGTCCCCAGGCGGTGCTCTACTGTCGCACCCTGGGCCCCGACTGGTATCTGCCCAGCCGTGAAGAACTGCAGGCCATCCTCGCCATGGCCGCCTTGCTGGATGCCGCCGACAGCAGCACCGGCAGCCTCACCTTCGCCGCCATGGCCAGCGGCCATCTGTGGAGCAGCAGCAGCCACAACCTGCACAACAGCTGGGCCCTGCCCGCCAGCGGCGGGCCACCCGTCAGCCATAACCGCAGCAGCGCACACTATGTCCTCCCGGTCCGCCGGGTCGCCCTGTAAGTCGATTATACGCCTGCGTATAACGCATCTGCTGCCATTCCAAGGAGTTCCCATGAGCGACAAACAACTGGCCGGCCGCGGCTGGGCCTTTCCTGTGCAGTTCCACCCACCCGGCCAGGGGCCGATGATGGTGGAGGGTGACGAAGAGATCCGCCAGGCGCTGGAGATCCTGATCACCACGGCGCTGGGCGAGCGCGCCATGCGTCCCGGCTGGGGCAGTCCGCTGCCTGATTTCCTGTTCACCGAACTGGAACACAACAGCCTGGCGCTGCTCAGTGAAAAGCTGAGCAACACCCTGATCAACCACGAACCACGGATCAACCTGGAAGCGGTGGAGATCGACGACAGCGGTGCCGGTGATGGCCTGTTGCTGCTTAACATCCGTTACGTGCTGCGCGAAACCAACGCCCGCGACAACCTGGTGTATCCGTTCTACCTGCTGGAAACCCAGCGCTGACCCCGGAGGCACCATGGCACTGGACTTCGTCCTCAGCGACGCCAAAGCGGTGTTCGCCAAAAACGACCTCACCGGGCTGGCCGAATACCAGGGCAATCTGGAACCCCCGATCCCGGCGGCCTGCAAACTGAAAGTCAAAGGCAAGCCGGTCGCCCTGCAGCCTGACTTTCTCAAAGTGGTGCACTCGGTACCCTACAAACACAGCATCCAGGCGGATACGCCGGGCAGTGGTGTGCTGACCATCACCGCCGTGCACAGCGACCAGCTGGCCGAAAAACTGAAAGTCATGGGCCAGAAAGTGCTCAAAGTGGGCTCTGAATTCAAAGCCCTGTACAGCCATTCACCGGCCACCAAAATTCCGGGGCCTCCGCCCCCGCCGATTCCTGACCCGCCGCCGCACACCTGCAAAGGCACCTTCAAGACCGGCAACGACAAACTGAAAACCAAATAGCCCCCGGCAAACTGCAGCGATGAGACCGTCATGACCGACCACGCCTCCACCATCCCGCGCGAACGGGCCGGCACCGTGCAACCCCAGCGCGGTCTGACCGCCCTGGACAGTGCCCACGTCAGTGTTGAAGAACGCAGCCGCAGCGACTGGCTGCACTACCTCAAACAGCTCGCCCAGTGGCTGCAGTACCGCAACAGCCAGGGTGATGCCCTGAGCTGGGCCCCGGCCCTGCCCGAACCGGCGCAGATCGAGCCGCTGCTGGCCCTGCTCGACAGTGGCAGCAGCGACAGCGATGCCATCCGCCAGCTGGCAGCCCGGCCCGATATTGCCCTGTTACTGGCCTTTATCGAACTGCTGCGCCACCCGCAGCAACAATTTGCCGAGCTGACCGAACGCCACCTGTATCACTACTACCGCAACGTACTGGCGCTGGGTGAACAGGGAGCCGAACCGGACCAGGCCGCCATCACGGTGCAGCTGGAAGAGGATGCCGAGCCGCTGGTACTGCTGGCGGGCAGCCGCTTCGCCGCCGGTGAAGACAGCGCAGAACAGGCCCGCTACTACCGGCTGGAAGCGGATGCAGGGATCAACCATGCCCGCATCCACAGCTTGGTCAGCCTGATGCTCAGCCGCGGCAGCGACAGCCAGCGTTATAACACCGGCTTCCTGCGCAGCACCCTGATCGATACCGACAACGGGCTGGAATTCCCACCGGCCACGGTGCCCACCTTTGGTGACTACCCGGCCAATGGCACCCTGGTCGACCCCGAACGGGATCAGCACAGTCCGGTCGGCATCATCATCGCCTCGCCCCGGCTCTGGCTCAGTGAAGGCCAGCGCCAGATTGAGCTGCTGTTTGACACTGACTTCAGCACCGCCTTTCTGGCCGACACCGTGCTCAGTGGCAGTGCCGGTGATATCCGCAGTCTGCTGACCATCGCCGTCAGCAGCGCCGACGGCATGCTGGCACTGGACGATGACAGCCGCGCCGAGATCAGCGCCCGGCTGGACGGCGATCAGCTGGTGATCCGCCTGCTGCTAAGCAACCTGTTCCCGGCGCTGGCGCCACCACCCGAGCCCCACCAGAGCCAGCTGCACAGCCCCTATCTGCAGCTTAACGTCCGCGCCGACGAGCAGGGCCGCCGCATCCTATATGAGCGCCTGCGCGTTCTGCCGCTAAGCCACATCGAGCTGCAGGTTCAGGTGCAGGGGCTGCGCAGCCTGATGCTGCGTAATGACGACGGCCTGCTCGACGCCAGCGGCCCGGTCACCCCCTTTGGCACCCAGCCGCGCGTCGGCAGTCAGCTGCAGCTGAGCCACCCGGAACTGGCCATCGGCCCACTGGATCAGCTCAGCGTTCAGCTCAACTGGGGCGAAGATAAACCGGCCAGCATCAGCGACCATTACGCTGCCTACCGCGACTATCAGTACCCCGCTGGCGGCCAGCCCTGGCCACAACACCAGGCACGGCTCGGCTCCCCCCACGGTAGCCGCAGCCTGTTGCCGCTGTTCCAGCCGACACTGGCCAGCAACGCCGGTGAACTGGCTGCGCTTTATCCGGCCGGGCTGCACTGGCCCAGCCGCGACAGCCTGCCGCTGGACAGCCAGGAGCCACGCGAATGGCCGTTCTGGTACAGCCTGACCCTGACCGGCGACGATTTTGGTCACTCGCTTTATCCCCAGGTGGTCAACCACTTCAGCAACCAGTACCTGCAGGCCGTCAACGACGCCAACGCCCAGGACTACAGCAACAGCGCAACAGCTCAGCTGGCCGCCGCACAGGCCCAGGTGCGGGCTGCCGAAGCCGCTGCCCAGGCCGCCTACGAGGAAGCAGGTGCCGAAGCCAGCGCCGCCGCAGACGCCGCCCTGGCCTCTGCCGCCGCCGCACTGGCCGCCGCTGAGGCTGCCGTTGCTGCCGAAGCCGCCACTCAGGCCGTACTGCTGGCTGGCGAAAAAGCAGAAGAAGATGAAGGCGAAGAGGGCGAAGAGGGAAACGAAGACGGCGAGGCCACAACTGAAGAGACACCGCAAGACAGCACTACACCAACGGCCAGCGATCTGCTCGCCAGCCTGCTGGCAAACCAGAACCCTCCACCCTCCGGCACAGGCAGCCCCCCTGCAGGCAGCACTGCTATAGCGACCCCGCTTCCCGTCGCCCGGCCGGTGCCGCGTGAAGTACTGCCGCCCTGGACGCCACTGGCCGACAGCATCAGCCTGGATTACCAGGCCCACGACAGCCTCAGCGTCAGCCAGGCGGGCATCGGTGCAGACAGCCAGCTGCTGCACATCCACCCGATGGGTTGTCAGGCCATCCGCGATGCTGAAAAACAGACACTGCTGCCTGCGCTGGATCGCACCGCCTACCTCTACATCGGCCTGAGTCGCCCGCCCGAGGGTGGCAGTGTCAGCCTGCTGTTTCAGCACAGCCCGGTGGACGCTGACAGTCGCCTGCGTGATATCAGCGTCGGCTGGAGCTACCTGGCCGACAACCGCTGGATGGATTTCGACACCAACAAACAGAGCGGCAACGTCGACCGCGCCATCATCCTGGCCGACAGTACCAACAATCTGGTCGACTCCGGCATCATCCGCTTTGCCATCAGTAACGAAATGACTCGCAACGGCGGCTTCCCCGGTGACAATCAGCTCTGGCTGCGCGCCGCGCTGGACTACACCGTCGTTGACAGCCCGCGCTGGTCCGACCTGCTCGGCCTGCACAGCCAGGCCATCCGTGTGCGCTATGACGACCGTGAACAGCCGCCCCTGCACCTGCCCAACGCCCTGCCCGCTGGCACCATCAACGAACTGGACAGCCAGAGTGTGAACAGCAGCATCGAGGCGGCCATTGCCAGTGTGGAGCAGCCCTGGAGCAGCTTCGGCGGACGCCCGCCAGAAGCGCCAGACAGCTTCGCCACTCGGGCCAGCGAACGGTTGCGCCACCGCAACCGGGCACTGACCTGCTGGGATTATGAACACCTGGTGCTGGCCCGCTTCCCCGAGCTGATCCTGGCCAACTGCCTGCGCCACCCCGGCGTCGCCGATGATCCCGACCAGCCCGCTCATATCCGGCTGTTAGTGGTCCCCCGCAGCGATGACCCCGCTCTGCTCAAACCCCGGGTATCGCGGGATATGCAACAGGAGATTTACGCCTGGCTGCGCGAGCGAATGCCTCCCCGGGCTCGACTGGTGGTCGACAGCCCGCAGTTCCAGGAAGTGCGTTTCAAAATCGTCCTGACCTATAAAGCCCAGTACGACCCCGGCCAGGTATTGCAGCTGATCAATCAGGATCTTAACGCCCATCTGAACCCCTGGACCGATCCTGCGCGCAGTGGCCTGCGCCGCGAAATCCACATCCCGGATGTCACCGCCTGGATCCGCCAGCAGCCCTACGTTGAAGGGGTGATCAAAGTCACCGGCTACCTGCAACGCTTCGACGATCAGCAGCAGCCTTACTGGCACACCGATAACAGCGACACCCTCAACGCCGACAGCCCCGAGCAGATTCTGGTGCCCAGCAGTCGCCACACGCTCAGCGCGCCGGCCCAGGACGCCGAATATTACGAAGGCATCAACACCATGAAGATCGAATACGACTTCGAAGTCGGTTAACGCTCCCCCCAAGTCCCGGCTGCCTTCGCCGGGCATCACAGCCCTCCCCTGGCTGTTCCCCTTTGCGCACGTCTGACGTGCGCTTTTTTTATTCCCGGTCACCACCGACGCCTCCAACCCAGGAACCGCCATGAGCCAGACCATCCCTAATCAGGCCCCCACCGTCGTGGGGCAGAACTTTCAACTGCTACGCGACGAAGGCCAGGCGATTATCGCCCGACTGGCGGGCGAGCAGTGGAGCGACCACAACCTGCACGACCCCGGCATTACCATGCTGGAGGCCGCCGCCTTTACCCTCAACGACCTGAGCTACCGGCTGGACTTCCCCATCACTGATCTGATGGCCCAGCCCGAAGGTGAACGGCCGCTGCAGCCCTGGTGGCAGCCGGAACAGGCACTGGCCTGTGAACCGGTCACCGCCAGCGATCTGCGCCGCCTGCTGCTGGACTATGACCATGTCCACAACGTGGACGTGCAGCCCGATGTCGATAACCCCGCCCTGTGGCGGATCAGCGTCGTTGCTGACGCCGGGCTGGAAAACAGCCCGGCCGCTCGCCAGGCGCTGGCCAGCGGCCTGCACCAGCATTACCTGCAGCACCGCAACCTGGGTGAAGACATCGCCGGGCTGACTATCCTGCCACCACGGCCGCTGGCGTTACGGCTGGCGCTGACCCTGGCCGACGGTGCCGACACCGCCGATACCCTGACCGATCTGCTGGTCCGGCTGGCCGACACCCTGTCACCTGGGGTGGACTTCAAATCCTGCCAGCAGATGGCGGACGAGGGGGCTGACAACGACGCCCTGTGCAGCGGCCCCTGGCTGACGCGCGGCTTTATCACTGACGAGCAGCTGGCCCGGCCCATGCTGCGCACCAAACTGTACCTGTCCGATCTGATCAGCGAAGTGGCCCAGGACAGCCGGATCAAAGCCATTGAACAGTTGCAGCTGAGCACCAACCCCGACACCCCCGACGGCTGGCAGAGCTGGCAACTGAGCCTGACCGGCGACGAAGCGCCGCTGCTGGACCTGGATGGCAGCCTGGCCAATATCCGCGTGGTTAAAGAAGGCATTCCGGTCGAAGTCCCCGCCGCCCGTATCCGTCAGCTCTACCAGGCCCGCCTGCAGCCGGGCTCTTCACCGGGCAGGCCAGGCATGCTCAGCGAGCTGGGACGCTACCGCCAGCCAGGCCAGTACCTGTCACTGCAACACGAACTGCCGTCCAGCTACGGCGTGGGACGTGATGGCCTGGCCGCCAGTGCCAGCGCCGACGAAGTCGCGCAGGTGCAGCAACTGCAGGGCTGGCTGATGCTGCTGGATCAGCCGCTGGCCAACCAGTTTGCCCAGCTCGACCAGGCCCGCCATCTGCTCAGCCTGCCCGACGCTGAAGCACTGCTGCCACTGCAGGCCCTGCTGGACAGGATGCTGGCCAGCCTGCCGCTGACCGATGCCGATATCAGCCTGTTCTGGCGCGCACTGGATCAGCTGCCCCCCAGCCACTGCAGCCAGCCGGTGGCCGGGCTGCACTCGCTGGAGGCGATTCTGGGCGAACAGCTGGATGACTACCAGGGCCAGGCCCTGCAGCATCTCAGCGAAAAACCGTTCAGTGCCCGTCAGCTCGACCGGGGCGACCGGCTGCTGCAGCATCTGCTGGCCCGCCACCATGAACAGGTGCCCGACCGCGCCATGCTGCGCTACGAGGAACAGTTCCGTCACTACAGCGGCCGACTGCTGGCCCACCCGGACGCCAGCGACAGCCACAGCGAAGACGACCTCACCGTCGCTGTGGCCAGCCTGAAAAACCTGCTCGACCGGGCCGCCTTTATCCTCGACCTGCCCGCCACGGGCGGTGGCCGTGGGCTGGGCGGCAACTATCTGGCCCGGCCCGTGCGCACCGACGATGCCATCAGTGGCCTGCGCCACCGGCTCTACCGGCGGCTGGGACTGGGCCGGGTGGCCATGAACAGCCTGGCCACCCACAACGGTGAAGGCTTCCACCTGGTGGAAGGGGTGTTACTGCGCCATGCCGAGGCAGGCCAGGCCCATGCCGACGATGTCTACATCCTGATCCCGCGCTGGCCCAGCCGCTTTGCCAACCCTGATTTTGCCCAGCTGTTTGTCGACACCCTGCATGCCGAAATGCCCATGCACCTGCAACCCAAACTGATCTGGCTGGAGCGTAGCGCCATGGCCGATTTCGAACAGCTGCATAACGGCTGGCTCAACGCCCTGTCGGTACAGCCACAGTACGGCAGCGCCGACAGCGACCCCTGCGATGCCCGCCAGGCGCGGCTGCAGCAGCTCAGCACCACCCTGGACAATTTTATCCACCTCGCTGCCGCAGGCACACCACCGGCGGTGGACTACGACGCCATCCGCCTGCCCACACTGGGCGAGCACAGCAGCGAAAACATCCCGGTACAGTGTTTCACCGTCGGCTACAGCCCGGTGCCAACCCTGTCCTACGACCCGGACACCAATGACGACGGGGTAATCGGCAAAGTTCGTATCAACCCGCAAGACAGCCACGTCGACCCATTTATTGTACGTATCCGTCCCCCCTACCCTACCCGTGATTAAGGACTGAACCATGGCCAAGAAAACAAGAGCGGAACTGGAAAACCTGTTTGCGGATAATGCTATCCCGACCGGTGCCAGTTTCGCCGAACTGATCGAATCCAGCCTCAACCAGCGCGATGATGGTATCGCCCTGGATGACGACCGCAATGTCATCATCAACGCACCGCTCGCCGGTGCCGAGATCCAGCTGCACAACCCGGTCGCGATCACCGGCAACGCCACGGTCAGTGGTAACCTGAGCCTGACCGGCGAGCTGCGCAGCAGCACGCTGGACACGGACCAGGTGACGGTTCAGGGCCCACTGGTCGCGGGGGACACCACGCTGGCTAACGTCAGTGCTGGCCAGCTGCAGGTTGACAGCCTGCAGCTGCGCGGCACCGATGCCAGCGGGCAAAGTCTGCGGGCGGGCAACAGCCATATTACCGGCACGTTACAGGTCGACGGCGAGACCCGGCTGGAGCAGGGTCTGCAGGTGGGCGAACGGCTGAACATCAGCAACAGCGCCGCCGGCCCGCTGATCAGCCTGGCGCGCGGGGCACTGGACGGCGACAGCCTGGCGATCACCAACCCTAACGGTGACAGCCATCTGATGCTGCGCAGCAACGGTGCGCTGGGGCTGGGTAATGCCAACCCGGACGCCCGCCTGCACCTGAGCCACAACGGCGACGGCCCGGCACTGCGAGTCGACGATCAGCACAACGATCTGACCCCGTTTATCATCGACAGCAAAGGCTTCACCGGCCTGGGCACCCCGGCACCGCAGGCGGCCCTGCATGTCAAAACCCCGGCCACCAACGATGCCCTGCGCATCGAATCGTCTGATGGCACGCCCTGGCTGCAGGCCAGCGCCAGTGCCATCACCCTCGATGCGCCGCTGACCAGCAACCGCGATGCGGTGGTTAAAGGCGAGATACACGTGGTGGGTAACGCCACCCTGGAACGCCGCCTCAGCGTGCGCCAGGGTGTCACCGACAACGAAGCACTGGCCGTCGAAGGCCGCCTCAACGTGAACGGCGAAACCCGGCTGGAACAGCGTCTGCATGTGGGCACCAACCCGATTGCCGGGGTGATGTTCGGCGTGCAGGGCGACAGCCAGCTGGCGGGCAACCTCAGCGTAACCGGCGATCTGGACAGCGATGGCAATCTCGACATCGGCGGCGAAGGCCGGATCCACAACAGCCTCAACGTCCTCAACGAAAACAGCGCCGCCGTGGCACTGAACGTGCAGGGTGACATCCACGCCAGCGCCAGTCTGACCCTGGCCGACAGTGCGCAGATTGATAACAACCTCAGTGTTGATGGCCACAGCCGCCTGAATGACGCCGAGGTACAGCACGCCCTCACCGTACACAACAACGCCAGCGCCGAACACGCGCTGCAGGTACACGGTCACAGCGCACTGGATAACACCGACGTCAGCGGCATGCTGGCGGTAACCCACAGCGGTAGCGATGCCGCCCTCACCGTTGAGGGCCGCAGTGAACTGCGGGGCGATGCCCAGCTGAATGCTGCGCTGAACGTCACCGGTCACAGCACGCTGGATGGCCCGTTGCAGGTCAACGCGACGGCCGCTGTCACCGAGACGCTGACGGTCGGCGGCCAGACCCGCCTTACTGACAGCCTGACGGTTAGCGGCAACAGCCTGCTGCAACAGACCCTGGCGATCGCCAACAGCAACGCGGCCGAGGTTGCGCTGCAGGTCGCGGGTAACAGCCAGCTGATCGGTAACACCGAGATCAGCCAGGTGCTGAACGTCCACAACAGCGCCAGCGCCGACACCGCCTTCCAGGTCGCGGGCAACAGCCTGCTGGACGGCAACCTGACCCTCAGCGCCAATGCACAGATCAAAGGCAATACCGGCATTGATGGCAGCCTGACTGTCCGCCAGGGTGCCAGCGTTGAGCAGCAGTTCAGCGTCACAGGCACTTCAAGTCTGGTGGGCGGCACCACCGTCACCGACGGCCTGCTGGTCAACCGGGTCACCGACCCGGACCACACCGCGCTGCAGGTTGCCGGTAAAAGCCGACTGGATGGCTTTACCTGGATTGACAGCCAGCTGCGCGTTGCCAACAGCAACGACCAGGCACTGGCCGCCCATATCAGCGGCAACAGCCAGCTGGACGGTCATCTGCAACTGAATGGCGATGGCGCACTGAGCGGCACCCTGGCCGTGACCGGCGACAGCACCCTCAGTGGTGATGCCCGGCTGGAACGCACCCTGCAGGTTGAAAACAGCGACGGCGCCGAACTGGCCCTGTCGGTGACCGGCCAGAGCAAAATCCACGGTGCCGGTGAAATCACCCAGGGCCTGGTGCTGGGCAGCAATGCCGAGCAGATGGCCCTGATGGCCGACGGCAAAGCTGATATCAGCACCCACCTGCAACTGGGCAGCGAACTGACCCGTAACCAGACCGTGCTCAGCACCGATGGCGACAGCCAGTTTGCCGGTAGCGCTCAGGTCGAACAGCAACTGAGTGTTGGCGGTGACGCCGTGCCAGGCATGGCCTTCACCGTCAGCGGCGACAGCCGCCTGACCGGCGCGCTCAGCCACCAGGGCCACGCCACCATCGCGGCGGGTCTGGACAGCCACGGTGACAGCGCCGCAGGCGTTGACGCCCTGCACGCCCACGGCATCGCCCGGGTCAGTGAACAGCTGGTACTGGGCAGCATCGACACCGCCAACGACACCGTACTTAGCCTGACCGGCGACAGCGAGCTTGATGGCCACACCCGCATCAGCGACACCCTGGCGATCGGCGGCCCGGCCCTGCCCGGCCAGCAGCTGACCGTCGATGGCGACAGCCATATCAGCGGTGACCTGAGCCTGGCGAACAACGCTCTGATCGGCGGTCAGGCGACCATCGAACAGGGCCTGGTGGTTGAAGGCAGCCTGGTCGGTGACGAAGCCATTCACGCCCGTGGCCACGTCCGTATCGACGAAACCCTCAACGTCGCCGGCAATGCCAGCATCAGCGGTAACGGTCAGTTCGACGGTGATCTGGTGGTCGACGGCAACGGTCATATCCGTGGCGACGGCCGCATCGACAACGTGCTGGCGGTCGGCGGTGACGCCGCCACTGATCAGCAGCTGACGGTCTGTGGCGACAGCCTGATTCGCGGCCACCTGCGCAGCGAAACCGGTGCCACCGTACAGCAGCAGCTGAGCGTTGAAAACGACAGCTGTGATGACCAGGCGATGGTCGTGACCGGCCGCGCCGATATCGACGGCGCGCTGGCCACCACCGGCCCGCTGAGCAGCGACAGCAACCTGAACATCGGCGGTCACAGTACGCTGGCGGGCAGTGCTGACGTCGGCACCACCCTGACGGTGCGTAACAACGACAGCGCCGACACCGCGCTGCAGATCACTGGCCATGCTGTCATCGACAGCGGCGGCCTGGCCGTCAGCGACGGCACCGAAACCGATACCCTGACTGTTAGCGGTCACAGCGTGACCAACAGCCTGACCGTCGACGACAGCGCGCTGTTTAAAGCCAGCGCCACGGTCGAGAAAACCCTGCGGGTCAGCAACACCGACAGCGCCGAGACCGCGCTGGACGTGCAGGGCCATGCCAGTGTGACCGGCGCACTGGAAGTCGCTGGCTATCAGGATGGCAGCAACAACGCCGCCCTGATCGCCCACGGCAGCGCCGATATCCAGGGCAACATCGATGTCAGCGGTATCCTTACCGTCGGCAACGCCGACGAGGCAGGCACCGGCCTGAGCGTCAACGGCGAAACCGAACTGCATGGCGGGGCCACCGTGCAACGCACCCTGTCGGTGGTCAATGCCGATGCCAGCGGCCAGGCGCTGATCGTCTCCGGCAACAGCCATACCGAAGGCAGTGCCAGCGTCGACAACGGCCTGACTGTCAGTCTGGAACCGGGTCAGGACGACAGCAACGCCCTTACTGTTAACGGCAACGCCCGTATCAACGGCCAGTTCTGTGTTGATGCTGACATGCTGATCTCGGATGACCTTAACGTCACCGACGATCTGCGGGTGCAGGGTGACAGCCAGGTCGAAGGCGACAGCGAGATCGGCAAAACCCTGCTGATCGGCGACGGCGAACGCGCCATCAACAGCGACACCGGCAAGATCAGACAGCTGACGGTGCATGGTGAAACCGACATCACCGGCGACACGACCTTCCACAGCGCAGTACAGATCGACGGTAGCGCACACCTGAACAGCGGCCTGACCCTGGACGCACCCGCGACCAGTGCCACCGCACTGACCGTCAGCGGCGACAGCCAGCATAACGGCAGCCTCAACGTACAGGGCATGGCACGGGTGCGTGACTTCCTCAGCGTCAGTGGTGGCAGCACCATCGAGCAGACCCTCAACGTCGGCGATGACACCCGGCTGGAAGGCACCCTCAGTGTTGGCGGCAACACCCAGCTGGAGGGCACTCTGCACAGCCAGGGCGCAACCGAGCTGGGCGCCAGCCTGCGCGTAGCTGACGACACGGTGCTGGAAAAAGATCTGGACGTTACCGGCTACGCCGCCATCGGCGGTGATCTGAGCGTGCAGGGCAACATTGTCCTGGACGGCGAAAAACTGCAGATCAGCGGTGATCAGCACCTCAACGGCCAGCTGACCAGCGATGGTCAGGTCGGTCTGGGCGGCGGTATCCTCGGCGATAACCAGCTCACCGTCAGTGGCCACGCTGCCATTACCGGTGATCTGCAAATCGAACAGGCGCTGGATGTGCATGGCAAAGCCAGCATGGACGGCGGCCTGGAGATCACCCCGGCAGAAGACGAAGCCACCGCCCTGCGGGTCCGTGGCGATGCCACCATCAGTGGTGACCACACCGTTGAAGGCGCACTGAACATCCACAACCGCGCCACGGTGCAAAGTACCCTGCGTGCCAAAGGCGACAGCTACCTGCAGAAGAACGCCGAAATCTGGGGCAACGCCTCCGTCGGCGGCAGCTTCCAGGCCGAGAGTGAGAGTACCTTCGACGGCGACACGCTGATGAAGAAAACCCTCACCATCGAAAACAGCAGCGAAGACGCGCTGGCGCTGGCGGTCAGCGGCAAGGTTAAAGTCGACGGTGATCTGGAACTGTCCGGCACCCTTAACACCCGCAGCGGGGTGACCTTCGTCGCCGGTGATGACGACATCGCCGTCACCATCGACGGTGAAACCCATATCACCGACAGCACCCGTATCGATGGCAATCTGAGCCTCAACGGCCATGCCGCCATCGCAGGCGACTGCGATATCAACGGCAGCAGCCAGATCAACGGCGATCTGTCAGTCGACAGCGACGGCCGCATCGACGGCAACCTGCAGCTCGGTGGCGATGCCATCTTCCAGGGCGGTCAGGTGGTCGGCGGTCACAGCCAGCACAAAGGCAGCATGATCGTTGAACAGGCCTTCAGCGCTGGCGGCAACAGCCATATCCTTGGTGAACTGACCGTCGCCAAACAGGTCCAGCTGCAGGGCGATGCGACCGTCTCCGGTTACACCACCCTCAGCCAGGGCATCAGCATTGGCGGCCCGGTTACGTTCGCCAACGGCCAGATAATCGACCGCGTTGATACCGACCCGTTACTCGGTGGCCTTAACAGCACCGATGAGGCGCTGGCCTCCCAGGCGGCGGTGAAAACCTACATCGATACCTACGCCTCGCCGTTCGGTTTCGGTGGCCGTACCATCGCCATCCGTACCCAGGCCGACTTCGAGCGTATCTTCGGCAACGGTCTGGTCACCCAGACCCTGGCCCCTTACACCACCATCATCCTGCTGCCACCGCGTGAAGGCAGTCTCAACCCGGGCGTTGTGGTGGGCGGCAGTGCGCCAATGCTCAACACCGACAACAGCTGGCCGGGTATCAGCCACTATGTGCTGAAAAACAGCGTGCGGGTACCGAACGGTGTCAGCATCATCGGCTACAACCCCAACACCACCCTGGTGGTGAAAGCCCAGCCATCACTGAAGTTCGAGCTGATCGGCAGTGAAGACGCGCCCGTACACGGCGTGGTTATGGAAGGCTGGACCTTCGATGGCGGGGCCAAAGACGCGCCGGGCAACGGCGGTGCCTTCAGCCTGGAATGGGCCGAGCGCTGTACCCTCAACTGCCACATTGTCGGCCATTTCGTCACCGGTAACGGCGGCGGTATCTACGGCGACAACGCCCGCAACATCCGCGCCGAACATATTCGTGGCTGTAAAGCGATGATCAACGGCGGCGGCGCGTACGGGCTGGACGAGGCACACCTCAACGTCCACGACTGCTTCGCTCGCGAAGGCGGTGGTGCGGCGTTCTGTCATGACAGCGAACTGGAACTGATGTATTGCGAAGCCAGCAACAGCGGCGGCGGTGCCTACCGCTGTAACCGTGCCCGTATGCTGGCCCAGCACTGTATCGCTGGCAACAAGGGCGGCGCGGCCTGCTTCTGTGCTGATCTGTGGTGTGACGGCCACTGGCTGCACAACCAGGCCAGCCCGGGCTTCCACCACATCTTCGCCAACAATTACCAGAGTGGCGATGCCCGCGAGGAGCATTTCTGGCGCGGCAGCTATGTCGGCAAACGCCTGAGCTTTGCCAACAGCGTGTGGAACGCCGACAACCTGTAATCCCGCCCCGGACGCGCACGGTATGCACGGTGACTCCGTTGCCAGGCGCGTCCCCACCCGGCGCTAACCTCTTACAATCAGGACCCAACCATGGCCAAATATATTCGCTGTAACCGTGCCAACGGCACCGTTATGGGCGCACGTCTGCACGATCAGCCCCACTCCCTGTGCAACCCTTCCGTCTTCTGGGTACGGGTAGAACCCGCCGCCGACAGTCAGCCTGCCCCCTGGCAGCTGAACGACCCGGAAGACCAGGTACAGTTCCAGCTGTATCAGCCCCTGCCGACCGGCGCGGGCCAGCCCGTGGTCAACGAAAGCCAGGGCCAGTGGGTACACCAGCTGCCCGCCGCCAGCGCACTGGAACATCAGCAGCGCCGTGCCAGCCTGGCCCACGACACCGAAACATGGCGGCTGATCCGGCTGTGGTGTGAACGTCAGGACGAAGGCTGTGAAGAAGCCTTTATTAACCTGGGCATCGAGGACCCGCAACACCCCCGCTACCAGGCCTACCGCGAAGCCGCTAACGAAATCCGGCAGCTGCGCAAATGAGCGGCGGGCGGGTCCGCCGGCTGGACCTCAACCTCAAACTGAACGACAGCCGCCAGGCCGAATCAATCAGCCAGCGGCTGGAAGCCTGCCTGCGTGACACCCTGGCCCGTTACCGGTTACCCGAGGGAATCAGCAAACAGCGTATCAGCGAACTGCAGCTCAATCTGCCCGCGCTGGACCCGCACGCCCTGGAAGACAGCTTTAACCGGGGCCTGGAACAGGCTCTGGACCGTTACTTTGGTTATCTGACACAGGACCCGGCCCTCGCGCCGGGCCACCTGAACGCTCAGCCGCCGGAACATACTGCACTGGCCGTCGAAGACAGCCAGCAACACCAGCTGACCTCCGCCGATCAGGCGGCGTCCGCTGCCACCGGGACGCATAGCCTTCCGGCAGCGCTGACCGCCGTACCGTCAATACTGGACCAGCTGCCCCTGGCCCGGCTCAGCGTACTTCGCCGCCTGCTTAATGACCTGCTGGCCGCACTGCGTCCACTGAGCCATCAGACAGGCCTGAGCGAACCGGCGCTGGGCCACGCTCTGAGCCAGCTACATCCACAGCTGGCCCGGCTGCAACAACAGCTTAAACCGCTGCTCGATGACAACGCCCCGGCCCCGTTGCGTAACCTGCTGCGCCCTCTGCTCAGCCAGCTTGCCCGACTGGCCTGTCTGCCTGCCGGACTGGCTCACCCGGTATCGAACCACGACACCACCGCTGCGGCTGACATCATCACTCAGGCTGCTCAGGTCATGGCGACAACAGCGCCCCCCCTGGCAGACAGAGCTGACGCAACTTTAGTCACGCCCGACGCCAGTACCTACCTGCCGGTACAGTGCGATGAACTGGCGACCGCCATCGAGGCATTACAGCACTGGCTGCAACAGGCTGGCCCGCCAGCGGATAACCCGCCCGGCACGGCACCCCGTACCGCAGGCGCATCCCCCGCCGTCACAGCGCCCACCCGTCAGCCGCTGCAGGCCAGTGCAGCACAGCCGCTGCCTGCCGGGCCAGACCTGCAACAGCCCCATGATCTGCAACAGCTGCGCGCTTACCTGACCCAGCAGGCTGATGTCGGCTCAGCGCCAGCACTGGAGCTGCAACTGCAACAGCTGCTGACCGCCCAGACCCTGAACCCGGATCTGCAGCGCCAGCTGTCAGCCTGGCTGGAGACTCAGCACAGCCTGCCAGTTACATTGCGTAATCAGCGCCTGCAGGGGCTACGCCAGGCGCTGGCCAGTGGCACCTGGCCACAGCCGGTACACGCCCGTATCGACTCGCTGACTGACCAGGACCACGATATCCCGGCCAGTCCCTGGGTGGCCAGCCCGCTCAGCTCTGCCCGGGCCGGTGGTGCCCTGGCACCGGACCTCGCCCGCAGCTCGCTGTACCAGCAACTGCCTGCGCTGATACGCCACCTGCTGGCCTGGCCACAACTGCCCTGCCCGCTGGCCAGCAGCCTGCACCAGTGTGCTGCCTGGCTGGCAAGCCCCTCGGCAACGGGCACTGACGCCATGGCCAGCCACACCCGGCCAGCCAGCGGCGAACCGCTCCGCTGGCTGGGCCGACTGCTGACACGGCTGCAACAGCTGCCGATCGACAGCGCCAGCAGCGACCGGCATTTCCAGCGTCATCAGCAGGCTTTGATCGCTGAGCTGAAAACTGCGCCCCTGCCAGGCCTGCCCCACGTCTGGCTGCGCGCCATCCAGCCCTGCCAGCAAGCCATTGAACAGGCCCAGCACCGGCTGCAACTGGCCGAGGCCCTGCACACCCTGCTGGCACTGCTCAGCCAGGCCAGCCATGACGCCATCGCGCTGGCACAGTGGCTCCGGCCCCGGCGCAAAAACTGGCAGCGGATGCTGCAGCAGCTGAACCCGCTGCTCACCCCAGCGAACAACATCAGTGCCACCGACACCGCAACAGCGGCAGATGCGCTGACAACGGTTGCTGCAAACCCGCACGCCCAGCCCGGCAACGAGGCAGAGGCAGAGGCAGAGGCAGAGGCAGAGGCACCCACGCCAGCACAGGCACCTGTCTCTTATACACATCTGACGCTGCCGACGAAGAGGATAGTG
>CAJXNY010000040.1 GCA_913057435.1 uncultured Oceanospirillaceae bacterium | reverse complement strand
GGCTGCTCTCTCAAGCGAGGATGCGCATTCTACGCATCTGAGCGTGGGGGTCAACCGTATAACCTTCGTTTTCATGCTTTATATACAAAAAAGCCAAAAAGGCACCTGAAGAGATGCCTTTTTGAACGGTAGTAAACCCATTTACCTCATGCAGGACTAGCCACTAACGTAACTAAGCGGAATCAGAGTGCTCCACAACACCACCGTGGTTGCCAACAGGCCAACCAGCACACAGAGCCCGACCGTCAGGACCGAAGACGAGAAGAAGAAAGCTCGATCTTCAGGAATTTGCATAATAATCGGTACACCTACATATAGCAGGTAAACGCTGTAGCAAAGCGCCGCCAGCCCGATCGTTACATTCAACCAGAGCAGCGGGTATAGCGCAGCGAGTCCGGACAAAAACAGCGGGGTCGCGGTAAATGTTGTCAGTACCAGACATTCATCGAAACTTACATTGCCGCCATAGGTACGTTCCATCCAGTGGATGCTGTAAGCAATAAAGCCAACAGCCAGCCACATGGCAAAATAGAATGCGATTGCAGCAGGCGCTGCACTGGCAACATCCAGCTTCACATATTCATTGCCGGTAATGCTCCAGCCAATCTGGGTCGTACCGATAAATAACGCCAGCGCCGGGATTGCAGCAAGGAAGCTGATCTGGGCCAGGAAGATATGGTGCATCGAATAGCGCTCTTTACGCAGAGCACCCCATTCAGCTTTAGGATGATAAAGCATCCCCATCATATGCTGTATAAACATAATGTTACCCCCTCCAGTAGCACCCCTTCCTGGCGTACTACCTGATCGTCTGATTAGTCATTACTACGTCTAACTCCATTTCCACTCAAGGAACTTAGATACCTGAAATCCAGTTTTGATCCTTAATCTGTCAATTAATGATCAGGTAGTGATCAACCAGCAGCACAACGAACAGCAACATGATGTAGGTGATACTGTAACGAAACAGCTGCATCGAGCCGTTTTTATCGTCACCACCGAACACCTGCCAGCTCATCTGCAAAAAACGCAGGTTTAACACTACGACGCCCGACAGATAGACCCAGCCACTCATACCGCTAAGAAACGGTAGCGCCGTAGTAGCAATCAGCAGCAGGGTGTAAAGTAAAATTTGTAGCCGGGTATAACGCTCACCATGCGTCACGGGAAGCATCGGCACTCCGGCTTTCTTGTATTCTTCTTTACGGACAATACACAGCGCCCAGAAATGCGGTGGTGTCCAGGCGAAAATAATCAGCATCAACAGCAGACCATCGGCATCCAGTGAACCCGTGACCGCCGTCCAGCCCAGTAACGGTGGTGCAGCTCCGGCAATTCCACCAATCACGATATTCTGTGGCGTGGCATGCTTAAGCCATACCGTATAGACCACTGCATAGCCGATCAGTGACGCCAGAGTCAGCCCTGCTGTGAGCGGATTCACCGCAACAGCTAACAGCCCGATCCCCCCACAGCCGATGATGGCCGCAAACAGCACCGCCTGCGATGCAGTCAGATTCCCTTGCGGAAGGGGCCGGTTACGGGTTCGCATCATCTTTTCATCGAAGCGTCGATCCAGCACATGATTAATCGCCGCGGCAGAGCCGGCAGCCAGGCCGATGCCTAGCAGCCCAGCTACCACAGGAAGCGTAGCGGGTATATCGGGTGTGGCAAGGCACATCCCTACCAATGCCGTCAGCAACATAACGACTACCACACGTGGCTTACACAGTTCCAGGTAGTCTCGCCACTGAGTAACAGCATTACGCTTCGTTATCTCTGTCGAAATACTTTCAGATCCGCTCATTACGCACCTCCTGTGGATAAGATCCACTGTGTTCATAGAGCCACAGCAGGCTCAGTAGCAGTAGCACAGCGCCAGCATGATGGGCTGTTGCCAGCACCAGCGGTAATGCCCAGATAATGTTCGCCACCCCGATACCCGCCTGCAGTGCAGCTGCCGCACACACCCATTGTGCGGGACGCCGCTGCTGACCCAGACGATAGTGCCAACCGAGCCAGAACAGATAACCCAGCAACACCAACGCCATAAATCGATGACTGACTTGAATGGCAGCCCGCGCTTCTACCGAACGCCGCCCCCCTTCATAGTCAGGTCCAATGTGCGGGGTAAGTTCAAACCCGGCGGCAAAGTCCAGTTCAACCTCAACAGCAGAATTACACTCCAGCCAGTCAGTGCAGGCCCACCCGGCATAATTAGCACTGGTCCAGCCCCCCAGTGCGACTTGCAGAAATAGCAGTAGCATAGCCAGTTGAACCCAGCGACTGATTCGGGGTACTGACTGCTGATGACAGACCCGCCTCAATCTGGAGGCCAGCCGGACTAGCAGTGTCAGAGTCAGCAGCCCACCCAGCAAGTGCAGGGTCACCACCTGAGGTAACAATTTCAGTGTGACTGTCCACATACCGAACAACGCCTGCACCGTCACCAGGCCAAGCAACCCCAGCGCCAGTGTCAGCGGATAGCCCGGCAATCGCCGTACCCGCAGGCTTAACAGCGCAATCAGCAGTATCAGGACACCCAGCGAGCCCGCAGCATAGCGGTGTACCATTTCCAGCCAGCCTTTTTCAGGGTCCAGCCGGGCTTCAGGGAAGCGTAACTGCGCTTGCTCCAGCGCCTGAGTACTGTCAGGCAGTATCAGTTCACCATAACAACCCGGCCAATCAGGACAACCCAGCCCGGCATCATTCAGTCGGGTCCAGCCCCCCAGCAGCACGACCACCAGCACCAGCCCAATGGCGATTGAGACCAGCCACTGTATCTGCCGTAACGGTCTATCCATCATCCACCCCCTCAGCCAATCCGGGAGACTTTTAGCAGCCGACGCAAATCTTTCAGCAGATCCTGAGGCGTCATAGCCAGAGGATAGCGCAGCACCAGGTTGCCATGGGGGTCCGCAACCCAGACCCACTCACCGAGCGGCACCAGCCCTGATGCCTGCTTAACAGACGCCGCTGAATTATCCGCAAGCAACTGCCAGGCCACCCTTCCCTGCTCTTTTCCCAGCGCTTTGTGCACCTGCACCAGCTGCTGCTGCCAGTAGAGGCAACGTACTTCACAGGTGCCCGGCGTCGTCAGCAGAACCTGCCAGCGCCCCGTTGCAGCCAACGGTGCACCACCCGCATCAGGTAACTGCCAGTGTTCAAGGTGCTGACCGGCAGGCAGCAGCGCACCCCGCTGAGTGCCGCCTTGCGGGCTTGCGCCAGAGAAGTACAGCACCATCGCCAGCACCATGGGGCCGCCGCCTACCAGCCAGATCATCCAGAAAGTTGCTCTACTCATCCGTTCCATCCTCTATCCCTGTGCTGCGATGCAGCGTTTGCAGTAACCAGCCCGTCATAACCAGCCAGACCAGCGCCAGCCCGAACCACTGCACCGCATAACCCAGATGCCGTTCAGGTGGCAGCGTCACGGGCTGCCAGCCAGTGGGCTGGCCTGAGAGCAGCTCGGTATCCAGTCTTAACAGCCAGGGCAACACGGGCTGCTCAATAACCGTTGTCATCCGTTCGAGCGAGACTTGCTGGATCCGTCGAGGCCAGCGATTCCCCCAGTCATCAGCGGCCAGCTGTAATCCACCTTCCGGCAGATCCAGCCGACCCTGCACTTCAAGCCTGGCAGCGGGCAAGCTGATCGCAGGCAACTGCTGCCGATCCGTTCCACCGGCCACCCAGCCCAGGTTGACTAACAGCAACGCTGAGTCTTCACTGGGCTGTAACAGGCCGATCACGTCGTACCCCACAACACCCTGACGGACCCGGTTATCCAGTAAAAACCAGCGCACCGGGTCCAGTACTCCGGTTACCCGGACCCGATCAAAACGCTGCAAACCAGGCTGTTGTAGCCCTTGATAACTGGGGGCCTGCTGCCACTGTGCTAACAGCGCTGTTTTATGCTCACTGCGCTCAAGCTGCCAGCAACCCAGCCCTGACAGCAGCGGTACAATGACGAACGCCTGCAACCACACGCCACACTTGATCCTGCACACTCTGGCGTCTTTACTCAGGTAATCCCTCTGCTGGAGTCGTACCATGATCAAGATCCTGCTTGTGTTGCTATTTATCGGTGCCGTTATCAGCCTGTTCAGCGGGCTGGTCTTCCTGGTCAAAGATGACAGCCAGTCATTCCGACTGATCAACTCGCTCTACCTGCGAGTCGCATTCTGCGTCGCCATTCTCGCCCTGCTGGGCTGGGGCTTTTACAGTGGCGAACTGGTTAGCCACACCCCCTGGTTACAACCACATTAAGCAGACGGGCCGGGAGCAGCCCGACCCGGCCCCGTCAAAGTACATACACAAAGATAAACAGCCCCACCCACACCACATCGACGAAGTGCCAGTACCAGGCCGTCGCTTCAAAACCAAAATGATAATCCGGGCTGAAGTGACCATTCATCACCCGTAACCAGATGATGATCAGCATCAGCGTTCCCAGGGTCACATGCAGACCATGGAAACCGGTGAGAATAAAGAAAGTAGCACCGTAGATTCCTGAGTTCAGCGTCAGGCCCAGTTCTTCATAAGCCTCCACATACTCACTAAACTGAAACAGCAGAAAGACCAGCCCTAACAGCACCGTCGTTCCCAGCCACAGGATGGTTCTGGGGCGGTCATCCACTTTCAATGCATGATGGGCCAACGTCAGGGTGAAACTGGAGGTCACCAGGATCGCAGTATTCAGCAGTGGGAGATGCCAGGGATCGATCACCCCGACAGCCCCAGGAAACTGCTCCATATCCGGTGTTGTCAGCAGCGGCCACTGGGCTTCAAAGCCCTGCCATAACATCTGGCTGACACCCTTTTCACCCTCGCCCCCCAGCCAGGGTACCGCCAGCACCCGGACATAGAACAACACGCCGAAAAAAGCGGCAAAGAACATCACTTCCGAGAAGATGAACCAGCTCATCCCCCAACGGAAGGAACGATCCATCTGCGGACTGTAAAGCCCACCCTGACTTTCATTAATCACGGTGCGAAACCAGCCAACCAGAATCATCCCCATCGCAAAGGCCCCGGCCAGCAATAACGTCAGCCCCAGTCCACCACTGTTATTCGCTAACCCGTTGATCAGGCTCCCTGCCCCAAAGGCCATCAAAAACAGAGCGATGGATGCGATGATCGGCCAGCGACTCTGGGCAGGTACATAGTAAGCAGAATGACTCATAGCGTAGTTCTCCGGGTCGCCTGTTGCAGATTCATCGCCGTACGCTGAGCCGGAGTGATATCAAACAGGGTGTATGACAGGGTAATGGTCTGGATATGAGCGGGCAGCGCCGGGTCGATCACAAACAGCAGTGGCATTTCCCGGCCTTCCTGTGCCTGCAACGGCTGTTGTTCGAAACAGAAGCAATTGACCTTGTGCAGGTACTGCGCCGCTTCAGACGGCGAGACTGATGGAATCGCCTGGGCCACCATCCAGCGTCCAGTCGGGTTAAAGGCATGGTAGGACGTCAGCTGATCCTGCCCTGGGTGCACCACCAGCTCACTACTATCAGCACGAAACGCCCAGGGCATGGATTCATTATTGACCGCAATCATCTGCACCCGCACGCTACGTGCTTCATCAATAGCCATCTCAGAGACCGGGCCATTACGCGTCACCTTACCGTTCAGCCCGGTAATCTCGCAAAACACATCGTAGAGCGGCACCAACGCGAAACCGAAACCAAACATCAGCGCCGCACTAAGGGCCAAACGCCCGACTAAGCGACGGTTTTTTACCTTCAGCGGTTCCATAACAACCCCCTATTTAACTTCAGGTGGTTCTACAAAAGAGTGATAGGGTGCCGGAGATGGCAACGTCCACTCCAGTCCCTGCGGGTGCTCCCAGACCTGGGCCGGCGCCCGATCACCCCCACGAATGGTTTTGATCACCAGCACGAGGAATATCAGCTGCGAAAAGCCGAAGATAAAGGCCCCCACCGACGCCACCATATTAAAATCGGCGAACTGTAGTGCGTAATCAGGGATACGTCTTGGCATCCCCGCCAGACCGATAAAGTGCATCGGAAAAAAAGTCAGGTTAACGCCGATAAAGCTGATCCAGAAATGCACCTTGCCCAGCGTTTCGTTGTAATAGTGACCCGTCCATTTCGGCAGCCAGTAATACACCCCCGCCATGATCGCGAACACCGCGCCGGGCACCAGCACATAGTGGAAATGTGCCACCACGAAGTAAGTGTCGTGATACTGGAAATCCGCCGGGGCGATCGCCAGCATCAGGCCGGAAAAGCCACCAATGGTGAACAGCACCACAAAGGCCAGCGCGAACAGCATCGGCGTCTCAAACGTCATCGAGCCACGGAACATGGTCGCCACCCAGTTGAACACTTTCACCCCGGTGGGTACCGCAATCAGCATGGTGGCAAACATAAAGAACAGCTCGCCCATCAGCGGAATGCCGACGGTGAACATATGGTGGGCCCAGACAATGAATGACAGAAAGGCGATGGAGGCGGTGGCATACACCATCGAGGCATAGCCAAATAGCCGCTTACGGGCAAAGGTGGGGATGATTTCACTGACAATGCCGAAGGCCGGCAGAATCATGATGTACACCTCCGGGTGGCCAAAGAACCAGAACACATGCTGGAACAGCACCGGGTCACCGCCACCGGCTGCATTAAAGAAGCTGGTGCCGAAATGGATATCCATCAGCATCATGGTGACCACCCCGGCCAGTACCGGCATCACCGCGATCAGCAAAAACGCCGTGATCAGCCAGGTCCAGACAAACAGTGGCAGCTTCATCATGGTCATGCCGGGGGCACGCATATTAAGGATGGTGACGACCACATTAATCGCCCCCATGATGGAGCTGATCCCCATCATATGTACGGCAAAAATAAAGAAGGTCACACTGGGCGGCGCATAGGTAGTCGACAGGGGTGCGTAGAAAGTCCAGCCGAAGTTTGGCCCACCGCCTTCCATAAACAGAGTGCTGAGCATCATCGCGAAGGCAAATGGCAGAATCCAGAAACTCCAGTTGTTCATTCGGGGCAGCGCCATATCCGGCGCACCGACCATCAGCGGCAGCATCCAGTTGGCCAGCCCGACAAACGCTGGCATCACCGCCCCAAACACCATGATCAGCCCGTGCATGGTGGTCATCTGGTTAAAGAATCCAGGCTCGATCAGCTGCAGGCCCGGCTGAAACAGCTCCGCCCGGATCATCAGCGCCATACAGCCACCGGTCAGAAACATGGCGAAGCTGAACCACAGATAGAGGGTGCCGATATCTTTATGGTTGGTGGTGAAAAACCAGCGGCTCAGCCCTTCGGCCGGACCATGCTGCTCGGTATGCTCAATGGTGCGCGTCAGCGTATTCATCACTCAGTCCCCTCCTTCAGTTTCTGAATGGTGGCCGGATCGACCTTATCGCCTACATTGTTGCCCCAGGCGTTGCGCTCCCATGTGATCACAGCAGCAAGATCAACGGCACTGAGCTGATCTTTGAACGCCTGCATCGCCGTGCCTGCTTTGCCATTCACCACAATGTCGATATGCGCTTCTATATCGCCCAGAGCAATTTTGCTGCCTTTGAGCGCCGGGAAAACACTGCCCAGCCCCTGACCATTCGTCTGATGGCAGGCGGCACAGGCGGTGTTGTAGACCTGCTCCCCTTTGGCCATCAACTCATCCATGCTCAACACCTGACTGGCAGCTGCCGCTGTGGCGGCCTGCGCAGCACGGGTGTCGACCAGCCACTGGTCATATTCAGCCTGTGGTTTCACCTCCACCACAATGGGCATAAAACCATGGTCCTTGCCGCACAGTTCTGCACACTGGCCACGGTAGATGCCGGGCTCTGGCACATTGGTCCAGGCCTCATTGATGAATCCGGGGATCGCATCTTTTTTCACTGCAAAGGCCGGCACCCACCAGCTGTGGATAACATCGGCAGCGGTGACCAGAAAACGGACTTTTTTCCCGGCCGGAATCACCAGTGGGTTATCCACTTCCAGCAGGTAGTTTTCGTCTTTGGGGGCTTCGTTATTGATCTGTTCGCGGGGGGTGGTGAGACTGGAGAAGAAGTCGATATCTTCGCCAAGGTACTGATAGCGCCATTTCCACTGATAACCGGTGACCTGAATATCGACCTCAGCATCGCTGCTGTCGTACATTTTCACCAAGGTCGCCGTAGCAGGTACCGCCATACCAATAAGAATGACAAAGGGCACCAGGGTCCAGATGACTTCGACCAGGGTATTTTCGTGGAAGTTTTCCGCACGGGCACCCCGTGATTTACGGTGATGAAAGATCGACCAGAACATCACGCCAAACACCACGACCGCGATGGCAACGCAGATCCAGAAGATAATCATATGCAGGTCAAACACCGCATGACTGATTTCCGTCACACCGCGGGGCATATTGAGTTGCCAGTCTGCATACGCAGGGCTGGCGCCACTGGCCAGTGCCAGTAGCAAGAATTGTGCTGCTACTCTCATCGCAGGCGTCTCCCTTGGGGGCGAAAAACCTGCTCGAAAACCTTTCACTAAGGCGTTGTCTTCAGATCACCACAACTGCTGCTCAACCAGCTGAAGGCATCTGTCACTGCGGCAACGTCGGTAGTGACGGGTTTCGACCAGGCTCTAGTACTGCCTGAGTCCTTTCCCATCAACGCCCCGTTTAATAACATTCGGGGTCATCCGACCGTCCTGTTGGCCAGAGAAGTATAGCAGTCGCTCAGAAAAGACAAGTTTATGACAACAGGAATTTCCGCTGTCAGACACCGGCCAGTGATAGCGCCCAGCGCACCAGCAAAATAACGAAGATCACAAACACGCCCGAGGCCACCAGCCCCATCACCAGATAGGGCCAGGCGCTGCCGCGACTGAAGTCCCGCTGGCGATTGTGTTCGCTTTGCACACCGAAAAAAGCCGCCAGCACACTGCAGACCAGCTGAAAGAAGGAAGGGCCGGATGAAGGCATAACACAGCTCCGGTATTACTGAAGGTACTTTCAGGTATAGCCGAAACCCTGCTGGGTGTCAGGGTTTCGCTATACGAAAACAGACAGACTCAGGAAGAGAGCGAGGCCGAACGGCGTAACCGGCGCTGTAACCGCCGCCAGACACGATAGCCCAGCATCCAGCCCAGCAGGCTGCCATAGAGAAATACATCAAAGTAACTGTCACGAATCAGCCAGACCACATGCAGCAGAACCAGCAGGCTGATCGGGTATACCAGCTGATGTAATTGAGTCCAACGCTTTTTCAACCGCCGTTGCCAGCCTTTGGTTGAAGTGACCCCCAGCGGGATCAGTAACAGCAGCGCCAGCGCGCCGACAATAATGTAGGTCCGCTCCGTCAGAGCGGTCTGTAACAGATCCCAGCGCCAGCCAATGATAAAGGTGCCGAACGCCAGCAAATGCGTTGTCGCATAGAACAGCGCATAGAGCCCGATCATCCGGCGAAAGCGTTGCAACCGGGTCCAGCCCAGCGCCTGGCGCAACGGCGTGATCGCCAGCGATCCCCACAGCAGGTACAGCGCCCACTGTCCCAGGTAGTCGGTAATTTCCTTGGCCGGGTCGGCCCCCAGCGCGAAGCTCCAGGCCTGCCAGCTGATCCACGCTAGCGGTAACAGGGCCGCCAGAAACAGCAGCCACCATTCCAGCAGCCGGAGCGCCGGATGGTTTTTCAGCTGTTTCAGAACCATTTTTTCAGATCCAGATCAGAATAGAGGTGCGCCACCTCATCGCCATAGCCATTGAAGGGCTGGGTATCAATAATATTGGGCCGGAACAGCGACGACGGCAGCCGCCGCTCAGTCGCCTGGCTCCAGCGCGGATGGCTGACGGCCGGGTTCACATTGGCAAAGAAGCCATACTCCTGAGCGGCCATCTTGTTCCATGTAGTCGCAGGCATCGTTTCAGTAAAACGAATCCCGACAATCGACTTCACCCACTTGAAACCATATTTCCACGGCAGCACCAGCCGCAGCGGCGCCCCATTCTGTGGTGGTAGCGCATTGCCGTACATCCCCACCGCCATAAACGCCAGCGGGTGCATCGCCTCGTCCATGCGCAGCGCTTCAACATAAGGCCAGTCCAGTGAGCTGAACACCGAGCGCTGGCCCGGCATCTGCTTCGGGTCATTAAGGGTGGTGAACTCGACATATTTTGCTTTTGAGGTCGGCTCGAACTGTTTCAGCAGAGTCGCCAGCGACACCCCGACAAAAGGCAACACCATCGACCAGGCTTCGACACAGCGTAACCGGACAATACGCTCTTCCAGCTGGTGAGGTTTGATCAGATCTTCCAGCCCAATGGTGCCCGGCCGGTTCACCTCACCACTGATCTCCACTGACCAGGGGTCGGTAATAAAATCCTGGGCATTTTTGGCCGGATCACCTTTGCCGGTACCAAACTCATAAAAGTTGTTGTGGCGAATCGCATGCTGATAGGGCGCGACTTTTTCATCGGTAGATAAGGCTTTATTGCTGACGCCAGCACGCAGCTGCTGCTGCAGCCAGTCAGGACCGGCGTAAACCGGCAGACCTTTATCAAACTGTGGCGCTGGCAACGCCAGCGCAGAGGCACTGGCCGCGAATGCCGCCGTGCCTGCCAGGCCCTGCATAAACTGACGGCGGTTAAGGTAGGCCGACGGCGGCGTGATTTCAGACGGTCGGATCAGCGTGGGTTTCTTGATCAGCATAAAGGGGCATCCATGGGCTGGGAATCGGTTATGAGGGGTTAGAGCGGCACTGGCTGAAAAAATTCCCGACCACAAAACATTTAAGTGTAGTTCAGATTTTGCCGCACAAATAAAAAACGCGGTACCAGGAATAACCCAGTACCGCGTTTCATTTCAAGCAAGCTCAACCCGTGGACTAGCGCTTATCGACGCACCTTGCGCAACAGCCAGAGCACCGGGCCCGAGGCGGCATACACCAGGAACAGCAACCACAGGAACAGTGGCGGACTGATGGAGATAACCCCAAACAACAGGGCGATCCCGGCCAGAATCAGGAACGGTACCTTGCCCTTGAAATCGACGTCTTTAAAGCTGTAATACAGCACATTACTGACCATCAGCACCCCGGCCAGGGCGACATAGAGAGCAACAGCGTACGCATAACCGCTGCCGTCGACCTCAAATTCGGTGGCCGCCCAGACCAGACCCGCCACCGCCGCTGCCGCTGCCGGGCTTGGCAGGCCAATAAAGTAACGCTTATCAACAGAACCGATCTGGGTATTAAAGCGCGCCAGTCGCAACGCTGCTCCGGCAACATAGATAAACGCCGCGAACCAGCCAAACTTGCCGATATCATCCAGCACCCAGTTAAATGCCACCAGTGACGGCGCAACCCCGAACGACACCATATCAGCCAGCGAATCATACTCAGCACCAAACTTACTGCTGGTGTTTGTCATCCGCGCTACGCGACCGTCCAGGCCATCCAGTACCATCGCGACAAACACCGCGATGGCAGCACTTTCAAAGTTGCTCTGCATGCTGGCAACCACCGCGTAGAAGCCTGAAAACAGTGCCGCCGTGGTAAACAGGTTCGGCAGCAGGTAGATGCCACGATGCGGCTTGGCACCCGCATTACTGCTTTCAGGTTGATTCTGTTCTTGCGTCATTGGAGTAACCAGTTCAATAATTTGCGTCCATTCTAATGGCTGCTTCGACAAAGGTCATCCAGCAGCAGCCCGCACAGATCAATCGAACGGAGTACCGGTATGCTTGCCCAGCTGTTTCATGACTATGGTTTTGTACTATTTGAGGGGCTGATCGGCCTGACGGCAGTGATCTGGGTCGGACTGAAAGTGGGCTAAGCCCCTTTCAGTTCGGCTCGCCGAGCGCTAACGCCGGGCACATCTGGTGGATGTAATCCGAAAAATCAGCGACCGTTAGCGGTTTGCTGTAGTGGTACCCCTGGGCGAAATCACAGCCCAGCGCTGATAGCCGTGTAACCTGGCCTGCGGTTTCGACCCCTTCGGCCACCACTTTCAGACCCAGTCCATGGGCCATGCTGATAATCGTCTCCACCAGGGTATCACGACGGCTGTCCGGGGCCATACCGGCAACAAAGCTCTTATCGATCTTCAGCGTGTTAAAGGAGAACTTTTCCAGATAGGCCAGCGATGAGTAACCGGTACCAAAGTCATCGATGGCAATACGTACGCCCATTTTCTGTAACGCCCGGAAAATTTTCCGGGTGTCCGTTCGATGGTGCATCAACAACCCTTCGGTTACCTCAATTTCGAGGTACTCCGGTGCCAGGCCACTATCGGACAGCGCCTGGGTGACCATTTCAACCAGATCACCGCCTTTAAACTGCCTCGGCGATACATTGACAGCGATACGCAATGGCAGGCCAAACTGTTCCTGCCAGCGCTTTGCCTGCAGGCAGGCCTCGCGCATCACCCAGTTGCCGATCGCAACAATCATTCCGCTACTTTCAGCCACCGGAATAAACTGATCGGGCGGCACAAACCCCAGCTCAGGGCTGTGCCAGCGCAATAACGCTTCGGCACCGAGCAGCTGACCCGAGGCGAAATCAATCACGGGCTGGTAATTCAGGCTTAATTCGTTGCGTTCCAGCACCCAGCGTAACAGGCTTTCAATCTGCAGCCGTTGCTCCGCCTGCTGGTTCATCTGGCTATTAAAGAAGCAATAACCATTTTTACCGCCCTGCTTGGCCTGGTACATAGCCGTATCGGCATGACGCAGCAGGGTGGTGAAATCGCTACCGTCCAGCGGATACACAGCGACACCCAGGCTGATGGAGATATTCAGTTCACGGTCACGCACCCGGAAGGATCGTGAGAATGCCTGCAGCAAGCGTTCAGACAACGCCTCCACTTCCATCGACGCCCGCAACCCGGTCACCATCAGCAGGAACTCATCCCCACCAAACCGGGCCAGACAATGCTCTTTTTCTACTGACAGCTGCAGCCGTTCAGCAACCGCCTGTAACAGCGCATCACCATAATCATGCCCCAGGGTATCGTTAATCGATTTAAACTCATCCAGGTCAACAAACAGCATCGCCACCTGCGTTTCAGACTCCCGGGCTGCTACCAGCATCTGCTCCATCCGCTCAGCCGCCAGATGACGGTTTGGCAGTCCAGTCAAGGCATCGAAGTTTGCCTGATGACGGATAGTCTGCTCATGACTTTCCTGCAGCGTAATATCTTCCAGCACCAGAGACTGGTGCAATACATCACCATTGTCGGCTATCGTAGCCGTCAGCCGGGCAATTACACAGACCACCTCACCATCAGCCCGGCGCAGTTTTAACTTGCCACTCCAGGGCTGACCCAGCGTCAGCTTCCAGCCCAGCCACTTGGCGCCAGGGTCCAGTTCCAGACAGAACAGCTCCCCCAGCTGAGACAGTGCTCGCAAGTCATCGAAGGCATAGCCGGTCACCTCTACGACAGCAGGGTTAATGTATTCAACCCGCCCCTGAGCATCAGTAATGATGACCGCCACTGGACAGTTTTCAATCGCCTGCGACAACATCTGGGTCCGATGCTGCATCTGCTGTTGTTCCGACAGATCACGGATACAGGTTACCCGCACCGGCAGCGTGCCCTTCATGCTCTGCTTGGAGTGAATTTCCATTGGAAACGTCACCCCATTCACTCGGCGACCATGAACAACATAGGGCTGTTCGATCTGCTGCTCAATATTCTGACGTACCGTAGCCACATCCGGCCTGGCTACCAGATCAAAGGCCTGCATCCGGATCATCTCAGCATGGCTGTAACCAAACAGCTTCTGCGCCGCCTGGTTACAATCAAGCAGACGCCCTTCGTGATGGATGAAGACAGCTTCACGGGCCAGATCAGACAGCCGGCGAAACCGGTCTTCGCTGTCACGTACCTGCTGTAACAAAGCGCGTTGTTCATTAATATCGCGCGCGACGCCTTCCAGCCCCTGATAGCAGCCGTCATCAATGCAGGCCCGCAGATTAAACTGCAGCCATATATGGCGACCATCCTGACACTGCAGTTGCGCCTCAATGCTGACCATCATCCCCTGTGCAGCATCCGCGGCCTGGCACAGCTGCTGATAACAGCCGGGCTCGACAAACAGGCTGTCCAGGCGACGGTCAAGCAACTGACGGTGGCTATAGCCCAATAGCGGGCCAGCACATAACGAAATGGAGGCAATACAGTGACTGCCATCAGTGGTGAAGAAAATATCAGGGAGATGGTGTATCAGTTCTTCCGAGATCACGCAGCGAAACTCCGGTCATTCACTCACTCCTTGAGCTCCAATACTAAAGACAGATGTAATCAGCCCATATTTTGACAGCGACCTGACAACAGCTTTATCAATTCGATCATCCTGAACAACACCACAGTAAACACAACTGACTCAGGGCAGATAACCATGCAGGCATACTTACCAGAACACAGGTAACCAGACCAACTTGATCGAACGATCAACGCCAATCCTAACAAAATACATTTAATAAACCAGTCGTAGGCCATGCTAATACGCAGGTTTTTTCCGTGGTGTTTAAAATAATGAAACTACCCTTCGTCCTGTGCTTCAGAACGCCTGCTCGATTGCGTAAACTGATAACAGCAAGTCCTGTTTCTATTTATATCTCGACCCAAAAGTGAGCAAACTCTGGATACACGTACCCTTAAACAGTTCCTGACGTTAGCCGAAGCCCTGCATTTTGGCCGTGCCAGTGAACTGTGTCATATCAGCCCCTCGGCCCTCAGCCGGGCGATCAAACAGCTGGAGTCCGAGCTGGATACCGTGCTGTTCACCCGCGATAACCGCACCGTAGTGCTGACCCGTGACGGCGAACTGTTTCAGGAATACGCCCGTGATGCTCTGGACCAGTGGGAAGCCATTCGCCAGAAACTGATGCAACGGGGCAACACCCTGCGCGGCGAGATCAGCGTGTATTGTTCAGTCACCGCCAGTTACAGCTTTCTGTATGAGATTCTGCGGGCCTTTCGCGATCAATACCCGGGGATAGAGATCAAGCTGCATACCGGCGACCCCGATACCGCCATACACCGCGTTCAGACCGGGCTGGAAGAGATCACTATTGCTGCCCACCCTGCCGTCGCGCCTGGCGGCATGGCATTTAAGCCGATTGCTGAGTCACCGCTGGTGTTTATCGCGCCGCTGGCTGATTCACCGCTCAGCGTTCAGCTTCAGCCACCGTTAGACTGGGCTACCATACCGATGATTCTGTCAGAAGAAGGCGTGTCCCGGGATGAAGTGAACCGCTGGTTCAAACAGCAGAACCTGAAACCCACCATCTATGCTCAGGTGGCAGGCAACGAAGCGATTGTCAGCATGGTCAGCCTGGGCTTTGGCGTCGGCGTGGTACCGCAGATTGTGCTGGAAAACAGTCCACTGGCCAACAAGGTTCAGGTGCTGGATGTCGAACCTGCCCTGCCCCCCTATAACGTCGGCCTGTTTGTACTGGAAAAGAAATTGAAAAGCCCGCTGATCAGCGCGTTCTGGGAACAGATTCAGAACCGCTGAAAAGGCAGCCGCAGGATGCCCGACAGCCAGCTGGTCTGACGCGGGGCCCGTGGTGCAGGTAAGCCGATCTGCATACTGTGCTGAGGCTGTTGAGGCTGTGCCACATAACTGCCAAACCAGCGATCCCACACTGACAGGTTAAAACCAAAGTTACTGTGCATTTCAGCATTGGCAGAGGAGTGATGAATGCGGTGCATATCCGGCGTCACCAGCAGGGCACGCAGCCGCCGTTCCAGCCTGCCAGGTAACGCCGCATTGGCATGATTAAACATCGCCATGCCATTCAGGATAACCTCAAACAGCAGCACTGCCAGCAACGGTGGCCCCAGCGCCACAACCACCAGCCACTTGATCGTCATGGACAGCAGTATTTCCAGTGGGTGAAAACGCAATGCCGTGGTCAGATCGAAGTCCGGGTCGGCATGGTGGACCCGATGCAAACGCCAGAACAGTGGGATCCGATGAAATAACCGGTGCTGCCAGTAGATCGCCAGATCCAGTAACACGACCGCCACCGGCAGCCCCAGCCAGAGCGGCATTTCGAACTGGTTAAACAGCCCCAGTTGTTGTTGCTGCGCCCAGCTGGCCATGCCCACCGCCGCTGCCGGAAACAACAGCCGTAATAGCAGCGAGTTCAACACCACCAGCGCCAGATGGTTACCCCAGCGTAACAGGCGGCTCAACGCTAACCGGCGACAGGGTAGCCACCACTCCCAGGCGGCGATCAACACGAACAGCAGTGCAAAAGCACCCAGTCGGATCTGAGGCTCGTGGGCCAGCAGCCAGTGTTCCAGCATCAACGTTCTCCTGGCTTATGCGTCTGCGAGCAGCGCTTGCAGCTGCGGTGACAGATACGGCCGACCCCGCTCATTCAGCGCGGTTCCGATCACCAGCGCTTCGACACAAACCTTCTCATCCGCCAGCCGGATCACACGCTGGCGAAAGCCAAATTTGACCTTGCTCAAACGCTCTATGCTGACGTCCACTGCATACTGATCGCCACTTTTCAGAGAAGCCTTGTAGTCTATCTCTGAGCGCACCACCACCAGATGAATCTTCTCTGCGGCAAGGGCAGCAAAGTCGATATTGTTAGCCAGCAGGAACTCATGGCGCGCATGTTCCAGATAATTGAAATACACCCCGTTATTCACAATGCCCTGTATATCCAGCTCGTAATCACGAACCTTATCCTGGGTACGAAACACCATCGCCTTGAGTCTCCCTTTAATCATTCAATAATGGTCGCAATAAACGACCGAATACCAGACAACAGCAAAAAACCATATAAAATGAAGTGCTATTAGTTACTTTCTTGTAATATTTATTCAACTATAAATGAGACTACACTGAATACGCATTCCAGCGGCCTGGCAATGGACCTTACTATAAACAGGTTCTGTGCTGATGCTGCACTTTTACTCGCAGATAACCACCAGATTACTTCAGTTCAATCTGTGTAACACCGCCGTACAGAGGTCATTATGCCTGACAGTAATACGCTGACTGTAACCGGCCTTGAGGCCCATGCCATCCGGCTTCCGCTGCAGACACCTTACCGTACTGCTTCCGGTACCGTGACGGCCGTGCCGCTGGTACTGATTGAGCTGACGACTGCGCGGGGGATCACCGGGCGCAGCATGCTGTTTGCCTACAGTGAGCTGACCCTCAAACCCCTGCTGGAACTGGTGCGTAATATGGCACCCCAGGCCCCCGTCAGCGCCGCAACGCTGGAAAAGCAGCTGGAACACAAGAGCCGCATGGTTGGCAATCAGGGGCTGGTCGGCATGGCCCTGTCCGGCATTGATATTGCCCTTTGGGATGCTATGGCCAAGCGCCATCAATGCAGTCTGGTCGAACTGCTCGGCGGTGAGGAGCATGACTTGCAGGCCTACGCATCCATCGGCTTCGAAGGTGCACGCCACTGTGCCACCCACGCCGGCCAGCTGGCCCGGCGGGGCTTCCACGGTATCAAGGTGTGTATCGGCTATCCAACCGTGCAGGAAGATATCAATGTCATTCAGGCAATTCGTAACGCCATTGGCCCTGACATCAAGCTGATGGTCGATTACAACCAGTGCCTGAGTCTGCCTGAAGCCCGTCTGCGGCTGCAGATGCTTGAGGAGCTCGGTTTATATTGGGTAGAAGAACCCATTTTATCCCATGATTTCAAAGGCATGGCAACACTGAATCAGCACACCGGCAACGCCTTGCAGAGTGGCGAAAACTGGTGGAACTGCTTCGAGATTGAGCAAGCCATTAGCCTTGGGGCGATCGATTACCTGATGCTCAACAGTATGAAATGTGGCGGCGTGAGTGGCTGGCTGAAAGCAGCCGAACTGGCCCGTATCCATGACATCCCCCTCTCCAGCAACCTGTGGCCGGAACTGAGCAGCCAGCTGCTCAGCCTGAGCCCCACGGCACACTGGCTGCAATACAGCGACTGGTGGAGCCTGCTGATGAAATCCCCGTTACAGTTCAGTCAGGGGAAAGCACTGAGCAGCGGCGAGCCTGGTGCAGGCACCGACTGGGATGAACACATTGTTGAGCATTACAGATTACCCCTGTGAAGCGGACGGATAAGGCTGACACCGCTCAACTGCGGAAATAAATCATATTTATACAAACAACGCACAATTCCCTACCCTGCGCCGCCAAATCCGCATATTTACCTGCACCCCCGTCAGTAAACTTTACCTCATACCAGCACAGTGCACCGCCCTGTATCCGGCCCGTGCCACTGGCGCCTCCCACGAGGCACTTTCTCCAATCAATGAGGTAGTACCCGGTTATGTTAGAGCTTAATGGCACGCTTACTCACTTTTCCAACCCGGCCGCGGATGCTGACCGAAACTACTCAGACGCCCAGAAAGCAGTGATCTGTGTTGAACGGGCCCAGGCCACCATTGATGATATTCGCCAGTGGCCCGCATATGACATCACCCCGCTGCACAATCTGACCAGCATGGCCGCCGACAGCGGGTTAGCCAGGCTGTGGTACAAAGACGAGTCTCAGCGCTTTGGCCTGAAAAGCTTCAAAGCACTGGGCGGAGCTTATGCGGTTGCCCGCCAGCTGCAGCTGGCGCTGGCGCAGACGAACGGCACGCTCCCCACCATCGCAGACCTGCTGGACGGTCAATACAAAGACCAGCTGGCTGAGCTGGTCGTCAGCTGCGCCACCGATGGCAACCATGGCCGCTCCGTCGCCTGGGGTGCACAGATGTTTGGGTGCGGTTGTGTCATCTACATCCACCGTGATGTATCCGAGGGCCGTAAACAGGCGATGGAAGCCTTTGATGCCCAGGTTATTCGCATCACCGGCAACTACGATGAATCCGTCCGCCTGGCGGACAGCGATGCCCGTGCGAATGACCGCATTATCGTCTCCGATACCAGTTACGAAGGCTACATGGAAATCCCGAAAGACGTGGCACTGGGTTACACCGTGATGCTGTCCGAAATCGTTGACCAGCTCAACGGTGAGGTTCCAACCCATGTCTTTGTTCAGGGCGGTGTAGGTGGACTGGCATCAGCCGTCTGTGGTTATTTCTGGGATCTCTGGGGTACACAGCGTCCACGCTGCGTGATCGTTGAACCCGAACAGGCTAACTGCCTGCAGAAAAGCGCCCAGGCCGGTGAGCCCGTGGTGGTTGAAGGTGATCTGGATACCCTGATGGCCGGGCTGGCCTGTGGTGAAGTCTCAGCGCTGGCCTGGGAAATTCTGGCTACCGGCGGGGATGACTTTATGACCCTCAGCGAAGCGGCGGTCCCTGCCACCATGAAACTGCTGGCACACGGCTATAAAAATGACCCGGCCATCGAGGCCGGTGAATCCGCTGTACCCGGTCTGGCAGCAGCCGTTATCGCCGCTCAGTCAGCCGAGTTCGCTGTTAGCCTGGGCCTGAGCCCCAGCAGCAAAGTACTGGTGATCGGCACTGAAGGGGCGACCGACCCTGAGCTTTATCAGCAACTGATCAGCTGATAAAGCACCGCCCAGGCCTGTCCCGCAGGCCCGGGCTTAGCTGTCCGGTTTATTCCTGCGGCTCATCCACCGGCAATGCCAGCCCGGCCTTCACCGTATCCATCACCACATTGGTCTGAAAGCCCCGGATATTGGTGTTATCAAAGAATGCTTCGCGGGTAAACTGATCGTAATCCTCCATATCCCGTGCCGTCACAATCATGATGAAATCCGAGCTACCGGTGACGTAATAGCACTGCTGTACTGCCAGGTTCTGGCGCATCTCCTTTTTGAACGCATCCATCAGATCCGCCCGCTCCCGCTCCATCGTTACCTGCACCACAAAAGTCATACTGCGGCCAATCGCTTTTGGGCTGACCACCGAGACATCCGCCTGAATCACCTTATGTTCACGTAAGCGCTTCAGCCGACGCTGAACAGCTGCCGGAGACAAGCCAACCTGCTCAGCAATCTGATCAGAGGTTGTGCGGTTAGCACGCTGGACAATTTCAAGAATCTTTCGATCAAAGCCATCAATACTGATCGCGCTGGGAGGGGCCATCACTTTCTCCTTCAAACCAAAATACGCAGAGCCGATCAACATCAGCCCCGCTTCATCTTGCCGCACCAATAGAAGTAAATTTACTCATTATTGTTGAATATTCGATGGAATTAATCACAAAGAGGAGCAAATACGGTTTTTAGCCTCGCGACGGCCTATTACCATTTAGTTGTAGGCAATCAACCTGTCTGATTGATCTACAGGCATAACAATAAAAGATAACCGGCGTACCTCGATGCGCCAGCCAGGAGACCCTCGATGCAGAACCGTACCGTGGCACATCGCTATCCGCTGGAACCGCTGGCCCCTGCGGGCCGCATCGGCGTCATCGCACTGGCTACCGACTTTAATATCGAAGCCGACCTGCGTCGCCTCTACCCTCAGGACGTGACAGCCTTTACCAGCCGGGTACGCAATATCAATCCGCTGACCATCAGTAACCTGCGCCGGATGGAGCCAGGCATCAGTGCGGCGGCGGACTGCATTCTGCCCGGCACCCCCATGGATGCGATGATTTATGCCTGTACCTCAGGCACTGTCGCCATCGGCGTTGAACGCATAACCGAGCTGGTGCAGCAAAGCTGCCCCGGTGTCCCGGTGACCAACCCGGTGAGCGCCGCGCTGGCCGCGTTTGACACCCTGCAAGCCAGCCGGATCTCGATCCTGACCCCCTATACTGAAAGCGTGAATGCCGAAATCGTTGAGTTCTTCACCCAGCAGGGTATCGAAGTACTGAACATCAGCGGCTTTGGCTTTGAAGATGACACCGCCATGACCTACATCCAGCCGCAGGATATTGCCGAGGCCGCCATCGACGCCTGTCACCCGGATGCTGATCTGCTGTTTATCTCCTGCACGGCGTTACGTGCCTCGTACGTTATCGATTCGCTGGAACAGCAGCTACATAAGCCCGTTATCAGCAGCAATCAGTTACTGGCCTGGCACAGCCTGAAACTGGCGGGTTATCCACAGCCGGTCAACGGCTTTGGCCAGCTACTGGCCAACCACCTGCACACCTCTTAACCCTGATTCCTATGGAGCCTGGCATGACAACTCTGGACCCCCAACTGATCGCCCAGATGACCCAATGGCGGCAGCATATCCACCGCTTCCCGGAATGTGGTTTCGCGGTCGACCAGACCGCTGACTTTATCGCCACCACCCTGAGCACAGCCGGAATTGAAGTGGTCCGCGGCATCGGCCAGACCGGGCTGGTCGGTATTCTGCAACGTGGTAACGGCGGCGCCAGCATCGGCCTGCGGGCGGATATGGACGCCCTGCATATCCATGAACAGAACAGTTTCGCCCACCGCTCCTGCCACGATGGCAAGATGCACGCCTGCGGTCACGATGGCCACAGCGCCATGCTGCTCGGGGCCGCCCTGCACCTTGCACAACAGGGTGATTTTAACGGCACCGTCTACTTTATTTTCCAGCCTGACGAAGAACATGGTCAGGGTGCCCAGGCGATGATTGATGACGGCCTGTTCGAACGCTTCAGCATTGATGCCGTTTATGGCCTGCACAACCTGCCAGGTCTGGCCGAAGGTACCCTGGCAGTACGTCCGGGCTCACTGATGGCCAGCGAAAGCAGCTTTGAGATCGAAATCAACGGCATCGGTGGCCACGCCGCCATGCCCCATATGGGCGTCGACCCGATCGTCGTCGGTGCTCAGGTAGTCATGGCCCTGCAGACTCTGGTGTCACGTAACCTCAGTGCCATCCACGAAACCGCTGTCGTCTCCGCGACCGAGTTCATCACCAATGGCACGGTCAATGTGATTCCCTCCCAGGTAGTGATCAAAGGGGATTGCCGCTGCTTTACCGAAGCCTCACTGGCCAAGCTTGAACAGCGGATGGAAACCATTGTGGCCGGTATCTGCCAGGCCGCCGGGGCGACGTACCAGTTTGAATTTATCAACACCTTCTATCCAACGGTAAACAGCACGACGGAAACCACGGCAGCAATCAATGCAGCACAGCAGGTGCTCGGTGCTGACAACGTCAATGGCAGCTGTGACCCGTTCACTATCTCTGAAGATTTTTCCAGCATGCTGCGGGTCAAACCCGGCTGCTATGTGCTGCTGGGCAATGGCGTCGACTCCGTCGGCGGCTGCGCACTGCATAACCCCAACTATGATTTTAACGACCGGATTCTGCCACTGGGCGCGCAGTACTGGATACAGCTGGTACACAACCAGCTGCGCTGAGCACGCGCAGGCGGCATCGCAGTAATTCTTAAAACAAAAATAAAATGTCGGCCCGGCGCCGACACCTATGAGGACCTACCATGTCTAAATTGATGACCACTTTACTGACCCTCGGTCTGGGTTTATCTATCAACGCACAGGCTGAAACCTGGAAATTTGCCTCCGAAGAGGACAAAAAAGATGTCCAGGATGCCTATGCCAAAGAGTTTGCCCGTGTCATCAAGGAAGAGTCCGACGGCGATATCAAAGTCCGCATCTATTACTACGGTCAGCTGGGTACCGAGAACGACATTGTCGAGCTGGCGGCCAAAGGCACCATCCAGTTTGTTTCAGTGGGTACCGGCCATCTGGGCTCCTACGTACCCGAAGTCCAGGCGATCAGCCTGCCCTATGTGATGGGCACCAATGAGAAAGTTGTCCACAAGGTACTGACCGGCAGTAAAACCATCTACCAGGATCTGGCGCCCAAGTTTGAAAAGGTGAACCTCAAACTGCTGTCCATGATGTCCGAAGGCGAGATGGCCTGGGGTGCTAACAAGCCGATCCGCAGCCCGGAAGATTTCAACAACCAGAAGATCCGTACCTTTACCTCAACCATTCCGGTGGAAACCTACAAGGCCTTTGGCGCAACCCCGACGCCACTGTCCTGGGGGGAGGTATATGGTTCACTGCAGCTGAAAACCATCGATGGCATGGTGAACCCGGTGTACTTCATCTACAACGCGAAATGGCATGAAGTGCAGGATTACCTGATGTTCCCAGGCCAGCAACCCTACGTCGGTACCTTCTCTACCAACAGCAAGTGGTACAACGGCCTGAGCACCGACAAGCAGGCGATGATCCAGAAAGCGACCAGAGCAGCCGACAAAGCCGCCTACAATTATCAGTTGAAGATCAATGCCGATAACATGGCCAAAATCCGCAAGGAACGGCCGGACCTGCAGGTAATCACCCTGACAACCGAAGAGCGCGCTCGCTTTAAAGAGCTGAGTAAAGGCCTGCATCAGACCTACTACGATGTCGTTGCCAACGCCTACGACAGCGCTGATCAGAGTAGCGCCCGTGCCGGTGCCCAGAAAATTCTCACCAGCCTGATCAACGAAGTTGAAGCTGCAACCGCCGCGCAATAACACCCAGCCAGCGCTTCCAGGGACGGAAGCTTACCGGGGGACGCCGCTATGACCCACCTGCTCAGCCGCATCAATCGCTTCACCGAAAAAGCTGAAGCCGCAATGCTTATCACCGCCATCCTGGTGATGATGCTTAACTCCAACGCCAACGCCTTTGGCCGTTACTTTTTCAACCAGAGCCTGTTTTTTGCCGAAGAGCTGAACCAGTTCCTGATTGTCAGCGTGACCTTTATCGGCATGGCCTACGCGGTGCGTAAAGGCCGCAATATCCGTATGACCGCCTTTTACGACATGCTCAGTCTGCGTGGCCGTAAGGTCGTCACCCTGATCATCGCCCTGACCACCAGCCTGCTGATGTTCTATCTGGCCTTGCAGGCCGTGTTCTACGTACTGGAACTTAAAGACCTGAACCGCCTGAGCCCGGCACTACAGTTCCCGGTTTATCTGGTCTACAGCATTATCCCACTGGGTTTTTTCATGGCAGGTCTGCAATACCTGTCCTGCTTTCTGCTCAACCTGCTGCATAAAGAGGTGTACATCTCTGACGGCCTGATCGAACAAAAAGAGTACTGATCGATGGATTCTCTGTTTCAGCTTTTTTCCGATGCCATCGCTGGCGAACTGGATATCTACGTCATCACCTTTGCCCTGGTCAGCGTGATGGTGGTGTTGTTACTGCTCAGCTTCCCGATGGTTGTACCACTGGCGATTGGCGCACTGATCGGTTTGCTGCATTTTTCAGATGTCTCACCTGACGTTCTGATTCAGCAGGTGGTGACGGGGATCTCGCCCAACGCGCTGATCGCCGTACCGATGTTTATCCTGGCAGCGGATATCATGACCCGCGGTAACACCGCCAGCCACCTGCTCAAGCTGATCGAATCCTTTGTCGGCCACCTGCGCGGCGGCCTGCCGATTACCACCTGTATCAGTTGTACCCTGTTTGGCTCTGTTTCCGGCTCCACTCAGGCGACCGTGGTATCGGTTGGCCAGATTATGCGGCCCAAATTGCTGCAGGCTGGCTACAAAGACAGCTTCGTGATGGCGCTGATCATCAATGCCAGCGATATTGCGTTTCTGATCCCACCGAGCATCGGCCTGATTCTGTATGGCACCCTGGCCAACGCCAGCGTCGGCGAGCTGTTTATCGCGGGCATTGGCCCGGGCCTGGTACTGGCGCTGCTGTTCTCCGGCTACAGTTATGTCTACAGCGTTATCCACCGTGACGAGATCGCCCTGCAGCCCAAAGCCAGCGGCAGTGAGCGCTGGTCAGCAATCCGCAAGGCCCTGTTACCACTGGGCTTCCCGGCGCTGATTATCGGCGGCATTTACTCCGGCGCGATCACCCCGACCGAAGCGGCCTCCTTTTCGGTGCTATATGCCATCGTCATCGAGTGTGTGATCTACCGCCAGCTGGGACTGAAAGACATTCTGGACTCAGCCCTCAGCACCGGCCTGATTACCGGGGTGGTATTTATTCTGGTCGGCGTGGGTCAGGCCTTCTCCTGGTACATCTCCTTTGAGCAGATCCCACAGGAACTGCTCGCCCCACTGGCGCTGGAGGATGCCTCACAGGAATACATTCTGTTTGTTATCGCGCTGTCGTTCTTCGTCGGCTGTATGTTCGTTGACTCACTGGTGGTGCTGTTGCTGCTGACCCCGATTTTTGTGCCGATTGTGGAAGCTGCCAGCATCGACCCGATCCTGGTCGGCGTGATGGTCACCCTGCAGATGGCTATCGGCTCTGCTACTCCACCGTTTGGCTGCGATATATTCACTGCCATCGCCATCTTTAATAAACCGTATCTGGAAGTGATCCGTGGCACCCTGCCGTTCTTCCTGTTACTGGCGGTCATGTCCGCCCTGCTGATCTACTTCCCTGGCATCGCTCTGCTGCTGCGCGATATCGCCTTTAACTGATGCTGCGGCATGACACTAAGAGACCGACCTATGACTGACCTGATAGCGCCACCCCGCGGCTTTGCCCAGCGTGAATTTGAACAGCGTACCGTCGCCCTGCAACAGGGTATGGCTGCGCAGCAGATCGATGCGGTATTTTTCTGCACCGAACCGGAGTTTCGTTATTTCAGCGGTTTCAAGTCCCAGTTCTGGGAAAGCCCGACCCGGCCCTGGTTTCTGGTGATTCCCGCCAGCGGCAAGCCGATTGCCGTGGTACCGGAAATCGGTGTTGCTGGCTTTGATGACAGCTGGATCGAGGATGTCCGCAGCTGGCCCGCCCCGCGCCCTGAAGATGACGGTATCAGCCTGTTAAGTCAGGCGCTGGACGAACACTCAAGCCGCTATCAACGAATCGGGGCCATGCTGGGCCCGGAAACTCACCTGCGGATGCCCGCCGCCAACTTCGCCAGCCTGCAGCACCAGCTGAGCAGCCACGAGATGGTCGATGTATCACTGCTGGTACGAGATATTCGCAGCGTAAAATCCGCTGCCGAAATTGAGAAAACCCGCTTTGCCTGCAACGTCACGGCGGCCGGTTTTGATTACCTCAAACAGCAGCTACGTATCGGCATGACCGAACGTGAGGCCTGTAAACTGATGCATATGGAGATGCTACGGCTGGGGGCAGACAGCTGCCCTTACCTGATTTCAGCCTCCGGCCAGGGCGGGTACGACAATATTATTATGGGACCTACCGACCGGGTCCTGGGTGACGGTGATCTGCTGATTATCGACACCGGCGCCAACTATGATGGCTACTTCAGTGATTTTGACCGCAACTATGCTTTTGGTCACGCCGACCAGGCCAGTCAGCAGGCCCATGATGCCGTCTACCGTTCCACCGAGGCCGGACTGGCCACCGCCGCACCAGGCCGTACTACTGGCGATGTCTGGCAGGCCATGTGGGATGTACTGGCACAGGCCGGTGCGCTGGGCAACGATGTGGGTCGCATGGGCCATGGCCTGGGAATGCAGCTGACCGAATGGCCTTCTAATGTGGAAGGCGGTGATGTCACCCTCAAACCCGGCATGATTCTGACCCTGGAACCGGGTATGACCTTTGCACCCGGCAAGATGATGGTGCACGAAGAAAACATCCTGATCACCGACGATGGCTGCGAGATGCTACACCCGCGTGGCTGGGCAGAAATGCCCGTTATCACCCACTAAGACTTCCATTCAGCACGCCATCAGCCCCCAACAAAGCCCGCTGACAGGGCCGCCCGAGACAGGCGGCCCTGTCAGATAATCAGCCAGCACCGCACAGCGCCACTAACCTCCCTGACCCACGGCAATGTTTCATGACCTCGCCTGGCACATACTGCATCCATCGTGATTCAAACTCAGGACAGATCCGTTATGGAATTCAGTACCACCCTCACTAACCAGCTGCGCGAATCCATTCAATCACGCCTCAATATCGATGGTGAACAGCTGCGTGTCGAAATCCACGGCGCGCTGGCCAAACAGGATGTTGCGACCATGTATTACAGCGATGTACTGCTGGATTTTGTGGCCACCTCCGATACCGAAAGCTGCGACCTGAGTTTTATCGAACAGGCCTTCAGCCCGATGTTCGACACCCTCAACTACCAGCCTCACCCCGCTGATCTGTACGACCAGCTGGTACCGGCCATCCTGCTGCACGCCCGCGTAGTGGTGCATACCGGTTCCCGTGAATACTGTGTGTTCATTCCCTGTCGTACGCTGATCCTGCTCGAAGCACTGAGTAAATAACCGGCGGATCAGTAGCTTACCGGCATAAAAAAACCGTCCCTGAAGGACGGTTTTTTATGTGCTCTCCACGGGCAGGCGACAGGCCTGCCCGTGGATTAAAGCCATTACAGGCTTAACACTTTCTCACCACGGGCGATACCGGAGACCCCGGAACGCACCACTTCCAGCAGACTGGCGCCGCTTAATGCGTTGATAAACGCATCCAGCTTATCGCTTGAACCTGCCAGCTGTACGGTGAAGGTATTCGGCGTTGCATCGATCACCTGACCACGGAAAATATCCGCAGTCCGTTTGATCTCATCGCGTGCCGCGCTGCTGTTCGCCTTGAGTTTGATCAACATCAGCTCACGCTCGATGTGTTCGCCCTCAGTCAGATCAACCACCTTGATCACATCAATCAACTTGTTCAGCTGTTTGGTGATCTGCTCAACCACCTTGTCAGAACCCAGCGTTGTCACCGTCATACGGGACAGCGTGCCATCGTCTGTGGCAGCCACCGTCAACGTTTCAATGTTGAAGTTACGCTGTGAGAACAGACCTACAACGCGGGACAGTGCTCCCGGTTCATTTTCCAACAGTACAGAGAGGATATGGCGCATTATGTTCTCTCCGTTTTGCTTAGCCACATATCACGCATAGCACCACGCGGTACCTGCATCGGATAAACATGTTCAAACGGGTCAACCGCGATGTCCATGAATACCAGGCGATCGGTCATGGCGAACGCTTCCGTCATCGCCCCTTCCAGATCAGCGTACTTGTCCACCTTCATGCCGACATGACCGTAAGACTCGGCCAGCTTGACGAAGTCCGGCAGGGACTTCATGTAAGACTGACTGTGGCGGGACTCGTAGTTCATATCCTGCCACTGACGAACCATGCCCAGCGACTGGTTATTCAGGCAGATAATTTTCACCGGAATATCGTACTGCTGACAGGTCGACAGTTCCTGGATGTTCATCTGGATGCTGCCTTCACCGGTGACACAGGCAACGTGTGCATCCGGGAAGTTCATCTTCACGCCCATCGCCGCTGGCAGACCAAAGCCCATGGTGCCCAGACCACCGGAGTTGATCCAGCGTTTCGGCTGATTGAACTTGTAGTACTGCGCCGCAAACATCTGGTGCTGACCGACGTCAGAACAGACATAGGCATCACCGTTGGTAACCTTGCTCAGCATCTCGATAACCTGCTGAGGTTTCATCAGGCCTTCGTCATTGATGTCGAAACGGCCGCCATGACGGGCACGCCATTCATCAATCTGCTGCCACCACTGTTTGGCCGCTTCCGCATCCGGTCCGGTTTGTGCGCCTTTGACCAGCTGGATCATCTCTTTGATGATATCGCGGGCCGGGCCCACAATCGGGATATCCGCAGTGATCGTTTTCGAGATCGATGCCGGATCAATGTCCACATGGATAATCTTCGCCGTCGGGCAGAACTTATCCACACCGTTGGTCACCCGGTCATCAAACCGTGCGCCGATCGCCAGCACTACATCCGCATGGTGCATGACCATGTTGGCTTCGTAACTGCCGTGCATACCCAGCATACCGACAAACTGACGGTCGGTGCCCGGGAAGCCACCCAGCCCCATCAGCGTATTAGTCACCGGTACGTTCAGGCTACGCGCCAGCTCGGCCAGCTCAACGTGGGCATCACCCATGATGATGCCGCCACCGGAGTAGATCACCGGGCGTTTTGCGCCCAGCAGCAGGTCGACTGCTTTTTTGATCTGCCCACTGTGGCCACGGCTAACCGGGTTGTAAGAACGCATTTTAACGCTCTTCGGATACTCGTATTCGTAACGCTCTGTTGGCGTTGTCATATCCTTTGGAATATCGACAACAACCGGACCCGGACGGCCCGTTTGTGCAATATGGAACGCTTTCTTGATGATGGACGGGATATCTTCCGGGCGCTGCACACTAAAGCTGTGCTTAACCACCGGACGGGAGATGCCGATCATATCGGTCTCCTGGAACGCATCTTCACCTATCAGGAATGACATCACCTGACCGGTGATCACCACCATCGGAATAGAATCCATGTACGCGGTCGCAATGCCTGTAACCGCGTTTGTCGCACCCGGACCGGACGTTACCAGTGCCACACCAGCCTTGCCGGTAGCACGGGCGTAAGCGTCCGCCATATGAGTTGCAGCCTGCTCATGACGCACTAGCACATGCTGGACTTCGTCCTGCTGAAAAATAGCATCGTAGACGTGCAGCAGTGCACCGCCAGGATAGCCATAGATGTGCTGAACACCCTCATCTCTGAGAGCGCGTATAACCATTTCTGCGCCTGATAATAATTCCACTGTTATAACCCTCTTTGTCGTCGAGGCGGCAACCTCTAACGAAACAGTTCTCAGTTTCTGCAACGGTGAACGAAGCCTGACCCCACGCAAGGGTGACGCCTGGGGGAAAACTCAACTTTCCTGAAAAGAAACACAAAGCGGCTCACGTTCGGGTGCTTGCCAGAATTGAGGATCGACTCAACCGGCAGACCTGATCTGAACGGGCGAGCAGTTCCAATGCTCACGTCCGCAGGCGGTCGGGGTAACCTACTGGCCTCAGGTCGAAAAGTAAGGGACGTATTTTTGCACTTAGACAATATTTGATCAACCGGTATTGCAGTGCAATAAAGGCCGCCGAAGTCCGACTTAAGTCCAGGTCGCTGATTATCTGTCATGGTCTATAACCCTTGGGCTGACAAAGGCGTTTTCACCGGCATGGTATATCAGCCAGCAAAGCGGTTAAGATGGCGGCTTCAACGTGCCGCTGATCGTGGCACAGGCTGAACACACCGGCACAACCGGTTATAGTGGTTTATATGGTTTTCAGATCAGGAGACAGGCGATGAGCGTAGCTGAAATCAAAAACAAAGAACGTGTAATTAATGAGCTGATGGGATTTATCCGTAAAGTACTGGTTGAACCAGAGATCTGCGGAACCGCACTGGAAATAGCCCGCAAGCATATTGGCGATGATAACGCTGATGTACTGATTGCCGATGCACTGTCCGCCAGCACCAACGTGAAAATCCCGGTTGAGCACAGCGATGCCGACGCCCTGTTCCTCCACATTCTCAAAGAAGTGGTGAAAGACGAACAGGCACTGTATTGAGGGCTCGCCCGACGTTCAGCTGATGTGAGTCAGACCCGCTGCTGCCCGCCAGCAGCGGGGATTAACCCCGCAATACCCGTGATATCCCCTGTAATACCGCTAACTCAGGCTGATCAATCCCCACCACCGCAACCCCACTGCCACACAGTGCGCCCTGAGGTTCAGAAAAGCATAACTCGTGCTGCCAGCCACACCCTTCCAGCAACGCCGCCAGCTCCGCCAGAAAGCCCAGCTCGCGCTGATCACTGAAACGTGGATACCAGAGCATCAACCCGCAATCTCCCCGCTGCACAGCCAGCGAGACCAGCATCAGTGCCCGGTCAAACTCATCCAGTTCAGTATAGGGCGGGTCCACCAGCACCAGACAGCCCGGCTCCAGCAGATGTACCACACTGGAAAACCCATCCCCCGTACGCACATCCACCTCCGGCAAGGTTTCACGCAGCTGATCTGACACCGCCATATCCAGCTCAAACAGCGTCAGCCGTTCAGCGCCCAGCAGCTGCCGTGCCAGCCAGGGCGAGCCGGGGTAGCACTGCAGCTCCCCCGGATTAAGCGCTTTGAGCGCTGCGACCCAGTCAGCATTCAACGCCGCGGCTGACAATGGCCATAACGGCCCCAGCCCGTGCTGCCAGCGCCCACCGTCTCGCAACCGGTAACAACCCGCACCGGCATGGGTTTCCAGATACCTGGTCGGCGATGTCGCCAGCAAATAGCAGAGCAGCTGATGTTTATGGCAATCAGCCAGGTTACCGGCGTATTCGCTGTGAACATATTCCATAAATCAAACCCTCAACATTATAAAACTGCCACTCTATGGTGCAAAAAACACCACTAATACGGGAAAACACGTAAACCATTCAAGATTAACCTTTTGTTTATTAAACAAAATTTGTAAGTACATGAAAAATACCGTTCAATGTTTAATCGAGACGGACAAGCACTGACTAAAACACCAATAAGAGCCCATAAGGGCCGTCACCTACCCAGTCACAGAGAGGAAGACTATGCGCTGGCAACCCGCATTTGTACGACAACTGATGCTTGTAATGATAACGGCTCTGATCGGCATGGTACTGGCTTGCAGTATCGCACTCTGGGGGCTGCAGCTACAAAGCAACAGCACCCGCAGCCTGGCTGATCTGGCCTTCTACAGCGAAAGTCTGACCCGGCTAAAGCTGGAACTCATCAACCGCGAAGCCGCCATTCTCAAGCTAGACCCCGCCAAAGCCACAACCTGGCCACAACAGAGCCAGCAGATGCAGCAGGCCATGAGCCGTCAGCTCGATCAGGTCCAGCTGAGCGACCCACCCACACAACAAGCCCTGACGCAAATCCGACAGCAATTTAACCAGTGGGATCAACTCAGCCAGCAGTGGTTCAGCAGCCTGACAACACTGGGCCTGAACAGCCAGCATGGCCGACGCGGTCAACTAAACCAGAAAGCCGCAGAACTGAAAGAGGCGCTGGGCCTGTTTACTTCCATGGTCGAGGTTTTTCAGCAAGTGCGCACCGCCGAGCTTATCTATCTGGAACAGCCAGCCCCGGCCAGCCGGCAAGCGATGATCGATGCCTTCGCCGCGCTACGGTCGATGATTGTCGAGTTATCCTTCGAAGATCACTTTGGTCCAGCTCTCGATGGCTACGAGCAAGCAATGCAACAACTGATCAGCGCGGTTAATCAACACCATCAGCAACAGCAACAGCTCGCTCAGCAACGCCAGACACTGCAACAAAGCATTGATAACAGTTATCAGCACCTTCAGCAGAATCTGCTGGTCACTGCCCGTACCAGCGCCACTCAGGATGCCAGCACCGCGCGTGCCTTTCTGATTGCAGCCAATATCGCCTCGGTATTGCTGGTGATGGCACTGATTCTGTGGATTGGACTGGGGACACGGGGCCGTTTACGGCTACTCACCGACTACCTGACCCAGGTCAGCGATGGTGATCTGAGCCAGCAACTGACACTGAACACAGCCCGCAACGATGAGTTTGACCAGCTGGGTGATGCCGCTAACCGCATGACCCGCCAGCTCAACGGCCTGGTGGGTGAAGTGCGCAGCAAGAACGACCAGCTACGCCAGATGGCAGCCGAAATGAATAACCACAGTGCAGGCATCGCCAGCGCCAACCAGTCAGTGTCCGGTCAATCCAGCAGCATGGCCGCTGCCACCGAGCAGATCAGCGTGACGGCAGAACAGATGCACAGCACCTCGCAGACGCTGCAGCACACCTCCGAACAGGCTTTGCAGCAGGCTCAGGATGGTGGCCGCGATATCAGCCGGGCACTGAACGCACTGAATGAGACAACACAGGTTGTGGAGGAAGCCGCCCAGCGGATCGACACCCTCAACCATGAGTCAGAACAGATCGACCGGGTGCTGGCGATGATTAACGAGATCGCGGGCCAGACCAACCTGCTGGCCCTCAATGCTGCGATTGAAGCGGCACGGGCCGGCGATGCCGGGCGTGGTTTCACGGTGGTTGCCGATGAGGTGCGCGAGCTGGCCAATAAAACGGTGACGGCGACCTCGCAGATCGACACCCTCGTCAGCACCATTCAGCAGGAGTCCAAACAGGCCAGCCATATCATGCAGAGCGCACTGGAGCAGACTCGCCTGGTCCAGCAACAGGGCAGCGCTGCCGTACGGGCGGTCGATGCCATCGAGCAGGGCGCAGGCAGCGCCTGCGAAGCGGCGCGACAAATTAATGGAGCAATCGGCCAGGTGGCAGAAACAACCCGCGATATGGCGGTGCGTATGGATGATATCGCCAGCGCAGTAGAGCACAACGCCAGTGCCGCTGGTGAGATTTCCCAGACCAGCCGTCTGGTACATGAACAGGCCGACCAGCTGGGTCAGCTGACGGCCCGGTTCCAGCTCTGATACCGTCCAGACAACGGATTAACTGAAACATAAAAAAGGCTGCCCGCAGGCAGCCTTTTTTACTTATCCAGCGATCACAGCTTAACGCACGCTGGCAATGTATTTGGATAGATGAGTCATTTTGTCCGGGTCTTCATCAACAAACTGTACCTTCACATTTACAAACGCGGAATCGACCTTACGCTCCATCGCCTGAGACTGATAGATGAAGCCATTCACCCGTGCCACGCTATCACCGGACAGCTGCTCGATATCCACCACAACCTGATCCAGCACCTGCGGCAATGGGCCATCGTTTTTCACCACGACCATCACTTCCTGCAGACTCAGGTCCTTTATCGCGCAGCGATAAGTACCCTGGCTGGTACGCAGCTGCGCCAGACCTTTTGCATTAGGCGTCGATTTGGCTGTTGCTTTAGGTGTAGCAGGTGCTGCAGCTGGCTGTGCAGCCCCCTTGCGACGAGCCCGCTCAGCTTCAATCAATGCCAGTCCACGCTTCTCCATCGCTTCATCCAGCTTGCCGACTTTAGCCAGCAGTTTCAGCATTTTGTCGGTCAGGTGTTCGGCATTGAATGGCTTACCCAGGTAATCCGTCACCCCAGCCTGGATCGCCTTCAATACATAGCTACGCTCACCTCGGCTGGTAACCATGAGGAATGGCACATCGAGATGGGGCTCATGTTGACGGGTCCATTGCAGCAATTCCAGGCCACTCACCTCCGGCATCTCCCAGTCACACAGGATAATGTCGTAGGTCTGCTCCTCCATCAGATGTTTCGCTTCCTGGCCATTAAGCGCGGTGTCCAGAACGTAGGCAGGGAACGCCTGACCAACAATTTTTTTCACTCGTTCCAGAATAAATTTCGCGTCATCAACTACCAGTACTCGAACATTGCTCATTGTGACTCTCTTAACGGCATCAGAAATAGTGTATGTAAGCTGCTAACTTTCCCATAAATCGCTAATTTACTGAAGTATTTTTCTGTTTTCATTCCACCAATGATGGAGACCATTCTACTTTTATAGAGCCACTAAAAATGGAAAATCACTCAGGTTAAAACAAAAAACTTACGCATTATCGCCAGATAACAAGCCTTTCATTCGGTACCCGAAATGACAGATCAAACGATCAAAATTATTCCGTTTCTACCATATAAATTAACGTCAGGTTTAAAATAAAGTACAAAAAACCTGGCACTCAGGCCAGGCTTTTATTTAACGATAATTCAACAGTTATTGATTAACGAAACACAAACTCACCTGCTTCCACATCGACCACGACTTCATGGCCCGGACCAAACTCACCCGCCAGAATCGACTGTGCCAGCGGGTTTTCAATCCACTGCTGAATGGCCCGTTTCAGTGGCCGTGCACCGTAAATGGGCTCAAAACCCACATCCACCAGTTTATCCAGCGCAGTACTGGTCAGCGTCAGACTCAGATCGCGCTCGGCCAGACGGTTACCCAGGCGCCGCAGCTGAATTTCAGCAATACCCGCCACCTGGGCTTTACGCAGACTGTGAAAGACCACCACTTCGTCGATACGGTTGATCACTTCCGGGCGGAAATGGTTGCCGACCGCTTCCATCACCGCTTTATTCATCAGCTGGTAGTCATCATCATCGCTGAAGTTCTGAATCAGGTCAGAGCCCAGGTTGGAGGTCATCACCACAATGGTGTTACGGAAATCCACGGTACGGCCCTGACCATCGGTCAGCCGACCATCTTCCAGTACCTGCAGCAGAATATTGAATACATCCGGGTGGGCCTTTTCCACCTCATCCAGCAACAGCACTGAATAGGGCTTACGGCGTACCGCCTCGGTCAGATAACCGCCCTCTTCATAACCCACATAGCCCGGAGGCGCACCGATCAGCCGGGCCACGGAGTGCTTCTCCATAAACTCGGACATATCGATACGTACCATTGCCTCTTCAGTATCAAACAGGAACCCGGCCAGCGCTTTACACAGCTCGGTTTTACCCACCCCGGTTGGCCCCAGGAACAGGAACGAGCCGTTAGGCCGGTTGGGGTCTGACAGACCTGCACGGGAGCGCCGCACCGCATTAGACACCGCGATTACCGCTTCCTGCTGACCAATCACCTGCTTATGTAGCTCGGTTTCCATGCGCAGCAGTTTCTCGCGCTCACCTTCCAGCATTTTGCTGACCGGAATACCGGTCCAGCGCGCCACGACTTCGGCCACTTCTTCTTCGGTCACCTTATTGCGCAGCAGCTGGGTAGAGGTTTCACTGGATGCTTCGGCTTCAGCAACCGTCATCAGCTCTTTTTCCAGCGCGGGGATCAGCCCATATTGCAGCTCGGACATTCGGCTCAGATCGCTGTTACGCTGGGCCTGTTCCATCTCAATCCGGGCCTGATCGAGTTTTTCTTTGACCTGCTGCGAGCCCTGCAGTGCCAGCTTTTCTGCTTTCCAGATTTCATCCAGATCAGCGAATTCACGTTCCACCTCAACAATGGTCGCTTCCAGCTCCACCAGACGCTGTTTAGCCGCCGCATCTTTCTCTTTTTTCAGCGCTTCGCGTTCCATCTTCAGCTGGATCAGCCGACGTTCCAGCCGGTCCAGATCTTCTGGCTTGGAGTCTATCTCCATTCGAATGCGTGATGCCGCCTCGTCAATCAGATCAATGGCTTTGTCTGGCAACTGGCGGTCAGTAATATAACGCTGGCTCAGTTTCGCCGCCGCAATAATCGCCGAATCGGTAATATCGACCCCGTGGTGAACTTCATAACGCTCTTTCAGGCCACGCAGAATCGCCACCGTGGATTGCTCGTCCGGCTCGTCCACCTGCACTTTCTGAAAGCGACGTTCCAGCGCAGCGTCTTTTTCCACATACTGGCGGTATTCATCCAGGGTGGTTGCACCCACACAGTGCAATTCACCACGGGCCAGCGCAGGCTTGAGCATATTACCCGCATCCATCGCGCCTTCGCCTTTACCGGCGCCCACCATGGTATGCAGTTCATCAATAAACAGGATGATCTGGCCATCCTGTTTCGACAGCTCGTTAAGCACCGCCTTAAGCCGTTCCTCGAACTCTCCACGAAACTTGGCGCCAGCGATCAGCGCCCCCATATCCAGTGACAGCACCTGCTTGCGCTTGAGACCTTCAGGCACTTCACCGTTGACGATACGCTGCGCCAGGCCTTCCACAATAGCGGTTTTACCCACCCCCGGCTCACCGATCAGTACCGGGTTGTTTTTGGTACGACGCTGCAACACCTGGATAGTACGGCGGATCTCATCATCACGACCGATCACCGGGTCCAGCTTGCCCGCTTCGGCGCGTTCGGTCAGATTGATGCAGTATTTATCCAGTGACTGCCGATTGGACTCGGCATTGGGATCATTCACATTGTCGCCGCCACGCATCTGAATAATGGCGCTTTCAAGCCGGGCTTTATCTACCCCGGCCTTGCGCATCAGTTTGCTGACATCCCCTTTATCATCCAGCATGGCCAGCACCAGCAGCTCACTGGCGATAAACTGGTCGTTGCGTTTCTGCGCCAGCTTGTCGCACAGGTTCAGCAGCCGGCCGGCATCTTTGGACCAGAGAATGTTGCCATCGGGATTCTGCAAGGTTGGCAGGCCATCCAGGTGCTCCGCCAGCTCACGATTCAGCCGGGTGATATCACCGCCCGCCTGGTTCAACAGTGGTTTAATGCCACCATTTTGCTGCGCCAGCAGCGCCACCAGCATATGGCCCGGTTCGATATAGTTGTGGTCACGGCCCACCGCAAGTGATTGCGCATCAGCCAGTGCTTCCTGTAAACGTGCAGTGAATTTATCCGGTCTCATACCAAGTCTCCTGATAAGGTCGCGGCCTGTCGGCCCGCGCAGGGGCAAGCCTTCTTTGAAGCGCTCGCCGGTTACATTCTGTTTAGCTCTATCATCTAGATGGGGACAGCCGGACAGTGCTTCAAGGGCGCGTTCAGCAACAGGCGGCCTGGATCAACTTTTCAACAGATTCAGTGCTGGCCAGCTGGCAAGGTGGGCGGGCAAAGTCTGCTGCCACCAGTGCTGGACAACCGTGCTATAGAGCTGCCGAAAGTCCAGCCGGTAACGCAAATCTCCGGCATCCAGTTCGGTTAAAGAGGGCATCGTATGCTGGATGCCGCCACGCACCCGTCCTCCCATCAACAGCTGAGCGGCAGCGGTACCATGGTCAGTCCCCCGGCTGCCATTTTCAGCCACCCGGCGGCCAAATTCGCTGTAACTCATCACCAGCACCTGATCCCAGAGCCCTGCTGCCTGCATCTGCTGGCGAAACTGTGCCAGCCCCTGCGCCAGCTGTTTAAGCAGCCGATTCTGGACATTTTGCTGATTGGCATGGGTATCAAACGAGCCCAGCGACAGCTTGATCACCGGCCCGGCCTGGCCTCTACTGATCAGTTGCGCTGCCTCCTCAAACTGCTTAGCGAAGCGCCCACCCTGCTGTTTGCCTTCAGGCTCAGGCATTTTCATCCGCTCACCACCGGCCAGCTTGCCGGCGGCATCGGCGGTGCTACTCTGTACCGCCAGAATATGGGCCAGTGTCGGATTAGCGCTCTGGCCACCGGGCATTTTTAACCGCCGGGCCTGGCGCGCAAGCTGCGCCGCACTGTCCATCTGCAGCGTATGCACACCCGGCCCACTGACCGCCAGCGCATCCTTGCCCAGCACAATGGCATGGGCCGCCTGACCCGGCGCTAACGGATAACGACGCAGACTTTCTGCCGCCCAGCCTTCATCCCGATACTGATCCGCCGCCGAGGCCGTTTCCCAAATCTCAATCGAGCGAAAATGGGATCGGTTAGGCTGCGGATAACCCAGCCCGGGCAACCATGCCAGCTCCCCGGCCGCCCAGGCAGGCTCCAGCGCCGCCAGCACAGGATTCAGTCCATGATCGGCGTCCAGCTTGAGCAGGTCGGTGTCAGCAATGGCCAGCGAGGGCCGCGCACGGTAGTAAGCCGATTGCCGGGGCACCAGCATATTGAGGCTGTCATTACCGCCTTTCAGCTCGATCAGCACCAGGTAACGCGGCCGGGTATTTGCCGCAGCCGCCAGCGGGCTCAGGCTGATTAAGGGCAGCGTCATCAACTGCTGCAGAAACTGTCGTCGTTGCATTGGGGGATCCTTTTCATTGCACCAGACGGGTTTAATACAGCTGGTAAACCGGGTCCTGCAGGAGCGCAGCCGTCAACGCCCGACCCGTTTTACCCGCCAGAGGCTGAGCAGGGGGTAACACCAGTAACCAGTCAGGTTTGTCTTTATCGCTGACCCGGCGGTTAAACGCCGCCAGCTGGGCCGAATAATCCGGCCGCTTGCTGCGCTTGCCTGCCATCGCCATCGACTGCTTCTGACCCGGTTTGCGGCTGAACCTGGTCAGTAACTGCTGACGCAACAGCAAACTCTGACTGCTGACCCAGCTAGCTCCACCGGGCCAGCCTTTCACATTGGGCGGGTTAAACGGGTCCTGCCCTAGCCGGGCAGCCTGGTGCGCCAGTTGCACCGCCTGTTTGCCCGGTCGTAACTGAAAAGTACGCCCCAGTCCCGCCAGCAACATCAGTGGGGACTTGATCAGTACCCCCCGATTTTCAGCCGCCCAAAATGCCGGTTCATTCAGTAACAGCCGCATCAGAGTGCGGATATTGTAATCTGCCGTGCGAAACTGCCGCGCCAGATACACCACCCGTGCCGGGTCTGGCCGGGGTGAAATGAACGCCCGCCAGGCTTTGCGTACCACCGTTTCAGCAGTGCGCGCGTCACTGAGCAGCATGCGTAGAATATCATCGCCATCCCAGTTCCCCCGGTGGCCCATAAACAGCTTACCGGCCTGGTCATGGCGGCGCGAATTAAAGCGGAACTGGCGCGTTTTGTGGTTAATCCCCCAGCCGGTAAACGCCCGCGCAGCGGCTTTTACATCCGCCTCGGTATAATTACCTTCGCCCAGCGTAAACAGTTCCAGCAGTTCGCGGGCAAAGTTTTCATTAGGTTTTCCTTTGATATTGCTGCGGTTATCCAGATAACGCAGCATCGCCGGGTCACGGGCGATGGCTGTCAGCAGCTGCTGGAAATTGCCCAGCCCCTGCTGACGCAACAGTGCATGCTGGCGGTAAATCATCACCGGGTCTTTAACTTTTTGCAGCGCTGAGGTGAAGTGATTGTGCCAGAACAGTAGCATCCGTTCGGTAAAAGGAGAGCGGGTAACGATCATCTGATTCAGCCACCAGCCCTTGAGCTGCCAGCCCTGCTGGCGCTGCGTTTGCTGCGCCTGTTTTTTCTGACTGGCCGATAACTGGCGAAAACGAACCGGTGCGGACGGTGTTTTTAACCAGCCCGGCAGGCCTGACACCCGTGTCGGCTGATAACTGTCCAGCACCTGTCGCACAGCCTGTTGCCGGGTCAGTTCCTGCCATTGTTTCAGCTGCGATGCCTCAACGGCAAAGCCGGTACGTAATGCCAGATGGCGGCTCTCTTCCAGGCTGAGTGCCTGCGCATCCGCCGTAATCACCCACAGCAGCACAGCAGCTTTCAGTTTCACATTCACCTCCCTGGCAACATTCGCCTGCGCGACAGCACTCTTATGGTTATATTTGTGCAATTAAGAATTACCAAAACACAGCTACTGCCGGATAGTGTAATTGGATAAGGTAGTGCAGTCCCAGAAAAGGAGTAGAAGAAGATGCCGATGAAGATACGCCTGATTCAGAGCACACTGATGTCGTTACTCTTGTGCATTCTGATGACAGGCTGGGTTACCTGGCTGAATCTGGGGCTGAGCAGTCAGTTTATGGGCTTATGGGGAAGAGCCTTTGCGCTGGCCTGGCCTGCCGCTTTCCTGATCTCGTTTACCCTGGGGCCGCTGGTCGCACGCCTGTCACACCGACTGGCGCAGCCGCGACAGAAGGCGGTTCAGGACTGAGCGATCCAGATCAGCGTTGCCATGCGACCGGTCCGCGGGGTGCGCCGGTAGGAAAAGAAGCGGGCATGGTCCGTGACCGTGCAGAAGCCACCGCCATGGATAGAAGAGACACCCGACGCCTGCAGTCGCAACCGGGCCAGCAGATAGATATCGGCCAGCCACTTATCAGCCTTGCCCACTACCGGCCGAAACGCCGCCTCAGCCTGGGGCTGGCGAGCACAGAACTGCTCACGCACTTCTTCTCCCACCTCAAAGGCCGACAGGCCGATAGCCGGGCCGAGCCAGACAATCACCTGGGCTGGGTCATCAAACACCGCCAGGGTATTTTCCAGCACACCTTCGCAAAGACCCCGCCAGCCCGCATGAGCCGTCGCCACCCAGCTGCCATTACGATCCGTAAAGCAGACCGGCAGGCAGTCGGCAGTCATCACAATACAGCCCTGGCCGGGGGTGTCACTCCAGCAAGCATCCGCCGTGTGGATAATCCCATCAGGACGGGCTTCCACCACATCAGTACCGTGTACCTGTTGCAACCATTGAGGCGTCATGGTCAGCCCATTGGCCGCCAGCAGCCGCTGACGGTTCTGCGCCACTGCCGTCGGGCAGTCGTCCACATGATCACCCAGATTCAGGCTGTCAAAGGGCGGTGCACTGACTCCACCCTGACGGGTCGTGGTCAGCGCACGGATATGCGCAGGAGCGGGCCAGTCGGCCTCAATCACTTTCACAGATCGTATTCTTCAATACTCTTGGCGTCGCTTTCCAGCACCGACAGCAACTGTTGCAGGTCTTCTGGCAAGTCGACCTCCCAGCTCATCTGTTCACCGGTAATCGGGTGCCACAGTTCCAGTTTTTTGGCATGCAGCGCCTGACGCTTAAAGGTTTTCAGCGTCTGTTGCAGCTGCTCTGAAGCGCCTTTAGGTAAGCGGAAACGGCCGCCATACAACTGATCACCCACCAGCGGGTAGCCGATGTAAGACATATGCACGCGAATCTGGTGGGTACGGCCCGTTTCCAGCTTCAACCGAATATGGGTGTGGGAGCGGAATTTTTTCAGCAACCGGTAATGCGTCACTGCTTCTTTGCCCATCGGGCTAACCGCCATCTTCTGCCGGTTGCGGGTGCTGCGTCCCAGCGCTTCCTCCACCATACCACCGCCGGTCATCACCTTATGGGTGATCGCCTCGTACTCGCGCCCCATGCTGCGATCCTGCAACTGGTTAACCAGCTCAGTCTGCGCGGGAATGGTTTTCGCCACCACCATCAGACCCGTGGTATCCATATCCAGCCGATGCACAATCCCAGCACGGGGCACCTGAGCAATAGCCGGGAAATGGTTCAGCAGTCCATTGAGCAGCGTACCGCTACGGTGACCCACCGCCGGATGTACCACCAGCCCGGCGGGCTTGTTGATTACCAGTATATCGTCATCTTCATAGACAATATCCAGCGGCATATCTTCGGCCTGGTGCTGATCAATCAGCTCCAGTTCGGCCTGCACCCGGACGGTTTCACCGCCGAGCATTTTATCGCGTATACGACGGGCTTCGCCGTCTACCGTCAGTGAACCATCCTTGATCCAGCCCTGCAGGCGGGATCGGGAGTATTCGGGAAATAATTGTGCCACGACCTGGTCCAGTCGTTGACCAATCAGATCGTCGCCGATCTGTGCTTGCAGTTGAACCTGTTCAGACATCAAGGATCTTCGTCAATGCGGATAAGTTGGGTTGAATATGTGGAGTGTGATTAAATACAGACCACATTTTTCAGTGTCTGCTCAGTATAACCGTTCAGGCACAAGACTACATCGGGATTAACAGGATGCGTTTACGTAATGCGATCGCAATCGCCACCCTGAGCATGGCCACGGCAGGCTGTTCATGGTTTGGTGGGGATGAAATTGAAGAGCCGGATCTGCCGGAACAGCAGCTATATGAAGAAGCGCTGAGTGCACTGGAAGCCAAAGCCTATGCCCGCGCAGTAGAAAAATTGCAGTTGCTGGAAGCTCGCTACCCGTTTGGCCGCTATTCTGAGCAAGCCCAGCTGGAGCTGATCTTCGCCTACTATCAGAACTACGAGCCAGAAGCCGCCCGCTCGGCCGCCGACCGTTTTGTCCGTCTGCACCCGAACCATGAAAATATCGACTATGCCTTCTATCTCAAAGGGCTGACGGCCTTTGAGCAGGAACGAACTTTTATCACTCGCTACCTGCCGCTGGATGAAAACACCCGTGACCCAGGTGCCGCACTGACTTCCTTCGAGAGCTTCTCCACTCTGCTGGCGCGATATCCAGACAGCCCTTATGCGCCGGATGCCCGCAAGCGTATGGTGCATCTGAAAAACCGGCTGGCCGCCTATGAGGTCGAGGTTGCCCGCTACTACCTCAAGCGCGGAGCCTATGTCGCCGCCGCCAACCGTGGCCGCTATGTAGTGGAAAACCTGCAGCAGACCCCGGCAACACCGGATGCGTTGGCCACCATGATCGAAGCCTACGACGCGCTGAAGATGCCAAAGCTGGCAGCAACATCCCGCGATGTTCTGAAGGCTAACTACCCTGATTACCGGTATCAGCCGGTAGGCATCGAAAAGAAAACACTGATCGATGCCGCCACCCTGGGTATGTTTGGCAACGATAGCAACACCCCTGAGCCACCTCCCGTCGGTCAGACCCGCCCGCAGCAAACACCGGATACCAAAGTGCCAAATCCATCAGCGAAGTCTGCCGCAGAAGAACGCTCTGTCTTCAGTAAAGTAACCTTCGGACTGTTTGACTAACTCCGATATAGCCATCAACAGGCGAAAAAAAACCAGTCAGCAAGCTGACTGGTTTTTTTATCTCTGAACGAAATGGATCAGAACACCTCGCCCGGCCCCAGCTTCAGCGAAGCCTCAGAGGCGCTGGAGCCATTGTCCATCTTCAAGCGATTAATCGCTTTAATATCATCACCCTTCTGAATAATGATCTCCACCCGACGGTTTCGCGACCGGTTAGCACGGGTGTTATTCGGCACCAGCGGTTTCACACTGGCTTTACCCACCACGGTAAAACGCTTCTGATCCATGCGTGGGTCACTAAACAGTTCATGCCCAACCGCCAGCGCGCGCGCGACCGAAAGATCCCAGTTAGACTCAAAGCGACGGCCTGAGTAGGGAATATTATCGGTATGGCCTTCAATAGATACCTTGCCCCGTACCCGCAGCAACATGTCGCGTATTTTGGCAATCACCGGAATATATTCAAACTTCAGATCAGCAGAGCCCGACGAGAAGGAGCCCTTTTCTTTTACGCGGATAATGATCTTACGACCATCGGTTTCCACCTCCACGCTACCCTGGCCAATTTCCTGGCTCAGTGCAGAAACAAATTCCACCGCTTCCTGTTCAGCTTCCTTCTTCTGCTGCTCCATCTGCTCCTGAATTTTTTCCTCAAACTCACCAGCGTTATTGTCCTTGGTATCGGCATCACCGACCTTGGAACGTATATCCAGCGTATTGAGGTTATTGTTCACCGTCATCTGGCGAACTTCATTCAGTGGGGTTGGCTCTGGCCGACCCGGGCTGAACTCCTGAGCAATAATCGAGGTGCCTTTCGGAATATCCTCAACCTTGATCTGGTTCTGTACCCCAAACGCTTCCCGCATGGAGCCCGCCAGCTGCTTGAACTTCAGTACATCCATCTCCGAGAAGGAGAGCAGCAGCACGAAGAAGCACATCAGCAGTGCCATCAAATCTGCAAAGGTTGCCAGCCAGGCTGGCAATCCGGGGTCACACTCCGGACAGTTGTTTTCTTCGTCTTCGTCGCTCATCACCGATCCCTGTCAGCACTTATGCTTCTGCGCCGCGTTTTTTCTCAGGCAGGTAGTTTTTCAGCATCTGCTCAATGACCCGCGGGTTCTGCCCCGCCTGAATGGCCAACAGGCCATCAATAATCAGAGACTGGTTCAACTCTTCTTCATCTTTACGGGCAGACAGCTTGTCAGCCATCGGCAAGGCGATAATCGTGGCAATAATCGCACCATATAGCGTCGTCAGTAGTGCTACTGCCATCGCTGGGCCGATTGATTTAGGATCACTCATGTTCGACAGCATCTGCACCAGACCCACCAGCGTACCGATCATGCCCATCGCAGGCGCTACATCGCCCATCGCTTTGAACAGGTTAATACTGGAGGCATGACGATCGGTGGTCTGTTTCATCTCTTTCTTGAGCAGAGTCTTAACTATATCCGGGTCGTGACCGTCTACCAGCAGCTGGATACCGCGTTGCATAAAGTCTGAACTGACCTGCTTGTCTTCCAGTGACAGCAGCCCGCCCTTACGTGCCGCATCGGCCATCTCCACCGTCTCAGCAATGATTTCTTCCGGCGGGACGGACTTGAACATAAAGGCCTTGCCCGCCACTTTCCCTAAGCCCAGATACTGGCCCAATGGAAACTTGGACAGCACAGCAAATAAAGTCCCGCCCACTACAATCAACAGTGACGGCGGGTTGACGAATACCATCACATCCCCACCAATAACCATTGCAGCAACCACAAGGCCCAGGGCCCCCAGCATGCCAATCAGCGTCGCTATGTCCACGCATTTCTCCTTCAATCGCCTGTGACGCTATCGTTCAGACTCTAAATCAGCTCGACATGATATAAAAATATTGCCTGGTTATCATCCACAAAACATCTGTTTAACGCGGCTTTTTCTACCTTAAATTGACCCAACACCCAGGCTCCGGTAACGTCAGCGTCTTTAATCGAACCATGTTCTGGTGTCATTATGTCTGACGAAAAACAACCGGTTGATTTTGAACAATCATTAACCCAGCTGGAAAACCTGGTGGAACAACTGGAGCAAGGTGATCTGCCGCTGGAAGCTGCCCTTCGTTCTTTTGAACAGGGCGTACGCCTTACCCGTGATTGTCAGGGTATACTCGACCAGGCAGAACAGAAAGTACAATTACTGGTAGAGAATAGCGGTGGCCTGACAACGACACCCTTTACCGGTGAATAAATAGCAGCGAGAGTAGCACGTGGACCTTAAATCCCTTCTGGCCAGTTATAAACAGCGAACCGAGCAGCAACTGCAAGCGCTGTTGGCGCCCACCAGTATAGACCCCATTTTGCAGCAAGCCATGCATTATGCTCTGCTCAATGGTGGTAAACGTATTCGTCCCACTTTGGTCTATCTGGTTAACCAGTTGCTGGACGGCGATCTGGAAAAAGCCGATCCTGCCGCTTGCGCGCTGGAAGCGATTCACAGTTATTCCCTGGTTCACGATGATCTGCCTGCCATGGATGACGATGCACTGCGCCGTGGTAAACCCACCTGCCATATTCAGTATGATGAAGCGACCGCTATTCTGGCCGGTGATGCGTTGCAGACCCTGGCATTCGAGCTGGTCAGCCAGCCAGACTACCCACTGCCTGCATCGATCAAACTGCAGATGGTACACAAACTGGCCCTGGCTGCCGGTGACAAAGGTATGGTGGCTGGTCAGAGCTTTGATGTCCGCCATGAAGGGCAGATGCTCAACCTTGAACAGCTACAACAGATGCACCGGCACAAAACCGGTGCCCTGCTCAGCGTTGCCATCGAGCTGGGTGCGCTCAGCGCCGAGCACACCGATAACAGCACCTTACACGCACTGCGCCAGTACGGTGAAGCGATCGGCCTGGCGTTCCAGGTAAAAGACGATATTCTGGATATAGAAGGCGACACCGAAACCCTGGGCAAACCGCAGGGTTCCGACCTGGCCGCCAACAAACCCACCTACCCTGCATTACTGGGGCTGGCGGGTGCTAAACAGAAATTAGAACAACTTCGGCAGGATGCCCACCAGGCACTGGATTGCTTTGGCCCTGACGCCGCTGCGCTACGCGCACTGGCCGACTATATCGCGATGCGAAATCACTGAGTACTGATGTTCCAGACACTGCCCGACCAGCGTCCAGCAACGCCATTGCTGGACCGTATCAGCGATCCTGCGGATCTGCGCCAACTGCACCCCGAACAACTGCCTGAACTGGCGGAGCAACTGCGGGCGTACCTGCTGTACTGCGTCGGTCAGACCGGCGGCCATTTTGGCGCTGGGCTCGGCGTGGTGGAACTCACCGTCGCCCTGCACTATCTGCTCGACACCCCGCAGGACAAACTGATCTGGGATGTGGGCCACCAAAGCTACCCGCACAAGATCCTCACCGGTCGGCGTGAACAGATGCTCAGCATGCGCAAAGCCGAAGGCCTGGCGCCGTTCCCTCGACGCAGCGAAAGCCCCTACGACGCCTTTGGCACCGGGCACTCCAGCACCTCCATCAGTGCCGCACTGGGTATGGCACTGGCCGCCAAGCTGCAGGGCCGCCAGCAAAAAACCGTCGCCATTATCGGCGATGGCGCAATGACCGCTGGCATGGCGTTTGAGGCACTCAACCATGCCACCCATACCGGTGGCGATTTGCTGGTGATTCTGAACGATAACGAGATGGCCATTTCGGAAAACGAAGGCGGGCTGGCCAACTACTTCAGCAAAGATCTGAAAAACCGCACCGCAGGCGAGCATACCGCCGCCCTGTTTGGCACCCTGGACTTCGACCATATCGGCCCCGTAGATGGCAATGATCTGAGCCAGTTAATCCCAGCCCTGCAGCGAGCGCTGAGTAATAACCGCCCGCAATTTCTGCATATCCTGACCCTGTCTCTTATACACATCTCCGAGCCCACGAGACCGAGGCTGATCTCGT
>CAJXNY010000039.1 GCA_913057435.1 uncultured Oceanospirillaceae bacterium | reverse complement strand
GGTCTCGTGGGCTCGGAGATGTGTATAAGAGACAGGATCAGCAGCCTGCAGCAACGGCTCCAGCAGCTGCGCCAGGCGCTGCAACAACAGCGGCCACGGGTGACCGATGCCCCGCATCGGCGCAACCCGCGCGCCAGCTACGCCTGTCAGCAACAGGTCCGCCAGCTGCAGGCCCTGCGTGAACTGCTCGCTGCCGTTATCAGCCGCCAGCCCGCCCGGGCGTTGCAACAGATCTGGCAACAGCAGCAACCGGCCCTGGCCGGGTACAGCGGCCATCGCCCGCTGCAACAGCAACTGAAGCGGCTTATTGCCACACTCAGCGCCGAGTCGCAGCCAGCGATCGCCACCGTCACGCCAACCGGCCAGCCGCAGAGTGCCGCACAGCCGACCCCGGCAGTCGTGGCATCAGCCTCAATGTCCAGTAACACAGCGCCATCACCGGGTCAGCGGACAGCAGCAACCCTGCCAGCGGCAACAGCAACAGCAACAGCAACAGCAACAGCAACAACAGAAGCAACAGCTCTGGCCTCAGCCTCGATGCCTGGCAACACAGCAGCATCACCGGACCAGCAGACAGCAGCAACCGCACAGGCCACCGCGCCAGCCCTCGCCAGCAGCCCGCCCGCTGCCAGCCCGCTGCAACCGCTGGTCAGGGCCTTGCAACAGAGCCTTGACGAACTCGACCAGCTCAGTCAGCAGGCTCACGCCAGCCCTCACACACCAGGCCACAGCAACGTGGTCAGCGGCACCGACTACCTCTGTCAGGACGCCGGGCTGGTACTGCTCTGGCCCCACCTGAGCACCCTGTTTCGCCGCCAGCAACTGCTGGTCGATGATCGCTTTACCGGCGAGCAGCAACAGCGCCAGGCCATGGCCCTGCTGCTGGCCGCGCTGGGCCAGCCGGTCGACCCCGAGGATGATGAAGCCACCGCTATCACCGCCGCGCTGCTGGTCGGCCTGCCTGCCGACACCGCCCTGTGTGACCTGCCCGGTATCAGCGACGAACAACAGCAGGCCGTCGAACGCTTGCTGCAGGCTGTTATCGGCCAGTGGCGGGCCCTGCGCAACATGCCCACCGTCAGCCTGCGCAACCTGTTCCTGCAGCGCCAGGGCTACTGGGAACGCAACGACAGCCAGTGGAAACTCACCGTCGCCGACACCGGCCAGGACGTACTGCTCCAGGCTCTGCCCTGGCCGGTCAGCATGATCCACCTGCCCTGGCTGGACAGCGTGCTCAGCGTGGAATGGAAAAAAGGCATGGACGGCATCAGCCTGCCGCTGTGAGTCGTTGCCGAACACCCATCCACCCACCGCTGTCGCACAGGGCCTGCCAGCTGGCAGCCCTTGGGCCTCTTACTCGAAACCAACACGAGACCCAACCATGCCAGACATAATCCCCAGCCCGGTTATCAGCATGACCTCACTTGAAGCCGCCGCGTACCCGGCGCTGCAGCTGGGCCAGCTGGTCACCCTGACCGACCGCGAATGCGGCCAGTTTATGGTGGTCGAAAACTACCCCCCCAACGCGCTGGACATCCTCGACTGCCCGGCCTCCGGCAAACAGCTGCTGCTGCAGTGCGGTGAATACCTGTACGCCGGTCACCTGGGCATTCGCGCCGATTTCCATGTTGACGACCCCCTGGTAGTCCCGGTCACCGACCCCAGCCAGACAGCCGAGCCCAACAAAGCCGTGGGCGCGCTGATGAATAAAGCGATATTTCGCAGTTCACAGCTGAGAAAACGACTGGTCCTGGCCAAAACAGATAGCAGCAAGGGCTACGGATACGGCATTGATGTCCCGCTGGTAATCCCCAACCTGTGCTCCTTTCGAGGTCAGGGCGACAACACCCTGCTGATCCAGGCCGCCGACGTACCCGTGATCACCTGCATCAACGATGATGCCAAGGGCCGCGGCAAAGGCTACATCAACATCGGTGATATGGTCATACGCGGGCGCAAAGACAAAGGCTGCACCGCCACCCTGATCGCGCTGGAAGGCTGCCACGTACCCACCAGTCTGGAGCGCATCACCGCCTACTACGGTGGCGGTACCAACATCACCGTCAAACACTCCACCGTCGTCACCTTCTACCAGGTCTGGTCCAACCAGCCTGAAAAGCACTGTCTGGAAATTGATACCTGCCGCTCATTTAATATGGTCGGGGGAGCCTGTGAACACTCGTCGGATCACCATATCAAGATCACCAACAGCGGTGATTTCCACGCCCCGGTGGCCAACTTCACCATGCTCCATACGGAAGGCCTGATCGGTAACAACATCTCCATCTTTGCCATCGGCGGCGGCTCCAAACACGACCGCATGCAGTCCGTGGGCATCAGTGGCTGGCAGATCCTGGGTAAAAACCCCCACCCTCAGCCTGTTCATAACTACGGCATCACCCTGCTCAACCAGAACGTCGCCATCAAAGCCGACAACATCGCCAAAAGTGGCGGCCATGAACTGTGTGACCCCTACACCTTCAGCGATCACTTTGCCCTGCCACAGAATTACATCACCAATATGGCAGGCCTGTTCCTGGGGCAACAGGACTCCGTGTTCAACGGCGTGGTGGGCGGCCGCAACAGTTTTGCCAACAAGGGCTGCTGGAGTGGCACCCGGGAAGCCTCACCGAACCACTCCCCCCGGATCAAGGTATACCTGGGCGATACCAGGCTGCCCGATGCCAACTACAGGCCGCAGGTCACCGTTGAAGGCTTCCTGGGAGCCAACCGCAGCTGGTTCATTGACGGCGTCAAACCCCACGAGTTCTACATCAACGTCGTCGATCAGACCACCGGCGAACTGGCGCACCCGGCAAACTCCGTCACCTTCCACTGGTCACTGCTGGTCAACCAGGCCCAGGAGGCCCCGAGCTGCCCGGCCACCGATATGACACCGGTGAACGAGGCGATGGCACACACCCAGAAAGGCACGTTTTACGGTCTGGCCGAAACCTCTGATGCCCACCTGGTGACGCTGGGCTATCACCGTGCCTACGCTGAGGTGGGTGAAACCAATACCTATTACGACATGTCGGTGACCCGGTTCTCCCAGGACTACAGCCAGCTCAAGCGCCTGACCATCATCAACGCAGACGCAACCAACGGCCTGGCACTGACCGCGGCGGGCAACGATCGACTGTTTGCCGCCGCCTGCACTCCGCCCCATCAGACCCCGATCCTGCTGCTGGATAATGCGCTTGATGTTGTGCACAGCAAGGTGCTGGACGGTGTGGCTCTGGTGACAAAAGCCTGTTACAGCGCTGGCATTATTTACCTGACAGGGCAGGTTGATGACCGTGCCGTCGTGATCTCACTCTCGCCAGAACTGGAGATTCTGAACAGCGTTGAATTACCGGATTTTGAGGTAAACCAGTGCTCTTTATGCCCTCTGACCGAAGGCAGCATTCTGGTCGGCGGAAAGCAACAGAGTTCCGGTAAAGCCATCGTGGCAGAACTGCAGCCCGATTTAAGCTGCAGCCGGGCAGTCACCTTCACAGGCCCAGCCGTCACCGTGATGGCTCAACGCGACGATGGCGTCATCTTTGCTGGCGGGCGCGGTCAATGGTCCCGTTTGAGCCCTGAACTGGCAATCCAGACCACGGTTCAGGCACCCAACCTGTATGGCCATGGGGCGATCAGTGGCGACACACTGGTGTTACCTGCCTATGTGAAGCATGACAACGGCAAATATGAAGCACGGCTGATTGAAGCGGACCATGACTTCAATATTCTGGACCTGCAGAAGGTAACCAGTGGCTCCGCAGACATACTGCCCATCTCTCTGAGCCAGTGCATTGGGCTGAGCAACGGCGATGCGATCCAGAGCGGTCATATAGAGTCTCGACCGTTCCTGATTGCTAACCAGCAGGTGGCTGTGGCCATGGATCCACTTCAGCTGGAAATACCTGCCGATAACCGCTACACACTCCAGCGCATAGAACGCACCTCAGCACCGGCAACACTGCTGACCGTGCCGCTTGAGGTCACGGTGAATAGCTATACACCGGAGCTGCGTTATAGCTGATTGAGCAGCCACCAACCCCACTCTCACGCCCGTGGGAACCTCGCCCCCTGGAATCACCACCATGCACTACAGACACGTTAACCGCCTGCGGGAATGGGGGAGTTTACTCACGCACTTCAACTCAAACAGAGCACACGCCATGACAACATCCAGTACTGCCGTCCTCAGCATGACCAGCACTGAAGCCGCCACTACGAAAAAAAGACACCCCCGGCAGCAACCCTGATGCTCATATCATCGCCATAACCCATCGCATGCACCGTGTACTGCACTGTTCGCAGTACACGGCGCTGCTCTTCTGTGGCAACGCGCTGCAACAAATCCACATCCAGATAAAGGCATCCTAAATGAGCTATAGCAAAACAATCTGCTGCGAAACACAGCAGGAGACCGAGAAACAGATTGTTCATAACAAATACAATCTGAATGTAAATTTTAACTTCTGCGACGGTGAAGCCTGGCAACAAGGTGGTGGGCGTGTTTATCCAGATCCGATACCTGATCCAGATCCGATACCGGACCCAACACCAGACCCAGATCCAACACCGGACCCAGACCCAACACCGGACCCAGATCCAACACCGGACCCAGACCCAACACCGGACCCAGACCCAACACCGGACCCAGACCCAACACCGGACCCAGATCCAACACCGGACCCAGATCCAACACCGGACCCAGATCCAACACCGGACCCAACCCCACGACTGGCCGAGTACTTCTATACCGGCACTGAAACCGTGAGTACGGATAAACAGTTCAGCAGCATTGCGCTGGATGGTGATGGCAATATGACAGCCGTCTCCGTGACACGGGTGAATATTGATCTGGGCATTTCGGTGTACAAAATGGACACCTTAGGGGCAATCCTGAAGAAAACCCGGATTGTTGTGGCCGATGTCGAGTCCTTTGATGCCACCGCCCATATTGCTTATGGCAATAACGGCTTCTACTACATCGCCTGTTCGGTAGAGAAAGGTCTGTATCTGTTAAAACTCAATGATGAGCTTGAAGTTGTCGCCAGTCAGCTATCGCAGGACAGCATCCATGACAGCGTCCACCACATGTTACTGGGCACTGATAATGCACTGTATCTGGCAGGCATCCATGCGGTTACCACCTCAAAAGATTCTCCGTCAATCCTGAAATTCGACGCCGATCTTAATTTCGTCAACCGCAAAAACCTGTCCAACTTCCCGGAAGGTCGGGTAGCCGGTGCCTGCTGGGCTGCCGACGATACCCCGGTATTCCTGCTGGATCTGGAAGTGAAATCATCGGAAAACTACGCCGTGGTTTTAAAAACCGACAAAGATCTGAATATTCTGGTCAGTAATAAAATCAAAAAGACGGTGGGCAAAGCCGTGCAGGTAGAATATCAGGGGATCGTGCAGGACGCCCAGGGCGACTACCTGATCGGTGCCAATCTGCACAAATCCAGCCTGCTCAGTTTTATGCGTCTGGACAGCACGCTGAAGTTCACCGGCCTGGCCGAGATTGCCTTCACCACTGATGCCGACAGGTTGTCCCTGTTGCGACTGGCCAATGGCGACCTGGTGTTCAACCATGAGAAAGGTCTGTTCCGACTGAACAAAGACGGTATTTACCAGGCCCACCTCAATGGCAAAAGCGTAGAAAGCTACCAGATCCTGGAAGACAGCAATGGTCGCCTGATCATTGCGGGCAAAGGAGGAGCGCCGATTCAGCCGATGGTACTGGCCTTGCCAAATGACCTGTACATCACCGCCGAAACTCTGACGGACAGCGACTTCATCTCCCAGGAGATCATCAAATCGTCTATCGGCAATGAACAGTTCAGCAACGAAGCCATTGAGGTCAGCCTGGCAAGTAACCAGCTGATCAGCCTGAGCGTACCGGAGCCGGTTATCACAGAGCCTGCAGGCAACCACGAAGTTCACACCATCGACCCATAACCCCAGCCAGCAGATGCCATGCACGGCCCCCGCGCATGGCACAGCCCTCTGTGTCCTCGTTCCCACGCTCTGCGTGGGAACGCACCCCAGCCCAACCCCCTCGTAAACGGAGTTACGATGACTGACCCTGTCCACGTACGGTCCCTGTGCGACCTGATCACCCATACCGAAACCGATACCAGCCGGCCCAACTACATTCTGAGCCTCAACGAGCCCGGCCAGTATGATGTCAACCTCAACATCAATCTGAACATTCAGCTGCCAGACCCGATTGACCCGATTGACCCGGTTGATCCGGTTAACCCGGTAGACCCAGCAGGCTCTTTTCCGGCCATGGTGCTACCCATTGATACCCATGATAAACAGCATTACCAGGCGGCCACCGTGGATAACCACGGCCAGCTGATCGCCGCAGGCATCAGCAGCTACAGCAAGGGCCCACTTCTGGCGCGCTTTAACGCTGAGTTTTCCCAGGCCGAACAACTGCGAGCCGGGGACGCAACCTCAGCAGCCTTCACCACACTGTGCTGCAGTGACAGCGGCCATATTTACGCAGCAGGTAACCAGCACCCCAGCCATGGCTATATTGCCTGCTTTGATGACCAGCTGAACCTGCTACAGCAGATTAGACTGAGCAAGATGGGGAGCAACCCCAGCGCCATACTCTATCACGGCGGCTATATCTATCTGCTGGGCTCGTCTTCACCGGGGATCTACCTGCTGAAACTGACGCCAGAACTGAACCTGGTGGACAGCTTTACCCTGCGGCCGGTTGATTATGATGATCGCATGCTCAGCGCTGCCATGACGCTCAGCCCTGATAACAAACTGTATATCAGCGCGATCGTAGCGGGCACCAAACTCTACCTCGCCCGGCTGGACACTGAACTGACCCTTGAACGGGAAGAGCTGTTTGACAAAATAACGAGGCTGGATGCCTTCGCTTTCAGCAACAACGGTACGCTTTACTGCCTGGGACACAGTCATGCGGCCCCAAATGGTTTTATTGGTCAGCTGGATAGCGAGCTGACCCAGCTGGCGCAATACCCGATTAACAGCACCTCAACGGTGACCCAGTACTTCAGCCAGATGGTGATCAGCGCCGACGGCGAATTCTGGCTGACCGGTAAACAAGTCTCCAGTTCATCCACCGAGCCAGCAGCCCTGATTGCACAGTGTGACGCCGACCGAGTTGTGCAGCAAAGCTGGATGCTACGCAACCATAGCGCCGATGATATTCGTCTGCAGGCAACCACCATCAGCGCCAACCAGCCTTACTGGGTAGGTGATCTGAGCAACCCATGGCGCGCCGTGGCCATCAATCCGCGTCTGCTTACCGATGCCCCCGAGCGCTGGCAGATACAGGACGCACCCGGCATCAGCATCGGCACCGAAGCATTGCTGAGCAAAACCACCACCTTCAACAAAGCCCCGGCCTGGCCATTACCCTTCAGCCTTGAACCAGGGGACAAAGTCTTCGAACGCACCGACATCAGCCAAGGGTAAACCACCCTGCGTGCCCCAGCCATGATCCGAAAAGGCAGCCACCTTGCCGCGCTGCTCACGCCGCATGGCTGCGGCCATAGCAACTGGAATGCCCCGGCAATGCCATGCTGGCGGCGGAGAACCTGCTTACCCTGCAGGGTTTTCCCATCAGCCGGCTGACGGGACAGTGGTCGATCGACCGGGTCACCCACCGCTATAACGGCAGCTACCGCTGCAGCGTTGAAGCGAGTCGGCCGGATTGACCGCGTTACGCCCCTGCGCGCCGGGGCGTAACGCGTTAATGGCACACGCTTACCAGCGCCGGCCACCGCGGCGTGGCTGTGACTTCAGCCGCGTTGGCCTTGAGGGTGCCTCACTGACTCTCAGCACTCGCCCCCCCATCTCCACGCCGTCGGCTTTGACAATGGCTTCAAACGCTTCGTTATTATTCGGCATCTCAACAAAGCCGAAGCCTCGGTTGCGCCCCGTATCGCGATCCATGATCACCTGAGTGCTGGTCACTGTTCCATAGCGCTGAAAAAGTTCAAGCAGGTCGGCATCCGTGGCTGTGTACGACAGCATATGTACAACAATTCTCATCCAACAACTCCATGTAAACGAACTAAAAGTCCTATAACAATTTAACCTCCTGATCACTGACAAACTAGCCAGACCAGGCAAGCAACGGGCGCGAATATAGGTGAATTACACAGGCTAAACCAGCTAAAAATCAATCAGTTATAAGAATCATAAAACAAGCAACACCACAACTCTAAAATACCCTGAAAACTAACAAAAACAGTAACAAACAGAGCACAGGTTCAGCCACCATTCAGGCACAAAAACCTGAGTTGTTTGCATCCGCAAAAGCTGTCCGGCCCCCAGCCAGCGCGCTATTCAGCCACCCCCTTCATATCAACAACAGCATCAGCCAGACCGGCACCCGCCGCGTGCTGGCAGCATTAATTCATGGTTCTGAAAAGCGCCATGACTGTTTATTACTCACAAATAACGACAAAGGCACACTCTTATGACCGATAACACCACCGACACCTGCGACGAACCGATCACCCTCACCGCCAGCCCCGACTGCCTGTTACAGTTCATCAACCAGAACTGCACCATCAACGTGCACCAGCATTGCGGCAGCTGCAACGAAACCGGCAACAGTGATTGCACCTGCCAGGGCGGTTCCAGCAACGGCAACCACGACGGGCTGGACTGCAATGGCAATCCGTGTTTAGACGGCGGTATTGATGGAAACCCAGATGGAAACCCAGATGGTACAGCGCCCCCTGCAATAAACTACAGTGGTTCTGGGGAGGCAAAGCAGTACACCGATGTCCTGGAAAAGCAGTCAGGTAATATCCTGGTCATCGGGAAAAAAGATGGTAACCCGATGAGAAGTGCCGTACTACTGGAACTGGACCCATCTCTCAATATATTGCAAGAAAAAGAGCTTCTCTCTACGGGGCCCGATGTTCTTAATAATGCATACCATACATTCTCAATTGTAGAGAACCGGAGTAATAATACTGTTGTCGCGGCAATGGATAGAGTCATTTCAATCATTGGTGATGATTTAATCACACAAAAATCAATAAACTTTAGCGGAAATTATTTTCATAAAGATGCCGCTGTTAGCCCATCCGGTGATATTTATACCGCGACACTTGATCCTGACGGTGATAAAAGATCCCATATATGTGTATTCGATGAAAATCTGACATTTAAAAAATCGTTCTGGATAAAGCCTCTTGATGAATCGCTAGCTACGCGATTCTACATTGATTCAATTACTGTTAATGCAGAAGGTCATCTATTTGCGTGTGTAACCCATTTTAAGCTGGAAACTCAATCGTTAGAGGTCTACAAAATTGATCTCGATAATGAAACGGTAAAGGGTACAGCGATCGATGGCGTTAAACCCACAGGCATGGACATTGATGTGAATGGTGAATTATGGGTATGTGGCTGGTCAGAACAGTACGATTCAAGATTTCAAGGATCATTATTCCAATTCAGCTCTGATCTTGAATTAATAAGCCAGAATAGAATAGGTTCAATGGTCTATAACATACCAAGAGACATATCCATTAACAGCGATGGCAATGTATACCTGGCAGGTGATATATCATCTGCCAACCCACGTGTCTCAGATACATATAACCTTCGCCTGGATAACCAGCTGATGCTGGAAAATGAAACCGTCCTAAAAAGCAGTGAAGCAAAGTATTCGCAGGCACTCACCAGTTATAATCAGGATAAAGCAGTCATTGTCGGAGGGACTGAAACTAGTGGCCTGATCTGGGGTGTTGATACCTCCACCCTGATAAGCCCGGCTGACAGCCTGCACGATGCCAAGGCTGAATTAAACAACCAGTTACATATTGCTGCTTCATTCTACCGTCAATATGAGATGCCAGCTGAAATTCACCAAACGACTCTCCAGGTAGGCGTGTCAGCTCATCAATTTGTAGATGTCGATTAATCTGCACCTCACCACCTGAACCTGCTCTTTACCTGCTCAACATCTCTCATAGCATCTGTTCCGAGCTCTGCGCGGCACAGATGCCCACCGGCCATCCCTTTATAGCCCGGAGCTCAACGATGCTTCCCAACACCCCGGCCAGCCGCCGCGATGCCATTCGTGGCGCGGTTAAAACCCTGGTCAGCCAGGCGATCAGCCCGCTGACTGCCATCCCCGTTGTCACTTCCCGGCTGGAAAAGGCCAGCGTGGCGCAGTACATCGCAATCTATTTACGGCGCGGTGAGCGCCAGCAGCACTATGGCGGCCATGACAGCCACACTGAGCTGGTGATCCGCCTCAGTGTGGCGACCGACCCGCTACCCGACGACAGCACGCTGGACCTGATGGCCAGTTACATTGAGGCCGCGCTCAGCGCCGACAGCACCCTCAATGGCACCGTCAGCCACAGCACCCTGTCCGGTTTTTCCTACCTGTTAAGCCCGAGCAAGGCTTACAGCACTCTGCAACTCAAATACACCCTTAAATACAACGACTGAAGAGGTCACTTATGTCATTAGGTAATGGAACTAAATTTATTCGTCGCGACGGTTTAGCACCGGGCGTTTTTGTCGATATCGCACACATTGCGGTTGAACTGGGCGGGCTGGCACTGTCCCGTGAAACCAAAGAAAACACCTACTACAGCACCCCCCAGGACAACTACAAATCCTTCTACGGCGGCATTCGTGATGCCGGTGAGTCCAACATCAAAATGGAATTTGACCGCACCGAGCAGTATCACCTGCTGCTGCTGAACGATTTCAACGGTGATGATCTGGGCCGCTACGGCTTCCAGTGGCCAGATGCCGACAAAACCCAGATGAGCTGCGATGGCGTGGTCACCGGCTTTGAAATCAGCCATGCGGTGGGCGAGAAAATCTATGCCAACTGCAAAATCAAATGGTCGGGCGAGCCAAGCTGGGAGCACTGGGTCTGATGTTTAGCGAACTGCTTAACAGCGAAAGCCACAGTATCCGGGGCAAAGCCTTCACCTTCCACGAAATCAGTTCACTGGACTGGATTAACCACCTGGTGATGGAAGATGAACCGGACGACCAGAGCCACAAAGCACTGGCGGTCCGTAACCGTGAATTCCTGGTCAAGGTCATTGCCGCCTCCCTGGCACCGGGCGTAGACAGCTCAGTGCCGGATCTGGTGGCTGAGATGGCACCGTTATCGGAAAGCCTGATCAGTGAACTGTTTGCCGCCGCCGATCAGGTGAACGGCATAACCGAACGGCTGAATGGCTACGCGGGAAAGGTGTCCCCGGCCGACGATACTGCCGCCGCCTAGCGGCAGAGCTATGCCAGCCAGTGGTGCGCCAGATGCTGGCGCAGATGCCACTGGCTGAATTGTTTGACTGGTACGACTACCACCTTGAGCAATGGGGCATTTCGTCTGAACACGCGCCGGACCACAGCCAGGCCAATATCGATGAAGAGATCGCATTAATGCGGGGAGCCTTTGGTGGATAGATGAGTGACGATACGAAAGAAATACTGAAGCAACTACGTGAGTTATCAAATGAGGTTGCGGCCCTGAAAGGGCCTTCTGGTACCACCCTGCTTGCCGTAACGAACGCCAACCGGGTACCGAAGCAGCCTGCAAAGGCGTCCAGCACCAGCCCACGAAAGTTACCCGCTAATTATGCCCTGGCCGAAGGTGCTGTGGATGCACTGGTGTCCGGGGTAAAAATGTCATACCAGGCAATTCAGCCATATGCCAACTATCAAAAGGAGTTATTAAAACTCGAAAAACTGTTGGAAAACCAGGGCGAAAATAACCAGGGTAACATTGCTTATTATGAAAAATTTGCAGCCGTTCAGGGCTACAAATCAATGTCAGATCCGAATGATATTCTGTCCGCGATCAGTACACTGACAACTTATTCAAAACGCATACCGCAGGCGCAAAGAACGAACGCTACACAGATGGCCATTGACCTGAAAGCAATCAATGGCAAGAGTGTCAACGCCAATGCGGCGGCGATTGCACAAACAATGTATCTGCCCGCTGAGGAACTGAACAGTCGACATGGACTGGGGGTGGGCCTTAATTTCACGCCCGAGCAAATTGCCTATATCAAAACGCTAAAAGCCAATGATGACCATGAAGGCGTAGCGAAGATCGTTCTTGCAGCCATTGCGAAAACAGCAGGCGGGACAGCTGTGGCCGAGGCAGGTGGTCTTGCTGGAATGGAGGACACTGTAAATCAACGTTTTAATGAGATGTTGATTAACTATTCCAGACAGGAAGGGGCAGTGTTACGAACGGCCTTTGAAGGTGCGGCACAGCTGGCAGATGACACGCTGAAAGCCGGCAACGAGGCATTTTATCCCGACGTAAGCCGCCAGCTGGAAACATTGCGCGCAGAACAACGCGGATACCTGCAACAGTTGAAAGAGATGGAGGACCAGGGTGGCAAGGATAGCTTGCCGATTCTCTCCCTGACCGGCTATACCCGCAAGAACTGGATCGAAACCAAAGGGCTGGAAAATAATCTGGCCGAGCAGATTTCCAGGCTAGAGCAGCAGCTTCCGATACTGACCGTGCCAGTTAAAGCTGAAGTTCAAACCCCTGAACTGCCCGCGCTAACGAAACAGTCACAAGCGGTTAAACAACCTCAACCCACAGCAGGCACACTAAGTAAGCAGGACAATCAGCGCCGCGCTGCTCAGGCAGCCACCCCGGTAACGCCTGCGCCCGCCGCCGGGCGTACAGCCGAGGTTGTCGCCGAAATCACCGAAATCGCGCCCGAAGCTGCCCCGCGCACGGCAAAACCAGACCCGGCCCCGGTCTCCGTGGAACCGGTCCACTTAAACGACTACAGCCTGCAGCTCAACAGCGCAGTAACCAACACCGGCAGCCTGCAACAACTCAAGGCCGATGCCGCACAGGTCACGCTGGAACTGGCCGCGCAACAGCAACAGCAGCAAGCCGATAACGCTGATCACCAACAGAAAGTCGCACAACAACAGCGTCGCCATCAGCGGCAGATACGTACCCAGCGTATCCAGCACACAGCCACCGAGCAGACCCGGCTGACGCAGACACTGCAACAGCAGGACAGCCTCACCGACAGCGCGCTGGACCAGCGACTGAACACCGAGCAGGCGCACCAGCAGGCCTCACTGCAACAATGGAAAAACTACGGCGACAAACGGCTGGCCGATGAGAAAAAGCGCAGCCGCGAAGTTTACAGTGCGGTGGAGGATGGCCTTGGCAAACTGATCAATATTGCCGCCCGTCATGCCCGCCCGGACAACGACATCCACGACCAGCTCAGCTTTGCCAAAGATGCGGTGGCCGTCACCGGCACCATCGTCGATAACCAGGAAAAACTCCGGCAGGTATGGGAAAACGGCAGCCTGCTCGACTTCTTTGGCGCAGTCGAGGACACCGGAGCCCTGCAGCAAACCCTGCCCGGTGGTGAAAAACCACCGCTGGCGGAACTGCCCATCGAAGCGGGTATGGACCCACTGGCCGAACCCGGCATGGACCCCTTCGCCGCGCAGGATCCTTTTGCCGCACAAGGCCAGGAAACCAACCCGTTCGGCCAGCAGAATCCTGAACTGATGGCCGTTGACCCCGTACAGCAGAAGCTGGCCAGCGAAAAGCAATACCAGCAGCAGTCGGCAACCAGCTGGGAACAGTTCCGCCAGAGCGAACAGAACCGGGATGCCAACCACACGGCCATGCAGCTGTCTTCAGCGAGCAGTATGTTTGGCAACCTGGCCGGGCTGGCAAAAAAACATGCCGGTGCTCAAAGCGCCATTCACAAAGTCATGTTTGCCGCTTCAAAAGCCTTTGCCATCGCCGAATCCATGGTTCGGATAAAAACGGCCATAGCAGGCGCATCCACGTTGATATTCCCTGCCAATATCCCGGCCATGATCACAGTCGCCGCCGAAACCGCCAGCATTATTTCCACCATCAAAGGCACCCAGATGCAAGGCCAGGCCCACGCCGGGATCGACAATATCCCCCGCGAGGGTACCTGGTTGCTGGATGGCGGCGAGCGCGTGCTGGCGCCGCAGCAGAACCGCGACCTGACCCACTATCTGGCGCGGCAGGAACTCAGTCCCCCGCCGACACAGCGTGCCGACCCGGCCAGCCAGGCCAGCGGAGTCACCAGCGCACCGGCGGTGAATATCATCAACAACGGTGCCCCCGCCCGTGCCCAGGCCTCCATGCTGGACGACGGTACCCTGCAGATCATCCTCGAAGCGGTCGACAGCGATCAGGCAGAAAAAGCCGCCTATGGCACCGGTATGGCCAGCCAGGCAATTGAACGTACATACGGCCTTAACCGGGCCATGGGAGTAGGTTAATGACAGATGACACCGCGCCGATCTGGCCCGCCGACAAACTGCCGCTGGGCCTGCTCAAAGGCTACCGTTACCAGGACCGGCCCCGCCACAGCCGCACCGCCATGGCCTCCGGCCCGCCCCGAACCCGCCTCACATCCCGCACCCCGGTGCGGGATTTCTATTTTGAGCTGCTGCTCAACGATGGTCAGCTGGCCAACTTTGAAGCCTGGCTGGAACGGGAACTGGAAGGCGGCACGCGCTGGTTCTGGTTTCCGCTGCGCGATGGCACCGGCGTCCACGCCACCCTGGTGCAGTTTCACAAACTCACCGGGCCCCGAATGCAGAGCGGACGCTGGAAATACGCCTGCCAGTGCATCTCCTACCAGCGTCATGCACAGGCCCTTACCCAGGCGCAGCTCGATCTGCTGCTTAAATACAGCCCCAACTGGTTAAAACAGACCAGCAGCCGGCTGCACCGCATCGTTCACAGGGAATGGTAATCAATGAGTACACAGGCATTTGACGCCGTGCTACAGCAGCTGGAAATCGACCAGCGGCTGCTGCACGACATTATTCATGGCGATGAAAACGACACCGTCGCCACCGACGCGGGCCATCAGCCCAGTATTAAACGGGCGCTGGCAATCGCCATTAGCACGGCCATCAGCGCCGAACGCCAACACGCCATCGACAGCAAAACCGCTATCGACCAGGCCGTCCACACCGCCGACCAGCACCAGCAAACCGCCCAGCAATACAGCACCGCTGCCCTGGCTGATCGCCAGGCGGCGGATAACGCCCGCCAGGCCGCCGACCAGGCTGCGACGCAGGCCCAGGGCTATACGCAGAGCACCGCTAGCGATCAGCTGAAAACCGCCGCCGATGCGATTGCCACGGCAGCCGACCGCAGCGCCGTCGCCAGCCAGCGCAGTTTTATCGATCAGCGCGCCAGTGATGCTGCTATCGCCGAACAGGGTGCCCAGGCTGCTCAACAACAGGCCGCAGCAGCAGCCACCGAAGCTCAGCAAACCCAGACCGCTGTTGAAACGGCGCGCGACCACGCTGCCCAGTCAGCCCTGGCCAGCACTGCAGATGCAATTGCCACAGCGGCCGACCGGGTCCAGACCGGACTGGACCGCAGCGCCACCGCTGCCGACCGCACCGAAGTCAGCCGCCAGCAGGCGGAAGTTGAGCAGCATCTCAATGACGCGAACAACGCCCGTGACGCTGCCCAGGCTGCTCAGCAGCAGGCCGCCCTGTCAGTCACCGCTACCAGCCTGGCGCAACAGACAGCTGAAAGTGCCCGCGATGCTGCCAGCCAGTCCGCCGTCGCCAGCGCCGCTGATGCCCTGGCTACAGCCGCCGATCGCAGCCAGACCGCAACAGACGCCCTGGCCACGGCCGCCGATGTTCTGGTCACGGCCGCCGATCGTCAACAGACCGGTGAAGACCGTGCTGCCACCCTGGCGGACCGGGCCGAAGTCGCCCAGCAGCGCAGCGACATTGAACAGCAGGTCAGCGATGCTGACGTCGCTCGCAGTGCTGCTCAGCTATCACAGCAGCAGGCCGCCCAGTCCGTTACCGCTGCCGGGCAGGCGCAGCAGAGCGCTGAAAATGCCCGCGATGCCGCCGCTCAGTCTGCCGGTGCCAGTGCTGCCGATGCCCTGGCCACCGCTGAGGATCGCAGCCAGATTGCCATCGATGCAACGGCCACGGCCGCCGACCGGTTAGCCGTCGCAGCCCTTTACGCTAATACCGACCAGCGCGCCAGCGATGCCACTGCCGCGCGCAACGCTGCTGAAGCAGCACAGCAGGCCGCCGGGCAATCTGCCAGCGCGGCGGCAGGTTCTGTCATCACAGCGGCCAGCCACCTCAGTGCGCTGCAAAGTGCCATCGGTGAAGACATCGCCTTCTTTGCCCCCAACGCCACCTCCGACGATGGCCTCCGCACCGATTACGATGCTGAGCCAGTGGGCTTTAAATGGCTGGAACTCAACCCCCATGCGGGCAGCTACATCTACATCCTGCGCGGTCCAGCCCAGTGGGACGGGCCGATCCCGTTTGGTATCGGCGAAAAAGGTGATCAGGGTATTCAGGGCATCCAGGGTGATATCAGCGCTGAACTCGAAGCCCTGCGGGACCAGGTTACCGACGATGCCAGCGCCAGCGCCGCCGACCGGCTGGCCACTGAAACCGCTGCCGGACAGGCTGAAACCGCCGCCAGCACAGCGCTGGAGGCCAGTACCAGTGCCATCAGCGCGGACCAGTCCGCCGTGGCAGCCGCCAGTGCCGCCGCCAGCGATAAAGACAGCGCCCAGGCCGCGCAGCTCAGTGCAACCAGCGCCATGGCCAGTGCACAGCAGGACGCCACCGCCGCAGCCCTGTCGGCCAGCCAGGCCAGCAGCGCTGACAGCGCAGCCCAGCTGCACAACAGCCAGGCGCAGAGTGCGGCAACAGCCGCCACCGCCTCTGCCAGCGCTGCTCAGGCAGCTCAGCAGAGCGTGGCCGCCAGTGAAACCATCGTACTGACCGCCGAACAGGCCACCCTGACAGCCAGTGCCAGCGCTCAGACTGATGCCCTGCAAGCCACCGAATCGGCTCAGGCCAGCAACGCCGATAAAGACGCCACCCTCAGCGCCCGCGATGCAGCCCAGGCTGCCCGTGATGCCGCCACCCTGAGTGCAACCCAGGCCAAAGCCCATGCTGACAGCCTGGACGTGGCGCTGATCAACCAGCAGATCAAACGACTGAAAAACAAAATCATGTTCAGCATCTGATGCTGACACACCCCCAAGGAGAGCTACATGCCTATTACTGAACTGGCCTCAACCGTCCTTGCCGTCAAGCAGGGCGTCGAGGACAAGGCCCCCCTGGCCACCGCCGAAGAACTGGCCTACCTGGCCAGCGCCACCGAAAAGATTGGCGGTGCCGCCACCCTGATTGATGTGGTGGAAGCGGGCGAAGACGCCATCAAAGCCATTGAACAACTGGTGACCAACCGCACCGCCGAGCTGACTGCCCATGGTGAGGCCACCCAGGCCGCACTGGTCAAGGTCGGTCATGACACCCAGGCCGCCATGACCGCACACGCGGGCACTACGCTGACCGGCCTGCAAAGCGACGCCGGTGATGTGCGCGATGCCGCACTCAGTGCCATCACGGATAAGCAGGCGGTGCTGGTTACCGAACTGGCCCAGCTGCACACCGATGCCGACACCGTGCGTGATGATGCCCTGGCGGCAGTTGCCGACAAACGCGCCGTACTGGCCCGTGAACTGGACAAAATCCAGCCGCGCCCGGGTGCCCGGGCACTGTTTTATAACCTGATCTGATGTCTGTAATTATCAAACTGGAGAGTAAGTATGTCCCATCTGTTTAGCGCTGCCATCACGGCAGACACCCCTGCACGCGCCTACCAGGTGCCAGCAGGTTCTATCGCCACTCTGGTGACCAATGTCGTCAACACCGGCAAGGTTGCGGCCCGGGTATCCATGTTCCTGGTGAAGAAAACCGACACCGTACTGGACGCCCCGGCCAAAGCCATTGAATACAACGTAGAACTTAAACCCGGCCAGGTGCTGCTGCGTGAAGGGATCTTCCTGGATGCCGATCAGGGCATCGCCATCGCATCCAGCTCCGCTGACATTGCCGTCAATGGCTGGGGCATCGAGGAGATCAAAGCATGAGCCGTATTTTTAATGATGGCAGCGCAAACGCTGCCCAGGGCCACTACTTCAATGGTATGTACCTGCCCGATACCCCCCTCTGGTATATCCAGGGCTGTGATACCTCCGGCAATGCCAACCTGGCGGTGTTCGGTACCAGCTCAAACGAACTGCCACTGGCGGGGATTACCGAAAATGGCTACTCCGCCGTGGGCGGCACCGGGGTGCAGGGCTATATGGAAAACAGTGAGGCCAATAACTACCGCGCCCACGGTTATAGCTCAACGATGAATACGCAAGGGTTAGATCCACAATCCGGCTATATGGGCATCAGCTGTGATGGCGATGGTTTTAACCACCGCAGCGAAATCATGGATAACCGCGGTGCCCTGTTACCAACGCCATATAATATGACTGTAAATGCCCAGTACCTGGGCACGGTAGTCGGTGAGCCCGGCTATCAGCGTGGCATCAATCTGTTTCTGAACGGCACCAGCATCTATCTGCGGCCGCTGTCGGGACTGTTTAATCATCTGACTCATACCCCTGAAGGCCAGGGCCGGCTGACCCTGAGCGCCGATCATCTGACCGCCCCGATAGCAGGCAAGGTTGCTGAAATGACCGGCAGTATCGGCTATAACCGCCGCACTGATACCCTGATGCTGGTGCAGAATAACAGTGGCTACAACCAGTTCCGCCTGCATATCTGGACCGGACTGTCAGCCAAAATCGGCCTGGACTCGGTGGCACTGGGCGCGATGCTGAAAGCGGCCAAAACCGCCGGTGACTACCGCTTTATCGATTACGACACCAGCACCGCCGGTGGCTACAGCGGCACCAGCCAGAAAGGCTGGTACGGCAATATCAAAGTGGTGCCCTGTGATGATGGCAGCGCCTGGCTGGGCCACCGTTACACCGGTGCACACCAGCTGTTTGCCTTCGATGGCACTAAAGTCAGCCTGGCCAAATCACTGGGTTGCAACACTGGCCGCGGCGTAGAGCACGGTGGCTACTATGCCCAGAAACACCAGCTGTCGTTTGATCAGAGCCGCATCGCCATCTATGCGCCCTACTATTACTACCTGACCGGGGCCAATCTGTTCTACTGCAGCACAGCATCCGCTGTTGGCTTCTCCTGGTATCAGAATACTGCTACGTCCAACCGTAGCCAGAGCATTGCCCCGATCGGTGGCCGTGCCTTCGCCCTGATTGATCACAGTAACTTTGATATCAACACGGGTGCTTATGATCTGCGACTGATCGACCAGCACGATGATCAGATGAAGGGCGCTGCACTGCCAGATTTCCGCTTCAGCCCGGCGGTGTCCGGTTATACAGCCTCCACCAACTACAGCGGCCTCTTCCTAGGCCGTCTGCTGCACCACCCTTCCGAATCCAATGAGTTTAACGAAGGTCTGCTGACCGTCTAAGCCACTTCCCCATTTAACAAAAGGAACACCCCATGAAACTGACGTTCGCAGAGGACGGCCAGTGCATTCGCGTGGATGACACTGGTGATTATGCAATGCCCCAGGGCGCGGACTCCGCGCTGCCACTTCGCTTCAGCCTGGACAACGGCGAGATCATACAGCACTACCAGGGCCTGAACGATGAGCAGGCAATTGCCGAACATGCGCGCCTGCAGGACGCCCAGCAGGCCGAAGAAGCGGCGACGGCGGCCCGTGATTTTCGTATCACGCCTAACAGCTTCCAGCGCTGGCTGGGGGCGGAGCGACGCATCGCTATCCGCCAGCTGGCGGCAACCGATCCGATCGCTGAGGATCTGATGGCCAGCCTTGGCTTTCTCGACGAGATCTGGTCGCAGCATCCGGATCTGGTCGCCGCCCTGAGCTACCTGGAACTCAAAGGTGGCGTACTGGCCGATCTGCTGGATAACTACTACGCCAGCGCGGGCCGTTACGCCCTGTAGGAGCACCTGTTATGGAATCACCCCTGCTCCGCCAGTGGTTCGCCGCTGGCGGCGCGGCGGTGCGTTATGAAACCATCCAGCTGAACCACCCCTCATTCAGCCGACCTTACTACCTGATCAACGGTACCGACGCCTTCACGGCGCAACTGGAAACAGGTGAGACGATCGACTGGCAGCCCATCGCCATGCAGCTCAAGCTGCCGGAGAAGGGCGTACAGGGGCGGGAGTCGCTGCAGATTTCCATCGATGGCGTCAGCCGCGACATTCTGCTGGAACTGGAAGCCCAGGCCGACGGCGCGCGTGCGCCGATCGAGCTGGTGTACCGTGAATATCTGGACACCGACCTGAACGGCCCCCAGGACATCCGTCGGCTGACCCTGCGCAACCCACGCTGCAACGCCAGCCGAGTAACCGCCGAGGCCAGCTTTCTGGATGCCATCAACGCACCCTTTCCGCGTATTAACTACACCTCCATCAGCCACCCCTGGCTGCTCTGACACCCCGAATTCGAGAAAAACCAATGTCCCACTGGGTTGCTGATTACATCGGCCTGCCGTGGCGTGCCTACGCCACCGGGCCAGACGCCTACGACTGCCACGGCCTGGTCTGGCACGGTCTGAACCGCCATTACGGCGTCGATATGTCCCGCTACCGCGAGGTCATCACCAACGATTACCGCGCCATCAGCCAGGCCATTAATGGCGAACGCCAGACTGGCCACTGGCAACAGCTGGATCAGCCGCAAAACGGCGCCGTGGTGCTGATCGGCACCCTGCGTACCTGGCACCATATCGGCTTATGGGTGGATGTAAACGGCGGCCGCTGCCTGCACAGCCACCAGAAGCTGGGCGTCGGGCTGGACCGGGTGGAGCAGTTAACAACCATCGCCCCGCGCATTGAATACTGGATTCACCGGAGTTTATTGCCATGACCGCCTATATCACCATCGCCGACCACCCGCTGCGCGCCGAACAGCGCGAGCAGTATGAATTGCCTGCAGGCACACAGCTGGCCCAGTGGCTGACGCGCGTCTCCGGCATCCCTGCCGAGGTGCTCAGTGAGCAGCCACCGATTGTCATTATCCTCAATGGCAAAGCACTGGATGACTGGCACTACCGGCTGCAAAGCGGCGATCAGCTACTGATATTGCCGCGTCAGTATGGATTCCTCGTCGGTGGCTGGCTGATGGCCGCCATCACCGTTGCCGGTGTGGTTGCCTCCTACCTGCTGATGCCGGATATCCCGGAAACCTCAGCCAATACCGGTCAGGATCAGTCTCCCAGCTACAGCGCCGATGCCCAGGGCAACCGCGCCCGGCTGGGCAAGCCGATCCCGGTCAGCTACGGTGATGTGCGGTTATGGCCTGATTTTGCCGCCCAGCCCTACCACCGCTATATCGACCAGCAGCAGCACCTCTATCAGCTGTTCTCACTGGGCCAGGGTGAACACGCCTACAGCGATATCAAGGTGGGCGACACCCCGCTGGAAAACTTCAGCGATGTCGAATGGGCGACGTTTGCCCCTGGCGAACCTGTCACCCTGTTTGAGCCAGCAGTCATCGAGTCTGAAGAAGTGCGGGATATCGAGCTCTATGCCCCGGATCAGGATCAGTGGGAAAGCCAGCCCATCAGCCCGGCTTATTTTGCCAACCCGGAAGGCACCGATGTCAGCAAGATCGAACTGGATTTCACCCTGCCCGCAGGCTTGTACTGGATGTCCAATGGTGGGCCACGTGAACTGGGCGTCGATATACATATCTGGATTCAACGCTACGATCAGGATAATAACCTGGTAGAACCATTCGAGCCGGTTGCCTGGCGGGCTGAGCACTTTACAGCCACCAGTCTCGATGCACAGCGTTTTACGGTGACGATAGCGGATATACCGGCCAGCCGGGTTGAAGTGAAGGTAGAACGCGCCTCAATTTCCCCCGTGGGTCAGGGAACACAACCCAGCCACCGCTTTAAAGATGCCATCCACTGGACCGGCTTACGCGGTTTCCTCAATGAAGCTCCCGCGTTCGAGCACCCCGTACTGGCGCTGAAAATGCGGGTGGATGATCAGCTCTCCCGTCAGTCAGAGCGAAAAATCAACCTGCGTGCCCAGCGCAAACTGCTCAGCTGGCAACCTCAGGTGGGCTGGAATGAGCCTCAGGTGACCCGCAACCCGGCCTGGGCCTTCTGTGATGCGATCATGTCCCACTGGGGTGGACGCTTTACCGATGCCCAGCTGAACCTGCCACAGATTGCCGCGGTTGCCCAACAGTTCGACGACGAAGGCGTTTATTTTGATGGCATTTTCGATACCCCGGGAAAACTGTGGAGCGTATTGCAGCAACTGTGCAGTGTCGATAATGCCAAGCCCATCCTCAGCGGAGGGCTGTTCTCCATCCGCCGGGACATTGAAGAGCAGCCCGAATACAGCTACGGCATGGCTGACATCGTCGCCAACTCCTTCAATATTGAATATGTCACCTATGATGAATGGGGCTACGACTCGATTGAGATTGAATACACCGACCGTACCAGCTGGAAACCGGCCACTGTTCTGTGCAGCGTTACCGGCCAGACTGAACGCCCCCACCGGGTAAAACTGCGTGGCTGTACCGAACAGGAACAGGCCCGCAAAGTGGGCCACCGGATCGCCGCTGCCCGGGAGTTTCGTAACCGCCGGGTCAGCTGGAAAACCGAACTCAGCGGCCGCCTGCCACAGTACGGCGACACCGTCTGGGTCAGCCATGAATACCCCCAGTGGGGTATCAGTGGCACCGTACTGGAAGTCGACAGCGACGGCCGCACCCTCATCCTCAGCGAGCCCGTGCGCAGTGAAGGTGGCTGGCTGGCCATCCCCGATGCCAGCGGCAAACTGCAGGGCCCCTGGCAGGTAGCAGGCAGCGACGACGAATACACTGTACGCCTGCCCGCAGACCACAATGCCAGCATCCGCACCCCGGCCACCCATGCCAGCCAGTTTGCCAGCAACTTCCTGTTTGCTGACGATGCCGAGTCACTGGGCCTGCCGGTTAAAATCCGCACCGTACGCGCCGCCGGCGAATACAGCATGGAACTGACCGGCGAGTACGATAACCCGGCGGTGTATAACCCTGATCTGCTACCCGCGCCCATTCCGCCCAAACCGCCAGGCAGCAACTCGCTGGACATTACCGGTCTGCAGATTCGTCACCAGGGCACCCTGGCTGACCCGGTTCTGCTGGTCAGCTGGAACCCACTGCGCAATACCAGCCAGTATCGGGTGGAATATGCCTACGGAGAAGCCGACTGGCAGTTTGCAGGCCGTGCCAGTCGCCCATCTATCCTGCTGGATGTACGTCCCCAGGCCATGCAGGTCCGTGTGGCGGCAGTTATGCTTGATGGCCTGGGCCCCTGGACGGTGATGCACACCGTGCCCGGCGAACAGCTGGACAACCCGCCGGTAATCCAGGGCCTGCGGCTGGCCACCCCGTTTGATGGACCAGTCGCTGAGTTTGTCTGGGAACCGCTGATCGGCTGTGACTACAGCGTCCACGTGGTCGATGGCGACGGTCGCATCTACCATCAGCAAGCCCTCACCGAACCCCAGTTCAGCTACAGTGCTGATACCGCTCGCAGCGAGGGCTGTGGCCGAGAATTTACCCTGCAGGTGTGGGGCCGTGCCGCTGGTGTTTACTCCGTTGCCCCGGCCTCACTGGCGGTACGCAATGAACCACCGGCTGCGGTCACCATCGAGGATGTGATGGGGCTGGGCGGTATGCTGAGTGTGTTTTTTGCCCCCAGCACCGCCCCTGACCTGGCGGGCTACTTTGCCTACTATGCTGTAGCCGAGTTTGATCAGGCCGACAAAGTTACCCTGGCCAGCCCACGGATAGAGGGTAAAACCACCAATATTGCCATCCCGATCGCCGCCGATGACGAGCGGCCCTACCAGGTACGCATTGCCGCCTACGATGTCTGGGGAACGGAAGAGCTTATCCTCAGTGAAGCCTCCGCCGGGCTGGAGGCAAAAATCCTCAACAGCCAGCTGGCCAAGGAACTGCGCGAACCGATCGGCCTGATCCCGGATCTGTATTCCAATGCAGGGGAACACAACCTGCGCATTGGCCTGGTTGAAAGCCAGCAGAGTGTCCATACCAGTGATATTGCCGCAACCGCCCAGTCCATCAAGACGGTACAGAGTAAATTTGATGGCAAAATCGCCACCATAGAACAGACCCAGCAGACCGAAGCGGGCAAGCTCAACGCCCAGGCCCAGCGTGTTACCAACCTGCAAACCAACTACGACGGCCAGCTGTCGACCCTGCACAAAGGTCAGGAAGCCTGGTCGGATGACAAAGAGACTTTCACCCAGCAGATAGAAACGGTCCAGTCCAGCGCCAACAATGCCCAGGCAACAGCCAATGGTGCACACACCCTGGCCGCCTCCGTCCAGACCAAACAGAGCACCTATGCCGACCGGTTTGGCAAACTGGAGTCCATGTGGACCGTCAAAGCCCAGGCGGGCAACAGCTACGCCTCCATTGGCCTCTCAGCCAAAGCCGGTAGCCCTAGCCAGATGATCCTGGCGGCGGACGAATTTGCCATTTCTAATGGCCACGTTTCCAAAGCACCGTTTCGGGTAAAAAACGGCATTGTGCGGATGGATGAAGCATTGATCGGCCATGCCGCAATCACCACGCTGCACCTGCAAGGTAACGCCGTCACCATCCCCAGTGGCAGTACCCGTTTTCAGGAAATATTGCTAACCAACAGCCTGGTCACCACCCACCATACCTACATCAGCATACCTGAAGACAATATGCCGGTATTGATCAGTGCATCGCTACGCCATGGCACCAAGGCCCACGCCCCCGGCGATACCTGGGCGGTTTACCAGGTGCAACTGTTCGTGGGGCCGCATGTTATTTACGACTCAGGAGAGTGCCGTGGAGACCACTTCTCGACCATGGTTAAAATTGCCCTGGGTAAAGGCACCTACAAGGTACACATGAGAGTACGCACCGTAGATAGCCGGGGAGTAGGGGTTATCAATGCCCAGACCCTCACAGCCTTAGGATTGAGACGCTAATGAACCTGCTTAATTACGTTACCTTTAACCCCGCCAGTGGCGAGATTGACTGCATCGGCTACGGCCCGGCAGAACACTGGCCACAGATCCAGCAGGATGCCAGTGAGGAAGGCTGGCAGGCCCTGCCGGTTGAACATCAGCCGGGCCTCAACAGCTACGTTGACCTGGCCACCCTGACCGTCAAGCCCCGTCAGGACTACAGCCTGGACACCCTGCCACTGCCCTGCACCCTGACCATCGAGGGGGTGCAATACCCCTGCGAGCAGCAACCCGAACTCAGTTTCGAGCAACCGGGCAGCTACCAGATCAGCGTAGATGCAGGCCCCGCCTGGCTCGATAAAACCTTCACCATCGAACAGGCTGACTGACAGCCCGTTTCAGGACCGCCATGAAAATCACCCACAAAACCCCGACCCCGTTGCGGCGCAGTCAGATCAATGCTGCCCGCAGTGAGCAGCTTGAAACGCAATACCACTGGCAAGGCCACCCCTTCCAGACAGATACCCATTCCCGCCAGCAGATCATGAACACCGCCGTGCAGATCATGCTGGCGCAGGCGCTGGCACTACCCGAACAGCCCGTTCAATACCGGGATGCAAATAACCAGAACGTTGAATTCAGCCCACAGGAATTCTTACAGTTTGCCCACACCCTTGCCGCCCGAGGTGAGCAGATTTACCAGGCATCGTTCCGCGAGAAAGACAGCCTCTAAAACCGGGGCCTTTAACACCCCTCCCCCACACAGCGCTCCACACCCTTGTGGAACCGGTACACCCGGCGAGCATCAACCCGCATCCGAAAACTTTTAACCTCTAGCCGCAAGCGGCCAGACCGGTGCCAGCCCCATACGCATGGAATGCGCCGCGACAACGCTACAGCGAGCCAACACAACCGGGCTCAAATAACCACAAGCAACCCAAGCAACCCAAAGGCACACTCTTATGACCGATAACACCACCGACACCTGCGACGAACCGATCACCCTCACCGCCAGCCCGGACTGCCTGCAGCAGTTCAACATGCATAACTGCACTGTCAATGTGAACCAGCAGTGCGGCAGCTGCGATGGGGCCGCGAACAGCGGCTGCACCTGCCAGGGCGGCACCGGCGATCACGACGGGCTGGACTGCAATGGCAATCCGTGTCCGGGAACAGGGCCTGTTGATCCCCCCGTTGATCCGCCCGTTGATCCACCTGTTGATCCACCTGTTGATCCACCCGTTCCCCGCCTTGAAGAATACTTTGTCAGCGAAACTGGAACCACACAGTACTCAGACCGGAGTGCAAATTTCAACGCTGTCGATGTGGATAGCGAAGGCCAGATTCTGGCAGCCGGATATAACCCCTTCCACCCAGGCACGGACATGGTGGAAGTATTCCAGTTTGACCGCCATGGCAACCTGCTGCAGCATGCCCACCTGCAACTGACAGGCATCCAGCTTAAATATACCGGTGTGACGGGAATTCGCTACGGTAGCAATGGCTTTATCTACCTGACCTGCATCAGTCAACAGGGTCTGGTCAGTCTGAAGCTGGATGCACAGCTGACCGTCGTCGCCCAGTACCGTGATCCAACCCTCAATCTGAAGGAAAACTTCATGGTGATGGATAGCGACAATAACCTCTATATCACCAGTTCAAGTAATGGCCGTAAACTCTGTATTACCAAGCTGGACCCAGAGCTGAATCAGGTCGCCCGGCGTTACCTGAATAGCCTTTACCGCAGTGAACCACATGATCTATTGATCGACAGCGATGGCAACCTGGTGATTGTGGGAGACCTTTGGCACTCGGACAAAGGTACGGGCATGAATGGCCTGTTACTGAAATTCAGTCCAGCGCTGGAACTGTTGCAGGCAGCGGAAATTACCAGCGACCAGATCAGCACACTGACAAATATCATTGAAAACCAGCAGGGCCAGTATGTTGTGGATAGTAAAGATCACGGCCTGCTGACACTGGACCGCGAGTTTAACTATATCGGGGTCTCCTATATCGGCGCTGGTGCCACCGCTCTGGCCGCTCTGCGTGATGGTGGCATCATGGTGATGCGTGGCTACATGGCTATGCGGCTGGACCAGAACCGGGTTCACCAGCACCACATCATGCACAGGGTGGCACCACTTGCCGCTATGGTGCAGGACCCGTTTGGGCGGATGATTTTTACGGGTTATAGCGGTGAGGGGATGCTGACTGTGATACCGGATGATTTGCTGTTATCCGACGCCAGTATCAATGCCACCAACTATCTGCTTGAGGAGATGGATTCAGAACAGATAGATAGGGCCATTTTCCAGCTAGACAGCCTGGCGGCAGAGTGGCTGGACATGGAGGCTATCGACGTTCCGACCGTGGAATTCACCGCCATCGGACAGCAGGAAACCCACAGCATTCACATCATCGCACCATAACCTCACCTGCACCCTTCCATCGCCTTCATGGCAATACCGGGCTGCTGCCAGCGTTAAAGCTAAGGCAGCGGCTCCCCATGATCACGCTCAGCCCTCCCCTGGTAATCAGCGTACTGGCTCGGCCAATCTGCTGTGATCATCAGCCTCAAACTCAGCCCCAAAGGACATTTATGACCGATACTAACGAAACAACCACAGACACCTGCGACGAGCACATCACCCTCACCGCCAGCCCCGACTGCCTGCAGCAGTTCAATATCCAGAATGCCACCATCAACGTGCACCAGCACTGCGGCAGCTGCAACGAAACCGGTAACAGTGATTGCACCTGCCAGGGCGGCACCGGCAACGGCGATCACGACGGACTGGACTGCAATGGCAACCCGTGTCCGGGCGGTGATCCGGATAATACAGGGAATCCGGATAATACAGGGAATCCGGGAGATACAGGGAATCCGGGAGGTACAGGGAATCCAGGGGGCACCGTGCCCCCGGCGATAAACTACAGCGGTTCGGGCTCAGCAAGTATCTACACTGACGTATTGGAGAAGCCATCAGGTAATTTGCTAGTAATTGGCAAAAAAACAGTAAACTATCAAGGAACAGCGGTGCTGTTAGAACTTGACGCCTCGTTAAATGTATTAAATGAAAAAGAATTCAGCTACATAGGATTAGATACAACTGTTAATAGCTATAATTCATCCTCACTAACTGAAAATAAGAGTAATAATACTTTTGTTGCTGGCGCAGACTTTTCTATCACCACATTTAATGATGACTGGTCTATGAAAAAGTCATTTTTTATAGATGGAGGTAATCAATATATACATGACCTGACAGCTGGATCATCAGGTGATATCTATACAGCTAGTACCAACATGGAGAGTGATCCCCGGTCGCACCTAACAATACTTGACGAAGATTTAACGTATAAAAAGTCGTACCGAATCATACCTCCAACAAAAGCTTCATATAGTCCATTTCATATATTATCAATTTGTGCGGATGACTCAGGCAATATAATTGCGCTTGCCTTTTACTACGATGATTATTTTAAATCAAACAACATGGGAATTTATAAAGTTGACCTTAATAATGAGACAGTTATCGGTGCCCCTGTCGAAGGGCTACAACCTGAAGATATGGTAATAGATTCAGATGGCAACATCTGGGTCTGTGGTCACTCAGAAACATTCAATTCAAGGAAGCAAGGGTTCCTATTTAAATATAACTCAGAACTTGAACTGATCAGCCAGCACACCATCGGCTCATCATCTAATCATCAGACGAAAGCCATTTCAGTTAGTGATAATGGCAATATTCATCTGTCAGGTGAAATCTGGGATGACGGTAATGTACATGATGTTTATAGCCTCAGCTGCGACAGTCAACTGAATATCATTAAAGAAACACGTTTGAGCAGCAGTGAAAATAAATTACCACAAGCAATGACGCACTATGACAACGGAAAAGTTGTTGTCGTGGGTGGTAGCCATGCCGCTGAAGACAATGGCCTTATCTGGGGGGTCGATACCTCCACCCTGGTGACCCCGGAAGACAGCCTGCACGAGGTTAGCGCTGAGCTAAGCAGCCAGTTGAATTTTATCCCTTCGTTTTACCACCATGTTGTTGGGCCTGCTGGGCTCAACGAGACCGTTATTAAGGTCACTGAAACTGAATATACATTTGAAGATGTCGAATAACTCGATATCCGTGCCTTCACAGCCATCCAGCGCCTTCAGCTCCTTGCCTGTTCCGGGCCGGTGAGACTCACTGCCGGATGCCACTCAACGTCAGCTGGCCGCAGGAGGCTGCCAGCCCGACGGGAATACCCACCTGATCCCGAATGCCCGCTTAGCGGGCATTTTTTTTACCTGAAATTCCGCCTCACCGCACAACCTATGAGACCCAGACCATGAACGAAACCCTCGAAGACACCCTGATTCGCCACGAAGGCCTGCGCCTCACCCCTTACCGTTGTACGGCGGGCAAACTGACCATCGGCATCGGCCGTAACCTGGACGATGCTGGCATCAGCGAAGCCGAAGCCCGGCTGATGCTGCGTAACGACATTGTCAGCGCCGAGGCCGAACTGCGCCGCGCCTTTCGCTGGTTTGACCGGCTCAGCCCGCTGCGTCAGCAGGTACTGGTCAATATGGCCTTCAACCTTGGTCTGCCCCGGTTGCAGCATTTTCGCCGCATGCTGACGGCCATCGAACAGGGCCACTACAGCCGTGCTGCCGCCGAGATGCTCGACTCCCGCTGGGCCCGCCAGGTCAAAGGCCGCGCCACCGAACTGGCGCGCTGGATGCGCACCGGCAACCAGGATGACCCCGCATGAAACTGCAGACAGAACTGGATACCCTGGCCGCGCTGATTGAAAGCGCCTGGCAACAGCTGCAACAAAAGGAGACACCGGACAGCGCCGACTGGCAGCAGCATAAACAGCAGCTGCTGAGCGGGCTGGGGCAGAGCGAAGCACTGGCTCGACTGCGCCAGCGGTTCGGGCTGGAACGCTGGCAACTGGCGCTGCTGCTGCTGTGCGCCCTGCCCACCGTCGACCCCCGTTACCGCCCGCTCTACCGGGATATGAACCCCCGTGAACAGGCTGAACCCAGCCTGGACTGGCTGCTGGACCTGCTGGCCGACGACGACGCTCAGCGCCAGCGTTACCTGCAGGCACTCTCCCCGGACTGCCCGCTGCTGCGCTACCGGCTGATCATCACCCCACAGAACGCCAGCCACTGGCTCGATGGCCCGCTGCAGATCGCCCCTGATCTGCTGTGCTACCTGCTGGAACAGCCGCTGAGCAGCGATGCCAACCGCTGTCTGTCCCTGCTCGAAGCCCCCCAGCACCGGTTGCTACCGCCGCCGGAGGTGCCCGACGCCAGCGTGGTACAGCTGATCGGCCCGGCAGGTAATGGCCGACGCAGCGTCGCCCTGTGGTGCAGCAAAGAAGCCGGCCGGCCGCTGTTGCAGCTGGACAACGACCGGCTCTGGCAGTTCAGCGAACCCGAGCTGGTGCTGGCCGACTGCCTGCGCTTTGCCACCCTGGCCAACGCCGACCTGCTCTGGCCCGATGGCTTGGTTCCACTGGCCACACAGCCCTGCGCCCGCGCCCTGCTGCAGGACTGGCTCAGCGACTGCGACGGCGCGCGGCTGTGGTGCGTCGAAGAAGAAGCCCGCGACTGGCCCCACCCCTGGCGCGCCCTGCAACCCGCCAGCATACCGGTTGACCCCGGCCAGACCGGGCGCCAGCGTGATCTGTGGCAGACCATGGCCGCGCCGCTGCAGGCCGAACGCAAAGGCCCGCCACTGGACTGCGACCAGCTGGTCGAACGCTACCGCCTGCCCCCTGGCGAGATTAACCAGGTGCTGATGCAACTGGCCAGCCAGCCCGCCGGACTGACCACCGACGCCGCCCTGCAGGCCTGCCTGGCGCGCACCCCGCTCAGCCTGTCCGGGCTGGCCCAGCGCATCGAGGCCCGCGTCGCGCTGGCGGATCTGGTGCTGCCGACTGACACCGCCACCCACCTGGATGAACTGCTGCAGCGCCACCGCATGCGCCAGTTGCTGCACCAGCGCGGCATCTGCAGCAACACCGGGCTGATGGCCCTGTTCTCCGGCAGCCCAGGCACTGGCAAAACCATGGCTGGCGAAGCAATCGCCCAGCAACTGCAGCTGCCACTGTATAAAGTCAACCTGGCCAACATCGCCAGCAAATGGATTGGCGAAACCGAAAAACACCTGGCCCAGCTGTTCGACGAAGTCGAGCAGAACAACGGCATCCTGTTTTTCGACGAAGCCGACGCCATCTTTGGCAAACGCAGTACGGTGGAAAGCAGCCATGACAAAAACGCCAACATGGGCGTCAGCTACCTGCTGCAGCGGGTGGAAAGCTTCAACGGCCTGCTGATCCTGGCCACCAACTTCAAGGCCAACCTGGACCGCGCCTTCCTGCGCCGGTTGCAGTTCAGCATCGAGTTCAGCCGCCCCGACGCCCAGGCCCGCACCGAGCTGTGGCAACGCTGGAATGAAAAAGTGCCACTGGCCGCCCCCCTGAGCGCCAGCGAACTGGGCCAGCGACTGGAAATCACCGGCGCTCAGATCCGCAACATCGCCCAGCAGGCCCTGGCCCTGGCCCTCACCACCAACCCGCAGCGACCGCAGGTCACCCCGGCCCAGCTGCTGCAGGCGATCCGCCGCGAATACCAGAAAAGCGATGACGGCTTCCTGGTACAACAAAAACTGGCCCGCTGGCTAGACACTGACTCCGAGGAAAACCAGCCATGATCCTGTCCGCCTCCGCCCCCTTCGTCGCCGTAACCGAAGCCCTGCGCAAACTGATCCAGCAAAACGCCCTGGTCAATCCTGGTGATGCCGAATTCGACGTCACTTTTAACGCCCCGGACAAAGCTTACATCAGCGAGCTGCAAAGCCCGGGCGTGATCAATATGTACATGTACAGCTTTCAGGAAAACCTCGAACGTCGCCACGCCGAAACTTTCCCGGTGGTGGCCCGTGACGGCGACAGCAAAATCATCGGCCGCAACGCCCGGCTGGTCGACGTCAACTACATGATCAGCGCCTGGAGCCGGGGCGCCAGCGACAATGCGCTGGTCGAACAGCACCTGCTGTCCCGTGTGATCCAGGGCATCGGCCGCTACGACATCCTGCCCCCCGAGCTGATCGACGAAGGCTACAATCCCGGCCCGGCGGGTGTCACCATGAAACTGATGCTCGACCAGGACAGCAAACGCACCCAGGGGGAATTCTGGGGCGCGCTGGGCGTGGCCCCCAAACCGGTGCTCAATCTGGAACTCACCGTGCCGATTGATGTATTCGCGCCCGTTGCTGTCACCGTGGTCAGCGCCATCGACACCAAAATGGGCCGGCTGGAAACCCCACGCGATCAGTGGCAACAGGACAGCGTCCAGAGCGCCGCCCTGGCGGGCAGTATCAGCCGCACCAGCCCGCTGCCCTACAGCGCACTGGTGATCCACGCCCGCGTCTTCGGCAGCAGCAACGTCTGGAGCACCCGGCCCGATCTGGCCGGCAACTACCGCTTCGACGAACTGCCCGAAGGGGGCTACGTGGTGTGGGTGGAAAACACCGACAGCAGCACAGTTACCGGCCAGCAGGAAGTACAGGTGAAACGCCGTGAGAGTGGCGAGTTCATTCCGGGGTTTGCGGATTTTGTGGTGTAAGGGCAGCCCTGTCCCTGTGGGACCGCTGTCCCCAGCGGGAAGCTTTTGCTCTGATACAGCAGGCGCTGTATACGCAGCGCAGTCCCACACCAATTCGATGCAGTCCCACGCAGAGCCTGGCAACGAGAAAAACCAGGGTATGTTACCCATCAGGACTGATCGAGTGCCCTCCTGTTCCACCAGATGTCCATTGTGTAGTGGTCTAATGATCCCGGACACCATTTAAGGTGCTACAGCCACTAACCGTAGCAGCCTGAACTTCAACCAGCTGCAGGTGCGCGCCGACCTGTTCGGCACCAGTGATAACTGGCTGGCCGATATCGACGACGAAGGCCACTCCGCCTACGACAGCCTGCCCCTCAACGCCTGCACCCTGCGGGTGGTCCACAAATCCACCGGCGTGGAATACGCCATGCACCAGCTGCACCTGCGCCAGAACGGCGAAGGCAACGCGGTACCGGAAGTGGTGGATTTTGAGGTGAGTATCTGAGGGTTTCAGTGTTATTCGGCGGCCGGGGGAGTGATCGCTTCTCTGCCGCCGTATGCGTTACCACGCGGAGCGTGGGAACGAGAAACATATCAGACAACCACCCGGATAAAAACACAGCCTTACAGATTTATCCAGCAGCCAACCCATACATTTAATACCATCACGAATCTCATAACAGGTAACCGACGATGCAGCAACTTAAAGGTAACTACAATAAAAATGGCATGAATCTCATTGGTGAAGACCACATAGATTCTGATAAAATCAGAAAAAAAGAGATAAAATTTGTCGCAGATGAACTTGAAATAAAAGAGTACTATCAAGAAGATAAATACAAACTGGACGGAAATGAAGAAACAGGCGATCCAACATTACTAAGAGCTTTACAGCAATTAACATGGGCGGTAGAGGAAGGTGGAAAAACAGAATATTTCAACTATCACGTTGAGCAGTTTAATGCTGTAATCACCAACTCAAAAAAACATGGCGAAAACTTAATTGATTGGATGAAAATCATGACAGGATCCAAATCTTTCCAGCCAAAAGACGCAACATTAGAGGGGGCTAAAGCGTTAAACAAGGAATTAAACACACATACATTGAGTAGTAAGGGAATACATGCAGCTCGTTCAATGGCAATGCACGATGCTTCGGTAGCGGTGAAAACAGGTGTCGTCTGGAAGGTTGGCCAAAAACATATACCTGAAATAAAAAAATACGCCCAGCGTAAAGACGTTCCCGACATAGATTACACCATCGTTAATAAGGACGATTTTCAGTCTGATTTTAACAGTTGGAATAAACAACAAGAACAACAAGAACAACAAGAACAACAAGAACAACACAGCGAAAGCGAAAGCGAAAGCGAAAGCGAAAGCGAAAGCGGTAGCGAAAGCGAAAGCGGTAGCGATAGCAAAAACGGCGCCGATCCAAGGAAAAAAGTAAAAACAAATGAATAACAGTAGAATTCACCTGACAGCGCTTCCCGCTGTGAATAGTTTTGATCAGGCTGCTGGATTAGCTGCCTTTTCATCGTTCCCACGCTCCGCGTAGGAATGCATACCGGTAGTACGCGCGACACCAGCCTGCCAGACTCAACAGCCCACCCACCCGCCACTCTACAAAAAACCCACTGTTGTTCTCGCTCACCAAACCCGCTAAGTTTTCTCTGTTCGGTCTGATCTGCAGTCCCGCTGCGGGTGCTTTTACCAGCAGAGTGCCAGGTTTGCGCAGTACCTGGTCCTGTCCCCCAAGGAGACACCCCATGGCTTCCCTGCAAGGCGCATTAAAAAACACCGGCACCAAACCCACGGTTGCACCGGGGCAAAATCAATGGCTGCAAAAAACAGCCCGTATTCCGCTGCGCATTACCAGCCCGGCCGGGGCCAATGTGGCCACCAACGCCGAGAGTGATCTGGCTGCCGCCTATGTCACTCCGGCCCATTACAACACCGGCTCAACAACCGGTCCTGCAGTACGGCCCAACGGTCAGGCATTAAGCCTGGCCACCGGTTACCGCCATGTTGCCGGCCATCTGGTGAACAACCATCTGGGCGGTAGTGGCACCACCATGGCCAACATCGCCACCTTTTCCCATCAGGATAATATGGACCACAAAACCACCGAAGCCCCGGCCAAAGCCCTGGTGAACGGCGGCAGCGATATCGTCTACTGGACGGCGATCAAAGAGCGAGCCGACTACAGCGTCAACGGCTACACCGTCACCGGTGCGGCTTCGAAGATGGTGGCGGGCTGGTTCAACGAGACCACCCAGGCCAAAGGCACAGTCAGCACCTACAGCATCGGCCCCGATGGCAATACAGCCAACTGGACCGGCGCACCGGTGGTCGGTAAACGCCGCGCGACCGGGGTAAACGCCCCGGACGAATCCTCATGGCCCTCACTGAAAAGCTCGTTACTCGCCCTCGGTGGCCTGGCTGCCGCCGGAACGGCAGCTTTATTAAGCAGCGAGACAGCCCGTAACTACCTGCTGGGGGAGCCCTCAGGCAATGAATAACCCGCAGGCTCAGGTCAATGCGGCAACACCATGCTCACCGCAGTGCATATTTAAAGACCGTTAGCAGAGGGAACCCTGTCCTTCTGGTAACGCATCGGCCCACGACGGAAGCTGCCACCTCTGCGTATTTGGCAGACCAACGGAGGAGGTAAGCGACATGCACATATTCAGGAGAGGGCTGACCACCCTGAAGCGTCAGAAAGTCAGCTTCAAGCCCCAGCACCAGGGACCGCAACAGCAATTACAACGCTTGCAACAATTACAGCAATTGCAACGGCCAGCACCTGAACTTGAACCCGAAGCGGCAATGCCCCAGGACCTGTTCAGGCCACTGTTCATTGATCTATTCGCAGGTTATCAGCCACTTGGCTGGCACAATGTGCCGCCCGTCGAAGAGCCGGGGCAGGACGAACCAGAGGGCCCGCAGGAACCCGGAGATCAAGAAGAACCGGAAGACGAAGATTCTAGCTGGGCCCGCCTGCTGCCATACCCTGTCGGCATCGTCGGCTTACTGATAGCGGTAAAGGGTAAAGAAGCGCTGGATAAGCAGCAAAGCGCGGCTGATGATGAAACCGCAATCACTGCCTGGGCTGACCAGGTAACGGCGAACATCAGCCAGCATAAAGCCGAGTCTGAGCCTGAAGAATCAGAGCCGTTAAGCCGGTCAGAACGGGCGATCCGGCATGCCAGAATCGCACAGTACATCTATGCTCTTGATGCCAGCAAACGCGAAGACGGTGTACAGCCGGTGCCGCAGTTACCCGACGGTGTACAGCTGATTGATGCACTGACAGACACCGAAACCGGCCTTGGCGCTGCCGTTGTTTATGACAACAAACTGGGCTACGTACTGGTATTTCGCGGTTCACGGGGGGCACCAGACCCGACCAAAACGGATGCATTCTGGCAGGACTGGGTGGGTAACAACGCCCTGCAGGGGATGGGCATATTCTCCCCCCAGTATCGCCAGGCCGCCTGTCTGGGTGAGCATCTAGCGGGAATTGATAGCATTACCGGACATTCGCTGGCCGGTGGTCTCGCTCAGGCGGCCAGCGCAAAGAGCAGCGTCAGCGCAGTCACCTTTCAGGCGGCCGGGCTACATAGCGCGGTACTGGAAAAATTAGAGACCACAGATGCCGAACTCAAAGCCAGAGTCACCAACTACTTCAGCAAGCCCGACCCGGTTAACCTGGCCAATCAGAACCTTTACCCCGGGGCGCAGAAAATTGCCGAAGAAGTGATACTGATCGCCAGTCATGACCCTGATGTGCCATTGCAGCGCAGCAGTTCCATGGCAGAACTGCGGCAGATTTTTAATCCCATTGAGTCAAAAGCCGACAATATTGAACTGACCAAAGGCAGTACAGGCACCGGGGATGACCATAAGATGGAGGTTATCCTGAATATGCTGGCCCAAAACCAGCAGACCATCGACCAGCCCGTCTAGCAGTAACCCGTTCGATTACAGCCTCGCCAGTGTGCTTCTGCTGCGCGGCGGGGCGGTACACGGCATGGCCGCGCAGATAAGACAGCCTCGGTAAGCCCTCAGCTGAAATCAGACACCACAACCTCCCTCCAGAAACCTTCCAGCCTTTACCCTGCAACGTAGTGTTTCACTGGCCTGTTGTTCCCACCCAGTGTTGATAACAGGAAAAAGCGATAGCGCTTGCTGGAGTTGACCCACGCCTGAACAGGACACTCCGATTATGTTTGAGATAGAAAAAACACAGCCACAGCTATCCCCAGTCAGCCGACGCCAGAGCGCTACCAGCCTGCAGGATGTCGATCTCGGGCTCCAGTCCATCAACACAGTCAGGCACGATACTTCGCCTGACCAAACAGCGTTCGATAAGACCACCGTCAGAGCTGCACTCGTATCCGGTATAGCATTAATCCGCCATATCGGCAGTGGAAGTGTCGGGCCTGATGCGGGTGTCTGGCAAATCAGCACAACCTCACCCAAGCTGCAGCTGATGCTCAAACCCAAAGGCGACCAGCAAGAACAGGTGGCTACGGAGATAGGCGACCTTGTCGGCATCAATACTCCGAACTCCGTACTGCTGGACATTGACGGCGATCCAGAGTTGCGAAACGCGGTTGCCAGCGTGACCAAAGAGCCTGCCCTGAAAGGCAAAACAACGGTCATGGTGCAAAGTGATGGCGGGCGTTATGCAAGAACCAGCGCAGACGGTAGCAAGGCCGCTGATCTGGGCGGCGTCATGATGTACGACATCCTGACCGGTAATCCTGACCGTATTCTGGAGCAGGATGAAGACTCTGAAGTGAACGACAAAGCCAACGTGCTGCACCACCAGGGCCGGGTAGCAGCCATTGATAATGGTATGGGAAAGCTGAGTATCGAAACACACAAGCCATGGATGGCCATGATGATGGATAGCGGTATCCCAATGCGTGAAAAACGCTCACTGCTTGAGAGCCTTGAAGGGCTCATTGAAAATAGCACTGCCTTATCTTCGGCCATCCCGATCTACCTTCAGCGCCACCATGATGATCTCAAATACGATGCGATCCAGCGCCTGCTGGCCCAGAAAGGCCTGCTCAGTACGCTGGAAAAAATTGTCGATAAAGAAGCCGAGATCAAGCAAGCCATCAACCGTCTGAGCAATGAAACACTCAGGGATAACTCACTGGAACGGCTGGAGGCACTGAAATCCCTGGCTGCAAAAGAGGCCTTCCCCGCACTGCTGGCAAGCATTGACACGGCAATCAAGAAGACACAACAGGAAGTCGAACAACGGAAACAGGCACAGCGGGAAAAAGCAGCTCAGCCCAAAAGCACAATGTCCATGACAACGTCTAAAAAAGCTGAACGGGGCGCAACAAAGAAACAAAGCGATGGCTGCTGTTACCTCACCACCGCCTGCGTGCAGTATCACGGGCTGGCGGATGATTGCGAGCAACTGGAAATGCTGCGCAGCTTCCGCGACCACAGCCTGCTGCAGCAGCCCGGCGGCCAGCAGCTGGTCGCCCTGTATTACGACATCGCCCCCGCCATTGTTGATGGCATTGATCAGTCAGCCAGCCCGGCACAGATCTACGCCGAGATCTTCGCCATTATCAACGACTGCATCGCCGCGCTGAAGCGTAACGACACCGCGTACACCTTCCAGCGCTATTGCCAGATGGTGACCGACCTGCGCCAGCGGTTTGCGGCCTGAGAGAGCGCAGAAACGGCTTACGCTATAACGCTGGCGCATACAGGCCTGCGGCTGAATTCCCTGGCCACCCGACCCCGGATAGTCCCCAGCCCGGATGCATCTGGGCCGTGCATACAGGCACAAGAAAACAGGTAAATTTACCGGCCCCAAACATAACGACACGATCGATATAGTCTCGGCCAAAGAGGTCGGCGACTACCAGGTTGCTACAGGCAAAACCGTTAAAACAACAGCGGGCATGTACCCGGCGGTGGAAAAACTCCAGCCTGCATCATGTATGGGGACACAGTACCTAAAGACTTACTCTTTGATAAAACGAAGAATCATCATCTGGAACAGAATCCAAACCCATAATTCGAATGGTCGGTAATTCTTCCAACCTCCGATAGCAGACTGTGAGCCAGCCAACCGATACACGAACCCGCAAGGAATGACGACGATGGAAACCATGGGCCCAAAAACAGCAACCAGCAGTGCAAAAGGCATCGATGTATCCGCCCGTTCCCGCCAGGCAACCACACATGGCAAGGCTACCGACTGGCCAGACAGTGCGCGGACGGTCTTACAAAACCACGGTGCCTTCAGCAAACTGACAACCACAGGTGCCGGACAAACCCCGGCCTTCAATACGCCACCCGGTGTGCTGGCTAAGCTCGCCAGCTCACCCCTGCATATCCGCTACTTTACCGGCGGCCCCGGCTCCATCTACCTGCCCGACGAACAAACCTATGTGATGAACGCCCCGGTCACCGATCCCATGCCTTCGTCATACTTCAGCCTCAATGAAAGTGATAACAGCTTCAGCTACAGCGCGGGCAGTACAAGCATGGCCAAACCCTTCACCCGTGCTGCCAACGAGTATGTGATTACCCCCGCCGGCGCCATCAAAATCATGGTGCTGGGCATGGGCCACCCCGGCCTGGCAGGCAGCGATTACGTTGAAGGCGCAGGCGAAGTACAAACCCACTGGGATGGCAACACATTACAGCTGGGCCAATCAAACCATCAATCCGGCCACTTCCGCCCCCAGGACGGCGCACCCCGGCCGAAATCAGGCGAATACAGCCCGACAGCCTGAGCCACAGCATTCCCACAACTGAACAGACTATCCACCCTGCAATAAGGACTTCCCATGACAGACCACTACCCACTGCAATTGCCAGCCTGACACTGTTGCATCAAACCACCGGCTGTCTTTGCGCACTCCCCCACAGCCCCGACATCGGCCAACCTGCACAACATCTTGCACAACATGCGCCTCACGCTATACTTGTACCATATATTGAACAAGTCACGAGGCTTTGCCATGAATGTTGTCTCTTACTCCGATGCCCGCAACAGCCTGAAAACCGTGCTCGACACGGTGGTGGATAACGCCGACCACACCCTGATCACCCGCCGCAGTGGCGGCGATGCGGTGGTGATGTCGCTGGACTCCTACAACAGCCTGATGGAAACCGTCCACCTGCTCAGCACCCCGGCCAACGCCGCCCACCTGGCCCGTTCCATCGAGCAGGACAGAGCCGGACAGACCGTAGTGCGTGACCTGCTGGACGACGCATGAGTCGCCTGCTCGCCTGGACTCAGGCTGGCTGGGAGGATTACGAATACTGGCAGGGCCAGGATCGCAAAACCCTCAAACGCATTAACAAACTGATCCACGCCATCCAGCGCACCCCGTTTGAGGGGCTGGGCAAACCGGAGCCGCTGAAAGAAAACCTCAGCGGCTACTGGTCCCGCCGCATCGACGAAAAACACCGGCTGGTGTATCGCATCGACGACAGCTACATCACCGTCATCGCCTGCCGGTTTCATTACTGAGCCTGCTCAGTAGCACCACTGCCAGCGCTGCGCTCCCCAAGCCCGCGCAGGTGCTGGCAGCGGCCAATCGCAACAACCAGCCCCCTTAACAGCCAGACTGACAACGCAACCCACCGGTGGATATCGAACGGGCTGCGATGTGATCAGGCAGTAAACCGCACAGCAAAAACGCCCCGTGTCTCGCCCAGCGATAGCCAGCAGGCGATTATCAACACAACAACCGTATCTGCCAAAAGCACCCTTAACCTCAACCCTCTGGCCATGCTGCAGCCTGCGGCATAGCCACGCTTACCCACTCTAATCTGGAGATTCAACGTGACTGATACCAATACTCACACTGGTGATTGCAATACTAACTGTCAACCCATTCATATCAGCGGCCCCATTAGCATCGAAACGGTCAATATTAATTGCTGCTGCGGTGAAAAAAGCCAATGTGATGGCGACTCTACAGGCAATACAGGCAATACAGACAATACAGACAACACAGACAATACAGGAGTCCCTTCGAGACCGGTGATTATCACTCCGCCTGATGGCAGTGACATTCGAAGACAGAGCTTTTACGCCAGCACGACCGACCCACAAGGCAATGTCATCGTCGTGGGTCATGAGAGAACAGCAACAGACGGTGATCGCGGCCTGCTAATCAAGTATCACTCTGACTTTACAGTAGGAACGAAAGCGTACTTCTCGCCAGCCATGCGCTTCTTTGGTGTAGTCGCTGACGAAAGCAATATCTTCGCTGTAGGCCAATCGCTCGTCGCTCCGCAAACACATACCTTCATAATCAAACTTGATACAGATCTGAACCTGGTTTCAGCCATAAAACTGGATCTGAACTTCCTCAGGGATCTGGTCCTGCATAACGGTGAACTCTACGTCTCTGGCACCGCTCACGCGCGTGGTCAGATCCTGCATCTCACCAGAGATCTTAAACTGGTCAAGGGCACCGTTATCGCAAACGACGCACCTCACATTGAATCAGTCGGCAGCCAGCTGATGGTCAAAGGGACTACAGGCTTTACGGTGCTGGATAACGAGCTGGAGCAGGCGACACGCCATACGCTGGCCGGGATAGAATCCCTGACGGATGTAGTGCCGGCCAAAGATGGTGGTGCATGGCTACTGGGGCACAACCAGGGCAAAAATATTATCGCTCAGCTGAATGACCAGTTTGATCTGGTCCGTAGCTTTATCCTGGACAGCACCCTGCCCGCTACAAGCCTTACTCAGATTGGCGAGGATGCGAACGAGGCTCTATGGCTGACGGCTGAATATAAAACAACCAGTGATGAAAGCCGACGAATGATCCTGTCTATTGATAAGCAGATGGCGGTACAGAGTGTACAGTCTGTTAACACAAGCGCCTTCAGTGATAATGAATTTATGTTCTTTCATGCATACAGTTCTCCAGATGGCGATGTCTGGATGACCGGTCAGCTGCATTCTGGGGGAAGTGGCTTTTTGCTGAATCAGCACGCACTCACGACTGAAAATTCAGCCGATAAATTCGAAAGTCTGGATGCGGGTGAATTCAACCTGATCGAAAGCACCCATACCCTGACCATGAGTAACGACATGCTGGTGGAGAACCAGCAGCCTATCATAGATATAACTATCAACATTTCTTACGCGCCGGTCAGCACAGCAGACCTGCCGGGCTAAGCATTTAGCCGGGGTTCATCACGACGTCCTGAGTCGGGCAACAGCCCACTACGGGCGTCAGATCACATACCGATAATCCAACACCCGCGACTTTTAATTCCCTCTATCCCAAGGAAAGACCATGAGCGAAACAAGCCCTGAGTTGGCCAGCAACGAACACTGTGCCTGCAATACTGATACAGGAACCGGCTGCGTTACCGTGCATAACCATGGACCGGTAACCATGCATCTGCATATTAATTGCTGTGGAGGTGGCTGTGGCAGCAATGACGATGGCGATCCAGTCAAAGATCCGGTAACAGACCCCATTGAGCCCGTTATCCAGGCTCCCCTTCTGGCCAGAACATCAGACGCCGGTGAATACTACGGCCTTGGGTTCGACCCGGATAATAATCTGCTGGCAGTCGGCCACCTGAAAACAGACACCTCCTATGGCTTGCTGGATCGTTATAGTGCTGATTTTAGCAGTGGCCAGCGTGTTCGTTTCTCACCGGCACATGTACTGGTTGATGTAACGGCAGATAACAGTGCCATCTACACCGCGGGCTTTGACAGGACTCCCGCTCATCTTTGTGGGGTTTGGAAGCTGGATCATGAAATGAAACTGCTTGAATCGATCCGGCTACCCATAGACAGGATAAAGCGAATTATCGAACATAATGATTCTATTTATACACTGAGCACTGACAGTGCCAACTCCTGCTCACAGATCATTCAATTTAATAAAGCACTGGAGATACAGGCGAGCATCAAGCTAAACCAGAAGGTGGATAATGGGTTCATCCTGGATGGCCAGCTCTGTCTTCATGGCTACCTATCGACGATTTACCTGGTCGAATCCGATCTGCGCGCAGTACGGCAAATAGCCGTCACAGGAGCAGATGAGATACTCAACCTGAGTGCGGACCTTGACGGTGGACTCTGGCTTATCGGCAACAGGGGCCAAATAACACATGTTCCCAACCCGTTTAGCGAGTCAAAAAGCTACCAGCTTATAGACAGTGAAGGCAACAAAATTCACTCCAAGTTTATTGCACAGGACTCGCTCGGGGCGTTATGGGTATTCGGCTCTATAGGTGGTTATCATACCGCTATCAAGCTGGACAGTGACCTTAATACCATCGCTGCCTGGCAGGATCTGGGGACAACCATTGCTGGCACTTCTCCGGTTCTCGCGATAATAGATATTCAGCGCTCCCCACTGGGAAACATCGGTTGTGCTGGCTACGAGTTGCGCCTCAACGATGGGGTTAGCGCGCCCCATCCCATCGCTCTGAACAGTGCGTTTCTGGAATCAGATAATGCGGAATCAGCCTTCGAGCGTCTTGATCCGAGCCGTTTTACTCTGATCCCGATGGACTCTTCCGTTGAGATCAGCACCGCCCCCTTTACCGAGCTGGACCTGGCAGTCAGCGATACTGAGGTAACCATCACGGTAGAAGCGATCGATATCAATCCTGTTACCGCCTGACCACGACAGCCCCCCACGCCATGAACAAGCCATGAACAAGGACAGCCCATGGACTTCAAAGCCCCCAAATCCCCGCCACTCTCACCTCGGCTAAAAAACCGCACCCCGGCCTGGCTGGAAAGCCTCAACCAGCAAGCCAGCCGCAGCCCCGAGCGGCGTCCAGTTGGCTTGAAGCACTTCTCCAGCCCGTCAGCGAAAACTACCGGCGGCCCGCCCAGCGAGGCCCAGAAAGCGATCATCATCGGCGAAGGTTACCAGTACAAACGCACCCTCAATGCCCGCTTCAAATACGCCTACCTGTGTGAAAAGCAGGATGACAACAGCCAGATGGTCTTCATGTTTACCCTGGCCAGCAGCGGTGCCAGCGATCTGAGCGAAGAATACCGACTGCTGCAGGGGCTCAAGAGCGCCGGGGCCACCACCCCGGACACCACAAAAAGTGACGATGAAAGCGTCGGCCCCTGGCTCCAGCAGCAGTTTATCCCGGGGGTCCATCACAAACTGGAAGATCTGGTGAACCCCAATGAGGGCCAGCTGATGAAGATTATCGACGGTGAAGTGTTCGGCGAAGCCAGCATCGCCTTCGGCCTGGGCCGCCGCCCGGTGGGCACACTGAGTCCCCAGCGAAAGGAAAAGTTACAGAACTTTGTCACCGCCCTTGATCAGTTCGATACCCGCCAGGTGCCATGGTGGGGCGATGCCCAGTTCATCATCGACCCCCAGGGCGTGCCCCACTTTATGGACCCACTGGATGTCAGAGGCGGCAACAGCGAAGCGAAAGGGCTTGCCGAGGCCAACCTGGCCAACCTTAACCACCTGAAACGCATCGCCCAGGATCTGCTGAAAAAACAGACCGGCGGCCCGTCAAGTCGCCAGCCCAGACCGGTACTGGCGGGGTTTGCTGAAATTGACGAAGGCGATGAAGACGAAGACTGAGCAATCAACCCACGACAGCTACCAGCCTGTCTGCCCATATAACCCTACCCCGATATAAGGATATATCACCCATGAGTGACACCCCTGAAACTACCCTGGCAACAGATGCCCAGTGCCTGATCAACCACTTTTCTGGCACCCTCAATATCGGCCAGCTGCATATCCACTGTGATAACTGCCACTGCAGCGGGCAGCCGGAGACCTCCACCCCGGAGACTGCCACAACGCCAGCTCCATCAACCGTATTAAGCACCCAGCCAGTCGCATTGCTTATGGATATCAATGCCACCCAGTTCTCCACCGCCGCCAGTATTGACCACCAGGGACGACTGGCCATCACCGGGGACAGCTATGATCCCAAAGGCCTGTCGCTGACCCGGTTCAATGCCGGTATGACCACAGCAGAACAGATCGTGATCGGCAAACAGGGTGTACAGGGATACGAGTACATCTGTCACGATGAGGATGACCATATATATATCACCACCGAAGTGAACTCATCGAACTACCTGGCCCACTTCGACAGTGAGATGAACCTGCTGAGCCAGGTGAGGTTTGAGCACCATAGTCCCTTGCACACAAACGCAATGCAGTACCACAACGGCCACCTCTATCTCTGTGGTTCCCTGAAAATGTCAGATTCGAGTAATAATTACTCACTGTTTCTCGTCAAGTTAAACAAAGATCTGCAACTGCAGGCCAGCCATGTAGTGACCGATACCAACAAGAACCAGCTGGGTTATGGGCTGGCAATCAGTGATCAGGGCGACGTCTATATCACCGGCTACATGAGCAGCGGTATTCTCTATGTCGCCCAGCTGGATGAGAGCCTGACCGTACAAAAGGAACAGACAGTCAGCGGCATCGGGATCCAGTATGACCTGGCACTGGCCGCCGATGGCACCCTGCGTTGCCTGGGCCAGGAGGCCGTTGGCCGCTTTAGCGCCAGCCTGGATACCCTGACCGTGCGCAGCTACAGCGGCGTTAATATGAAGGATATGCAGATAACCGCCGGGGGCGATATATGGCTGTCTGGCAACACCCCGGATAAACAAGGCCGGGTACTGCACACTGACAGCGATTTCAACCTGCTGGGCAGCTGGCAGCTGCAGCACAACAGCGCCCATTCCACCTACCTGTACGGTGGCTGCCTGACCGCCCAGGACAGCCCTTGCTGGGTCGGTTATCTCGATGACCCAATGCGCGCACTGGTGATCAATGAAGTGCTGCTGACTGACAGCCTGCCCGACTGGACCATCGCAGCCGATGTGTCGTTCACTTTCTCCGCTGAATCCAGCCGGAAAACCGTTGAGTACCAGCAGCAACCCTGGAACCTGCCGCCGTTTGAGATCGTCGCCATCTCCGAAGAGGACGCACCGATCGAACGTCGCCAGATTGAGCTGAGCTAAGCGCTTCACCGCCCCAACCACACCCCGTAACCACGCGCAGGCTGCGGCAAAGCTGCCGTTGCCTGCGCAAGGAAATAGCCGATGACAACCGGCAGTACCACCGCACAGACATCCGCCCGGTCGACTCGACCCCACGAGGCCCCCCCATGAAATCACTTCGCGGAGCGTTGAAAAACGCCACCACCAAACCCACCGTACAGCCGCTGCAAAACCAGTGGCAGCAAAAATGGGCCGCTAACAGCCCCACCGTTACGGACCCGATGGGCGCAGCACTGCCCACCAATGCCGAGTCAGACCTGGCCGGGGCCTATGTCACCCCGGCCGATTACAACACCGGCAGCAGCACCAATGCCGGGGTGCGGCCCAATGGCCAGGCACTGAAGGCCGCCACCGGCTATGGCCATGTCGCCGGGCACCTGGTGAACAACCATCTGGGCGGCAGCGGCCACAGCATGGCCAACATCGCCACCTTCTCCCACCACGACAACATGGACCATAAAACCACCGAAGCCCCGGCCAAGGCCCTGGTATCCGGTGGCAGCAACATCGTCTACTGGACGGTGATCAAGGAACGCGCTGACTACACCGTCAACGGCTACAGCGTGCGCAATGCCGCCTCGAAAATGGAAGCGGGCTGGTTTAACGAAACCACCGGCGTCAAAGGTCCGGTGAATGTCTACAAAATTGGCCCATGCGGCAACACCGCCGGCTGGGCCGCCGCCCCGGCCATCAGCAAACAAAAGAACACCGGTGTCGATGGGCTGGATAAAGCCAGCGGCCGCGGCCCGGCATTGCCAGCATCACTGTCCTGGCTGGCCACCATCGGCGGCATGGGTTACGTCAACCTGCTGAACTGGGAGGCCCAGCTGGAAGCCCACACCCTGGGCCTGTATGACCAGTTCCTGAGCGAACTGGAATACTACTGGCAGCTTAAACAGCCCAACCCGATGCGCATTACCACCGTGGGTGCCGCCGCGGCTGATAAGACTGTTGGCGCAGTGCTGCCCGCCGCCGCCAACAGTTACGACAGCTGGCGGGACAAGTTCCTGAAGGACACCCTGGGATAAGCCCACACTGCCCCCGCAAACGTTGGCACACTTTTTAACCACGCTATTTATGTATAAAGAACATGATGTTAGCAACCAGGGTGCTCCCACAGACGTGGGGATTAACCGCCCCGTTGTTTTTATACGCCTGCGTATAAAACTGTTCCCCACCGATGTGGGGATACACCGTCTTTCCCTTCCTGCCAGTCTTTCAGAGTCAGAGTTCCCCACACGCGTGGGGATAAGCTGCGTTAGCCGGGCTGGCAGCAGGGTGCTTCCCTTAATACCGCCGAGGTTTCCCATGCAGCAATTTCACCCTGGAAAAAAACGCTCAGCCCCCCGTCGTTACCGTGATGCGCGGGGCCGTTTTACCACCGCGCCGGAAAAGAGAATGGCCTATACCGACAACAGCGCCACGGATGTTGTCGACGATGAAACCCCCTCCCCATGGATGGGCTGGCAGCAGCTGCAACCGCAAGACAATCCGCCGTACCCGCAGCACCAACAGATGATGACGAACGCCATGGACGAGCCGGACAACAGTCCTATGATGGCGGATATAGAGCAGGACGAAGATGACATCCCGCTGATGGCCGATATCGAACGCGGGGAGGAAACCGAACCCGACGACGAAATGCTATCGCCGCTGGAACGGGGCGAAGGCGCGCTGGCCGAGCTGAAATGGCTGACCGGGCAACCCGGGGCTAACACGGACAACGTGGGGGCTGAATTTGAACGGCTGCAAGCCAGCTACGGCATGCAGTGGATCTATTTTAACCAGGATGACACTGGCGACTGGGCAGTGCAGTTCAAGATCAACCCCGAGTTTGAGCTGAAACTCAACGGTGGTCATGCCATCGAGATGCGCTCGGAGGGCAAAGGCCTGGGCAGTGTGCCTGTCTCTTATACACATCTCCGAGCCCACGAGACCGAGGCTGATCTCGTAT
>CAJXNY010000038.1 GCA_913057435.1 uncultured Oceanospirillaceae bacterium | reverse complement strand
CTGCACAGCGAGAAAACTCACTCAACTTACTGTCCGGGAATACTTGACCACTACAGCATGGCACAGCACCTGGCTGGCCAGCCACGACGTGTTCCCCACAGACGTGGGGATGAACCGCAGTTCTACTCTGCGATGATTCCGTTTAAGAGGTGTTCCCCACAGACGTGGGGATGAACCGATTCATCGCACAGCTGACGCGCTGGTAACTGAGTGTTCCCCACAGACGTGGGGATGAACCGCCCGTCTTTGACGAAATCCTCAGCGAATGCGTGTGTTCCCCACAGACGTGGGGTCAATCGAGCCGTATGGAGGCTCGTGCTATCTTTCCAAAAAGGACAACGGATGTCATATATACCGCTTAAACCGATCCCGTTGAAGGATCGTAATTCATTGATTTTTCTTCGTTATGGCCAGGTTGATATGATCGACGGAGCCTTCGTGCTGGTCGATAGTATCGGTGTGCGCACCCATATACCGGTGGGTTCGATAGCCTGCATTATGCTGGAACCAGGAACGCGGGTGTCCCATGCGGCGGTAAAGCTGGCAGCAACGGTGGGTACTTTACTGGTCTGGGTTGGTGAGGCGGGTGTGCGGATGTATGCCGCCGGGCAGCCCGGTGGTGCCCGTTCCGACAAGCTGCTGTACCAGGCGCAGCTGGCGTTGGACCCGGCGCTACGGCTGAAAGTCGTCCGTAAAATGTTTGAATTGCGTTTTGGCGAAGAACCGCCCGCACGGCGCAGTGTGGATCAGCTGCGTGGTATTGAGGGTGCGCGGGTGCGAAAAACCTACCAGCTGCTGGCAAAACAGTACGGTGTGAAATGGAATGGCCGTCGCTATGATCCTAAAGACTGGGCCGCCGGAGACACCGCCAATCAATGCATCAGTGCTGCGACCTCCTGCCTGTATGGTATCACTGAAGCAGCAATCCTGGCTGCAGGTTACGCCCCGGCGATTGGCTTTTTACACACTGGCAAGCCGTTATCCTTTGTGTACGATATTGCCGATGTGCTGAAATTCGATACGGTGGTGCCGGTGGCATTCAAAGTTGCGGCCAAGCATCCGCAAAAGCCAGATCAGGAAGTGCGACGGGCTTGTCGTGATCAGTTTCGCTCGCAGAAAACTCTGAAAAAGCTGATCCCGATGATCGAGGAAATTCTGGCTGCCGGTGAGATAAGCCCGCCGCCACCCCCTGAAGACAGCCAGCCGCCAGCGATTCCAGAGCCTGAAGGGCTAGGTGATAGCGGCCATCGGAGCAGTTGATTATGAGTATGCTGACTGTGGTAACAGAAAATGTACCACCCCGATTACGCGGTCGGCTGGCAATCTGGCTACTGGAAGTACGTGCAGGCGTTTATGTCGGCGATGTGTCGCGGCGTACCCGCGAGATGATCTGGCAGCAGATCACCCAGCTGGCTGACGAGGGCAATGTGGTGATGGCCTGGGCAACCAATACTGAATCGGGCTTTGATTTCCAGACCTGGGGTGAAAACCGTCGAATGCCGGTTGATTATGATGGCTTGCGGCTGGTAAATTTCCTGCCGCCTCAGCCTGTTGATAGCGACTGAGAAAATCTGTTTTAGTTGGTAGATTTTTATCGTTGAATATTGCGCTTTAAAAACAACTGGTTATAAATAGTGTTCTTCGTACACACGGGGATGAACCGTACAACCGGCACCCGGAAAGCACCGCGCACTGGTGTTCCCCGTACACACGGGGATGAACCGCGTATAAATATTCCTGCGGCGGACGAAGCAATGTGTTCCCCGTACACACGGGGATGAACCGCGAAAGAGCCAGGACGGTGAGATCAGGGAGTAGTGTTCCCCGTACACACGGGGATGAACCGTATGGCGACTACTCTTATAAATTCATGGATGAGTGTTCCCCGTACACACGGGGATGAACCGAACCAATAGCTATCCTTCTGCCAGTCTTCCAGGTGTTCCCCGTACACACGGGGATAATTCGTAGTGTATGGCCTCGGTTTGGCGAAGCTACATACAATCCATCGCCCGCTGCCAGCTCATTCCCGGTGAGGACACCGGTCCCACAAAGCATGCGGGGGGCTGACACAAGCTCACACCGGCAATTCAATCTCCATCCGGGTGCCAATCCCCGGGCGGCTGCGGGGTTGGATGGTGCCGCCGAGTTCGGCGATCAGTTGCTGGACGGTGTGCAGGCCAAGGCCGGTGCCTTCGCCGACGTCTTTGGTGGTGAAGAAGGGGTCGAAGATGCGGGGCAGGGTGTCGGCGGCGATGCCGCAGCCGTTGTCGGTGATCTCCAGCCGGATTTTGCCGCCCAGCTGTTTGCAGGTCAGGGTGATGCGGGGTTTGTCCTGGCCCTTGAGGGCGTCGATGGCGTTCTGTATCAGGCAGGCGCAGGCGCTGGAAACGCGTGAGCCATCGGCTGTGATGTCAGGTACGTCCGTCAGCCGTTGCTGTATGTCGATATGTTTAAGCTGGGTGTCGAGCAGACGCAGGGCTTTTTGCAGTGTCTGGCTGAGGTCGATGGCTGTGAGGCCGTCATCGTTGACATGAGAGAAGCTGTGCAGGTCGGCAACGATATTACCGATGCGGTCGACACCTTCCAGGGTCTCCAGCAGTAAATCCTGAACATCTTCCAGTACTTCACCCAGTTGCAGCTCGTCAGCCTGCTGGCTCATTTTATCCAGCAGGGCGAGTTTCTGGTTCTGTTCGCTAGGCAGTTCAAGCAGAGGCTCTAATAAGGGTGACAGGTCGCCCATGTAGCTATTGAGGCTGCCCAGGTTGGAGCGGATAAAGCCAATTGGGTTGTTGATTTCATGGGCGACCCCAGCGGCCAGCTGGCCCACGGAGGCCAGTTTCTCAGCCTGTACCAGTTGCAGGCGGGTGTCTTCCAGTTCTTTGAGTTTTTTTTCTAGCAGCCCTTTCTGTTTTTCGATGGTCTGGGTGCGTTGCTGCACCATTTTTTTCAGGTGGCCGGTGGTCATTCGGGCTTTGAGGCCCAGCAGCCATTTACTGGTCAGGGCGTTGGCCAGCTGCTCCACCTCGATCGGGTCGAAGGGCTTTTTCAGGATCAGCAGGCGGTCACTCTGGCCCAGTTTGGCGAAGGTTTCTTCCCATGAATAATCTGAAAAGGCGGTACAGATTACGGCCTGCAGGTTGGGGTCGACTTCCCAGAGTTTCGCCAGCGTTTCGATACCATCCCAGCCAGGTGGCATGCGCACATCAACAAAGGCCATGGCGAAGGGTTGTTTGGCATTGCAGGCCTGTTGTACCCGCTGCAGTGCTTCTTCGCCCTGGTAGGCAGAGCTGACCTCAAAGGTTTTATTCTGCAGGGGCTTGCTGCTGTCCTCGCCAAACAGGTCGGCCTCCATGGCATCCAGCGCCGGATGGTTTTGCTCCGGGCAGAGAATTTTGCGGAAATCCTGGTGAATTTCTTTGGTGTCATCGACCAGTAAAATCCGTCGGTTTTCCTGGATGATATTGGCGCTGGCAGCCGTTGGACTGTTCATGCGGCGTTCTCCATTATGCTGGCGGGTAGCAACAGGCTGAAGGTACAGCCGCGTCCGCGCCCTTCGCTGCTGGCACTGAGTTCGCCTTGCATATTTTTAGCGGCGAGGGCACTGCTGTGCAGGCCAAAACCATGGCCGCTGACTTTGGTGGTGAAGCCGTGGCGGAACAGGTTGCGCTTCTGTTCTTCGTCCAGTCCACTGCCGTTGTCGGTGACTTCAATGCGTAGAGGCTGGCCGCTATCGGCAATCACACGCAAGCGCAGAGCTCCCTGTCTGGGCTTCTGCTCGCCAATGGCTTCGGTGGCATTGCGTACCAGGTTGACGAAGATTTGCATCAGGTTATGCCGGTCAGACAGGATCTGCAGGCTGTGGAAATCCCGTACCAGTTTAATGTTCTGGTTACGTAGCGGCACGCTGTGCATGGCAATAGCGTCGTTGAGCACTTCGGCCAGATCCAGCGGTTCAGACACCGAGCTTTGCCCGGCAAACTTCTGTTGTGAGGTGACAATCTCGGCGATGTGAGCGATGTTTTTACTCAGATTAGCCAGTTCATCAAGCTGCTGGCTCTGTTCGCTGTCCAGCCGGTTGCACAGGCCACTGATAAAGCCGGGCAGCTGCTGGCCTTTGTTGCCCGGGGCAAACAGGCCGGGCAGGTCATCACTGTGGTTTTGCATCATCTCGGCGACTTTTTTCACTTTGGCAGCGCTGGTCTGATTGATCTGGTTATGTAGCAGGGCAACAGAGGTGGTGACAGAGTTCAGCACGTTGCCTACGTTGTGCAGAATACCGGTGGCGATTTCGGCGATGCCTGCCTGACGGGAGGCGGCGACCAGCTTCTGGTTCAGCTTCTGAACTTTGATCTCCTGCAGTTTACGGGCGGTGATATCGCGCACAATCAGGGTATAGCCATCCAGGTGTTCATTCTGGCTGACGGTGGCGGCGCTGATCTCCAGTGGGATTTTACGTGCGGCGGTGGTCTGGCCAATGTACTCACTGCTCTGGCGGGTATTGAGTGCTAATGGTGACTGGTCCAGCCGTGGTACCAGCTCGCCAATGTGGGTCTGGCCGACGGCATCGGTGGCCAGTTGGAACATATCCAGCGTGGCCTGGTTCATGTGCTGGATCTGGCCGTCATCATCCAGGGTGATGATGGCATCCGGGGCGGCGTGCATGATGGACTCAACCCGGGCACGGGCCTGTTCGGCGTTTTCGCGTTCCTCTTCGGCGTGGTGCAGCGCTTCCACCAGCCGCTGGCTGTAGTGGTTAAGGCTGCTGCTCAGCCGGCGGATCTCTGTGGGTCCGGCGTCCAGTACAAAGGGCTCGGCCTGTTGCTCTTCCAGTGGCCGCATCGCCTGGCGGTGCAGTTTCTGCAGGGGCCGTACCACGGTGCGGGTGGCCCACAGCCAGACTAGGAATACCAGCCCGAAGTAACCGGCTGCATAGCTGCCAAGAGTCGGTACCAGGCTCGCCTCGGCCTCGGCTACAGCACTGGCACTCTGCTTACGATGCTGATCAAAATAGCTGTAGAGACTGTCCATCAGCTCAACGATATCGGTGCTGGTATCGTCAGTCTGGCTTAGCAGATGGTTCCATTGTGTGTTGTCGTCCGGTGCCTGCAGAGAGGCCCGCTGTACGATGGTGGCGATGGTTGTCAGGTGCTTTTGTAACTCGGGTGCTTCATGGGGCGCTATTTTGGCCAGTTCATTGAGCGAGATTTGTAGCTGGCTGGCCTGGCGGCCGATGCCTGGGGCCAGGTAACTCTGTTGCTGGCTGAAGAATAGATCAATGGTGACAAACCACTGGTTGAGCATGGTTTCCAGATGTTCAATATCCCGCATGGCCAACTGGCTCTGCTGATCCTGGTCATGCAGGATTTCTACGTCGGTGAATTTTATCCAGATGGCGCTGTACAATGCCAGCCCGCCGAGCAGGCAGCAAAGGACAATAATCACGGTCTGTACTGCTATGCGCATAGGCTCTCTCCCTGCAGTGGTGCGCGTTACATCGAGTGGCGTGGTTCAGTGTTTTTAAGTAAAGGCCGGGCGGTGATGATCGCTTCCAGTGCCATCAGTTCTGCCCGGTTGCCGCAGCTTTCGCTGTTATTAAAGGTTTTACCGGTGAGCTGCTTAAAAACTGATTCTACCTGACTCGAAGGCCATGGGGTGTCTGCGTTGATGGCTTCAATGGTCAGGTCTGTTCGGATGGCCCACCACAGTGTCAGGGGTTCGCCACTGATCGTATGCTGAGCGCGGTAGATAACCCCCAGCGCGTTACCCTGATGATCCAGTACCCGCGCCAGTTTTATTTGTGCGCGGTCAGTGCCGATGCTGGCATTGCCAAAGGCGGATTTGAGCGCCACGGTAACCGCCGGGCTGGTGGGTGTCTGCTCGGCCAGCTGAATCTGCTGGGCAGCAGGAAAGGCAAGCTGGGCATTTTTGAGCATCTGTAACGCTTCAATTTCCATCGCCCATACCTGGCGGGTAACCAGCAGGGTTTTTAGCCCGTTGCGTACCACCACGGCAGCCAGCTCGGCGGCGTTATCTGGCACGTTCAGGGCCTCGCGGTTGGCAGAGCGGCCATCCTCAGCGAGGAACACCTTCATTTCGCTAAACGTTTTGCCGCGGAACTGGTCCTTTATGTTGTTCGCCTCCATCACCTTGCGAACCCGGCTTCGACAACGCTGGAAGCTGTAATCCTGCACCTTGAGGCCCAGGTCCATCGACCAGGCGATCTCGACCAGGCCCCAGCGGCTTTCTTCCGAACGGACATGCACCAGCCCCAGTATTTCTTTATCACGCAGGGCTACATACAGGGTATGTCGGCCCAGCTCGCCAAAGTGCAGGGCGTTGGGTGGCATATTCTCAGCGACGTAATCACGGGCGCTCTCATCGACGGTTTTGACGATAGAGCGGAACTGATTACTGTCAGGGTAGAGTTGTTGTATATGGCTGGCCGGGTCACGCAGGGCACAGTAAGCCTGGGCGAATACCTGGGCAGGGAGAAGGCTGAACAGAATAAACAGCCAGACGATACGACCTGATTGCTTCATAGTGTTGCTCCTTTCACGGGTCGATCAGAATCGGTAGCGTGCCTGCAGGCTGAGTATGCGCGCTTCGGCTGCGCCGTCAAACACGTCGCTGTCATGCTGGTACTGGGCGCTGAAATCCCAGTGGCTATCCGGGGTGTACTGTATCCCCAGATTGTGGCGCAGGGCCTGCTGGTCACCATCGCTGCGGTCAGTGGAGAAATACTGGTTCTGCAGAAACAGCTGCCAGGTCTCCTGCGGGTTACGCCAGTTCAGCTCGACAATGCCGTTGAGCACGTCATTGTCGGCGTCTTCGCCGATATCCAGCTGGGCAAACAGGCCGTAGAGGTCGTAATACCACATGGCATCCAGCCCCAGCCGGTTACGCTCGGTATTTTTCAGCTCAGCATGGTACAGCGCCACGCCATACACCTGGTTGTTATCCCGTGGAGTACCCAGTCGCCCGGCCCAGACGTAGGAACCATCCTTGCGCTCGGCCTCCTGACCGCCACCCAGGGTGTAGCTGATTTCGTACTCCAGTGCAGGCAGCTCACCGTTTACGCTGACACCCCAGTCGGCTTTAACACCCAGGTTACGGCCGTGGGTGTAATCGCGCAGGTTACCGTTGGTGTCCACGGTATGTTCCAGGCCATAGGGGATTTCAAAATGCCCCACCCGGAAATGCGGGGCCTGGGTGCCAAAACCGGTGTAATTGAAGTTGACGATGCGGTACACCAGCTCGCTGTCATCGGGGCCGTCGAAAAAGCCGGGGCGCATAATCAGGTTGTCGATGCGGGTCCAGTATAGCTGTACGATGAGGGTACCGATATCACCGTTGCTACCACTGAATACTTTGTGCAGATCCAGCCCGGCGACATTGGTATAGCCGGTTTCATCAGCGCGATCGAAGTGGCTAACACGACTGCTTAAATCCAGCGATACACGCATGTTTTCGCCCAGGCTGCTGCCAGGGGTCAGGGTGCCATCAGCAAGGGAAAGGGAGGCGTAGCTGAACAATAGCACCAGCGCCGACAGGCGACAGGCTGTCAGCGGGGTGCTCAGGGTATCGGTGGTCAGGCGCATCCATTGGCCTCCTTTGTTCGCGCAGGGAAGTCCTGCGGCACATCCATTGGCAAGTGTAGCGGGTCTTCCCCGGTTTTCTGTGATTTGACAGTAATTTATCCCATGGTGGAGGCTAATGCTCATTGCACTGGGGCAACACTGTGCGAAAATAACCGCATCAGCTACGAGGTATGTAATGAAAAGTTATCTGTTCAGCACCGAAGATGATCGCGGTGGCGTGATTCTGTGTGATATCGACGAATTCGAAGCGGCGGTTGCTTATCTGCAGCAGCGTTTTACCGGTGTGGTGCGGGTTGAACAGGGCTATACCCTGTGGACGCTGGAGGAGGGCTTTGGTGAGATTCCTTACAACGCCGAAACGGCTTTTGTCGCCCCCACCTGAGTTAGTCGTATAGCCGCCAGTTTCACCACCAGATCAGGTACACTGATGCCCTCCAGATCAGGGATATCATCAGGCCTGCCATGTTACATGTCTATCACTCCAATGCGCTGGATGTACTGAAAGGATTGCTGGTTCAGCACATTCAGCACGCCCCGTTACACGACCCCTTCGCCGCTGAGCTTATTCTGGTGCAGAGCCCGGGCATGGCCCAGTGGCTCAAGCTTGAACTGGCCCAGGCGCTAGGTATTGCGGCCAACCTTGAGTTTCCGTTGCCCGCGTCCTTTCTGTGGAAAACCTTCGCCGATGTGCTGGAGGGGGTGCCGGAGCGCTCCGCCTTTAACAAAGATGCGATGGGCTGGAAGCTGATGACGCTGCTGCCACCATTACTGGAACAGCCTGAATTCGCGCCACTGTGCAGCTACCTGGCCGATGACCCGCAGGGGGTTAAACGCTACCAGCTGTGTGCCAAAGTGGCGGATGTGTTTGACCAGTATCTGATGTATCGCCCCGAGTGGGTGGAAGACTGGGAGCAGGGCGGCCAGCTGGGGGCGGATGCGCAGTTATGGCAGGCGATTTTGTGGCGGGCGCTCTATCAGCGCACCGCTGATCTGGGCCAGCCCCACTGGCACCGTGCCAATATGCTGCAGTCGTTCATTGATGCCCTGCGCGGGAAAAAGGCACAGCTGCAACTGCCCTCGCGGCTGTTTATCTTTGGTATTTCGGCGTTGCCGGAAAAAACCCTCGAAGCGCTGGATATGCTGGCTGAACATTGTGATGTTCACCTGATGATCGGTAACCCCTGCCAGCATTTCTGGGGCGATATTCTGGACCAGAAACAGAAGGCCCGCTTGCGCCGCTGGCTGAACAAGCCCGGTGTGGATATCGACAGCTATTTTGATCACGGCAACCCGCTGCTGGCCTCGATGGGCAAGCTGGGCCGGGATTATGTGTACCTGCTGCAGGATAAGTGCCCCCACGAAATTACTGCCTTTGCCAACCCGGTGGCGGACCACCTGCTGGCGCGGGTGCAGTACGACATTATTAATCTGGAAGATCGCAGCCAGCAGCCGACGGCCACTGACTGGCAACCTGATGATCACTCGCTGCGCCTGCATAGCTGCCACAGTCCCCTGCGGGAGATGGAAGTCTTGCAGGACCAGCTGCTGGCGATGTTCGCCGATGACAGCCGCCTGGCCCCGCGCGATATTATCGTGATGATGCCCGATGTCGCCGCCTATGCGCCTTACATCGAGGCAGTGTTTGGTAATGCCAGTCAGGAGCGGCGGATACCGTACTCGATTTCTGACCGCTCGCTGGCTCAGGAAAGCCCGCTGTTACAAAGCCTGGTACGGATGCTGAACCTGGCCGATAGCCGTCTGCCGGTATCTGAAGTGCTGGAGCTGCTGGAAGTGCCTGCGGTGCTGCGCCGGTTTGAGCTGACTCAGGAGGATTTCGACCAGCTACGTCACTGGATCAGCCAGGTGCAGATCCGCTGGGGGCTGGACAGCGAAAGCCGCAGCGCGCTGGACCTGCCTGCGTTCAGTCAGAATAGCTGGCAGTTCGGGCTGGACCGGATGCTGGCCGGTTTTGCCCTGGGTGACCAGCTGGCCCCCTGGCAGGACATCGCCCCCTATGGCGATGTGGAAGGGCTGGATGCCGCGCTGCTGGGCCGACTGGCCGACTTTATTGATCTGCTGCGTGAATGCAGTCAGTGGTTCCAGGGCGCACAGCCACTGAGCCACTGGCAGCAACGCCTGAACACCTTGCTGGAACGCAGTTATCTGGCCGATGAAATCGACGAGCTGGCGCTGGACCAGGTGCGTGAGGTGATGCAGGCACTGGCTGAACAGCACCAGGATGCAGCCTTTGATGAACCGCTGGATGCGGTGATTATCCGTGACTACCTCAGTGAAGCGCTGTCGGCGCAACGCTCCAGCCAGCGCTTTATGATTGGTGCGGTCAACTTCTGTACGTTAATGCCAATGCGCTCGATCCCGTTCAAGGTGGTCTGTCTGGCGGGCATGAACGATGGGGTTTACCCGCGTACCGTGGCTCCGGTCGGCTTTGACCTGATCGCCTGCAGCCGGGAGAAAAAACGTGGTGACCGCTCCCGTCGGGACGATGACCGCTACCTGTTTCTGGAAGCACTAATGGCCGCTCAGGACCGGCTGTATATCAGCTATATCGGCCGGGCAATCTCCGATAACCGGGAGAAAGTGCCGTCGGTGCTGGTGAACGAGCTGCTCGACTACTGCGCCGAAAGTTTCCAGCTGGCGGGCGATACGGATGAAGATAGCGATGCGAAGTCAGCCCGGCTGCGCCAGGCGCTGCTGACTGAACACCCGCTAACGGCCTTCAGCCCGCGTTACTTCGATGCGCTCAGTGGCCGACGTGGCGCAGCAGGGTTGTTCAGTTATGCCGCCGAATGGCTGCCGGTAGCCGGTGCTCAGCTGGGCCCGGCAGCGCCTTTTGTGTCGAAAAAGCTGCCCCGCGAGATGCCCGACACCCTGGAGCTGGACGAGCTGCTGCGCTTCTTCCAGAACCCGGTGCGTTATTTCTTCCGCGAAAAACTCAAAGTGGTGTTTGATCAGCCCGCCGCCGATGGCGAAGACGAAGAGCCGTTCAGCCTTGATGGGCTGGATGACTACCTGATCAAACAGCGTTACCTGCAAACGGCAATCGCCTGTGAACCGCTGGAACCGCTGGACCAGTTGCTGGCCTCTGAAGGCCAGCTGCCACTGGGCGTGGCGGGGCAGCAGCGGCTGGCCAAACTGCGAGGGGATGCGACGGATCTGGCCACCAAGCTGGCACCCTGGTGCGAAGGTGAACAGCAGCGGCTGGAGATCCGCCTGCCGCTGGAACTCAGCGCCGGGCCGCTGGTGGTTACTGGCTGGCTGGATGGGGTGTATGGCGGGCGACTGGTACGCTGCCGCCCGTCGCAGATCCAGGGTAAAGACCGGCTGGCCAGCTGGATCAGCCATCTGGTGTATTGCGCCATGTACCCGGTAGCGGCGGACAATGCCACGGTATACCGGGGCTTGTCAGGCGAAATGCTGTTGCGGCCCCTGAACCAGAGCGATGCCCGCAGCGAGCTGCGCGGCTTGCTGGAAATCTGGCTGGAAGGGCGCAGCGAACCGCTCGCCTTTGACCCCCAGACCGGCTGGGCCTGGGCGGCAGAAGAGGATGAAGACAAAGCCCTGAGCAAAGCTCAGCAACGCTTTGAGGGTGGTTTCCGTCAGCATGGCGTCAACGAAGACCCGTATATCAGCCGGGTTTTCCCCAGCTTCGACAGCTACAAACTGAACCTGATCGAACACAGTAAACAGATCCTGGCACCGATGCAGGCTCAGATGGAGGAACAGAAGGATGACTGAGGCGATCCGGCTGGATCTGATGGACTTTCCGCTGACCGATGTACAGCTGATTGAGGCCAGTGCTGGCACCGGCAAAACCTTCACCATCGGCGTGCTCTATTTGCGGCTGCTACTGGGATTATCTGAAGTGCAGGGCCTGCCGCGTCAGCAGCATGAAGGCGTGCAGGATGCGCTGCCACCGGGTTTACCGCCCCAGGAAATTCTGGTGGTGACCTTTACCGAGGCGGCCACCGAAGAGCTGCGCGATCGTATCCGCCTGCGTATTGGCGAGATGCGCCGGGTGTTTCAGGCCGGGCAGACCGACGACGCCATTCTACAGCAGGTGCTGGAAGCTTATCTGACCCTGCGCGAACCGGCGGGTAAAACGCGCTCGGAATTGCTGCAGGAAGCGGCGCGCACGCTGGAAGATGCCGCCCGTTCCATGGATGAAGCGGCGATCTTTACGATCCATGGTTTCTGTCAGCGGATGCTCAGCCAGCATGCCTTTGAAAGCGGCAGCCTGTTTGAGAGTGAACTGATCCGCGATGAAACCCCCTGGCTGCGTCAGGCGTTGCTGGATTTCTGGCGTAACCATCTATACGCCTTGCCGGACGTGATTGGCAAAGCGGTGCTGTCGATCTGGAAAACACCGGATGAGCTGATGCGCGAAGTTCGGCCCTGGCTGCACACCACCGACCTGCTACTGAAACCGGCACTGCCGACACTGGACCTGATTGCGGCTTATGAACAGCGCACAGCGGTAATTGATAATCTGTGTCAGCAGTGGCAGGGCTGTGACGATGATCTGGCGGGGATAATCGCGGCTTCTGGAGTGAACAAACGCAGCTACACCAAAGCCCGCACCCCACAGTGGCTGGCGCATATCAACCGCTGGGCAGAGCAGGGTGGCGAGCCGGATAAAGACAGCCGGGCGGCGATTGAGCGCTTCCGTCAGTCGAGCCTGGATGAAGCCTCTAAAAATAACCCGCCCCAGCATGAACTGTTCCGCCAGCTCGATGCGCTGGTCGACAGTGAAGTGCCGTTGCGCGAATTTATTCTGCAACAGGCCTGGCAGCAGGTGGGCGAGGCACTGGCACGGAGTAAAGCCGAGCGGCGTTTGCTGTCGTTTGATGATTTGCTCAGCGGGTTGGCCAATGCCCTCAAAGCCGACAGCGAACAGCAGCTGGCCACGGCGATCCGACAGCAGTTCCCGGTGGCACTGATCGACGAATTTCAGGACACCGACCCGCAGCAATATTACATCTTCAGCAGCCTCTATGCCGCTCAGCCAGGCCGGGGGCTGATTATGATCGGTGACCCTAAACAGGCGATCTACGCCTTTCGCGGTGCTGATATCTTTACCTATATCGCGGCGCGGCGCTCCGTGGCGCAGCCCCGCACCCTGGACACCAACTGGCGCTCTACCAGCGCCATGATTAGCGCTGTTAATACGCTGTTTGCCGGTTGCCCGAATCCGTTTATTTACGACAGTGATATTCCGTTTCTGCCGGTAGGGGCGGGCACCAAAGCGGATAAAACCCCGCTGACCGTGGCCGGGGCTGAGCAGCCTGCTTTGCAGCTATGGCAGAGCGATGATCTGCTGACCCGCACCGATTACCGCAGCCGCTTTGCCTATGCCACAGCGCAGGAGATCGAGCAGCTGCTGGCTGAGGCTAAAATCGGTGACCAGCCACTGCAGGCCGGGCAGATCGCCATTCTGGTACGGGATCGCTACGAAGCGGATGCAGTGCGTGATGCCCTGAGCCAGCGCCGTATCGCCTCGGTATATCTGAGTAATCGCGACAGCGTGTTCAACTGCGCCGAAGCGATGGACCTGTATCGCATTCTGCAGGCCGTACAGGAACCCACCGATGAGCGGGCCTTGCGTGGCGCGCTGGCCAGCCGCCTGTTGGCGCTGGATGTGATGGCACTGAACCGGCTTAACGAAGATGAAAATGTCTGGGAAGCGGCGGTACAGGAGTTCACTGAATATCGTGATTGCTGGCACCGGCTGGGTGTACTGCCGATGCTGCACCGGCTGATCCACCGTCGCCAGCTGGCGGTGCTGCTGCTACAGCAGATGGGCGGCGAGCGACGGCTGACTGACTTGCTGCACCTGGGCGAGTTGCTGCAACAGGCCAGCACCCGCATTGATGGTCTGGCCGGTTTGTTGCGCTGGTTTACCGACCAGGTGACGGCTCAGGACAGTGCTGCTGATGACCAGCTGCTGCGGCTGGAAAGCGATGCCAATCTGGTTACGGTGGTTACCATCCATAAATCCAAAGGGCTGGAGTACCCGGTGGTGTTCCTGCCCTTTGCCAGTGATTTCCGCGAAGCGAAAACCGGCTTCTACCATGATGAACATCACCGCCCGGTCTGGGCACTGGACAACAACGACGACGCGGTGAGCGCTGCTGATGGTGAACGGCTGGCGGAGGAATTGCGGCTGCTGTACGTGGCCCTGACCCGCGCTGTGTATCGTTGTTATATCGGCGTCACTGAGCTGAAAGTGGGCAACACCCGCAAAAGTCAGCTGCAACGCTCGGCGCTGGGCCACCTGCTGGAGTGCCATAAACAGGAGTTGCCCGAGGCCCTGGCCCGGCTGGGCGGGCAGGCGGGTGTGGGTATCAGCCCGTTGCCGGACTCGGCGGACCAGGCGCAGCAGGATCTGCTGGCCAGCATGGGCGCGCCTGCTCCGCAGCTGCAGGCCGAAACCTTCAGCAGCCGGATCAACCGTGACTGGCGGCTGTCGAGCTATTCGGCCCTGAGCCACCACAGTGGTAGCCATAGCCTGCCACAGCCGAAGGTGGACCTTGAGGTGATGGGTGAAACCGCGCCGGTGCCCGAACCGGAAGTACCGGAGTTCAGTATCTTCAGTTTCCCGCGTGGTGCCCGGGCCGGTACGTTTTTGCACAGCCTGTTTGAGGAAATACCATTCGGCCTGCCCGATACGGACGAGGCGCAGCAGACCAAACAGACTCTACTGATCGGCAGTGGTTACGGCAGCGAAGAGGAACAACCCTGGCTGGCGGTGATTGATCAATTAATGGTGGATGTGCTGCAGGCCGACCTGGAAGGGATGCAGCTGGGTCAGCTGGCCCCCGCCGATATGCTGGTGGAGATGGAGTTTCTGCTGCCGGTGGCGCGGCTGAATGCGCCACGGCTGAACCAGCTGGTCAGCGAGTATGACCCGCTATCAGAACAGGCGCCGCCGCTGCAGTTTGATCAGCTCAAGGGCATGCTCAAAGGCTTTATCGACCTGGTGTTCCGGGTTGATGGCCGCTATTACATCGCCGATTATAAATCCAACCATCTGGGGGATAGCCTGGCGGATTATCATAGTGAGGCGCTGGATAACGCCATGCTGGCGCATCGCTATGATCTGCAGTATCAGCTGTATACCCTGGCGCTGCACCGGCTGCTGGAACAGCGGCTGCCGGATTACGACCCGGCGGAACATCTGGGCGGGGTGTTTTATCTGTTTCTGCGGGGTATGCGTGTGGGTGAGCAAAGCGGGGTGTTTCATCGCCCGGCTAACATTGAACTGACCCTGGCGCTGGACGCCCTGTTTGCTGGCACGGAGGAAGTGGCATGAGTCTGCTGCAGCTGGAACCGCTGGATACACAATTAGCACTGGCGCTGAACCGCCACGAACTACGCCCGCTGGACCATCAGTTTGGTCGTTTTATTGCCCGCCAGCAGGGCAGTGAAGCACTACAGCTGGCGGGCGTACTGGCCAGTGAAGCGCTGGGCCAGGGCCATAGCTGTCTGCCACTGGATGGCCCGCTGGGTCACTACGGCAGCCAGTTACACGGCCTTTATGCCCGGCTGCTGAATAATCTGCCTGAGCCCGACGGTGTGCTGCTGGGGAACGGCGCAACGCCTACGCCGCTGGTGCTGGATAACGGTGCGCTCTATCTCTATCGCTACTGGCAGTACGAGCAGCAGGTGGCGCGTGGGTTATTACAACGCGCCAAACCGCGTCCGGTTGATAGTCAGTGGCTCAGCGGTGCGCTGGACCGGCTGTTCACACCCACCGATGAAACCGACTGGCAGCGGGTTGCGGCGGCGGTTGCGCTGACTCATCCACTGGCAGTGATCAGTGGTGGGCCGGGCACTGGGAAAACCACCACGGTGGTGAAAATGCTGGCCCTGTGGCTGGAACGTGAGCTGGCGGACAACGGCGCGCACCGCGAACCCTTAATCCGGCTGGCGGCCCCCACCGGTAAAGCGGCGGCCCGGCTGGCAGAATCCATCGCCAAAGCGAGAGACTCGCTGGCCATTGATAGCCAGATAGGCGCACTGATTCCCGAACAGGCCTCCACCTTGCATCGGTTGTTAGGCAGTCTGCCGGGTACCCGACGGTTCCGTCATAATGCCAGTAACCCGCTGCACCTTGATCTGCTGGTGGTGGATGAAGCCTCCATGGTCGATCTGCCATTGATGGCACGTCTGCTGGATGCCCTGCCACCAACGGCGCAGCTGCTATTAATCGGTGACCGTGATCAGCTGGCTTCGGTGGAGGCCGGTGGGGTATTGGCGGATATTTCCGGGCTGACAGAGCCAGTGTATTCCACAGATCAGGCCCGACTGCTGGCGGCCAGCTGTCATGCCGAGGTGGCCCAGGCGGCGCAGGTTGCCCCCATTGCCGACTCGCTGGCACTGCTGCGTAAAAGTTATCGGTTCCATGAGGACAGCGGTATCGGCCACCTGGCCCGTGCGGTCAACGCCGGTGATGGCCGGAGGTGTAAAGCCGTACTGCGTGAAAAGTATAGCGATATTGAAGCCCAGACACTGGATCAGGCTCGCTATCCAGCGCTGGTCGAGCAGGCGGTGCTCGGCTATCAGCCTTACCTGGCGGCGTTGAGTGAAGGTCAGGGCGCGGAGCCGGTGCTGGCGCTGTTTGGCCAGTGTCAGTTGCTCAGTGCCTTACGTGAGGGGCCATACGGGGTTGAGGGGCTCAATGAGGCGGTCGAACTGGCCCTGCAGAAGCGCAATCTGATCCGGCTGGAGGGGCAGTGGTATAGCGGCCGCCCGGTGATGATCACCCGCAATGACCCGGCGCTGGGGCTGTATAACGGTGATATCGGTATTGCGTTACCGAATGAAGATGGCGAACTGCGGGTCTGGTTTGAACAGCGCGAAGAACCTGTGTTACCTAGCCGTTTACCGAGTCATCAGACGGTGTTCGCCATGACCATCCATAAAAGCCAGGGCTCGGAGTTTGATCGGGTGCTGCTGGTGCTGCCAGAGAAAGACAACCCGGTGCTGACCCGTGAGCTGATCTACACCGGCATTACCCGGGCAAAGCAGCGCTGTGAAATCTATGGCAACTGGCAGGTGATGGAAGCGGCCATTGAGCGGCCCACACGGCGTAGCGGTGGGCTGGGGCGCTTGCTCTGGCAGGGGGGCTGGCTGTCATAACTGACAGGCATAACTGCCACTGCTGTCATAACAAATCAGCAGTGGCAGTTTTCTGTACCTTTGCCTACGCTGAATGTACTGGTTGCTGGCCAGTGGTTCTGCTCAAACTCTCATCAAACCAGCACCCAAACGGATCTTGACCCCCTAGAAGGGCCGGGCTTCTGCGGGAGCGCCGGTCCTTCGCATATCCTGCATTTACTACGCCACGACTCTCCTGTCTCTTAATACACCTGAGCACTGGGTGCTCTGTCGCAGGCTATTTGACAGCGTCATTGGCCCGCACTTCGAGCCAGACGCTCGCGAAGCGAGCTGCTACAGATCGCGAGCAAGCTCGCTCCTGCAACCGGTGTGAAAGCTTAGTCAGTCGCAGGAGCCAGCTTGCTGGCGACAGGGTATTTCGAGCCAGGGTCAGGTTGAGGAGGTTTCGAGCAAGGTTCGCGTGGGAGGTGCTATGGATAAGTTACTGGCAGATTTTATTGCGCGGTTAAATATTGCCGTTTACCTGGAACTGCTCAATGGTGTTGCTGGCTGCTACGCTGCGCTGGAGACACAGCTGTTGCTCTATCAGCAGCGCTGGCGGCAGTGGGCAGCGCTGAAGGAGGCGGGGAAACGGCTGATCTGCTGAGCTCTTAGTTATGTTCACATACGAAAACGCCAGTGTGGTTACACACTGGCGTTTGACGTTTGGGCTGGTCACAGCATCAGGGGCTGCTTAGTACCGACTAGCGACGACGCTGGTGGCGACGTCGCAGGGCCTCTTCATCATCACGGACACGGATGGGCTCCATACGTGGGCTGTTCTCATACCGTACAATCAGATAGAGCACCGCAGTCAGGGCGATCAGGGTTGCAATAGTAGCCATGTGAATCTCCTTAACCGGAACGCCCGGTATCCGACGAGCCCTTACCTTAATCAGTTTTTCACTGAGGGGCAACGACCCTGCCGATGTTAATCACTGTTGTGCATCAAGATACTGTTCAAACTCAGTATAGCCGCCAATGTGATCCTGACCGATAAAAATCTGTGGCACGGTTTCAACCGGCTTGCCGACGGTCTGTTCCAGATCCGCTTTGCTGATGCCTTCTTTGTGAATGTCGATGTATTTGAAATTGAGTTCTTTGCGCTCACAAAGTTCCTTTGCGCGGACACAGAATCCACAACCTTCACGACCAAAAATAGTTACACGTTGCATCCGGTGGCTTCCTCAGAGTGTCTTTAATCAATGGCGCTATTGAACGTGATTGCTCCCGGGCTGGCTAATTGGCTCTGCTTATCTGGCTGATAGGCGGGATTTATGGCCGGGGATGAGCGTGGCAAAGCGATTGCTTTGCCAGTGTGATTACCAGTCGTCGCGGCGTTTTTTACGACGGCTGAACATGGGCAGAATCAGGCCCAGAATAACGCCACCCAGAGCAACCAGGCCGCCGTGGGTGAACCAGCGCAGCAGGTTGCTTTCATCGCGGGTGTCCAGCTCGAGCTGCAGGCGACGGATATCGCTATTCAGGGCATCAATCTGTGACATGACCTGGCTTTTCTCGTTATTCAGCTCGCTATAACGGGTGTTCAGATCTTCATACTCGGTGCGTTGAATATCGAGTTTATTGCGGCCTGCCTGGAGCTTTTCTTCCAGCTTAGGTAGACGCTCTTTGATACTGAGGCCTACTTTGACAAACTTGCCTTCAACCCAGCCTTCGCGACCGGTGGCTGTTCGTACTTTGACATATTTTGAACCGTTGTCTCGTTCTATTATGTCTACAGCGTCGCCGCTATTGGTACGCCCTGTAATTCGATACTGCTTCCCTGGGCCACCGTGCATAAACAGCGACACTTCATCTGAAATATGACCTCGCTCAGCAAAGGCCTGTCCGGCAAGCAGCGTCAGCAAGGCAGTAATAACGAGTTTTTTCATAACATCAACCAACTATTCCGAGTCCGGCTTATTCTACTGAGTTGTCGCGGTCTGTACAGGCATGAAGCCAAAATCCATCGTTAATGCAAGGATTTTTACCCTGTATCGTCATGTGGAAGTAACACTTGCCTGATCACGGCCTATGCTTTTCGGGTTCAAATAAGATAGCGCCTGAAGCTGTGTTGGCCTGTTTATTAACGCTGACATGCTAGAGTGCAGCCTTGTTTACCATGGGTACAATCGAGTTGTATCAACCCTGGTACTATTTATAGAGGAGTTTCACTGAACCATGCATTACTGGGAAACTTATATCCTGCCCTGGGGGATGGATATTGCGCTGGCCTGTCTTATTTTTATTGTGGGTCGCAAGGTCGGCCAGCTGGTAATCCGCTTGCTTGAGGGAGCGTTACGTAAAGCTCGAATTGAAGCGATGCTGGTGAACTTCATCGGCTCAATCAGTCATGCCCTGATCCTGCTGGTGGTGGTCGTGGCTGCGCTGGCGCAGCTGGGCGTCGATACCACTTCGCTAATCGCACTGGTGGGTGCGGCGGGTTTGGCGGTGGGCCTGGCATTGCAGGACTCATTGAAAAACTTTGCGGCAGGGGTGTTGTTGATTATCTTCCGCCCGTTCAAAGAGGGAGATTTTGTTGAAGCCGCCGGGGTCTCTGGACTGGTTGAGCATATCTCTATTTTCAGCAGTGTGCTGCGTACGCCAGATAACCGCGAGATTATTGTCCCCAATGGTGCGATCTACTCTAATGTGATTACCAATTATTCAGCACGGGAGACCCGCCGTATTGATCTGGTGTTTGGTATTGGCTATGAGAGTGATCTGCGTCTGGCCAAAGCAGAGTTGCTGGCGTTGATTGAGGCCGATGAGCGGATATTGAAAGACCCGGCACCCGTGGTGGCAGTTGATTCGCTCGCTGATAACAGTGTCAATTTTGTCGTACGCCCCTGGGTAAAGTCTGCCGATTATTGGGAGGTGCGCTGGTCGCTGACCGAGCAGGTGAAATTGCGCTTTGATGAGGTGGGGATCGCCATTCCGTATCCGCAGATGGATGTGCATCTGCATCGCGAGGCTGAGTAACACAGCCTCTCGTCAGGGTATAGTCACTGTACTATGCCCTGGCGGTTAGCATTTGGCAGGTAGTTAGTTATCGTCAGAATACAGCGGGTTTAGTTGCAGCCTCAGTTCTATATTCTCCTGTTTCAAACGTTGTGCCTCTAACCGATAGCTGAAGCTCTCGTCATAGCTGGCCTCTAACCTCTGCTCCATTTTGCCAATCTTCTCTTCCTGTTCGCGTGCTGTGGTCTGCAGACGGTTGAGCTTGTTCTGCAGCTCTTCCAGCAGGTTCATATTAGGCTGGCTGTCACCTGAGCGGTTTTGCCGGTTTTCTTCTACGTGCAGGTCACAGACGATATGACTGTATAGCGCCTTGAGGTCTGATGATTCGCGCTTGCTGTAGCTGATGCCATTTTCGATTGCCTGATGAGCACTGGCAGAGCCGATGGAACCGGCCAGTTTATGTTCCAGCATACGGTGGAATTCGATCAGCTCGATAATGGTGATCTGTCGTTTCTCATAGACTTGCAGATCTTCCACAATGGTATCCAGTGCTTCGCGGGCTGGCTGCTCATTGAGGTAGCTGGCCAGCAGGATCTCGGCCTCGTTGAGTTTGGCGGACAGTTCGATATAGGCATCGAGCCCCAGTGGACGGGCGCGGCTGCTTTGCTGGTTCAGCTCAATGGCATTGAGAAATTCACTGGTCTGGTTACGTTCCTGCTTGTCGGGGTGATACAGCCAGCTACCCAGCATGTAGCCACCGATATTCAATACCATCGACCAGATACTGGTGTGGACAAAGGGTGGGAGCCCCTCCAGCCCCAGTAGCGCATGAGGTCGCAATGCCTCGATACCCCAGGGGCCCAGCTCAAGCAGGGTGGGGCTGAACCAGCCGTGGTCGATAAAGGTGGGCAGAGCCAGCGTCCAGCCCCAGGCCAGAAAGCCCAGCCCTAGCCCGACCAGTGCCCCGACCCGGTTACCCCCCTGCCAGAACAGGCCGATAAAAGCAGCCGGTGCAAATTGCAGAATGGCCGTAAATGACAACAGACCAATGGCAACCAGAATATAGCGGTCGGAAAACTCCAGTGCGAAGCCGTACCCAGCCAGTACAATCAGCGCCGCCGAGAGCCAGCGAATCTGTAGCAGGCTGTGTTTAAGAGGGGTCAGGGTGCTGCTGTATTCAATCAGTGGCAGTAACAGATGGTTGGTCAGCATGGTGGCCAGGGTCAGGGTGGTGATCAGAATCATCCCGGTGGCGGCTGAGAAACCACCGATAAAGGCGATCAGGGTAATCAGATCTGCACCGGCTTGCTGGGGCAGTAACAGGACAAAATAGTCGGCTTCTGCTGCGGGTAATCCACTGAGCAGTCCGGCACCGGCAATGGGAATGACAAACAGGCTGATCAATACCATGTAGAGGGGGAAGAGCCATAAAGCCGTCGTGAAATGGCGCTTATCACCGTTTTCCACCACCGCCACATGAAACTGGCGGGGCAACAGCTGCAGGCCAACAAAGCCCAGCCCGATCAGGGTTAGCCAGCGGGCACCGCTGTCTTCGCCTGCGCTGAAGCTGAGCAGGTGATCGAAGCCCTGGTCACGCAGTTGCTGGCTGATGTCGCCGATGCCGTCAAACATAAACCAGGTAATAAAAATGCCGACGGTCAGTGCCGCTGCCAGTTTAACGATACATTCGGCCACCAGCGCACTGATCATCCCCTGGTGGCGTTCGGTCGGGTCCAGCCTGCGCATGCCGATGATAATGACAAAGCCGATGATCAGCCCGGTGATTAGCAGTCCATGTACACCCCAGGTCGCAGCGCCGTGCTGCTGCAGGGTGATGATCTGAATGGAGCTGACGATGGCGGTCAGCTGCAGGGCGATATAAGGCACCAGCCCTAGCAGGGCAATCAGAGTAACCAGCGCGGCAATGGTCGGTGAACGGTTATAGCGACTGGCGATAAAGTCGGCAATGCTGGTGATATGAAAGGTCTCTTTGGCCTGAATCATACGCCGTACGGTGAACCAGCCCAGCAGGATACTGAGCAGCGCACCGATGTAGATGCCCAGGTACTGTGGCCCGGAGCGGCTGGCAAAGCCGACGCTACCATAGAAGGTCCAGGAAGTATGAAAAACCGCCAGTGACAGGGCATAGAGCCAGGGTTTATTGGCGTTGAACTGTTTGTTTTGAATACGTCGTTCGACCCACTGAGCCAGTGCAAACAGCAGGGCCATATAGGCGGTCACAACTAAAATCATGGTGAGGGGGCTGTACATACGGAGGCCTCCACTGAGTGGATGGAAGCCCGCTGCCTTCAGCTCAACGGGCATCTGTTTAAGACCATGATTTTTAAACCAGGTTTCATTCCTGTCTTACACAGGATTGGGTAGGGCTGGTTTAGTGCTTGTGCTGATCACTGCTGTGGTTGTGCTGACAGATCGGGGGAACAGGGTCCAGCCCGCCGTCTGAGTAGGGGTGGCAGCGGCCAATGCGGCGCAGCCCCAGCCAGACTCCTTTTATAACACCATGGGTTTCGATTGCTTCAATCATATAGCTGGAGCAGGTGGGGTAGAACCGGCAGTTGCCACCCAGCAGGGGGCTGATCAGATACTGGTAGGTTCTGACCAGTAGTATAAGCAGGCGGCTTATCAGTGTTTTCATAACGATTCAGTCGGCGCTCGAGTATCAGCATAGCGATTAGCTTCAAGCAGGCTTTCAGCCCGTTTCAGCATGTCGACAAAGCTGCTGTCGTGTTCGGCATCGAACCGGCAGACTGCGGTGCAGGCGCTGGCCTGTAGTCGGGTATCGATAACATGGATTTCAGTCTGATCGACCTGACTGCGGATACGACTGGCCACCCTTTCTGCCTGTTCTGTGGTGGCATCAATCAGGGCGATGGCAAAGCTGTTGTTACCTAGTCGGGCGACGTAGTCGGAACCGCGCAACATATCTTGCAGGCTGTTGGATACGGTCATCAACAGGTGATCACCAATGGCATAGCCGAATATCTGGTTCACTGATTTCAGATCATTGATACTGGCCAGTACCAGTGAAAAAGGCATCTTGTAGCGCCGGGCCCGGGCAATATCCTGCTCCCCCATGGTGAACAGCTGGCGGCGGTTAAACAGGCCGGTTAACGGGTCGTGGGTGCTGGCTTCCTGCAGTCGCTCCTCTACCCGGTGTTGTTCTGTGATATCACGCAGGGTTAATACAATGCTGTCAGTGTTGGTATCCGGTACCAGCGCGGCGGAGTAATAGCGCAGGCTGGAGGAGCCCATAATAGGCAATGTTTCCCGCATGGGTGTGCCACGGACAAAGGCCCGGTCAATGGCGGTCAGTAACCGTTCCTGCTGGTCGGTTTGCATAGGCAAACCTTGCAGTGAATGGCCGATCAGGGCGTCCAGCTCAAACCCAAAGGCGGTGATCGCCGCTGGGTTTGCGTACAGAATCTGGTGCTCGGCATTCACTCGCAGAATAACATCGGTACTGTGTTCAACAATGTGGCGGTAAAAATCGTCCTGCTCTGTCACGTAGAAACTCCCAGGCTCAAGGCTGATATAGGCACCCCATGATAAAAACTCGTTGCATAATTGCAACGCTATGAAGTGTGTGACGTTGTATTGGCTTCAGTTTCCGGGCGCAGTGTAGATAAAAAAATACCCGTCAGCATAACTGACGGGTATTTTTAGATAGCGCACAAACACAGAGGAAAGACTTAGTCGTCGTTAAGGCCCAGTGTTGCTAGCGTGCGGGTGCGGACGGTGTTCAGCAGCTGGGCATCGTTACGCAGTGACTGGCCATAGGATGGCACCATCTCTTTCATTTTGGTCTGCCATTGTTCCGTTGCCATCTGCTCTGGGAAACAGGTTTTAAGAACGTTGATCATGGTTTTAACCGTGGTAGAAGCGCCCGGTGATGCGCCTAGCAGGGCCGCCAGCGAGCCATCGGCGGCAGAGATTACTTCGGTGCCAAATTCCAGCTTGCCACCGCTTTTGCCGTCTTTTTTGATGATCTGTACGCGCTGACCCGCGTAGGCCAGCTCCCAGTCGCTGTCTTTTGCATCCGGGTAGAAATTGCGCAGGGAGTCAACCCGTGCGCTGTGGGATTGCATCACTTCGCTGATCAGATAGCGGGTCAGATCCATGCTCTTCATGCCAACGCTGAGCATTGGTTTGAGGTTGCCCAGGTTGATACTCTTCGGCATGTCCATAATCGAGCCGGACTTGAGGAACTTGGTGGTGAAACCGGCAAATGGACCGAACAGCAGGGCCTGCTCACCATCAATGATGCGGGTGTCCAGGTGTGGCACGGACATTGGTGGCGCACCAATCGGTGCCTGACCGTAGACTTTGGCCAGATGCTGTTCGACGATTTCTTTTTTCTTACAGACCAGCCACATGCCGCTAACCGGGAAACCGCCGTAGCCTTTGCCTTCCTGGATGCCCGATTTTTGCAACAGCGGCAGCGAGCCACCACCGGCACCGAGGAAAACGAAGCCAGCGTCGATGGTTTCCGTGTTGCCGCTTTCGTTGTCTTTCAGTTTAACGGTCCAGCGGCCGTCCGGCTTTTTGTCAAAGCTCTGTACTTCACGGTGCAATCGCAGCTCGAAGTCCTGCTGGGTTTTCAGGTGCCGGGTCATATTGCGAGCCAGCGCACCGAAGTTGACATCAGAGCCGTGACGGACACGGGTTGCTGCTACTTTCTCGTTCGGGTCGCGGTTCTGCATGATCAGCGGCATCCACTCACGCAGTACGTCAGGGTCTTCACTGTATTCCATGGCGGCAAAAGAGGGTGTTGCGCTCAATGCTTCATAACGTGTGCGCAGGAACTCAACGTTTTCTTCACCCCAGACGAAGCTCTGATGTGGCACCGGGTTAATAAACTGAGAGGGCTCTGGCAGGATTTTATTTTCGACCAGGTAAGACCAGAACTGCAGGCTGACTTCAAAAGCAGAGTTGATGTCGAAGGCTTTGACGGTGGCTACGCTACCGTCGGGCTGCTTCGGGGTGTAATTTAATTCACAGTAAGCGGCGTGGCCAGTACCGGCGTTATTCCAGCCATCGGTACTTTCGTGCGCAACGTGGTCAAGACGCTCGACCATGGTGATTTTCAGGGTGGGGTCCAGCTGCTTTAGCAGGGTTCCCAGGGTGGTGCACATGGCACCGGCCCCGACGAGTAACACATCAACTGATTTTGTTGTCATAAGATCTTCGCCATTTCAAATAGGGAAGTGGCCGTCAATCGCTGCTCTGCAATGCTGCATTCAGGCAGTCTGCAATAGACAGGGTGATGGCGACAGCTTCCTACACCTTTTTATCAGGTAAGCCCGGCCTGTCAGGGTCGGTCGTATGATTATCGTTGTTGTTCGCTGCACTGCAATGTGGGCTGGCCAGTCGTGTACTGGCAGCGACATGCGGTAACAGAAACTGCAAACCCTGGGTCAGTCTATGCTGACTATAGTCACGGTGCTGATTTTTTGTACACCGGCTATACAGGTTGCCTTACCTGAAGGTGATTGATTTTTAGCCCTTTTTTTGAAAGGGAACCTCCGAACGGGGTCGGTCAACCCAAAACACATCGCCTTGCACAGTCATACGGGTGGTGGCTGTTCAAAGCTGCCGCCTTACTTAGCGTCCTGCTAAATCGACGGTTTTCTATTTTGCGGCGCATTATAGGCCAACCAGCTACGAATGAAACGCTAGCACGGCCCCGATATTTTTATCAGAACTGATAAAAAACGCTCCGGGCTCTAGTGGTTATGCGGCTTGTGGCAGGGATTTATACTTTGGTCTGTTCGATAAATGGCGCGTGTGAAAATAGCCGAAAAGTGGCTAATGCCTTGTGTTTTACATGGCTTTAACGCCCGGTACGGGCTGTACCAGGCGTTAAATGTGAGGGTTCACTCAGGCTTATAAGTGCTGTTCAGCATATTCGGCCAGAGCGGAGCGGAAGATACCTTCAAAATGTACGTTGGCAGAACCGTTAAAGGGTTTAAAACGTTCGACAATGTAGGTCAGGCCGGAGGTCAGTGGTGTCAGGTAACCGGAGTCAATCTGCGCCAGATTACCCAGGCAGATCATTTTACTGCCTTTACCACAGCGGGTCAGGATAGTTTTCAACTGACTGGGAGTCAGGTTCTGGGACTCATCGATTAACACCACGGCGTCCTGAATACTGCGGCCACGGATGAAGTTCAGCGATTTGAACTGAATGTTGGCCTGCTCAATGGCGTATTTGACGCTGGACAGCGGTTTATCATCCTGTTCGTGCATGGCTTCCAGGTTGTCATGGATGGCACTTAACCAGGGGGTCATTTTCTCCTCTTCGGTACCAGGCAGGAAGCCGATATCTTCAGCGACCGGCGGCGTCGAGCGAGTGACAATGATCTTGTTGAAGCGTTTTTGTTCGATCACCATTTCCAGTGCGCAGGCCAGTGCGATCAGTGTTTTACCGGAGCCTGCTGCGCCGTTGAGTATCGCCAGGTTGATGTCAGGGTCCATCAGTGCCTGCATGGCGAAGGCTTGCTGGATATTGATCGGTTTAATCCCCCAGCAATGCTGGTGCATCAGGTGTTTATAGCCCAGGTCCAGCAGGGTGATTTCATCATTACCGACCTCGACGATACGGGCGGCAAACTCCTGTTGGTCATCGTAAATATATTCGTTGCAGTAGCCTTCGGGCAGGATACTTCTGGCCACTTTATGGTAGGTGTGGCCGTCTTCCTGATAGCTGTTGATGTTGTCGACCAGATCCCAGAAATTGCCTTCAAGCTGCTGGTGGCCAGCGGGTAGCAGGTCAATATCGGAGACCAGCTGATCGGTGCGGTAGTCTTCCACCCGTTGCAGCCCGGCACCGAGTGCTTTGAGTCGCATATTGATATCTTTGGTGACCAGGATGACGTCCTGGTCCGGGTTTTGTTGCTGCAGGTACAGCGCACAGTTGATGATGATGTTGTCTTTGCTGTGCTGGTCCGGCAGAAAGTCGGGCTGATGCTTCAGGTGGTGGTCCGGGAAAATACTCAGCCGGCCCAAGGTGGGGGTGTCTTCGGTGGTGCCAGGGATGTGGATGGGAACACCGCGGTTGATCTGCTCAGCATCGGAATCACTGAGTATCTGATCAATGGCCCGGATGGCAAAACGTGCCTCCTGAGCAACGGCCCGTTTGCGATCTTTGATATCGTCCAGTTCTTCCAGAACGGTCATCGGAATGACGATATCATGCTCTTCAAACTCGTAGAGACATTTGGGATCGTGTAACAGTACGTTGGTATCGAGGATATAGAGCTTTAATGCAGTCATGGCTTCGTCCTCTGCAGCCTGCGAAGCAGAACAGGTGGTATTGACGGCGAGGCCAGATGGTTGGGCGGCACAGGCCGGCAATTGAAAACCACCGTTTCTGTGTACAGCTTCTACTCTAAGATCACTATCCATATTCAATCAAGCTCTTGATGACTGTATCTGGACATTTGAACCATATATTGGTTGCAATCTCGTTAAGGCTTGGGCCGATAAAGTGTCGATGAGTTCCCCTTAAATTGTTGAGCAAGGAGTATTAGATGACGCCATCTATCGTAATTCTGACCGGTGCGGGTATCTCGGCGGAGTCGGGTATACGGACATTTCGGGCGGCGGATGGCCTCTGGGAAGACCATCGCATTGAGGATGTCGCAACGCCTGAGGCGTTTGTCCGCGATCCGCGGTTAGTTCACCGATTTTATAATCAGCGCCGCCAGCAACTGCTCAGCGAGGCTGTAAAGCCGAATGCGGCGCACTATGCGCTGGCGAAGCTGGAACAGGCCCGGCCCGGTGAGGTGCTGGTGATTACTCAGAATATCGATAATCTGCATGAGCGCGCGGGCAGCCATAATCTGATCCATATGCACGGCGAATTACTGAATCTGCGTTGCGCTGCCAGCGAAGTCGTCTATCGTACTGAGCAGGATTCAATGCCGGAAGATCTGTGTGACTGCTGTGGCAGTGGCGGTAATCTGCGCCCGGATATTGTCTGGTTTGGTGAGATGCCGATGCAAATGGAAACGTGTTACCAGGCGCTGGACAGCTGTGAGCTGTTTCTGTCGATTGGCACCTCGGGCAATGTGTATCCCGCAGCCGGATTTGTTGAGGTGGCTAACGCTGCTGGTGCCCGCACGGTGGAGATTAATCTTGAGCCGTCACGGATTCATACAGCCTTTGATGAGCATATCCATGCCGGGGCGGGTGAGGCGGTGCCACAATTTGTTGAACAGCTACTGAAAGGTGTTTAACTGTATGAAATATGTACGGTTTTGCTATCTGGATTAAATCTGGCATATAGTGGTGGGGTGAACTTCATTGAGTTGTCATCGGTCTGACGTAAGAACAGAGGTCTGTATTGCTGACGATGCGCCAGCGCCGTCAGGCCTTGCTTAAGGGAATAACAATAACCGATAAGACGTCGTTCTCTGGTTTGCCGGTATGCTTCAGGCCCGCTGAATTGAGTGTCCCACGTCTTTTGTTCCTGCCTGTGCAGGAGGTGGTGCTTATGATTAACGAACCCTTTGTAACAACCAGTGTGACGCCGCTGGACAGTCTGGATACGCTTTCTCCACTTGAGGTGGCCAAGTTACAGGATGTCAGCCAGGGCGGCCTCTATCGTCTGTTCCGTCAATGCTCACTGGCTGTATTGAACTGCGGTAGTGAAATGGATAGCACCAAACTGGTGCTTGATAAGTTTCGTGACTTTGATATTCGGGTCAGCCAGAAACATCGAGGCTTGCAGCTGGACCTGATTAACGCGCCCACCAGTGCGTTTGTGGACGGCGAGATTATCCAGGGTATCCGGGAAAATCTGTTCTCGGTGCTACGTGACCTGTTGTATGTAGGTGTGGAACTGGACAAGTGCTGTGAAGAGCTTGATGAAGCCGCGCTGACCACGAATGAAGTGTTTCATATCCTGCGCCATGCCAATGCCCTTAAACCCCATGTAAAGCCTAACCTGGTCGTCTGCTGGGGTGGTCACTCCATTGCCCGTCCTGAGTATGAATACACCAAAGCGGTCGGTTATGAGCTGGGTTTGCGTGGCTATGATATCTGCACCGGCTGTGGGCCGGGGGCGATGAAAGGGCCAATGAAGGGTGCAGCGATTGCGCACAGTAAGCAGCGTATTGGTAATGGTCGTTACGTGGGTGTTTCTGAGCCTGGCATTATCGCGGCGGAGAGTCCCAACCCGATTGTGAACGAACTGGTGATTATGCCGGATATTGAGAAGCGGCTGGAGGCGTTTGTTCGGCTGGGTCACGGTATTATTGTGTTCCCGGGTGGTGCCGGTACAGCGGAAGAAATTCTGTATATGCTGGGCATCCTGCTGCATGAGCGTAATGCCCACCTGCCGTTCCCACTGGTATTTACGGGTCCGGCGGGCAGTGAGGAATACTTTGAGACGGTAGACCGTTTTATCCGTACTACCCTGGGTGAGGCGGCGGCAGAAAAGTATCAGATTATCGTTGATGATCCCCACGGCGTGGCGGTGGCGATGAAAGATGGGCTGGAGGCGGTCACCCGTTATCGCAAGGCCACCAGTGAGTCATTCCATTACAACTGGCAGCTGCATATTCCTGAGGAGTTCCAGCAGCCGTTTGAGCCGGTGCATGAGAATATGGCTGCGCTAAACCTGTGCCGCGATCAGCCGGATTTTCGGCTGGCGGCCAGTTTGCGCTGTGCCCTGTCCGGGATTGTGGCTGGGAATGTGAAAGAGCCGGGTATTCAGGCCATTGAGCAGCATGGCCCGTTCGAACTGCAGGGGGAGGTGGCATTGATTGAACCGCTGGATGCCCTGTTGCGCTCGTTTGTTGAGCAGCGCCGAATGAAAATCAACTATCAGGAATATGAACCATGCTATCGGCTGAAGCCGGTAGCGGAAGGTGTCGTTGAGGCTGAGTCTTGACGCGTTGTAACCTGATGCCAGTGAAATAACAGAAAAGGGGCAGCCAGTGGCTGCCCCTTTTGCGTTGTGTGTCAGGCCAGGTGCTCGCGAGGTGGAACCTGAAGGAAGCTGAAGGCAACGCACTGACCTGACGAACAGAAATCGCAGACGAGGCGGTCGTCGTGGGTAAGGAAACCATAGTAGGTCTGTAAAACGTCCTGACTGGATCAAGATCCGACGACTCCAGCCGTTAACGTACCGTAAACAAGGTAAAGGATTACTTTATGGCTATTCAGCTTTTATCTACATCACCCCTCGCGGTAAATGGTCAGAAAGGCCAACTGACAACCTTTGATGCGCATGAAATATCTACGCGACAGGATGTTCTGACATCGATTTCCAGTAGTGCTGGAGTGGCCGGTTCATCAGGAGACACAGTCAATTTGAGTGAAGAGCTCAGTGAACCTGTCCGAAAGGTACTGGAGCGGCTGCCGTCATCGGCTCCGATTGCGTCGCTGGCAAAACACCTGTCTGAAAATGAAAACCTGCTGGCACTGGCACAGGATCTGTCTGATAAGGAACTGGGGCAGCTATCAAATGTGGTTGAGTCAATGAAAGCACTACCTGCCGGTGTGCTGACCAGCAATGGTGTTGAAGGTGAAATTGATCGGCTGACGCAAACGCTGGGAAAACTGGATGGCGTTACCCGTGCCAGGGTTCTTGAAACCGCGCAGGATTTTACGGTTAGCATTCAGGATGAGCCGTCTCCCGAAGATTCGCGGGATATGCCTTATGGCGACCAGGCGCCTCAGCGTACGAATAGAAATGATGCGCTGTTCGCACTGGTTCATGCTGTTGATCAGGCAGAAGATCCCGCGCTGTTTTTAAATAAGCTTGAGGGCTTTGAGCCAGGGCAGCAGAAAACCCTGGTAGTCATGGCATCCGAAGGGATGGGTGCCGAGAAAGTCATGGATGCGCTTCGAGAGAAAAGTGGTGAAACCCGCGAGCTGGCTTTCAAGGCGATAGATGATCTGGTGGGTGAATACAGGAAGGGGCCGCCGCGCGGCACACCGCAGGCAGTTACCGTTTCTATTGCCGATAAATTTGGTACAGGGTTGGTGTTGACGCAGGCTGATTACGACAACCATGGTAAGGACACGTTAAAAGAGATGGTGGGTAGTATGGCCGATATGATGGCCCATTATGAGTTCAGCGACGATCAGTTGCAGCAGATGATGGGGCAGGTACAGGGCATGGACCGCAGTGACCAGCGAGCTTTTCTGCAGATAACAGAAGTTGGGCTGGAAACGCTGCTGGGAAGCAGCAACCTGGGCCCGATCGATATGACGGAGCATGAAGAGGAGTTAGCTCTGGTTGACGATATTCGGAGTAATGATCGTGCGCGGGAGCTGGTGTTCATGAGCCGTATGGGCGAAAGTCGGGTCTATGAAGGTGCGTTGTTATATGAGAAGAAAGACCCGTCTGATATAACTCGCGATGTTGAAAATGCGGTGAAAGTTCTGACGATGGATGCATGGGCCAGCCAGCAGCTCGGTGAAGAGGAGGATACTGGCCATACCATGATGCTGAGCGATCATCTGATGCAACTGGATGCAACAGATCGTGATGAAATGGTTGCTCGTATGGCGCGTATGAGCTGGACTGAAATGCCGCCAGGCCAGATGCCACCGGATGAAGCCGAAGATGTTTTGACTGACTTCCATACCATGACCAACGCCCTCGCTGCAGGTCACTTCCCAGAAGACCTGATGGTGGCGCAGGAAGAGAGCCCAGAGACGGCTCAGGACACCTTCTGGCAGATCGCGGAGATGGCAGGCACTAAAGTTGATCAGATGGCCGATATTATTCTGGATACGCCGAAACTGGGTGCTTATCTGATGGAGCAGCTGGAGGTTGTTGCTCAATTGGTGGATCAGCAGCCTGATTTACGCGAGAAAGCAGAAGAGAAAGTATCCGAGCTGATTAGTCAGTTCAGCAAGCTGGCTGAGGATTCAGATGAAGAGCCTCCACGTCGCCCGGAGCGCAACCCCTGGCCGATCAGTATGGAAGATATGGCGCTGAATTATACGGCAGAATATAGCTATAGTGGGCCCGAAACGATGACCGCCTGAGTTGTGTATCGCTAGTTGAACATTAGTGGACGGGGCCTTTGAGTCCCGTTTTTCTTGTGTGCGCCAGGTATGGCGCTGTCTCAGTTAGCATGATGCGGCTGAATGACTTGGTGGTGTAAAGCCCGCTATCGGCTCGGCAAGAGGGGCGATTAACCGAGCGGCAAGGGTGTCTATCGCGAGGTGGAACCTGAAGAAAGCCGAAGGTAAGCTGCCACCGGCTCAAATGTAGTGTGTGAACCGCTGTGGTACGGAACTATATTCTCAGTGGTGGAGAGGATGGAGGCTGTTAAGGCCTCCACCTGCTTGATGTGTGCGTTGTCCGTTAGATGCGTTCGAACAGTGCGGCGATACCCTGGCCACCACCGATGCACATGGTGACAACGGCATAGCGGCCCTGGGTGCGCTGCAGTTCATGCAGGGCTTTAACCGTGATGATTGCGCCGGTGGCACCTATCGGATGGCCCAGTGAGATGCCGGAACCGTTCGGGTTTACTTTTTCAGCTGGCAGGCTCAGATCACGGCAGACGGCCAGTGCCTGAGAGGCGAAGGCTTCATTGACTTCCCACAGGTCGATATCGCCAACACTCAAATTGGTGCGCTCAAGCAGTGCTTTTACCGCGGGTACCGGGCCAATGCCCATGTATTTTGGTTCGACGCCAGCGAAGCTGAAGTCTACCAGCCGTGCCATCGGCTGCAGGCCCTGCTGTTCTGCTACATCGGCCGCCATCAGCGTTACCGCAGCGGCAGCGTCATTGATGCCGGAAGCGTTACCGGCGGTTACGGAGCCATCTTTTTTAAAGGCGGGACGCAGCTTGGTCATATCGGCCAGCTGGCAGCCCAGCCGGGTGTGCTCGTCGGTGTCGAAGTTAATCAGCTCGCGGCGCTTCTTGACCTCAATCGGGATGATCTGGCTTTCAAAACGACCGGCGTTGATCGCTGCTTCGGCACGGTTGTGGCTCAGCACCGCCAGCGCATCCTGGTCTTCCCGGCTGATGTTCCAGGTGTCGGCGATATTTTCAGCGGTAATTCCCATGTGGGTTTTATCCATTGGGCAGGTCAGTGCGCCGACCATGGCATCAATAATTTCACCATCGCCCATGCGCTGGCCAAAACGGCCAGCGGGCAGCCAGTACTGGGCCCGGCTCATCACTTCAGCCCCACCGGCAACCGCGGCATCACACTGGTTGCTGGTGATCTGCTGAGCGGCGGTAATAATAGCCTGCAGGCCGGAGCCACACAGACGGTTGACGGTGAGTGCAGGTGTTTCAACCGGCAGGCCCGCATCCAGTGCAGCGGCACGGCTGAGATACATATCCCGGCGTTCAGTGTGCACTACATTACCAAAGACACTGTGGCCAATCTGTTCAGGTCGCAAACCCGAGCGGGATACCGCTTCTTTGATACAGGCGGCTGCCAGCTCACTGGGAGTTTTGTCTTTCAGGCTGCCACCGTAGCCGCCAATCGCTGTCCGTACACCACTGAGTACTACAATCTCTCTTTGACTCATCTTGCATCCCTTTCTCATGATTGGAGTGTCGCGACCGCTGTGCTGATAGGGTGAAACGTTAGTTGCTGGCACAGCGGTGTCTGGTTCGCTGGGGACCACGTTCTCTACCAGCCAGATCAAGTTAGCAGGCCCGGGTGGATGCGAAATAGACAATTGGTTGCACATTGCTCAATGCTGAATACCTCGTTATTCGTTATTTCACTGATATGCTTAAACTAATTCAACGGGAGGGCGGCTGATGGCGATTGCGGATCTGGTGCTTATTTTTCTGGGAATGTTATTGCTGGCGGCGCTTTTACACCCTCTGGCACAGAAGTTACATCTTCCTTACAGTCTGGTGCTGGTGGCGGGGGGGTTTATTGGCTCTGAGCTGCTGGTGAGCTCGGGGCTGGATACGGGCCTGCGCTGGCACCATTTTAACGACCTTGTGTTCTATGTTTTCCTGCCGGTGCTGATATTCGAGGCGGCGTTACATATGGATGGTCGGCTGCTGTTACACAACCTTGCTGCCATCTTGCTGTTATCAACCCCCATGATGCTACTGGCAGCCGGTGTCAGTGCGACCTTGCTGTTTTATGGCATTGGCTATCCCGAGTATTTTCCCTGGGTGGCGGCATTGCTGACCGGCGCGATTCTCTCTGCCACGGACCCGGCCGCCGTGCTGGATTTGTTTAAGCAGGCGGGTGTCTCTGCTCGACTGATCCTGTTAGTGGATGGCGAGAGCCTGTTCAATGATGCCACCGCGATTGTGTTGTTTACCTTGCTTAGCGCGCTGGCGCTGATGCCAGCAGAGCAGATTACCGTGACGGCCGGGATATTGAAATTCATCACTATTTTTCTGGGCGGTGCTGCCGTGGGGGCGCTGGTCGCTGGGCTGGCAGTGTTGCTCTACCGTAGTCTGACCACCAGCTTTAACCGTATGGTTGTGATGCTGTCAGCGGCTTATGGCGGCTTTTTGATTGCAGAGCACTTCCATGTATCGGGGGTAATGGCGGTGCTGGTTGCCGGGCTGGTGTTTGGCGAGTTACAGCGTCGGGAAGGTGACAATCCGATACGCCATGCGTTGCATAATCTCTGGGCGTTCAGTGCTGAGCTATCCAATGCGTCTATCTTTTTATTACTGGGGGTAACCGTGACGCTGGCGATGTTCCAGGAGCAGTGGCTGGCAATGTTGATTGGTATTGTGGCAGTCCTGCTGGCTCGAGGGCTGGGGCTGCTAGTCACGGTGCCACTGATCAATCTGCTGCCAGGTGAGCGGATCAGTGGTAAAGAACAGCTGGTGATCTATTGGGGCGGTATTCGTGGCTCCGTGTCGGTAGCGCTGGCGCTGGCGTTACCCCTGCAGTTGGAAAGCTGGTACACCATTCAGTCGATTGCCTACGGGGTGGTACTCTTTACGCTGTGTATACAGGCCCCGACTATGCCCTGGCTGATTAAACGTTTGCAGCTGGGTCAATCATAATTTACAGGAGTGATTATTATGCGTTGCCATGAAGTGGACTATCAGATTCTGGGTGAATCGATGCAGATCGTTGAGGTCGAGCTCGACCCCGGTGAAACGGTGATTGCCGAAGCCGGTGCCATGAATTACATGGAGGAGGGTATTAATTTTGAAACCCGGATGGGTGATGGATCCGAAGCAGAACAGGGCCTGCTGGGCAAGCTGTTTTCGGCGGGTAAGCGGGCATTGACAGGTGAGTCCGTGTTTATGACTCACTTTACTCAGCAGGGTAGCGGTAAAGCACGGGTGGCTTTTGCCGCGCCGTACCCGGGTACCATTATGCCGGTCGATATGGCCAGTATTGGCGGTAATCTCTATTGCCAGAAAGATGCATTTTTGTGCGCAGCGCTGGGCACCAAAATAGATATCGCTTTTAATCGCAAACTGGGCAGTGGCCTGTTTGGCGGTGAGGGCTTTATTTTGCAACACTTGGAAGGCGATGGTCTGGCGTTTGTGCAGGCGGGCGGAACCCTGGTGAAGAAGGAGCTGAACGGTGAAACCCTGCGAGTGGATACCGGTTGTCTGGTGGCGTTTACCGATGGCATTGAATATGACATCGAGATGGTGAAAGGTTTGAAATCGATGATGTTTGGCGGCGAGGGACTGTGGCTGGCAACATTGCGTGGCACCGGAACGGTCTGGGTGCAGAGTTTGCCGTTTTCACGGCTGGCGGACCGGGTGCTGGCAGCGGCACCGAGTGCCGGTGGAAAATCGATGGGAGAGCGCAGTGTGATGGGCGGTTAAAATATATAACCTCTCTCCTTGTAGTGGAAATTCGGTTGCTAATCCGTATATTGGGCCGCCTATTAGTGATCTCGGAGCAGGTGCGGGTTTGAAACAGAAATTGGTGATCACGCTGACCACGGTGTACGGCTCTTATCAGTACACCCTGGGCCAGCTGGCGAAATATCTGTTTGCACTGTTTCTGGTATTGGCTGCAATCAGTTTCTTTATTTCTAACAGCCTGTTAGTGGTGACGCGCAGTCATCTGGATGATCTGGAAGTGGATCATCAGCAGCTTATGGAAGAGTACGAACAGATCAGTGAAGATCAGGTGCAGTTCGAACAACAGCAGGCCGTGCTGGACAACACCCTGAATGAATTAGGGGTGTTAAAAAATGAGCGTAATGTGCTGGCCCAGCTGAACGATTCACTGGATCAGCAACGCGCCAGTGCCCTGGCAGAAAAGCAGGCGCTGGACTCCGCGCTGGGGGCGTTACAACAGCAACGGGATAGCCTTGCTGAAGAAAACCTGTCACTGGCGGAGCAGAATCAGCGCAGTGCTCAGGCAATGCAGCGGCTGGCGGAACTGGAAGCCTTGATGGGGTTAGCGGCTGATGGCCGTACCACCTCGCAGCGTTTACTGCGCCTGCAGCAGGTGACGGAGCAGCGCAAATACCTGGTGAACCAGATTCCCAGTGGTATACCGTTGAAAGGTAAGGTGGCGATTACAGCAGGCTATGGCATGCGTAATCATCCGGTACTTAAAAAGCGTACCCTGCACCCTGGCGTTGATTTTCGAGCGAAGCAGGGGACGCCAATTTATGCTACCGCCGATGGAGTGGTAGAGTATGGCGGTTTCCATAAAAAAAGCGGCTTTGGCAATCTGATCATTTTGCAGCATAACTTTGGTTTTAAAACCTACTTTGCTCATCTGAAAAAAGTAGTGGTGTCTGGTCGGTCCTTTATTCGTAAAGGGCAGTTAATTGGTTATACCGGTAATACCGGGATTTCAACCGGCCCCCATCTGCACTATGAAGTGCGGCACATGTTCAAAAAATTAGATCCTAAACCGTTTCTGGCTATGAATATCAGCAACGTAAACGAGACTTTCAGCGCGGTAAAATCTGTCAAATGGGCATCATTAAGAAAACTTTATCCGTTAAACCTGACCGCAGCGCAGTAAGCATTATTGCCCGAGGTAACCGCTTTAGTGGCGATGTAACGGCAGTCGGCCGGATGCATATTGACGGAAGCTTTGAAGGCACGATTGTTTCCAGTAGTGGAGTCAGTGTTGGCCGTCATGGCTGCGTCAAAGGTACCATCAAAGCCCCTAAAGTGAATGTCAGTGGCTTGCTTGAAGGTGAAATGCATTGCAATGAAATTCACATTGAAAGCGGCGGGGAGGTTAATGGCCTGATTGTCTGCCATAAGCTGTCGATTGATGATGATGGTATTTTCATTGGTGAGCGCCGAACGGTGGAGTCCGTTGTGACACAGGAACCGGGCGGGTTGCTGTCGTCGGATCTGGTATCCGATATGATTAATGCACTACCCGACAAGATTGTACTGTCGATGGATGATTAAGGAGACGCGGAGCGATGTGTGAACTGCTGGGCATGAGTGCCAATATACCTACGGATATCTGCTTCAGCTTTGCTGGCCTGATGCAACGTGGTGGCGGCACAGGTCCGCATAAAGACGGCTGGGGTATCGCGTTTTATGAGGGCAGGGCGATGCGCTGCTTTCACGATCCTAACCCCAGTGTGGAATCTGAGATCGCCCGGCTGGTAAAGAACTACCCGATCAAAAGCAAGGTGGTGATCAGCCATATCCGCCAGGCCAATGTGGGCAGTATCTGTCTGGAAAACACTCATCCCTTTTCCCGTGAACTCTGGGGCCGGACCTGGACCTATGCCCATAATGGTCAGCTGGAAAAAACACTGTTTGACTGGCCACTGAATTTTTATCAGCCCGTGGGTACCACCGATAGTGAGTACGCGTTCTGCTGGCTGCTGGGTGAGATCAGAGCGCAGTTCCCCCAGCCACCGGAGGATGTCTGTGAGCTGGCGGACTTTATCCAGTCACGCTGTGATCAGTTGCGCAGCCTGGGTGTGTTCAATATGTTGCTCAGTGAATCTGAGCACCTGTTTGCGTACTGTACAACCAAGCTGTCCTGGCTGACTCGTCGTGCCCCCTTCGGTGAAGCGTCGTTGAAAGACTGTGAGATGACGGTCGATTTCTGTAAGGAAACCACATTAAACGACGTGGTGACGGTGATCGCAACGGAGCCGCTGACTGAGCACGAACAGTGGACGGCTCTGACCACCGGTCAGATGGTGGTGTTCCATGACGGTGACCCGTTACTGGAACGTTGTGCCAGAGGCTGACAGATTGCCCTCGGGCATGCCTGCCCTGGAAACTGTATACTCACAGGCCCCTTTTTTGGGGCCTTTTGTTTATCTGCTTTGAGTTCTATTGACTGTGACTGATCAACTGACCCCGCTGTACCAGGCTTTGGACGGCTGTATGCTGGCCGACCGTTTCCCACTGCGTAAACGTTTGCAGCAGCTGAAACGGCGGCTGGACAAAAATGAGCCGTCTGACCAGATGCTGGCAGAGATCCAGGCCAAACTTGAACGCTCGGCTGCCCGTGTAGAGCAGCGTAAGCAACAGCTGGGGGATATCCAGTACCCGGATCTGCCGATCAGTCACAAGCGTGATGATATCAGTGCCGCTATCGCTGATAATCAGGTGGTGATCATTGCGGGCGAAACGGGCTCGGGTAAAACAACCCAGTTGCCGAAAATCTGTCTGGAGCTAGGGCTGGGTATCAGGGGGCGAATTGGCCACACCCAGCCACGTCGACTTGCGGCCCGTACGGTCGCTACCCGTATCGCCGAAGAGCTGCACTGCCAGCTGGGTACGATGGTGGGTTATCAGGTCCGTTTTACTGAACAGGCCAACGAAAACACCCTGGTTAAGCTAATGACTGACGGTATCCTGCTGGCCGAAACCCAGCATGATCACCTGCTTAACCAGTATGAAGTGCTGATTATTGATGAAGCACATGAACGCAGCCTCAATATCGATTTTCTACTGGGTTATCTCAAACGGATCCTGCCGAAGCGGCCTGATCTGAAAGTGATTGTGACCTCGGCAACCATCGACCTGGAGCGCTTCTCACAGCACTTTGATAATGCGCCAATCATCGAGGTGTCCGGCCGCACCTTCCCGGTTGATGTGTTGTATCGGCCGTTACTGGATGAAAGCAGTGACCATGATGTCGGTGTGAATCAGACCGAGGGTATCCTGCGTGCAGTGCACGAGCTGGAGCAGCTCGAGCGTGAGCGGCGTGCGCCACGGGGCGATATTCTGGTGTTTCTCAGCGGTGAGCGGGAAATTCGGGAAACGGCTGAGTATCTGCGTAAAGCGGAGCTGCGAGACTGCCAGGTGTTGCCGCTGTATGCCCGTCTGAGTGTGGCGGAGCAGAATAAGATCTTCCAGACTAACCGTGGTGTCGGGCGGCGTATTGTGCTGGCCACCAACGTGGCGGAAACCTCGCTGACGGTGCCAGGCATTCGTTATGTGATCGATCCGGGCTTTGCTCGCATCAGTCGCTACAGTTACCGTTCCAAGGTGCAGCGGCTGCCGATTGAAGCCGTCTCTCAGGCCAGTGCCAACCAGCGTAAAGGTCGCTGTGGCCGTGTGGCTGAAGGTATCTGTATCCGGCTCTATTCAGAAGAGGATTTCCTCGGTCGGCCTGAATTCACCGATGCCGAGATCCGCCGTACCAATCTGGCGGCCGTTATCCTGCAGATGCTGAATCTGCGGCTGGGTGATATCAGCGACTTCCCCTTTCTGGATGCCCCGGACTCGCGTTTTATCAGTGATGGCTTCAACTTGCTGGAAGAGCTGGGCGCGGTAACGGATAAGCGGCAGATGACCCAGAGTGGGCGGCAGCTGAGTAAATTGCCGATCGATCCACGTATTGGTCGGATGGTGATCGAAGCGGCGACTCAGGGCGCGCTACGTGAAGTGGTGATTATTGCCAGTGCGCTCAGCGTACAGGACCCACGGGAACGCCCGCATGATAAAAAGCAGGCTTCAGATGAGAAGCATCGGGCCTACGCCCATGAAGAATCTGACTTCCTGACGCTGGTAAACCTCTGGGATCTCTACGAAGAGCAGCGCCAGGACCTGACTCAGAATCAGCTGCGCAAGTTCTGTCAGAAGAACTACCTGTCCTATATGCGGATGCGCGAGTGGCGCGATGTCCATCGGCAGTTGCATATCATCTGTAAACAGCTGAACTACAGCGAAAATGAAGTCGTGGCCAGTTACGAGCAGGTACACCGTTCACTGCTGGCGGGCCTGCTCGGTCATATCGGCATGAAGAACGAGAATCGTGAGTACCTCGGTGCCCGCAACCGTAAGTTCTTTATCTTTCCGGCCTCCACCATTTATAAGCGTTCACCGAAATGGATGATGGCGGCGGAGATGGTAGAAACCAGCCGCCTGTTTGCCCGCGTAGCCGCCCGTATTGAGCCTGCCTGGGTGGAGCCGCTGGCGGCACACCTGGTCAAGCGCAACTATCTTGAGCCGCACTGGGAGAAGAAACGGGCCCAGGTGGTCGCCAGTGAACAGGTCACCCTGTATGGCCTGATTGTTGTGGCAGGCCGAACGGTTAATTACAGCGCCATTGATCCTCCGTTGTGTCACGAAATATTCATCCGCAGCGCGTTAGTGGAAGGTGAATTTCATACCCGTGGCAAGTTCTTCCAGCATAACCGTAATTTGCTGGACGGCGTGGAAGAGCTGGAGGCCAAGTCTCGTCGCCGCGATTTGCTGGTGGACGAAGAGCAGCTGTATCACTTCTACCAGCAGAAGTTTGATCTGCACGATGGCAGTCATGTCGTTAATGGTCGTGGTTTTGAAAAATGGCGTACTCAGGCTGAACAGGCGGATAGCCAGATCCTGTTTATGACCGAGCAGGATGTGTTGCAGCGTTCAGCCGAACATGTCAGCGCTGCCCAGTACCCGGAACAGCTGCGTCAGCGCGCGCTTAACCTCAAACTGAGCTATGAATTTGAGCCTGCCAGAGAAGATGATGGCCTGACGGTCAATGTGCCTCTGCCGCTGCTCAAACAGCTGCCTTTACAGCGGCTGGAATGGCTGGTGCCGGGGATGTTGCATGATAAATGTTGTGCTGTTCTCAAAGGCCTGCCTAAACAGTTACGGAAAAACTTTGTGCCGATTCCTGATTATGTCAGTGCTTTTCTGGATAAAACCAGCTTTGGCGAAGGCGATCTGTATGAAGCACTGGCGTTGCAGCTTAAACGGATGACCGGTGTCATTGTTGACCCGGAACAGCTGCGAGCCGTGGCGCTGGATAAGCATCATCAGGTGAATATTTCGTTACTGGATACCCACGGCAAACCGCTGGATCAGTCCCGTGACTGGGATGGCCTGTGTCAGCGCTATGGTGACAAGGTTGAAGAAGCAATTCTGGATGATTCCCCGGCTCAGTGGGGCCGCAAAGGCTTGCAGCGGTGGGATTTTGGCGCGCTGGAAGAAGTGATAACAGTACGCCAGGCCGGTGGGCTGGAGCTTGAAGCCTGGCCTGCGCTGGTGGATTGCCAGGACAATGTTGAGCTGACTCTGGCGATGTCCGCCGCTCAGGCGACCGCCTTATCCGTACAGGGGATCGCCCGGTTGGGGTTGCTGTCGATGCGTGGACAGGCCCGTCAGGTAAAAGGCAAAGGTAAAGTGTCCGAAATTCAGTCCAGCCTGTTACTGGTAGGTGGCCTGTTTGATCAGAAGTCACTGGAAGAGCAGTTAATGCTGCAGGCTGCGCGTAAGCTGTTGCTGCTGGATGACTCCCTGCCCAGAACCGCTGATCAGTTTAATGAGCGGCTCAGTGCTGCTCAGCTGGCCTTTGCTAATACAGTAAAAGAGATCGCCCTGCTGGTATTAAATATTCATCGCAGCTATCACCAGGTGCAGAAACGGCTTAAAGGGCGGGTTGACCTGACGGCAGTCACTATTTTGAATGATATTAAACAGCAGCTCGCAGGGCTTATTCATCCACACTATATTGCCCAGACCCCCTGGCAACGGTTAAAAGAGTATGACCGTTACATGAAAAGTATTGAGTGTCGGCTGGAGAAATATCAGCGGGATATTAATCAGCAACGGTTCCATAGCGAGCAGTTGTCAAATTTTTGGCAGCAGTATGAGACGCGGGCTGAACAGCACCACAAGCAGGGCCTGTCGGACCCTGCTTTGATCGAGTTTCGCTGGATGCTGGAGGAGTATCGAGTTTCTCTGTTTGCCCAGCACCTGGGGACGCGGCAGACCGTATCAGAAAAACGTTTACGCCAGCAGTGGCAACAGGTGCAGGCGTGATTGCGATTGACGTATATCAACCCTGTAGCAGCCAGTCAGAGGCTTATCGAATGTTCGATGAATCTACCGGTTGCACATCCATAATCCCTGTGCTGTAATGCGCAAAATTTTGGTATTCCTGCTCTTGCAAGGGAAACACTGCTGGAACAGTGGTATCAAATCGTTTTGAAGCCTTAACAGTGCTGCTAATAAGAAGCCCAAGGCAAAACAGATGATAAAACTGGTAATCATCTGTTTGAAATAAACGAGATTTATAGTATTTTTCTTGCAGCCCTTTTTTTTAAGGGTAAGAAAAACCTAGAATTCACTACTAGTATGTCGAATATTGAAGGGGAAATATTAATGAAGAAGTCACTGATCGCACTGGCTGTTGCTGGCGCCCTGACTGCTCCAATGGTTGCACAGGCTGACGCTACTCTGTACGGTTCTATGCGTATTAAACTGGTAGACAACGACGCTACTAACCTGGATGTACAGGATAACTCTTCCCGTATCGGTATCCGCGGTTCCAGCGATCTGTTCTCCGGCGCTAAAGCTATCTTCCAGTTTGAACAGGCTATAAGCACAGAAGACGGTAAGTTCTCTGGTGGTCGTCTGGCTAACCTGGGTATGACTGGTGATTTCGGTACGGCTCTGTTTGGTCGTATCTGGACTCCATACTACAACTGGACTGGCGCTCAGACTGACGTTTCTGATTCTGCTGTTTCTGCTGCATCTGCTTACGAGCTGTCGCTGCATCGTGTGCCTAACATCATCGCGTATGTTACTCCAGACATGAACGGTTTCCAGGCTGCAGTTGCAGTTGCAGCTGATGCTGCTACTGACACTGATGATGATAACGTTGATATTGCTCACGTTGCTGCGAACTACAATGCTAACGGCCTGAACGTTGGTATCTCTTACGTAGATCTCGAAGGTAATGCTGGTGTTGGCGAAGAGCAGGTTTTCTCTGCTGCTGCTGGTTACACTATGGGTGACTTGTATGTTGCCGGTCGTTACGAAGATCGTGACGAGGCGAACCAGGATGCTTGGGAACTGGCTGCTACTTACAGCATCGGTAATACTAAGCTGGTTGCTAACTACATTGATGACGAAGCTGAGTCCGATGATCAGTGGGTACTGGAAGTTCAGCAGAAGCTGGGCGCTCAGGCTCGCGTATTCGCATCTATCGTTGAATACGGCGGTGCTGAAGACAACGGTTTCGAAGTTGGTTACCGCGTAGACTTCTAATCTAACGATTAGAATTGTCTTAGAAAAAGGCCCCTTTGGGGCCTTTTTTCGTTTCTGCAGTCTGAGTTTCTATTGAGTTTCCTGTGCCTGGTAATAATTAGCCGCCAATATATGAATTTAGTATTGGGTCGGCGGCCAGATATGGCTAAAATTACATTTTCATGATCGATCAGGGATAACGACTTATGGCTATCAGAAAGCTGACAGGTGCGCTGTTGCTAACAGCATCAATGGGAGCCATCGCTGCTGAGCCGGTTGATGACGTTGTTGCCAGTGATCCATTTGAAGGACTGAATCGGGCGGTATTCGCTTTTAATGATGTGCTGGATACCTATGCGCTGCGCCCGATTGCGCTGGGTTACCATTATATAACCCCTGACTTTATGGAAGCAGGGATAGGTAACTTCTTCGATAATCTGGGTGAAGTCAGCAATGTGCTGAATAACGGTCTGCAGGGCAAATTTGCCGATGCAGGTGGTGATCTGTCCCGGTTGGCGTTGAACACCACCATCGGCTTGTTGGGGCTGTTTGATGTGGCTACAGAGATGGGGCTGGAGCAGCATGATGAAGATTTTGGTCAGACGCTGGGTGTCTGGGGCGTTTCCTCAGGGCCGTATCTGATGCTGCCATTGTTAGGGCCATCCACCGTGCGTGATACTGCGGGTCTGGTGGTGGACTATGCTGCAGATCCGGTTAACTGGCTTGATGATCAGGGCGACAAGAACGCAGCCACAATTGTCAGGGTGATTGATACGCGTAGCCGCTTGTTGGCGTCTGAATCACTTATCAGTGGTGACAAATACAGTTTTATCCGTGACGCCTATATGCAGCGTCGTGAGTTCTCTATATCGGACGGCGAAATTACTGATTTCGACGACAGCAATTTCTAATATTGCAACCGGTTAATATTCGCGTTACCGTGATGGCTTATGAATCGGGACCTCTGCCAGTGGCGGGTTTATGAGTCATCCTATCCAGACTGTTCTTCTTTATCATACAGATTCACATGTGGTGGACCGGGTCTTTGCGTTATGTGAAGACGCCAACCTGCATGTCCGAATTCTGACTGCGTTCAGCCAGGCTGAAGCCCGTGATTATCTGGCTTCAAACGCGTGCGCTGTTGTTGTTGCTCTGTGTACCCCTCTGGCGGACCGGCACCTGGCCCGTATCTTTGAGCTTCACTACCCTTGTCCGCTGATTGCCCTTCTGGATGTTGATGGCGACGCAAAGCAGATGACGGCTGCGCTACGGCAGGGGGCATCGGATATCTTTGTGCCTGACCGTTTGATGAGCGATGAAGAGGGCGCGGCGTTCATTGTTTGTTTGAAAATCTATCTGGATAAAGCGCGGCTGGTAGATGAAAATCAGCAATATCGGGAAAGCCTTGAGCTGAGTCTGGCTGAGCTTAAGGCGGATCAGAAGGCTGCCTTACAGATCCAGCAGCGGATGCTACCTCCTCCAGCTATGGAACTGGCCGCCGACATTCGTGCCAGTTACTGCCTGACGCCCTCGTTATACCTCAGTGGTGACTTCGTCGATCTGGTGGTGCTGAACAAGCGCTTTTCCATGTTTTATCTGGCAGATGTTTCCGGTCACGGCGCATCCTCGGCGCTGGTTACCGTGTTGCTCAAGAATATGACCAACCGGCTGGTGCGTAACTTTCAGCGCAGCTCCAGTTTCGATATCCTGGCCCCGGCCAGCACATTGATGCGGGTGAACCAGGAGTTGCTGGACACCGGGCTGGGTAAGCACCTGACGATGTTTATCGGTTTATTTGATTTTGAAAATGATACACTGCGCTACGCTGTTGGTGGTCACCATCCTATGCCTGTACTGCTGACAGAGCAGGGTGCAAGCTTCCTTGGGGGGCGGGGGATGCCGGTAGGGCTATTCGAAGAGCCGTTCTTCGAAGAGCGTGAGATGGCGTTGCCTGAGCGGTTTAGTCTGACTGTTTTTTCCGATGGTATTCTGGAAATGCTGGGCAGTGGTTCAATGGCCGAGAAAGAAGCCCGGTTGTGTGAGGTTGTCAGTCAGCAAGCAACGACTGATCCTGTACGGCTAAGAGATGCTCTGGCGACACGGGCTGTCACTGATGCGCCAGACGATATTGCCGTTATGATTTTAGCGAGGCCTTAGTATGAGTACCGGTTCCATCTACTATGCTGTGCAGTCAGGATGCTACGTGCTCAAGTGTGTGGGTGATGTGCGGTTAACGCTTTGCTCATCGCTGGACTGTCACCTGGAAGCGGTGCTTGATGGTCAGATTCTGCAGGATATCGTTATTGATCTGACAGAAGCTGAGGGTGTGGATAGTACGACGCTGGGGTTGATTGCAAAGCTGGCAGTGCGTGCTGCTAAAATGGGTTTGCCTAAGCCTGCGCTTGTTTCAACCAACGAGGATATCACTCGGGTTTTATACAGCATGGGCTTTGACTGTGTTTTCATGTTAATGGATGAATTACCGGTCAGTGCATGTGATCTCAAGGCGCTGCCCTGGGTTGCTGAGTCTGATGCGCGCATGCGCGACCGAATTATATCTGCCCATGAAGTATTGATGGATCTGAATGAAGCCAATCGTGAAGCATTTCAGGATCTAATTACTGCGCTCGAGCATTGATGTGTCGGTTAGTATAAAATATATACAATAGTTGTCTGGTTTTTGTTTGATTCTATTCTTTAGTATAGCGGCCTGTCCTGTCTCCCTTCTTGATTACAAAAAATTTGGTAGTTTTCAAAGATTTTATATGATTCAGCCTGTGAACCGGTTTATTGGCTTTGTCTATTCTGCGGGCGATGATTAAGTACGAGCAAAGCGCTGATTGTTAGTTATTAAATTGGCTGGTATCAAGTTAGGAATAATTCCTATGTACTCACCGGTCGGTTTCAGTAGAATTGCGGGTGTGAAGGGGCAGATGGAATTGCCATCGTCCAGGGATAGACGCCTTCCAAAAGCTTTTATGGATTGAAAGTTTAAAGCAAGGATTGCTATGAAGGGCCTGTTGCAAGGATGCACTCAGGCCCTTTTTTTGTGCCTGAAAATCAGTTGTATCCGGCGGGTTGTTGAGGGCTGGATTGGTCGCTATTCAGGCGGTGCAGCGAGCCACTTTACATGGCTGCTGCGTTATCGCGATACAGATTATTTACCCTGCAACAACTGCTCCAGTGCTACCTGATCGATGGCAAATTTACGAATTCCCTCTGCCAGCTTCTCTGTCGCCATTGCGTCTTCATTCATCATCCAGCGGAAATCTGCTTCGCTGCAGGCGATGACGGCTGGGGCGTCGGTCGCTGCCGGGCTCAGGGCACGGCTTAGCTCGGCCTCGTTGTTAGCCAGTTCCTGCATCAGTGCGGGTGCAATGGTCAGGCGGTCACAGCCAGCCAGGTTGCGGATCTCATCGGCGCTGCGGAAGCTGGCACCCATCACGATGGTGCTGTGGCCATGGGCTTTGTAGTACTGGTAGATCTGGCTGACCGACTGAACGCCGGGATCATTTTTGCCAGAGAAATCAGCCTCAGGCTGCTGGCCTTTGTGCCAGTCCAGAATGCGGCCCACGAACGGCGAGATCAGATACACACTGGCATCGGCACAGGCCACGGCCTGGGCGATGTTGAACAGCAGTGTCAGATTGCACTGAATACCTTGTTGCTCCAGCTCGCGGGCGGCCTGAATGCCTTCCCAGGTGGCGGCGATCTTGATCAGTACGCGGTCTTTGCTGATGCCTTCGGCTTGGTACAGTGCGATCAGCTTGTGAGCGCGGGCAACGGTAGCGGCGGTGCCGAAAGACAGCCGGGCATCCACCTCGGTTGAGACCCGACCCGGAATGATATCCAGAATTTCACGGCCAATTTTCACCGCAAACGCATCAGTCAGATCCTGCAGCCGCAGTTCGCCGTTGTTGCCTTGCTGGTCAGCCCAGTTGCGTGCCTGATCCAGTAGCGGTGCGTAGTCAGCAATCTCGGCGGCCTTGAGCAGCAGCGATGGATTGGTGGTGGCATCGACCGGGGTGAACTGACGGATTGCTTCAATATCGCCGGTATCGGCAACAACGGTGGTCAGGGCTTTCAATTGTTCCAGTTGGTTCTGCATGCTCGGGTTCGCTTCTTAATTCTTAGTGGTTAGTCCGGTACACGTGCCAGCGCCTCATCAAAAACAGACAGGTCGGCACCCGGTTTATAGGCATTTTCACTCAGATAGCGGCGATACTGACGGCCGCCGCGCTGGCCATGAAACAGGCCCAGGGTGTGGCGTACGATATGGTTCAGATAGCTGCCCTGCGACAGTTGCTCGGCGATATAATCGCGCATGGATAAGGCAACGTCTTTACGGCTTTTAAGGGGTTGGTCGCAACCGTACAGCTGCTGATCAACCTCAGCCATCAGGTAGGGGTTCTGGTAGGCTTCGCGGCCCAGCATCACGCCATCCAGCTGTGCCAGATGTTGCTGGCTTTCGTCCAGTGTTTTGATGCCACCGTTGATCAGAATCTCCAGCTCAGGGAAATCCTGTTTCAGCTGGTAAACCCAGTCATACTTTAACGGCGGTACATCGCGGTTTTCCTTCGGGCTCAGGCCTTTCAGAATCGCTTTGCGGGCGTGGACAATGAATGTTTTACAGCCAGAGCTGCGCACAATATCGACAAAGTTATGCAGTTCTTCATAACTGTCCATATCATCGATTCCCAGCCGGTGCTTGACCGTTACCGGAATACGCACCCGCGACTGCATCTCATGCAGGCAGTCTGCCACCAGCTGTGGGTGGGCCATCAGGCAGGCACCAATCATATTGTTCTGCACCCGATCACTCGGGCAGCCGACATTCAGATTGACCTCGTCATAGCCCCACTGTTCAGCCATCTCGGTACAATGGGCAAGGTCCTGCACATTGCTGCCGCCCAGCTGTAATGCCAGCGGATGCTCGGCGGCATTAAAGTCCAGGAAACGGGCAGGTTCAGCATGGATCAACGCCCCGGTCGTCACCATCTCGGTGTACAGCACCGCGTGCTGCGACAGCTGGCGGTGAAAGTACCGGCAATGACGGTCAGTCCAGTCCATCATGGGTGCGACTGTAAATCGGCGATTAAGGCCAGCATCAGGGGTGGTGGTTTCTACTACGTTTTCCAACTAACAGCTCTCTATTATGTACAGTGCCTGTCTCTTATACACATCTGACGCTGCCGACGAAGAGGATAG
>CAJXNY010000037.1 GCA_913057435.1 uncultured Oceanospirillaceae bacterium | reverse complement strand
TAGTATTCAGTATTTGGTACTATTGACCATGCTTGAGCACTAAAAAATATAACCACCAACAATAAAGTTTTCATCATCAATCTAAAAACACCTAACGCCCTGTTAAGGGGCAAATTGTAGTTGGCTAAAATGTGTAGCGAAGCGGAACCAGCCAACTGTTATTTGTCCCGCTTGAACAGCTTGTTATGCGTACATTTCACTTAGCTGTGAAGTTATGAATTTACACTCAGCCAATACATACTTCAAGTTTGATTTTTGACTCTCGTTTATATGGGAATAGAAGTTGTGCTCTAAAGCTAAACGCTCAATAACATTAACAATATTTAATATATGATCGGGGAAACCAGAAACTTCAATGCTCCATGAACCTGGATTGAAATGCTCAAAGTTATTACGAAATTCATTTTGAATTATTTCAATTGAATTATCTTCTGATTTAGATGTATCAAGAGCGGATCTTGCACCTATAGACTGTTTACATATTTTAAGTGCCTTACCAAAAGTAATTAACTTTTCACGTCCTTTCTTTGATACCTCTATTACACAACGGTCATCACTACCTTTTGCTACCTGAATGGCAAAACCATAAAGTGATGAAAAGGAAGAAACCACAACCCATTTCCAGTCCTCATGATTATCTTTAACCGTACGAAGAAAGCTAGCTGTCTTTTCTAAACTATCGATGGCATTACTTTCTGTATCGAATCTTGCCCACCTTTCAGGCATCGCAGATCTCCTAGTACGCATAACATTTTAATAATGCGACCATGCAAGGTTACCCTACCTTACAAGCTTACCCACCTTGCAAGGTAGGGCTGAAAATTATGTATAGCTACCAGGGGATACACCAGAGAAATTTTCCCTCACAGGCCATAAAACGACTAAAAGATGACATGAGTCCAGTTTCAACCGGCAGACTAAACACTTACCGGTCACTGACTCAATAATGATGTACTTCCATGGCGTATACATAGCCGGTTTCTGGAGTTTCAGGTAATCCTGTATTCTCGCATAGAGTGTAAGGCCAAAGCGTTTAACAGATATAGTGCTGCCTGATAGCCCGGTCTTGCCTCCCGGCGCGTCAAGGGGGCGGCGCGCCCCCTTAACAATCCCCGCATGCCTCCGGCTGAACGGCTATTTCCGTAAATTAAGTTCAGCTGCCGCTGGGAAAAAGAACTCGCTTCGCTCAAACAGCTTTTGCCCTGATCGCGTCATCTGTACTGAATTTCCGGGCCGTTCAGAGTCGGCGTTGATAGAGGTGCCAGTGTCATCTCCACACTATTTTTCAGGTAGAGCAATAGCCAAAAACAGAAATCAGGCTCCATCGTGGCAGACCCCTCCCTGTGAGATTGGTGCCTTTACAGGGAAGGGCTTGGCACGGACTTGCATCGTAGGAGCCAGCTTGCTGGCGATCAGGGTTGCTACATACTCAGCTGACTTTGATCATCTCTACGCTACCATCTTCGTTCACTTCAACGATATGGCCGCTCGGTTCTTCCAGTAATAGCAGGGCGAAGAAGCCGACCACGGCGGTGATGGCGATAACAGTGAAGAATGCTTGGTAGCTGACCATCGACAGTACGGTGAGGTAGAACACCGCGCCGACGTTGCCGTAGGCACCGGTCATACCGGCGATCTGACCGGTCAGGCTGCGTTTGATCAGGGGCACCACGGCAAACACGGCACCTTCACCTGCCTGGACAAAGAACGAGCAGGCCATGGCGACAATCACGGCCAGGTAGAGCGGCCAGCTGTTGTCGATCATCGACATCAGGGCGTAACCGGCGGCCAGGCCTGCGGTGAGAATCAGCAGGGTGCGTTTACGGCCGTAGCGGTCACTGATCCAGCCGCCACCCGGGCGAGACATCAGATTCATAAAGGCGTAAGCCGAGGCCAGCAGGCCTGCGTATACCATATCCAGCTCGAACACATCGGCGAAGAACAGCGGCAGCATGGAGACTACGGCCAGCTCGGAGCCAAAAGTGGCGAAGTAGAGTACGTTCAGTACAGCAACCTGTTTGAAGGCGTAGCGCTGCTCTTTCGGCACCTCGGCAACAAAGATTGGTTTATTGACCTGGTAAGCACTGAAACAGTCGTAGATCAGGATCAGCCCCAGGCTGATGTAGATTACCAGTGCAGCGGTGTCTGACAGGATGGATACACCGTAAGGTGATAGCTTCCAGGTCAGCAGTGCCAGGGCAGCGTACATTGGCAGTTTCATCACCAGCATAAAGTAGAAATCACTTTTGCTGGTGACGGGCAGACCGCCGATTTTTTTCGGCTTGAAGTAAGTGGAACCTGCTGGCGTGTCGTTAACGTTGACGTACCAGATCACACTGAATACCAGGCTGATTACACCGGTCAGCGCGACAGCGTAACGCCAGCCGTCTTCGCCGCCAAATACCAGTGCCAGGGTTGGCAAAGACATTGCAGCCGCAGCGGAACCAAAGTTACCCCAGCCTCCGTAGATGCCCTCAGCGGTACCCAGCTCGTTAGCCGGGAACCATTCGCTGACCATACGGATGCCGACAACGAAGCCTGCGCCGATAAAGCCCAGCAGGAAGCGGGAGATCGCCGCCTGGGCAAAATCCTGCGACAGCGCAAAGGCGAAACAGGGTACGCTCGCCACAGCCAGCAAGGTGGCGTAGACGATACGTGGGCCGAATTTATCGGTCAGCATGCCGATGATCACCCGTGCCGGGATGGTCAGGGCGACGTTGAGGATCAGCAGGGTTTTCACTTCAGCGCTGGTCAGGCCCAGGCTGGCAGCGATGGAACCCAGTAATGGGGCGTGGTTGAACCACACGAAAAAGGTGATAAAAAAGGCGATCCAGCTGAAGTGCAGGATCTTCATTTTTCCTGTCATCGAGAACAGGTTCAGGGTGCTGCTGTTGCTCATAGGCGGCCTCTCATCCATAAAAAAAGGCGTCAGGATCTGCCTCGCATGGGGCAGACTCTGAACGCCTTTGTTCAAGTTTGCAGCCTGTCGGGCTCAGTACTGATCTACTGCGGATAGCCCTGATTTGGTCACTTTTTGCGGTATTTTTCGTTAAATAGCTCGCTATTCGCCTCAAAATTCCGCAAAAACTGCCTCAAACCGGATCATTCCTCGCTACGATCGACTAAGCCCGAAAGGCTGCTGGTGCTCACGACAACCGGGCCGCTGCGCCGTTGCAGCGGGTGGATGGTTGTTCGCGACACACTGGAAAATCTGACTGAGTATTTGCACAGGCTGTGCCAGGTATGAGTGTTAGATGCGTTTGAGTCGCTAATGAGGTTGTTTGTATGGTTTTCGGCGTTAAAATCCTAAAAGATCTTTAAACGTGTTTGTCTGGGGAACGCAAAAAGTGGCTGTAAGAGGCGATGACAGGCGCACCGCATCTGCCCGCCTGGGTGCAATGCGGTATCAGGACGGTGCGTTTTCGCGCTAGCGCGGCGGCAGGTGATCCAGCGGCAGCTCGGTGGTGCTTTTCATCTGTTCCATCACAAAACTGGAGCTGACATCCGACAGGTTGGCTTTGATCAGCTTTTTATACAGCCGGTCGTAATCGGGCATATCGCTGACCACCGCTTTGATCAGATAGTCCAGATCACCACTCATCCGGCACACCTCCAGCACCTCGGGAATATCTGCCAGCACCCGCTGGAAATTCTCCGCCCAGCTTTCGTTATGCTGACTGGTGCGCACCGAAATGTAGACCGTTAACGGCAGGTTTAGTTTACTGGCGTCGAGCAGGGCGACCCGTTTACGGATAACCCCGGCGTTTTCCAGCGCATGAATCCGCCGCCAGCAGGCGGTTTTGGACAGTGCGACCTGGTCCGCGATTTCGGCGACGGACAGGCTGGCATCGCGTTGTAGCAGGGTAAGGATGTGGCGGTCAGTGGGGTCGATTTTCATCCAGTGTTCCTGTCTTTATGTTCTGATTGGTCGATCGTTTCTGATAATGATAAAAATATGAATCAAAGTTGCTTATCTTTATGGATTGAGTATTCAAAAGCAAACAATGTTTCAGTTGCCGACCTCTACACTGAAACCATGATTCACTCAGCCGTTGTAGAGGGAAGGTATGTCGTTGTTAGCGCAGATTCGTCGTTCAGTCATTGGGGAAGGGCTGCCAATCAGCACGCCGTTTGGTCAGAAACCGCTGGTGTATGCCGATTACACTGCATCAGGGCGGGGGCTGACATTTATTGAAGCGTTTATTCAGCACCGGGTGCTGCCTGGTTATGCCAATACCCATACGGAAACCTCGTTTACCGGCCGCCAGAGTACGGCGCTGCGCGAGCAGGCGCGCCAGCAGATACGTAGTGCGGTGAATGGCACGGCGCAGCATAAGGTGATTTTTGCTGGCTCCGGGGCGACGGCCGCGATTGATAAGCTGATCGGTATGCTGAATCTGCGTTTGCCACCCCAGCTGGATGGCCAGCATGGCTTTGACCAGCAGATTGAGGATAGCCAGCGGCCGGTGGTGTTTATAGGCCCTTATGAGCATCACTCGAATGAGCTGATCTGGCGCGAGAGCATTACGACCCTGGTGTCGATTCCGCTGGATAATCAGGGCCAGATCGATCAGTGCCAGCTGGCGCTTGAGCTGCAGCGCTATGCGGATCGGCCGCTGAAAATAGGCAGTTTCTCGGCGGCCTCCAATGTCACCGGAATTAAATCCGATGTGCGGACGATCAGCGAGCTGCTGCACCGGCATGGCGCGCTGGCATTCTGGGATTATGCAGCGGCTGCGCCCTATGTGGCGATTGATCTGCAGGCGCAGGGTCAGGATGCACTGTTTATCTCGCCGCATAAGTTTATCGGCGGGCCAGGAACGCCGGGGGTGCTGGTGGTTAATGAACAGATTCTGACGAATACCATACCGGCAGTGCCGGGTGGCGGCACGGTGGTGTATGTCACGCCGGAGGATCATTGCTACAGCACGGATATTGAGCGGCGTGAAGAGGGTGGTACGCCAGCCATTGTTGAATCAATCCGGGCCGGGCTGGTGTTTCAGCTGCAGCAGCAGGTGGGTACCGCGCAGATAGAAGCGCTGGAACATGGGTTTATGCAGCGTGCCTTGCATCGCTGGGAGCAGCATTCGGCGATTGAGGTGCTTGGCGGTACGGAGGCGGAGCGGCTGTCGATTTGTTCGTTTCAGATCCACCACCAGGGCAAGCCGTTGCATTATGGTTTTGTGGTGGCGCTGCTCAATGATCTGTTTGGTATTCAGGCGCGGGGCGGCTGCTCTTGCGCTGGGCCTTACGGCCATCATTTGCTGGGGCTGACGATGGCGGACAGCAAGGCGCTGGAAGCCCGATTACTGGCCGGGGATAGCGTACTGCGGCCAGGCTGGACCCGGCTAAACTTTAATTACTTTATTGATGAGGCCAGCTTCGATTACCTGGTGCGGGCGGTGGAGCTGGTGGCAGAATACGGCTGGTGTTTGCTACCGTTTTATCAGTTCGATACTGCTGCGGGTGTCTGGCGTTATCAGGGGCAGCAGGTCGAGCTGCCGGTGGCGCTGACGGACTGTCATCCTGAACAGGTGATTACAGTTGAGAATGGCCTGCCGGTTGATTTTGCGGCTTTGTTGCAGCAGGCAGAAGACGAATTGTGCAGGTCACGCCGTGGTGAAAGCCGGTATGCTCTGGGGTTGAATCATCAATCTGCCGCGTTGTGCTGGTTCATACTGCCGGAGCAGATTGAGCTGGATGATGAGGGTGAGCCGGGGAGGCAATGATGGCACTACAGATAGAAGCGTTCTTTGATAACGACAGTAATACCTTCAGCTATGTGGTGACGGATAGTGCCAGCGGCGATTGTGCGGTGATCGACCCGGTGCTGGATTTTGACTATGCCGCTGGGCGCACGGCGACAGACAGCGCCGAACAGATTGTGCGCTGGATTGAGCAGCACGGCTTACGCCTGTGCTGGATTCTGGAAACCCATGTCCATGCGGATCACCTGTCTGCCGCGCGTTTTTTGCAACAGCGCTGCGGCGGAAAAATTGGCATCGGTAACCAGATTACCCAGGTGCAGCAGGTGTTCGGTGAGGCGTTTAACAGTCAGTCGTCCTTCCTGCGTGATGGCAGCCAGTTTGATCAGCTGTTTGGCGATGGTGACGCGCTGACACTGGGCGAGCTTGAGATCTCTGTATTGCATACGCCTGGCCATACCCCGGCCTGTGTCAGCTATCAGGTGGGTGATACGGTGTTTGTTGGTGATACGCTATTTATGCCGGATTATGGCACGGCGCGCTGTGACTTCCCCGGCGGAGATGCGGCGCAGCTGTATGCCTCGGTGCAGCGTTTGCTGGCGTTGCCTGAAACGACCCGGTTGTTTATGTGTCATGACTATAAAGCGCCGGGGCGAGACAGCTTTAGTTACGAAACAACCGTTGGTGCGCAGAAGGCGGCCAATGTGCATATTCGCAGTGGGGTAACGCAGGCGGAGTTTGTACAGATGCGTCAGGCCCGTGATGCCACCCTGGCGGTGCCACGGCTGCTGTTACCGTCGGTGCAGATTAATATGTGCGCCGGGCAGATGCCGGAGCCAGAGGCCAATGGTCGGGTGTATCTGAAGGTGCCGCTGAATCTGTTCTGAGCTCAGGGTTTTAAGGGGGGGTGCGAGGTGCGCTTAGTGCGCGACCTCTTTGAGTACCAGCTTGTACTCTTTCTTGGATTTTTCCACCTGATGAATTTTGACGATCAGATAATCCATGGTGGGGGCAAACCAGATCCAGGTTTTACGCTGGCTGTCACTGCCACGGTCGCGGCTGACTTTCACTGCATCAAAGGTGCCAGCGGGAGTCTTGATGGACTCTTTGCCATCCAGCTTGAAGCGGTAGGTTTTCAGCTTGCCGCCATCGGCGACCTGATACTCAAACTGTGTTTTCCCGGCTTTGAGGTCCAGCCGCAGTTGTAGCTGCACGCTGAGTTTGTCCAGCACGCCGGGTGCAATGGCCATGGTCCAGGGTTTGTCATTGACGTTATTGGTGACTTGCTGCTGTTGCCAGTCGAAGTCGAGTTGAGCTTTGCGTTTCTTACCCAGAATTTTACGCTTGAAGTGGTATTGCTGCGGCTGAATTGTGGGGTTGAGTGTGAAGTGGCTGCTTTCGGCCAGGCTGGCAAACATGGCTTTAGCATTGGTTTCCAGCAGCCAGCCGTCGCCTTCACGGCGCAGGCTGCGAACGGCGTCGCCACTGAAGCTGACGCCGGATGCCCAGTCCAGGCTATAACGCGCCTGGTAGGGCTGAAGTTCGACCGCAAACGCGGTGACCGCTGAGACACTCAGCGCAGTGGCCAGCAGCAGTTTTGCAGCGGGTCTGATCAGTGTGTTCAACATAGGTCACCTTTTTAGTCCGTTAGAGTCTGTTGTCAGCCTTCAAAGCGATAACCGGAGGCAGGAAGGGGGCTGCCATCCAGCGTTACGCCGTGTTCGCTCCATGCCAGTCGGTCGGCGCAGAACAGTTCTACCGTATAAGGGTAAATCTGATGTTCGACCTTGTGCACTTTGTGTTGCAGGCTGTCGGCACTATCATCCGCATCAATGCTGACTGCCCCCTGAACTGCCAGCGGCCCACCATCCAGCTCTTCGGTAACAAAGTGCACAGTACAACCGTGCTCTGCATCTCCGGCGTCCAGCGCGCGCTGGTGAGTATGCAGGCCTTTGTACTTCGGCAGCAGTGATGGGTGGATATTCAGCAGGCGACCCTGGTAGTGGCGGACAAAGTCTGCTGTCAGGATGCGCATAAAGCCTGCCAGTACCACCAGATCAGGCTGGCAGGCATCGATGCGTGAGGCCAGCTCGATATCAAAGGCTTCACGGCTGTCGAAGGCTTTGTGATCGATCACTTCGGTGACGATCCCTGCAGTCTCAGCGCGCTCCAGCCCGAATACACCGGCTTTGTTGGAGATAACCGCGCTGACCTGGCCCTCAATGCGACCCGCCTGGATCGCATCAAGGATGGCCTGCAGATTGGAGCCGCTACCGGAGATCAGTACGACAATCTGTTTGGCCATTGGGCTCAGGCGTCCTTGCTGCGCAGTTCAACCTGCTCTTCGCCAGCCGCTGCATCTTCGATCTGACCGATTACCCAGGCGTTTTCGCCGGAGTCTGTCAGCATCTGCAGTGCTTCGTCAGCTTTATCAGCAGGGACGGCGATCACCATGCCTACACCACAGTTAAAGGTGCGGTACATTTCGCGTGCTTCAACGTTGCCCTGTTCCTGCAACCAGTTGAACACGGCTGGCAGCTGCCAGGAGTCCAGGTCGATTACAGCTTTGGCATCTGCTGGCAGTACGCGCGGGATGTTTTCCAGCAGGCCGCCACCGGTGATGTGAGACAGGGCATTAACCTGGCTCTCTTTGATCAGCTTGAGCAGAGATTTAACGTAGATGCGAGTCGGTTCCATCAGGGCATCGCCCAGCGGGCGGCCATCCAGATCCTGCGACAGATCAGCACCGCGTACTTCAATGATCTTGCGGATCAGCGAGTAGCCGTTGGAGTGCGGGCCGGAAGAGGCCAGACCGATCAGCGTATCGCCAGACTTGACCTTGCTGCCGTCGATGATCTGATCTTCTTCAACGATACCGACACAGAAACCGGCCAGATCGTATTCGTCGCCATTGTACATACCTGGCATTTCAGCGGTTTCACCGCCAACCAGTGCAGCACCGGCCAGTTCACAACCGGTGCCGATACCGGCAACCACATCGGCTGCCATATCTACGTTCAGGCTGCCTGTCGCGTAGTAATCCAGGAACTGCAGCGGCTCAGCGCCAGCAACGACCAGATCGTTAACACACATGGCCACCAGATCGATCCCGATGGTGTCATGTTTGTTCAGGTCTTTCGCCAGCGCCAGCTTGGTGCCAACACCATCGGTGCCTGTAACCAGAATCGGGTTTTTGTAACCCTGAGGGATACGGCACAGCGCGCCGAAACCACCCAGGCCACCCATCACTTCAGGACGGGCAGTGCGCTTGGCAACGCCTTTGATACGTTCAATCAGGGCGTTACCTGCATCGATATCGACGCCAGCATCTTTGTAGCTCAGGGAGGTGTTGTCGGAACCAGTAGACATGGATTCATTAAACCTTTGGCAAAATTTAAGCGGTAACGGAGCCCTGCACAGGCAAGGTTCCAGAACGGGCGCTATTCTACCTCTTTTGTTGCACAGGGGCTATCGGCCTGGACCGGTTGTTCTGACGGTGATGCGGTTATCGCCACTGTGATCCTGTGTTAAAGTAGCCCGCTGTTCCAGGGACCGGATTTAGGCCCTGTTTTTGAGCCCGCACCCGCTGACGAAGGTGAGATAAGGACGCAATGAAAAAACGTTTCTGGCCCCTCTTTATACTGTTAATGCTGGCCGCTGGTGCACTGCGCGCAGGTGAGGTCTCCGGGCTTTATAGCAGTCAGCTGCTGGTGCCTGTTCAACAGGGCGCGCCAGCTACCAGCCAGCTGGCTGATGGCCTTGCTGGCGTACTGATCAAAGTCTCCGGCAGTCGTAATGTGCTGGGTAAACCGGTGGTTCAGCAAGCACTGCAGGCACCCGGTGCCTTGCTGCGTGGTTATGCTTACCGCAAAACAGGCCGGGCTGTCGCCGATGCCAGTGGTACCCAGCAGCCAGCACTGGCGCTGGCGCTGGATTTTGATACCACGCTGGTGGATAAGCTGTTGCGCCAGGCTAATGAGCGGCCGATGGGTGCTCAACGGCCTACGCTGATGCTGTGGCTGGCCGCTGAGCGGCAGAACCAGCGTGACTATCTGTCGGCTGATAATCGTTTACTTTCCACTATGATGAACCGCGCGGCTACGCGTGGTCTGCCGGTACAGCTGCCGCTCTATGATCTGACCGATCAGCAGAATCTGCCGGTGTCGGACCTGTGGGGACTGTTTCGCAATGGGATTGAGCAGGCGTCCAGTCGTTACCGACCGGATGCTACTCTGGCCGGGCGAATGACGCCGTTGCCTGGTGGCAACTGGTCTGTCGACTGGCTGCTGCTGCTGGGGCAGGGTGCCGAGCAGCGTTTTACCACCCAGGGTAACAGTGAAGAGGCGCTGGGGGCTGCGGTTGAGCAAGTGTCGGATAAGCTGTTCGCCGCGCTGTCCGGTGCCAGCGACAGCAATTATATGGAAGGCCTGCAGCTGGATATCACCAATGTTCGTACGCTGGCGGATTATGCTGCGGTGGTGGGGTATCTGAACCGTCTGACAATAGTTACCGCGGTGGTGGTTGAACAGGTGGAAGGCACTCGGTTGTTGCTGCGTGTGCAGCTTGATGGTCGGGTGGAGCAGCTGGAACGTGCCGTGCGGCTGGAGCCACGTATGGCGCCGGTGAATGCTGGTGTGCCGGTTGATGAAAACAGGCTGCTTTTACGCTATCGCTGGCAGGGCTAAGAGAGGCTGAACAGCTGGAGATGATCATGGTAACGGAGTCGCAACGCTGGTTTTTCCTGATACTTACTCTGGTGCTATTGGCGCTGGTGTATCTGCTGGCACCGATACTGTCACCTTTTCTGGTCGGGGCATTGCTGGCTTACCTGTGTGATCCGGTGGCGGACCGGCTCGAGGCGGTGGGCTGTTCACGTACGGTTGCCGTGGTGGTTGTTTTTACCTGTCTCAGTACGGCAATGGCGGCGCTGGTGTTGCTACTGTTGCCCAAGCTTAGCCAGCAGGTTCGAGTGCTGGTCGCGCTGGTGCCGGTGGGGCTGGAGCTGGTCGATAGCCGTTTGTTGCCCTGGCTGGAACTGACCTTTGGCATTGATGCTGCCGCGCTGCAGTTTGATAGCCTGCGCAGCTTGCTGATTGCCGACTGGCAACAGACCGGTGATCTGATGAAGCAGGTGCTGGGTAGCATTACCCGTTCGGGCCTGGCGCTGGCCGTCTGGCTGGCGAACCTGGTGCTGATTCCGGTGGTGACGTTTTACCTGCTGCGTGACTGGGACCTGATGATCGCCAAACTGCATCGCCTGCTGCCGCGTAATATAGAAGGCCGTGTCAGCCTCTGGGCGACAGAGTGCGATGAGGTGCTCGGGGCTTTTGTTAAAGGTCAGCTAATTGTGATGATGGCGCTGGGTGGAATCTATGCGGTTGGCTTGTGGCTGGTGGGGCTTGATCTCGCGCTGCTTATCGGTATGCTGGCGGGGCTTGCCAGTATTGTGCCTTATATGGGCTTTATTATTGGTTTTGCGGCGGCTGCCATTGCCGCGCTTATGCAGTTTCAGGACCCCTCCATGTTGCTCTGGGTTGGCGCTGTTTTCGGCGTTGGCCAGATGCTGGAAGGGACGGTGCTGACCCCGCTGCTGGTGGGGGATCGCATTGGCTTACACCCCGTGGCGGTGATCTTTGCGATTATGGCCGGTGGCCAGCTGGCCGGCTTTGTCGGTGTTTTGCTGGCCTTGCCGGTGGCGGCAGTGATTATGGTATTGTTGCGCCATCTGCATGACGGCTATAAAGGCAGTTCGCTTTACTCGCAGCCTCGCAATGAATCGGTTGAACATGACAACAACAATGAACAGAGTGCATGAGCAGTAGCACACCCTTCCAGATTCCCCTGAGCGTCGATATCAATGATGACGCCCGTTTTGATAACTTCTTTGCCGGTGCCAGTAACCAGTTGGGCCAGGCAATGGCACTCACTGCCTGTCAGGGCAAGGGTGAGCTGTTGCTGTACTACTGGGGGGGGCATGGCGTGGGTGTCAGTCATCTGTTGCAGGCCGCCTGTAATGGTGCCGAGCCTGCACATCGTAGTGCGACCTATCTGCCGATGGATGAACTGATGGCGATGGGTGGGCCCCAGGTGCTCGAAGGGCTGGAGCATCTTGATCTGGTCTGCCTCGACAATGTGGAAGCGATCAGTGGTAATGAAGAGTGGGAGCATGGCCTGTTCCACTTTTTTAACCGGGTACGGGCGCAGAATAATCACCTGATCATTGGTGCGTCAGTACCGCCGCGTTTGTTGGGAATCAAGCTGCCTGATCTGGCCTCCCGGCTGACCTGGGGGATGGTCTTTCAGCTGCAGCCACTGGCTGATGATGACAAGGTGGTGGCGATCCGCAGTCGGGCTGCCGACCGTGGTATCCAGCTGGGTGAAGATGCGGTGCGTTACCTGATCTACCATGCCAGCCGCGATATGGGTGATCTGCTGGAGCTGCTTGAACGGCTCGACCGCGAGTCTCTCAGTGCCAAGCGCAAAGTTACGATTCCGTTTATCAAACAGGTGATGGGCTGGTAGTAAGACCATCACCTGTTGTGCCCTCGCCAGCCAGGCGGGAGTGACCAGTCCGTTACACCCCTTCAGCTTGTTTATGATCAGCCCTTACCACGGCGCTAATTGCCGTCACCACTATGCGCTGGTTCTGCGAGTTCAGTCCTGAGATATTAATACGCCCGCCTGCCCCCAGATAGACCCCGTGCTGTTGTGCCAGCTGCTCGAGCTGAGTTGTGCTCAGGCCGAGGTAGCTGAACAGGCCTTGCTGGCTGGCCAGTTGTGACCACTGCCCTGGCAGCCGCTGATTGAGCGCCTGTACCAGTTGCTGACGTTGTTGTTGCAGGCGTTGTCGACTCTGGTCGAGTTCCTGTTGCCATCGCAGGCTCAGCTCCTTGCTGGCCAGAATCGTGGCAACCACAGCGGCACCGTGGTCGGGTGGCATGTAGTAGTTGGCGCAGATTCGGTTGACCGCTTCCTGCTGGACACGCCGGGTCAGTGCCGGGTTGGCTGTGTGAATAAACAGGGCACCGGTGCGCTCGTTATACAGACCAAAGCTTTTGGAGCAGGAGTAACAGAGCAGCCACTGGCTATGGTATTGGGCGATGATAGCCAGAGGCTCGCAGTCGACGGTGAGTGACTGTGCCAGGCCGTGGTAGGCAAGATCAAGTAGTGGCAGTGCGTTGCGCTCGGCCAGCAGGGCTGACAGCTGGTGCCACTGTTGATGGTTAAGATCGCAGCCGGTCGGGTTATGGCCTGCCACCTGCAGCAGTACGGTATCACCAGGTTGTACATGACTGAGATCTGCCAGCAGGGCGTCAAAATCCAGCCCGCTGTGGCCGGGGTGCTGGTAGCGATAGTCCTGTAGTTGTAACCCGGCAGCAGGGAAGATGGCACGGTGAGTCACCCAGGGTGGATCCGATAGCCACAGGCGGCCTCCGGGGTGGGTAAAGTTCAGCAGATCAGCGGCTACCCGCAGTGCGCCGGTGCCGCCGGGTGTCTGAATTACGGCCAGTCGATCAGGCTCAGTTAATGTGGGTAGTAGCAACCGGGCCAGTGCCTGGCAGTACTCCAGCCTCCCTGCCGGGCCCAGATATGCCTTGCTGCGCTGGTTGCGATACAGCTGTTGCTCCGCCTGGCTGACGGCGGCCATCACTGGGGTCTGGCCCTGTGCATCGCGGATAACACCGATCCCCAGATCGACTTTGCCCGGCCGTAGATCCGCCTGGCAGGCCGCCATTACCTTGAAGATCGGATCAACCGGACTGGTTGGAATGCTCTCAAACATGTTCTGCCCTCCGTGTCGTCTCACCGTTCAAGTATATGTAAGGTCAGACCGACCAGGGCTGGCTGGGTTCGGCGTGTGGGTTGTTTTGTTGATGCTGTACTGAGCTGTGAAGCCTGTGCAGTTGCGTAATTTAGCGACTGTTCTGCATAGGATCGTCATTGCTGTCGCGGGGTCATAGCCCTTAGTCCTGGTGGTAATTATAAGGTAGGTCGATGCAAGGCCTTGTGGTCTAAGGCTTTGCGGGCTTTGGTTACTCTTTGTAAATAACAGGGCGGGGAGTGTGTCATTAAAGAGTCACGCTTATCGGCGATTTTGTGCACGACAGCAATAGGCAACCAGGGAGAGTTCGCATGTACAGAGCAGAAAATCGTTTTCCTGAAGCGGTTCAGCAACAGCTGGATGGTGGTGAGGTGCAGTTGTACGATAAGGAAGTAAAGCTGACCATCGGTATGATCTACGCGGCAAACAGCTGTGCTGAGCGACGCTGGTTTAATGGTGCCCTGGCGCTGACTGACACGCATCTGGTTGCCTATGCCAAACAGATGCCGCTGTTTAATGTCAGTCTGCTGGACCTGAAGCGCAATGCGGTGAGTTTTAATGCAGATAACCCGGCTTGCCTGTCAGTCATGACGCCCAAAGAAGAGGGGCAGCCAGCAATGGAGGTGCGCTTTTACACGGCTCAGGCTGAGCGCTATCTCTCATTACTGGCTAATTAACCTCGATGACTCAGCCAGCGTCTACCCGATTACGACCGTTGCCTTTGGCGCGGTAAAGAGCGTTATCAGCACGGCTGAATAACTGGCTGGCGGTATCGTTTTGCTGAACTACCGTTACCCCGGCACTGAGCGTAATAACGCGCTCAGGGTGCTCTGTCATCAATGAGGTGGCAGCTGTTTTCTGGCGGATTTTTTCCGCCAGGTTGTACGCATCCTCCCGGCTGCAGTCGGGCACCAGAATCACAAACTCTTCACCGCCCCAGCGACACAGGCTGTCGCTGCGCCTGATGCAGTCGCCAAGAAGCCGGCTTAAAGTCTGAATGACCTGGTCGCCAGCGCTGTGGCCCAGTTGATCATTTACCTGTTTGAAGTGATCAATATCCAGCACAATTAATGAGAAAGGCTGCAGGTTGCGGGAATAGTGGTTCAGAGCCTGGGCCAGCACCATATCAAAATACTGGCGATTACCCAGCCCGCTGAGCTTGTCGGTGGTGGCCATGTGCTCCATTCGACGATGAAAGGCGCTAAGAGTGCTGGTGATAACCATTGCAATGACCCCGACTACCAGTGCGCCAATCATCAGGTTCATCAGCAGGCTGTTACGGATTTCCTTCATCGCATCAGCTTCACGTAGCTCTACCAGCAAATACCATTTGAGTTCAGGCAGGTACCGGCTGGTCAGCAGCATCTTTTCCCCCTCACGTTGATAACTGAAGGTGCCGTAGTTCTGGCTCAGAATCTGGTGGGCGATATGGCTGATGCCGGGCTGTTCAAGAATTGAAGTCGCGCTGCTGGCTGTGCGTTTTGAATGCAGTTGTACCTGGCCGGCCTGATCGACAAAGTAGATATTGCGACGGAAGTTATCCTGATATTTGTTGACCAGTTGCTGCACCGAATTCAGCCCCAGTCCGACACCGGTTACGCCAATAAAATTATTGTCATAATCCATGACCCGGTGGTTGATATACACCGTCAGCTGAGCGTCCTGCTCTTTATTGTGATCCAGGTTTACCACATAGGCTTCGTCCATTTTCTTGGCGTCCCAGAACCACTGATCAGCAGGGAGAGCGGGGTTAACCTGACGGGAAATACCGGAGTAATGGTAGTAATTCAGGGTCTTTTCGGAGATGAAATAACTACTGAATGCCGAATAGCGTTTACGAATTTCATCCAGGTAGCGTTGCATATCATTGGGGGTCTGCTCGCCCGCCAGTACCCAGTCCCGGACAAAGGTGTCCTGGGCCATTAATGATGAAACGAATACAGGTTTGAGCAGGTCAGCCTGGATCTCGGAAAAAATAGTGTGCGAAGACAGCGGCAGTTCATTACGAATAATGGACTCACGAATGGCATCGCGGGAGATCGAGTAACTGATCAGGCTGGTGGTTGTAAAGCCTGCCAGCAGCAGCACGACGACAACCGTTATCAGGCGGTAGCGCGACGTAAGCCATCCTTCCATGGGGGTCTCCTTAGTTGAGAACGCAGGGGTAGCAAGCCGAAGGCTGGATGCTATTGTCAGAAGCGGAAGCCTAGCAGACCTTAATAGCACTGTGCCAGTGTGGAATTTATGGAAGTGTGATGGGGTCATATACCAGTAACAGGTCAGGCTGGGAGGTGTGTGATGCGAGCAGGCGCAGGGGTGTTGTTACTGCTGATATCGGGCTGGATGCAGGTGTCTGTTGTGCTGGCTGCCGGCTATTCGGACCCGTTGCTGTTGCGACAGGGGAGCTGGGGGCAGGCCTACCCTGATCAGTGGGGGCTGTTTGCAATTAATGCCTATGCCCGAGGGGAGGGTAGCCAGTCAGTGTTGCCGCTGTTTACGGAACGGCCATTGCAGCCGGTGGTGGTGGCGATCATTGATACCGGGGTGGATTATCGCCATCCAGAGTTGCCTGCTGAGCGGTTCTGGCGTAACCCGCTGGAACGCCCGGATGGTCGTGACAATGATGGCAATGGTCTGGTGGATGATCTGATTGGCTGGAATTTTGTCACTGGCAATCAGCGGCCCTGGGATGATCACGGTCATGGCACCCATGTGGCTGGTATTATCGCTGCGCAGTCAGACAATGCCCGTGGGATTAGTGGTCTGGCACCCAATGCGCGGCTGATGGTGCTTAAGGCGTTGAACAGTGATGGCTATGGCCGGGGCAGCGATATTGCTGCCGCGGTGCGCTATGCGGTTGATCAGGGTGCGCAGCTGATCCAGTTAAGTCTGGGTGGGCAGTCGCCAGGTGAGCTGGAGCGTAAAGCACTGGCAGATGCCCGTCGTGCCGGTCGGCTGGTGATTGTTGCGGCCGGTAACCAGGGGGCGCAGATTGCCGGTCAGGGGTATGAGGCGTTGCCGGGGGTGCTGGTGGTGGGTGCGGTGGCGGCTGATCAGCAGCGGGCTGAATTTTCTGATTGGGGGATGCGGCTGGACCTGGTTGCACCGGGGGTCGATATTCTGTCACTGCGTGCGTTTGGCAGTGATTTTTTGCAGCGCAGTGGTGAGGCGGATTATCAGCCGGGTGAAGCCGTGGTCGGGCGTGATTACTACCGTGCCAGTGGTAATTCATTTGCGGCACCTTTTGTGACCGGTGCTGCAGCCATATTGCTGGGGCGTGATCCAGGTCTGGGGCCGGTCGAGCTGGCGCGGATGATGCGTCAGTCTGCTCGGGCTATGGGACCGCCCGGGGATGATCAGTTATACGGTGCCGGTTTGCTTGATGTTGATGCGGCGCTGCGTCAGTCACCGTCTTCTTTCGTGCTGTCTCGCTTCAGCCACGCCAGCTGGCAGCCCGCCGAGGGCTTGGTGTTGCATGGCCAGGCGGATGCGGATCAGTTTGTTCGGGCGCGGCTGGAATATCGTGTAGAGGCGGCATCGGCGCAGTGGCGAGTGTTGCCGGTTCCGGTGATTCGCCAGCGGAGTGTTGGTCCGGTGGCGGTAATTCCTGTCGCGCTGATGCCGCCCCCTGGCTGGCTGACATTGCGTCTGGTGGTGGAGCATGCTGATGGGTCAAGTCGGCAAAGTTTACTGCAGCTCAGGCATTTACCAGCGGAGTAGGCGAACTGCGGTTGTACTTACGGGTCATAATTTCAAGGGCATAGCTGACCGGTCTGAGCAGAGGTGCCGAAAGGGGGGGGGCATGAGAGCAGTACAGCTTATCAGAGGCGTTGTTACTGCGTTGTTGCTAGCTGAGCTGGCGGTGGCGGAGTCGTCGCTGGCACCAACGCGGGTTTTTCGGTTGCCGGTCTGGCAGGAGGCGGGTGAGTGGGCGCGCCGCCACCAGCTGGCCGATTGGCAAATACGGGAAACGGGCGTGACGGAGCAGTATCTGGTCAGCCGTGTGGATGAGGCGCACTGGCAACGGCTGCAGGTTGAATGCGACGGTGATGTCGTTTGTACGCAGGATAGCTGTCAGCAGATACGAAGTGCTGCCGGAGAGGGGGGCTGGCTGGTACCGGCGGCCCCTGACCTGTTATCGGCGCTGGCAGGTGAAGCCGGAGTCTGTGCGGAGCTGGGCGAGGTTCGCTGGCAGGATCAGACGCTGGAGCAACCGGGTTGCTGGGCACTGCAGCAAGGTCAGGGGTGTGAGGTGCAATTAACGCCGATGACAGCCTTGCAGCCGATGCAGCGTCGTGGCCGTTTACTGGTTTTACTGCTCGATGGGGTGCTGGCGGCCGCTGAGTTGGCGCAGGCGCTGGAAATGGAGTTGCTGTCGGCTGACCGACTGCAAGTGTTACCCGCTACGTTACTGCAGCTGTATTCGGCGGAGCCGGGGCAGTTGGCGGTGGCACAGCAGTGGCTGGCAGATAATCAGCCGCAGGTTTTGCACCAGCCTGATCTTATCTTTACCTCCGGGCTGCAGCTTGCGAGCGGTGGGCTGGAAAATGCAGCAGGGCCCCTCTTCGCTGTTGGACCGGAGTCGTCTGGGTCTGCGGTTTCGGTTGGCCTGATTGATACCGGGGTGGCATTAACGGGTGTTGGTGGAGAGTTGATTGCGGCGGATTTTACGGGTCGTGGCTATCAGGCAGGAGGGACGGGAACGGCGCTGGCATCGGTGCTTGGGCGGCACCTGGCATCGATGCGGTTATTCAGCTATCAGGCATGCCTGTCTTCTGCGTCGGGTTTGGAGGCCTATTGTTATAGCAGTGCGTTGATCCAGGCGCTGGATCAGGCGTTGATGGATCATAACCGTCTTATACAGCTGGGGCCGGTCGGTTCGGGTGGGGCGGTTCTTCATCATCTGGTCGCTGAGGCGCAGCGGCGAGGGGTGGTGCTGGTGGCGGGTGTGGGGGATGCCGGTGTACTGGCACCGCCATTATATCCGGCGGCATGGCCTGAGGTATTGGCGGTGACGGCGATTCAGGGAGATCGGCAGCGATTACCCGCCGCGGTTACCGGCGGGCACATCGACCTGGCAGCCAGGGGGGGGCATGTGTCTATCAGCGCATTGGACCATAGTCAGCGCTTGCTGTCAGGTACCGGACTGGCAGCGGCAAATGTGACTGGAACGGTCGCCCGGCTGTTGCAAGGATCAGTGGCAGTATCGCCGGACCAGCTGTATCAGTACTTGCGCGATAGCAGTGACGACCTTGGTCCGATTGGGCCGGATAGTGAGTTTGGTGCCGGGATAATAAACCCCTGTCGGGCCTGGCGCTTGCTTAGCCCGATGGCGGTGGGGTGTCGCTCAGGGGGTGGCTTGTGAGCGTCGGGCGCAAGGTATTGATTATCGTCGTGGTGGGTAGTTTGGGGCTGGTGGGGTGCCGTCATGATGAAATGAAGCCGCCGGCGGCAGCAACGATGGTGTTGCCAGCCCAGCCCTCTGTGCTCAGACGAGCTGCTGAGTCGGAGGTGTCGATTGCTGTTGCGCGTAGCCAACCGGTAGATCTCTGGTCGGGGATGCCGGTCCGGCGGGCTTCAGCGGAAAAATCCAGCCCTTATCCGCTGGTTAAGGCGGGTTTTGCGTATCATAAAGGTGTGGCCTGGCCGCAGTTGTTGCTGGACCCGGCGCTGACGGGTGAGTTGCCGCCTGCTACGCGTAATAGCTTCCTGCCAGCGGCTATTGCGAAAACAGTGGCGGCACTGCCGGCATCCCCCGTGCTGTTTTGTGCCACCCCCGCAATCGCCATGTCACTGGATGCCGGCCCACGCCAGCACTGGATAACCCGTCAGGTTAAGTCGCTGACCGGTGGGCTGTGGGATCAATGGTTTGGTGACGAGAAGGATAGCTCGATAGTGTCATCACCGGGTGGAGAAGCTGAGCCGCTGGTTGGATTGCCTGCTCAGTCGTTTCTTGCGGTCGGCGGTGAGGTAACGCTGCAGCTCAAAGGCCAGTTGACCGGGCAGGGGCTGGTGGTCAGTAGTGATTTGTTGTCAACGCTGAAACCGGCCTTGCACCTGCTCTATCTTGAGCGTAGAGATTGCCAGCAGGCCTGGCCTGGCCTCTATCAGGTGCACCGTTTCTGGGCGTCTGAAGAGGCGGCGTCAGTGGAGTATCGGGCCAGTGTGTCGCAGGCTGATCGAGGGCGTTTCTTACCCGGGATGAAAACGAGTGCGCAGGGATTAAATAAAGAAGGGCGGCTGGCAGCCTATCGAGCGCGCTTGTTGGCGCAGGCGCCACTGCCAATATGGGAGCTGGTGGGTGCTCAATCGCCAGAACAGGGTGCCCAGGCGTTAAGCAGCTATTTTGGTAAGGTCTCGCAGGCCGTTCAGGTTAATGAGTCGGTGCTTGTTTTGCACGTTGTGACTGTGGCTGATACCCGTTATACCACGGAGGCAATGTTGTTCCGAATGCAAGTCGGGGGTCGGGGGGTGGTTCATTTTACCCGGATTTGAGCAAGCTGAAGGGTAGGTGGCGGCAGCAAAAAGAGAGGGTCTTTTTGCTGCGCAGAAGCTCAGCGTGTCTGGTTGAAATCCAGGTTGCCAGCGCAGAGTACGGCCTGCATCCGGTTGTGGACACCCAGCTTACGAAGAATGGCAGAGACATGTGCTTTGACGGTGGTCTCGGCAATGTTCAGGTTATAGGCGATCTGTTTATTTGACTCACCCATCGACATTCGTTCCAGAACCAGCAATTGGCGCCGGGTCAGAGATGAAAACAGCTCACTGTCCATGGAGCGCGCAGGCTGGTTATCATCGGCGTCGGCCTGAACGACGTCAGCGGGCATGTAGGTATTGCCTGCCAGAATTTGTTGCAGAGCCTGGCTCATCTCCTCGCGGGGGGATGATTTAGTGATAAACCCTGCAGCACCATAGGTAATTGCCTGCATGATAATCTGTTTGTCCTCTTCCGCTGAGACAATCACCACCGGAGTCATCGGGGCTTCGTTGCGCAGGGTTATGAGGCCGTGCAGGCCGTTCATGCCGGGCATGTTCAGGTCTAGCAGAATCAGATCTATATCATCGCGGTCGCGGGTTAGCGCCAGCGTACTTTCCAGTTCGTCAGTTTCGAGTGTCTGGCAGCCAGAGAAGCTGCTGTGCATTACATTCGTTATGGCTTCCCGAAATAGCGGATGGTCATCAGCTATCAATATCGTGTACACGGGAGTCTCCCTGATTATTATCTTTTTCCAATGAGTTGCGTCCCTGTCTCAAAACACGCAACCGGCTTTGCCTGCAGCGCTCATGGTTTCATTGCGAATAACGTCTGTACGTTGAGCGCTATGCAGTCAGCTGTATAAGGGGGTTGATATTATGTTGATAACCCAGTGTCTTATCAGCTGTAATCATGCAGTTTTGGTAACCTGAACGATTGTTAACGGTATACCGGCCCATCATACGATAAATAAACAGGCAGCACATGGGCTTTGGTTATTTAGTGATTATTATTTTCTATACTTTAGTGCAGTGCATCGGTGCTTAATTGATGTTGGGCTTCGTGCGATGGGAATCTGGCTTGCAGTAGCTGATTGGTCTGGGAAAACAAACCCGTCAGCGCCAGAAAGGCATCGACGACATTGGGATCAAACTGGTTACCGCGACCGTGCTGGATAATGCTGACAGCTACCTGATGACTACGTTCTGGCTGATAGGGTCGCTCGGATGTTACTGCATCATAAACATCCGCGACGGCCATTAATCGTGCTGATATGGGAATTTGGGTTCCTTTGAGTTGTTGAGGGTAGCCTTTCCCATCCCAGCGTTCGTGGTGGCTGAGGGTAATCTGTTTGCCGAAGCGGATGAATGTCTCGGTGCTAATGTGGGTATGCTCCGGCAGTAGTTTTTCTGCGTCAGCAAGTGCCTGGTAGCCGTGCCAGGTGTGTTGTTTCATTGTTTCGTACTCGGCAGCATTCAGGCTACCCGGTTTTTGTAAGATATTGTCTGCAATGCCTACTTTGCCAATATCGTGTAGCGCGGCACTTTGGGAGAGCAGCTCAATCGTATGGCTGTCGATCAGTTCGCCGCTGAAATCCGGGTGTGAACGTAATTTTTCTGCCAGAACGCGTACGAAGTGTTGGCAGCGTAAAGTGTGATTACCGGTGGAATGGTCCCGAAGACGGGTAATGTGGGCCATGCAAAGGATGGCAGCCTGCTGAATCTGTTGTAGTTCCTGTTTACGCTGCTGTTCCTGTCTGAAGCTCTGACTGATAGTGCTCCATGTATCGAGCTTTGCTGTCACCAGTGAGGTTATATAGGGCATCGCCAGGTCACCCAGGCAGCCAAGCCGTAGCGCGAGCAATTGATCGGTTGGGATATTGCTGGTACCGGTCAGGGCGCACTGGATGTGAAGCGAGCGTGTGCTGCTGATTAACTGTTCGCAGGTGCCTTCGCCCAGTTGCTGAACCATCTGGATGTCGATTAATAGCATTTGCCAGTCGCTGTCCCGAGCCAGAGCGGTACGGGTATCGGCCAGGGTGTGGGTGACGGTCAGCGAGTGGGCTGGCTCCAGGATGCGGGAGAGGGGCTTGCTGTATTCTGTGCCTGAGCACAGGTGTAGAAGGCGAAAGCTCATAAATATCTGCCAGGAGGTCTAAGGCCTCTATTTTTGAAGGAGTTTCGCTGAACGGTCAATCAAAATTATCAAACGCCTGTTTGGGGTGTAAGAGTCGTGAGTGTGTGTTTATTGCCATTATGGGTGAGCATTCAGGGCTGAAAGAGGTCCCCACACTCGGGGGCGGGCAGAAGGGCGTTCTGTGCATAATATAGGCAAAGAAATACAGTTATCCCCATTTTCTGTGGATAAGTCTGTGTGAAAACAGATAGGTACTGGTTGAAATGCCCATGGAAAGGCGGCAGATGACAGATTGGTGAAAAACCCACCAATGAGCTGAACTTCGATATAAACAATTAACTACATTTACCTTTTATTTCTGCTGGTGTCAATCTTTAAGTTGCTGTTCAGGCTGCCGGATCATCAGGGCTACATGATTACTGATTTTGCCGAGATTGTTATTGGCTGATATTAATATATAGACGGAACAAACCTGCTTTATATGTAAAATCACAATAGCTGTAGCTCCTGGCGATTAATGGTGAGTAATCGTATGTGTAAGCAGCCGTGCTATTTTTCGGGAGCATCAGACGACTCTTCTTTAATGCTAAGTAATAATTTATTTGCAGATGCATGACTTCGGTGTGACTAAATTATTGGTAGAAAGGCCGAATTTTTCATCGCCAAGCTATCGGCTTAACTTGTTGTTTATATTAGATATTTTATGTTTTTCTTGATTTTTATGATGGTTAAGGTTCAGATCAATAAAATATCGGATTACCAAAAATAGCCTACTCGATTGAAAGTTAAACTGATAGACTGCTCCGGAAAATCTGAATGATGCCTTGGCGAGCTGGTGTTTAGTCGCTGGTGTTGGTCTCGACGGAGTATATGGATATCACCATGAGTTGGTTTTCTAGTCTGAGTATTCGCTGGAAGTTACAGTTGGGTTTTTTTCTTGTGACCATGTTTACCACTATCTACAATCGGTGGCTGGCAACGCTGGAACTGGATGAGGCAGTAGACACAGCGCAAAAATTTGAAGCTTCAGATGCGCTTCTTAATGCTTTGATTCAGCAAAAACAGGACTTTATCTTACATTCTGTCTGGGAATCCGGGCTTGAATTCGTACTACAGTTTTTTATTATCGGTGTTGTCGCCAGTCTGTTTGTTAAACCGATCGCTGCATTGATAAAAAGTTTGCAGGCTGTGAGTAATGGCGACCTGACGCAAAACATTACCACCACATCTCAGGATGAGATCGGTGTTGTTGTTGAGCATTTTAATATCATGCTCAAAAAGCTGAATGATGTACTGTCTAACGTTGATAACAGCTCAACGCATATCCGCCAGTCGGCCTATCAGATTGCTCGTGTTTCTCAAGATATTGCTTCAATCAGTGAAGAAGAGAATCATCACTTTGTAGAGCTTTCTGATGTTATACGCCAGTTGCACAGTGCATCGGAGCAGGTGCAGCAAACTGCGGCAAAGTCCCTGGAAAGCGCTCAGCACAATGAGCATACCGCGAGCGCCAGCGTTCAGGGGATGCGCGCTAACATTGAAGAGTTGATCGGTATCAGCGGTGAAATCTCTGAAGCCTCAAAACGGGTTGAAGCGTTAAACCACTCTGCAGAGCAAATCGGTAATATCATTGGTAATATCCGCGAAATTGCTGATCAAACGAATTTGTTGGCCTTGAATGCGGCAATTGAGGCTGCGCGTGCCGGAGAGCAGGGGCGTGGGTTTGCAGTGGTGGCTGACGAGGTGCGGGCACTGGCAGAAAAAACCAGCCAGTCATCGGTGCAGATTACCGATATTACCGGGCAGTTTGCCCAGCGAGTGGGTGATGTTACTCAGACGATGGCGCATATGGTGACGTTAGTGCAGACCAATAGCCAGGAATCTGAAGCGACAGTTAAAGAGTTGGGTCTGGTGGAGGAAAGTGCGCGAAGCAGTGCCGAGCATGCGGCAGTGATTGAGCAAAACAGTGCTCGACAGCTGGCAACGTTTTCCGAATTGGAAGAGGCAATGGAGCGGTTGCTGAGTGTCTTCAAGCAAAATACTTCCAAAGTAGCTAATACGGCAAATATTGGTAGTGCGCTGTATGATCTGACCCAGGAGTTGGCGCAATTACTGAGTGGCTTCAATCTTGAGCCTGTACCGCAGAAGCTTTCTTCTGTCGCGTCGGAGCGGCGTCAGTGCATGCGTATCAGTAGTAATTTGCTGATTTCGGTAACGGATAAAGACAGCGGGCTTGATGTTGATGGCTTCTGTCACGATATCAGCCTGTCTGGTATGCGGATAGCCATTTCACGTGAGCTGAAAGAGGGGATGGTGGTGGGGCTGCATATTCGTTTGCCTTCAGCGGATATCGATGAATACAATCGTACTGCTCCGCTTAATATTGATGCCGAGGTTGTACGTGCGCAAAGCCGGGCTAATGGTAAAAACATTTATGGTTTGCGCTTCAAATCTGTGGATGGTCGGAATAAGACACAGTTGCAGCGCTGTCTGGAGTTTTTCCAGGGACGCTAACCTGGCTATATCGGCATAATTTTCCTTTCTGCTGCATGGCGTTGCAACACTGAGTGTTGTAAACCTGCCTTGTAGTCAGGAAGGAAGCCGGTAGCATGGGCATACTATTTTCTTTTGAGTCTGTTCATGGCTGCACAATCTGATCTTCTTACCGGGGCCATTCGCCCAACGCTGGTTCGCATGACTGTGCCGATGATGCTTGGCATTGTCAGTTTGATGTTGTTTAACCTTGCGGATGTCTATTTTGTTGGCCAGCTCGGTATTGAGCCGCTGGCGGCGTTGGGCTTTACCTTCCCTGTTTCCTTTTCGATTGTCAGTCTGGCGATTGGTTTTGGTATTGGTACATCGGCAACGCTAGCGCGGCTGATTGGCGCTGGGCGTCAACAGGAAGCTGGAGCTGTGGCCACTGATAATCTGGTGATGACGGCCTTGGTGGTCGTGGTTATCTCAGTGCTGGCCCTGGTGGGGCTTGAGCCGGTTTTTCGTTTGATGGGAGCGGGTTCTAATCTGTTACCGTTTATCGATAGTTATATGTCCGTCTGGCTTCTGGGTGCTGTTTTTCTGGTGGTCAATATGGTTGGCAATAGTGCTATGCGGGCCAGCGGGGATACTCGAACGCCAGCCAAGCTTATGGCGCTATCTTCTGCGCTCAATCTGATGTTAGATCCGTTGCTTATTTTTGGGGCGGGGCCAGTACCCGCTATGGGTATTCAGGGGGCGGCAATTGCCAGTGTGATCGCCTGGGGGCTGACGACGCTCATGGTGTTACATGTACTTTACCATCGCGCTCGGTTGCTGGTGGTGCAGCCGATCAGGCCTCGGCGTATCGTTCGGCATTGGTCCCAGGTGATGAAAATTGGTTTGCCGGCTGCGTTATCAAATATGATGACGCCGGTTGCCGGTGCAGTCATGACCGGGCTGGTTGCGGTCCATGGGCCTGAAGCAGTGGCAGCGTTCGGTGTGGGGAACCGGCTGGAGTCGATCTCGTTACTGGTGTGCCTGGCGTTTTCAATGACGTTACCCCCGTTTATCAGTCAGAACTTCGGTGCCGGTCAGGTAGAGCGAGTCAGTAAGGTATACCTGGGCGCCGTTCGTTTTGCACTAGGCTGGCAGTTACTGGTGTACGGTGGCCTGCTCCTTGGATCTGATTTTCTGGTGTCTCTGTTTACCGATGATGACCGGGTTCGTGAGTTGCTGGGGCTATGGTTGCTGCTGGTCCCCGTGGGTTTTGGTTGTCAGGCTGTAACATTTCTTACCGCTTCTGCGTTTAATGCGTTGCATCAGCCGTTACGGGCGATGCGGATAAGTGTCACTCGGCTCTTTATATTCTATGTTCCGTTGGGATGGCTGGGGAGTTCGCTAGCGGGACTTGAAGGCATGTTTGCAGGGTTGGTGCTAGCCAATGTTCTGATTGCCGTGATGGCCTTTTACTGGATGCAGCGACATCTGGCGCGACTTCAATCGGCGTGAGAGGGGGGTAAGGTCAGGTGCAATGCCTGACTACCTGTATTTTCTCATGGTCTGTTTTCTGCGACTTATACTTTTTGCCAGGTTTGATTGATTTGACGAATTATGGTCTTCCGTCTACCGAAAAAATAGTGCTTGTCACCTGCTTTTAATATAGCCATTATATATTTTAGTCAGATCAGAATAGAGTGAATTAGCAGATCTGGCTTCGCTATTGTTAGTTGAATCAGGCGAAATGGATTTGCGCTCGTCGTTATTAATGATGAGTCGTGTTGATAATTATAATGGGGATGTGACGCATGAGTCAGAAAGTAGCTTTGGTAACCGGTGGTACAGGTGGTCTTGGAACATCAATTTGTCGTTCTTTGGCTGATTCCGGTTTCCGGGTTGTAGCAGGTTACAATAGTGGTGGTAATCACGATAAAGCGAAAGCCTGGCAGGAAGAGCAGCGCCAGGCTGGCTACGATATTCTGGTGTCTTATGGTGATGTAACAAATGCTGAATCCTGCGCAGCTTGCGTGAAAGCAGTTGAAGAGATGACGGGCGGTACCGTTGATGTACTGATTAATAATGCTGGTATCACCCGTGATGGGCAGTTCAAAAAAATGAGCTGGGAGCAGTGGGACGAGGTAATGTCTGCAAACCTTGACTCCATGTTCCATATGACACGTACCGTTATCAATTCGATGATTGATAAAGGCTGGGGGCGTGTTATAAACATTTCTTCTGTGAATGCACAGAAAGGTCAGTTTGGTCAGTGTAACTACTCTGCCGCTAAAGCAGGCATTCACGGATTTACAAAGGCCCTTGCGCAGGAGGTTGCACGTAAAGGCGTGACGGTTAATACGGTATCTCCAGGTTATATTAAAACGCCAATGGTAGCTAAAATCTCTGAAGAAATTCAGGCACAGATTTGCAGCACGATTCCTGTCGGTCGTTTTGGCACGCCGGAAGAGATTGGCCGCATTTGTAATTTCCTTGCTGAAGAAGGTTCCAGTTATATTACTGGTGCTGATATGTCTATTAATGGTGGCTTGCACATGCACTAACGCTGCTCTGATAAAAATACCCGCATAGCGGGTATTTTTTTGCATTGCAAAAATTGTTTGTGTCGCTTTGTTATAAAGGATAAGAAGGGATTTACTCTTCTTTCTTACGTAGTTTTTGTTGCGCTGCAAGATAGCGGGGCATTGGGCCCAGGTCTTCGTAAATTTCTTCCCCTTCTTCGATCCTGATAACCCTGGTGCCGGGGATATATGGCATTTTCTCTTCGATCTCGAGAATGGCCAGGTGCAGCAGACTTGCCACGACTTCATTCCGTTCCAGTTGAAATGTTTCCGCCAGTGCCTCAAGCTTTCGCAGATCATTCTGTGGGATGTCCAGTTGGCAGCTGATCCGCTGTTGGGCGAAGTTCGTCTGGCTTTGCCACTGCGCCAGCAATGTCTTGAATGATTGGCTGTTCATAAATCGATTCCGATAGGTCAGGTGAAATAACGGGTTGCTCTGAGCTGTTTCTGCTGTCAGTTTAGTGGGCTTATGTCACCTGTGTTGACCTGGGCGGTACGGATTGTGGTTCTTGAGAGCTCTGGTGCAGCGGCTGTTCTGCTGATTCGGATCAGGTGTAATGTTTGCCGATGTTTGCGTGTTATCTGTGCGCTCGGGGCGGGAACTTAGAGGGGAATGTGCATGGCGGGAGTGAAAATTGTTGTCGGAACGGTATATGGCACTGCAACTGAGGTTGCTTATGGGTGTGTAAGGCAGCTCACGGAGTTAGGCCATCATCCAGCGCTGCTGAAGTCTGCCGACTATGGGCAGCTGATTGATGATGCACTGGATGTGGTGTTGGTGATTACCTCTACGACGGGTGATGGCGAGATACCTGATGATATTCTGCCGTTGTATGAGGCGCTGGAACAGCGGATGCCCGCCTTGTCGCAGGCGCGTTTTGGTGTGATTGCGCTAGGGGATAGTGGTTACGAGAATTTCGCTGAAGCGGGTGTTCAGTTTGTTGCCCTGTTGCAGCGGACCCAGGCCGTTGCAGTGGGGGAGCCGCTTTTTATTGATGCTTGCGAAACGGCAGACCCTGAAGAAGCGGCGGCACTGTGGCTGGATGAATGGGCGGCGTTACTTTGAGTGACAGAGTTCTCGAGTTGTAGATAAACGGTGTTGCTGTTGTAGCAGCGTTTCTATCTCCTCTACCGGTAAGGGCCGACTGAACAGGTATCCCTGAAGCTGGTCGCAATCTTCCTGCTTCAGAAACTGATGCTGTGCATCGGTTTCTACACCTTCTGCGCAGACGGTCAGTCCCAGGCTGCGGCCCAGGGCGATAACGGCCCGGGCAATAGCTTCGTCGTGCGGGTCGTCAGGAATATCGCGTACCAGTGACTGATCAATTTTTACCTTCTGGATGGGCAGCTTTTTCAGATAGGCTAAAGAAGAATAACCGGTTCCGAAATCGTCCAGTGCCAGGCTGATTCCCAGCGCGCGTAGCTCCAGTAGTACGGAGGCTGTCTGTGCTTCATGCTGCATGACAAAAGTTTCCAGGATTTCCAGTTCAAGAGCTTGAGTGGGCAGGTTGTGTTGCTTGATGAGTCTATTGAGCTGGAGAACCAGCCCCCCCTGCATGATTTGTTGTCCGGCCAGGTTGATGGACAGGCGAAAGTTATCCAGTCCGGCACGCAGCCAAAGGCCAAGCTGGGCGCAGGCAGTATTAAGCACCCACTGGCCAAGCCGGTGCATCAAACCAATTTCTTCAGCAATCGGTAGGAAATCTCCCGGGCTGACCAGACCGAATTCAGGATGTTGCCAGCGAATGAGGGCTTCTGCCCCGATAATTTGACCACTGTGGCCATCAACCTGAGGCTGATAAAACAGCACAAACTCATTCTTCTCCAGTGCATTACGTAATTCTGGTTCCAGCTTGATCCATGTTTCAACTTGCCGCCCCAGTTGCGGTCGATAGAGGCAATAAGCGTTGCGGCCATGTTTTTTTGCGTGGTGTAATGCTGTATCAGCGTGTCTGATCAGCTGATCAGCCTGAGTGCCATGATCCGGCGCGATGGCGACGCCAATGGATGCGGTGGTGAAATAGCGTCGCCCACAGACCTCAAACGAACGGTCTAGCACGGTCACCAGCTGCTGTGCAATTTGCTCGGCATCTTGCTGTGTGCTGGTCATTGGCAGCAGGATTGCAAACTCATCGCTGCTCAGTCGGGCCAGCATATCGACCGGTGTTATCTGTTGTCTCAGTAATTCTGCAACCTGGATCAGTAACTGATCACCCGCTTCATGTCCCATTGATTCATTAATATGTTTGAACCGGTCAAGGTCCAGCACCATGACGGTGAGTGCTGGCTGATGACGTATCCATTGTTCAAGTACGGTATTGAATAGCAGCCGGTTGGGTAGTTGAGTCAGGGTGTCGTGGTCACAGAGGAAGCGGAGCCGTTTTTCTGATTCATGCTGATGATGAATGTCGGTGTAGATAGACACTTTGTGCAGGAGCTTGCCTCGCTCGTCTTTGACCAGCTTGATATGCAGCCGCTGGAGGCAGGTGTGTTGATGTTTGTGACGGCTCCATATTTCGCCTTGCCAGCTGCCATGTTTTTCCAGCTGGTGTTTTTGCTGGCGGTAATAACTGGCTGGGTGTTGATCTGAGCGAATCAGCTGAGTAGTGCTGCCAATGAGTTCCTCCCGGCTGAAGCCTGTAATTGTGCAGAATGCATCATTGACGTCCGTGATGATGTTACTCGGGTCTGTAATCAGAATACCTTCGCTGGTCGTGGCAAATGCGGTTGCGGCTAGCACTATCTGCTCTGCGCTGGCTTTAGCGTGGCTGATATCCAGGAAAATACCGTTCCAGATACGATCACCCTCATGTCCCGGTGTTTCTGGCAATCCAGACACTTGTATCCAGCGGATCAGTCCGTCGCTGTTGAGGAGTCTGAACTCTTGATGCCAGGGAGTACCGGATCGGTGCGACTGGTGGATTGCCTTATTGAATGGTTCCCGGTCTTTTGGGTGCAGTGCTGACCAGAAAGTGCTGTAGCTATTCAGTACATCATCAGCGTTGAGTCCCAGTACCTGTTGGCTTTGCTGGCTGAAAAAGGTGAAGCAACGATGGCCATCGGCATGTTGACGGTACTGAAAGACGACGCCGGGCAGCGCGCTAGTAATTTGATGTAACCGTGTGGTTGTTGCCTGCAAGGCCTCATTTGTCTGTTCCTGTCGGATTGCAATACCGACCAGGTTAACGGCGGCTTCAAACAGTTGATTGCTGAATTCATCAGGAAGCCTGTTATGCCGGATGCACAGGGACAGGCTGCCCTCAATGCGGTCGCCATCGCTCATAATGGGCCATGTCCAGCAGGCGCTAAACCCTGTTGTGGGCACCAGAGATTGCCGCTGTGGCAACTGAGGTTTTGTTGTTGTGCTCCCTTCGTTTCTGGGTCTGTCGTGCAAGGTGGCGCAGGCGTTATTGTTGTAGCGCTTGTCCCAGCTATCGATCAGCGCGTGGTCGGAGGTAGATAAACCTGAGGCGCAGACCAGATTCAGGTGTTGGCGTTGGCTGTCGAATAATCGCACCATGACGGCGCTTTGCGGGATCGCTTTTTCCAGAGTCAGGCAGACAAGGTCCAGAATCTGTGGCAGTGGCTGTCGCGCGGCAATCTGCTCCAGGGTGTTGCGCTGCAGTTGAGCCAGGGTTGTGAACTGCGCGTCAGGCGTGATCAAATCCGTTGTGGTTGCTGGCATGGGGCGTCATTTTCATCCATTGATAAGGGCCTGAACCTGAAGGTCAGAACGCTTGCGTTATGCCACCCATGGCTGTTTTATTATGGACTGCTGCTCGTGGCTGACTTCAGTTAAGCACAAAAAGTCAGAATTGCCCGGTGGTCATGCACCGGGGTTCAGAATCTGCCGAAAGGTCAGGTTTATACGTGGGTTCAGTGCTTTTCGGGTGCGAGGGCAGCTGTGCTGCCAGTTGTGCTGGGTGTTGCCGGACATCACTAACAGATCACCGTGATGTAAGGTGAGCTCTATTTTTTTCTGCTGTGGGTGCTGTTTGTGGCGCAGTAAAAATCGGCGGCTCTGGCCCAGGCTCAGTGAGGCGATCACCGGGTTCTGGCCCAGTTCAGGTTCGTCGTCGCTGTGCCAGCCCATTGCATCATTACCGTCACGATAAAGGTTGAGCAGGGCACAGTTGAATTGGCTGGCGCACTGTTGTTCTAGCCTGGGTAACAAGCTGGTAATGGCTGGATGCCAGGTGGTGCTGGTCAGGTTCAGGCGGGAATATCGATAGTGTAGCCCCGGCTCTCCCTGAAATGCCTGCAGGCGGGGGATATTATGGGTTTTGCCATACAGGGTGATCTGTTCCTGACGCCAGCTGACCTCATTGCTCAGTTGCTGTAGCAGCTGGCTGGCGTCAGAGCTGGGCAGAAAGGCTGGCAGGTAAAGTAATTCGCCATCGTCTAACGGGTCGTCGTGGTGGATCATTGTTGTGGGAAATTGCTCTGTTGAGGGGTTGCTCGCTATGCTCAGAGTAACAGAATCTGGAGAATATAATCATGAACTCGCTGCTGGACTTACCCTGTGAGGCCTGCCATGCAGGTGCGCCTAAAGTAACTGAAGAGCAGGCTGTTGCCTGGCTGACGCAGCTGCCTGGCTGGCAGCGTTGTGATCTGGATACACAGGCGAAGCTGTTTTGTTGTTTCCGGTTCAATGATTTTGCTCAGGCGCTACATTTTACCAGCGCCGTCGGTGCGCTGGCTGAGCAGCACAACCACCATCCTGATTTGCTGACGCGTTGGGGGGCGGTGGAGGTAACCTGGTACACCCATGCGATTGGTGGGCTGCATCAAAATGACTTTGTCTGTGCGGCGCAGACTGATCGTCTATTCAGTCAGCTCAGTGCTCAGTAGTGTTAGCCCCCTTGGGCTGATAGAATTATCCGCTTTTTATCATTTGCCTATTTTGCTTTTACGGAGCTGAGACAACAATGGAACGTAGATTCCGTCTCGTACTGGCCTGCCCTGACCGGGTCGGCATTGTATCCATGGTGAGTAATTTTATCTCCAGCCATGGTGGGTCAATTACCGATGCTAACCAGCATTCAGATACCAGCATCGGCTGGTTCTTCATGCGGGTAGAAATTAAAGCGGACTCCTTGCCCTTCAGCCTTGAACAGCTGGAGGAGGCATTCAGCCCGATCGCCCGCTCATTTGAGATGAGCTGGCAGATTAACGATTCGGCTAGCCCAAAACGGGTCGTGTTGATGGCCAGTCGTGATGCCCATTGTCTGGCGGACCTGCTCTATCGCTACCATGCCGGCGAACTGGACTGTGAGATCCCCTGTGTGATCTCTAACCATGATGACCTGCGTTCCATGGTGGAATGGCACGGGATTCCGTACTTCCATGTTCCAGTGGATAAGACGAATAAGCAGCCGCATTTTGCTGAGGTCAGTCGCCTTATCCGTGAACATGCTGCAGATACTGTGGTGTTGGCACGCTATATGCAGATTCTGCCGGAAGATATCTGTGCTCAATACGAGCGTCAAATCATTAATATCCATCACAGCTTCCTGCCATCCTTTGCAGGTGCCCGGCCTTACCACCAGGCGCATGTTCGTGGGGTTAAACTGATCGGGGCCACCTGTCATTACGTAACCCAGGACCTGGATGCCGGACCGATAATTGATCAGGATGTTACCCGCATTAGTCACCGCGATTTGCCAGAAGATATGGTTCGACAGGGTAAGGATGTGGAGAAAAACGTGCTCTCCCGTGGCTTGCGCTGGCATCTGGAAGATCGCGTCCTGGTGCATGGCAATAAAACAGTGGTCTTCAACTGACCCTGTTTTGCCAGGTAGGGCGGTCAACCAGGTGTTGGAATATCACATATCCGGTGCGCCGGTGGTGGATGAGCAGGGCTTGCTGGCAGGGATTCTTTCTGAAGCCGGCTGTCTGCGGTCAATCGTGATCTTGGCCTGGGGTAGCGTTGTCGGTGACTGTATGACGCGTCAGGTGGAAACGATTGGCTATGACGCGGATATTATCGCCGTGGCAAAAATATTTACTGAACAGGGACGACGTCGTTTACCGGCGGTACATCGTGGTAAACTGGCCGGTCAGATCAGTCGTTGTGACGTGTTGCGGGCCGTGAGGCGTTTACCCAGCCAGGGTAGGCCCACGTACCGGGCAACCGCCGATGGCTGAACGCTTATTCTTCAGCTCAGAGTTAACGGGAACCGCTGTATGGCGCCAATGCCAGAACAACCTTTTCTTGTATACCCCTCCCAGGTCCAGACATATGGGCTGGAGGGCGCGCTGCTATTACAGCGGTATCAACAGTTACTGCACATGTTAGTGACAGATCTCAGTCAGCCGATGGCCATTGTGATCAGTCGTGACCAGTGGCTGCAGCTTGTGCCGTTCTGGAATGAGGAACAGCTGGCGATTGCGACCGGTGAGCTGGTTGCTCTGCAGGCCATCGACGTCGGCTTCCTGGAGGATGGCCAGGTTCAGGTTAGTCAGGCATGGCCACTTGAGCCACAAACGGCTAGCCCGATGGCCGCACGGGAAGAATCGCTGACGCCGCCGGTTGTACCGGAAGCTCCACTGGAGGTGATGCCGTTACCGCCGGTGCTGGAGCCTGTCAATGAACTGCCGGTTTATGATACACCGCCAGCAGAGTCAGCCGCTGTGCGCCGGGTAGCGCGTCGGCGTATCAATCCGGAAACGTTGATGCAGCAGCGGGGCCCGGCACCCACTTTTGGTGGTAGTACGGGCTGGCGTCGGCAGGAAGCTGAAGTTGATAAGTCGGATGAACTACACCAGGTTTTTAACATGCGTGAGGAGCATAATCAGAAGCTCCATCCGATGTTTGTTGGCTGGAAGCCCAGTGATACGTTCTACGAGTTGTTGCCTCGACACGCGATTCCAAACGAATACGCTGAAGAGTGCCTTGATGAATTTACCCTTTACTGGCTGGATAAAGACCGTAAAGAGAGTAACTGGGATCAGAAATTCCTGGCGTGGGTGAAACGGGAGTGGATCCGAAAGCAGACCCGTGAAGCCCGTCAGCGTAACCAGGATAGTAGTGAACCAAAAGGTACAGGTCATGAAAACGCCCGCCGAGATACTCGCGAGAACCGGAAACGGGTTACCGCAGCCATCATGGACATCAAAGACACCGACTGGTAATGCGGACCCGGGGCAGCAACAGGCGCCTCAGGCCGATGCCATTCCGCTAGAAACGAAAGCGCACGTCAATATGATCTTTGCGCGGTTTATGGCGATCTATGGGCATAAGTTCAAAAGCTGCTTTGAAACTGAAAATGAGATTCGTATTGCCAAGCGGGAGTGGGCGTTGAGCCTGCGTAGCTACGGCGAGCGCGAGCTGGTGATGGCGGTTGACCACTGTAAGGCTCAGCTGGCCTGGATGCCGACGGTGTCAGAATTTCTGGATATTCTGCGTAGCCGTACCGGTGATTTTGGTCTGCCATCGGTGCGTATGGCGTACGAAGAGGCCTGCCGCTTTGCCCTGACACCAACGAAGCACCACTGGAGCCACCCGGCAGTTTATCAGGCCGGGCGGGCAACAGGCTGGTTTGAAATACGCAGTGAGCCTGAAAAACGGATCTACCCGTTGTTCAGCTATAACTATGATCTGCTGAGCCGTCGAGTGCGTGAGGGTGAATCGCTGGAGGAGCCGGTAGTGCAGGCATTACCTGATCGCTCGGATAACACCATGATTGAGGAGATGGAGCGCTGGAGTGCAGCGGCCGGACTTGATATGCGTGAGGCCTCCAAGCTGCTGTTTTATATGACTAAGCCTCGTTACAGCAAAGTGCGCAAGCGGTTTCGCCAGCAGTCTGAGCTGAAATGTGTTGAACGTGGTATCACGCTGTCATTGCCGGATTAAGGTTTCTCGCCTGGTGTGTTAGCGTGCCAGAGGAGAGCGGCGAGGCAGTAAACGTGGTGGCGGCCTGCGAAAATCAGGCAGTAAGCTGGCATGGTTATGCAGCTGCGCTGCTTCAGTGGTGCGGTTGAACAGGTGCAGTTTGCCGTTATGGCGCTGGCCCAGCCACTGCTGCGGATTCTGAATAATATCCAGTAACAGGCTGTTTGCATCAGCGTTACGGCTGTTATCCGGGCCGCTGCGATACTGCCTGAATTGCTGGTTGGCCAGTAATCGAGCCAGCGTACCGCCATCCCAGATTGCTGGTTCACCTGTGACCGGATGCAGGCTCCCCAGCATTGAGGGTGCAATCAACGCGCGCTCTTTTGAAAAAAACTTGCGTACAGTGATGTCGGTATGGGCTTTGAGTAGCGAGTTATCACGGACGTTACTGCTAAAATCCATCGACTCCAGCCCCCCGATAACACGCTCCAGTTGCCAGTCACAGGATTTGATAAGCTGCCAGACCGGCTCCACGGACAGGCGGGATCCCAGGCTGTATTTGATGGCGTCACGGCCTTGCTTATCTGCTTGGAGTAACGTCAGCTGCAGGTAGGTGGTTTGCATGTCAACCAGGCATTGCGGGGACTCTACATAACAGTAAGGTGTTTCCCTGCGACAGAACTCAATCCATTCAGAACGGCTGTGAAGTTGCGATAAGACGGGTATGATCACTCAGGAACAGTATCCATGCGGGCCAGGCAAAGGCCCGAGTATATAGATAAGTTTCGGGACCGACATCATGAAGTTACTAAACCGCTCTGCTTTTTCCGTGCTGCCACGTCAACCCTTTGTCGACTGGGTCTCTCGTTTGCCCCAGGATGATGAAGCACTGAATCAGGCTATGACGCTGGATGAGCATCGTCAGGAAGGAACTGTTTATCTGATCGATGAAGTGGAGGCTGAAGATGCGTTTCTTCAGGCCATCAAGGCTCACTGGTCGGCAATGTTTGAGAATGAGCTGGCGGCCTGGGATGAGTTTGAAGACCATTGGCCTTGCGAGCGAGATCAGGCGATGTTTCAAACATGGTTTGAGCTGAAGCCTCAGGTGCTGGCGCTGGATCTGAGCCGTCAGCCGTTAATGACCGCCGAGCTGGAACAGTAGTGGAGTGAATGATGATTCAGACCTTACCTGATGTCATGACGCTGCACCCGCAACGTGACAGCCTCTATGCCGAGTTACACTCGCGTCCTTTTCAGGTTATTCCAACCCCTTCCCGTGTGACCCATATTGCAGTGCAGTGCACGGAGGATGAAAAGCATCAGCAGTTTACACACCTGTGTGAGCTGTGTGAGGCGTTGGAAATTGTTGCGCCCTTAAAAGACAGTATCTGTATTGAGCTGGAAGCGGGACCGCTGAAAATTCGCCGTGAAAAACACATGGAATTTTCCAGCTATACGTTTACCTGTTTACCCGACACTGCAGGGCAGGGCAGTGCCAGTCCATTCGAGCAAATGGCCATTAGTCTGTTGCCCTCGGGTTGGCTGAGCCGGTTGCCGGGGTTAGTGGTGGCGGCTTTTCATGTGGCGGTTGAGGATGGTCGTGATCAGCGGGATCTCATGTTGCCGGTGGTTAAGCGTTACTTTGAAGGGATGCGCCTGGTGGGGAGCAGCCCACAAAATGGTGACGCCAGAGTCTGGACGACATTTCAGCTGCACAGTGATGGCTTTGGTCGCATTCTTGTCTACAACAAAAAGATGAGCGATAGCCAGTTGGGGCGACTTGTACAGCGGCTCATGGAGATTGAGACCTATCGGTTGATGGCGCTACTGGCACTGGAGACGGCACGTAAATTCAGCCCGGCGCTGGCGGAGATGGATGCTGAGCTGGCGGCCGTTACCGGTCGGTTAGCATTGCGCTCTCAGGCACATAATGAGCAGGAAATTCTGTCGCAGCTGACGGATATGGCAGCCCGGGTTGAGTCCTGCCGTGCTGATTCAACATTCCGCTTTAGTGCGACCCAGGCGTATCACGCATTGGTGATGCAGCGTTTGTCTGAGTTGCGAGAGGATGAGGTGTCTGGCCACCTGACCATCAGTGAGTTTATGACGCGCCGGTTAACCCCTGCAGTGCGAACCTGTGAAGCCGTGGGTAAACGGCTGGAGGACCTGTCGCGGCGGATTGACCGGGTTTCGGATATGATGCGCACCCGTGTTGAGCTGTCGATTCAGGCGCAAAACCAGCAGTTACTGGCATCGATGGATCGGCGCTCACGCATTCAGTTAATGATGCAGCATACAGTCGAAGGGCTGTCTGTTGCTGCGATCAGTTATTATGCCGTCGGCCTGGTTAAATACCTGCTGGAGGCTTTCTATAACAGAGGGGTTGAATTCGACAAAAGCCTGGTGCTTGGGTTATCTGTTCCGCTGATTGTGGGTACAGTCTGGTTTTTCACCCGTCGGATTCATCGTCATTTTTTGCGGCTAGCAACAGATAAAGTCGATGATTAAGTTCATAGATAACTAATTATTTATTAGGAATGTATTATGTCTATTGAAAAATCTATTCATTCTAAAATTATTAAGGCACTGACGCCTGTCCAGATAGAGATAGAGAACGAGAGTCATATGCACAGTGGCCCCGCTCAGGAGTCACACTTCAGAGTCGTGATTGTGTCCGATCAATTTGAGGGCAAGCGATTGGTACAGCGTCATCAGCTGGTTTATAAAATCTGTGCTGAGGAGTTAGCAGGCCCTGTACATGCACTGTCTATGCACCTCTACACTGCCGATGAGTGGTCGGCTCGAGAGCAGAGTGCTCCCTTATCCCCCGATTGCATGGGTGGCTCGAAGTCAGAGTAGGCTTATATATTTTATGTAAGTTTTAATTGGCAAACGATAGGGTGTTTTCCTGATCAAACGCTCCAGGCTGACAGGGGTCAACTTGTCTTAAAATAAAAAAATTAAAGGTCGCATTTGCGGCCTTTTTTTAAGATCTTCTACTTTCGCTGTTAAAAATAAAATGCGTAGTCGCTGGTGTATTCATTGTTATCTGATAGCAATTTTTACTATGTAATGTTGATCGTGTGATCTGATGCTCGGATCTATTTAAGGAGAAAATAATGCGGAGCAATCTTCCTGTGACGAATGTTGAGAGAACCTTCAGTGAAGATACCCCTCTGATTTCGACGACGAACCTCAAAGGACAGGTTACCTTTGTTAATGATGCGTTTGTTGTTATCTCCGGTTTTGATAGAGATGAGCTGTTAGGGCAGCCGCACAACCTGGTCAGGCACCCGGATGTTCCTTCTGCTGTATTTGCTGATATGTGGAGCAAGCTTAAAGAGGGCTTACCCTGGATTGGTATTGTTAAGAATCGCTGTAAAGATGGTGGTTTTTATTGGGTAAAAGCCTATGTGACCCCGATTATCGAATCAGGCCGCTGTATTGGTTATCAGTCTGTGCGAACCTTGCCTACGATGGGTCAGAAGCGTAGAGCTCAGGCTGTTTACGAACGCTTGAATAACGGTAAGCGTCGTATCTCTCTCCATGATATTCGTGTATCTACCCGGGTTATGACGGCTGCACTGCTTTCAGCGCTGGTGCCGTTAGGTGTTGGCTGGGCAACTGATTTTGACCAGATTCTGACCGGTAGTTCCATGGTTGTGATGGCGCTGGTTGGTATGCTGGCTGCTTATAGTGCGGTCAAGCCGCTACGTGAGATGGAGCGACTCTCCAGACGCACGATCGACTCGCCTGTTTTGCAGGAGATGTTTGCTAATTCCGTATCCGAGGTGGGGCAGATCTATCTGGAAAACCTGACGCTTAAAGCACGGGTGCAGGCCGCTAATGTCCGGGTAAATTACTCTGTTGGCGAGTTGCAGATGCACGGCGATGAGGCAGTGAATATTGCACAGCAGACCAATGAAGCGATTAACCGGCAGGTTGAAGAGCTTGATCGAGTCTCCATTCATATCAGTGAGTTGTCCTCTGCTATCGAAGAGGTTGCACGCAACGCTACCTTGACCTCAGATGAAACCCGGGCGGCCAATGAAGTGGCAGCCAGTGGTCAGTCGGTTGTAGAGGGAGCTATACAATCAATTCGTGAGCTGGCTGTTAATGTGGAGGATGCTGCAGCGCAAATTGCTGCTTTGCATAGCCAGACTCAGGATATTGCCACAGCGACCAGTGTGATACGGGAAATTGCGGATCAGACCAACTTACTGGCATTGAATGCGGCGATTGAGGCGGCCCGTGCCGGTGAGCAGGGGCGTGGTTTTGCTGTTGTGGCAGATGAGGTGCGAGAGCTGGCTAAACGTACGCAGGAGTCGACCCAGACGATTGAGTCCACAATTCAGCGGCTGGGGCGTGAGTCTGAGCATGTGGTCAAAGTGATGGAAGCGGGTCGTGAGCAGGCACACAGCTGTGTTTCGCAGGCTGCGGAAGCGGGCGAGGCGCTGGAGTCTATTATGAGCACGGTTGCTAATATCGCCGATATGAGTGCCATGATTGCGACGGCCTCAACGGAGCAGAGTTCTGCTGCTGATGACCTTACGAATAATGTAGATACTATCCAGTCTGCGGCGCAGCTTGCTCAGGAAGCTGCGGGGCGAACAGAGCAGGCATCGGTCAAGCTGGCTGATACCTCCCGCGATATTGTGCAAAGCGTGACATTCTGAACACTATTTCTCGGTTATTTCGGATTTAAAAACCAGTCAGGTCTCGCGATCTGACTGGTTTTTTTATCTGCGTAATAGCTGACATATCCGCCTGAGCCTGGCGGCTATTTCGGTTCATACTGCTACTGCGAGTATTGATGTCTGTCAATGCGCGCAGGACAGGCGAGGGGGACACTGGGTACCAGAGGGAGCGAAAGTTCAGGGCTTGGCCCGATTGGAAGCAGGTGGTTTTGAAGGGGATTTTCCTGTTTTCTAATGCTCGGCCTTGTCGCTTCCGGCGTTGACGCATAGTCCAGTATAAGGAAGGTTTTTAATGACTATTGAACACCATGATTTGTTGCATGAGTTTCCAGAGCACCGTGACCGTATCCATGATCTGAAAGTGAACAATGCGCACTTTTCCCGCCTGTTTGATGAGTACCACCAGGTGACAAAGGATGTTGAACGGATGGAGTCCGAGATTGAAGCCGTCTGCACCCAGACGGAAGAAACGGCCAAACTGCGTCGTCTGCATCTCAAGGATGAGCTGCACACCATGATCATCGCTGCTGACTGAGTGATAACCGATCCTGTGATAAATGCCGACTTTGTTGTCGGCATTTTGCTGTCTGGCAACCTGTCGGGCTGTTCTATCTATGATGACATTACGTGACGGGTGGTGGCTTCGACTTGAACCTTTTACCCGACGTTGTGGTCTGATGCTCAACACTGTTTTGAGTACGCCAGAGTGTTAGACGTTATTTCTCCTTCAGTGATCTTTATTCAGCGGCAGGTGGGGCTCATCGTGCCGCTGCTTTTTTTTATGCTGGTGCAAAGTGCAGCGGCAGCGCCGGATATCATTCTTTACAATGCCCATATTCTGGTTGTAGATGAAGGCTTTAGTGAGGTTGAGGCGTTGGCCATTGAGGATGGGCGTATCTGTGCCATTGGACGTAACTTTGCGGTGCGTGCGTTGGCGGATGAGCATACTCAGCTGGAGAACCTGCAGGGCCGTACGGTTATCCCGGGTCTTATTGACAACCACATTCATGCCATCCGTGCTGCTCAGCGCTGGCGATATGAGGTACGCCTGGATGGTGTGACCGAGTATGACAAAGCGCTTGAGCTTATTGCTGACAAAGCCCGAAGCATGGCGCCGGGAGAGTGGATCGTTGTTAATGGCGGTTTTGTTGAACATCAGTTTCTGGATCAACCCGAGGGGTTCCGGCTGACTGATCTGGATAAGGCGGCACCGGACAACCCGGTATATCTGCAGCACCTGTTTGACTGGGGTTATGTGAATAGCCGGGCATTGGCGCTGATTGGTATTGATGCGTCCATACCGGGGCAATCGCGTAGGGGATTGCTACTGGATGAATATCAGTTTCCCAGTGGTACTGTAACTCTGGCGACCCAGCAGGCGATTGTGGCGCAACTTCCTGTGCCAGCACCGGATGAGCAGCGTGCCAGTGCTCAGCTGTTACTGCAGGATTTGAACCGGCAGGGGATTACCACCGTGCTGGACGCGGGTGGTTTTGATACCTTGCCGCGTTATTACATACCTTTTCGCCAACTGGCAGCGCAGCAGCAGCTCACGGTGCGGGTGTACTATTTGCAGCAGCTGATTCCCTGGGAAACCGGCTATGGTCAGCCACCGGACATGACGCGGCTTGAACATTCAGGTTCAGATCTGGGTCCAGATGAATATGAGGTCGCCTGGTTTCGGCGCATTGGCGTGGGTGAGCAGCTCTATCTGCCCTTACAGGACAGTGCAGGGCGAGCGGCGCAGTCGTCGGCCGTAGTGCGCCAGCACTTTAGGCAGTATGCACAAACTCTGGCAGCGAAAGGTGTACACCTGCACCTGCATGCGGTGAATGATCAGAGTATCAATCAGCACCTGGATCAGCTGATCCCATTGACCGAAAATTATGATTTCAGAGCCTTGCGCTGGACCTTTGCCCATGCGGATGGCATTCAGCCGGAGACTATTCAGCGGGTCGCTGAAGCGGGCTTTAACGTTGCGATTCAGGCACGGCCATGGCTGATCGGCTATCGATTCCAGCGGCAATTTGGAGAGCAGGCTGCTCAGATGACGCCAATGCGAACGCTGACCGAGCAGGGTCTGCGCTGGGGGCTGGGCTCTGATGGCCCGGTAGTTGCCAGTATCAACCCATTCCATACACTGGACTGGGCCGTGAATGGCACGATGGTTGATGGGGTTAAGTTGTCGCAGCAGACTGTCAGTCGTCAGCAGGCACTGATTGCCCATACTCGCAATAATGCCAGGCTGTTGTTTGCTGAAAACCTGCTGGGTTCACTGGAGCCGGGAAAGCGGGCTGATTTACTGGTGCTCGATCGTAATTATCTGGAGGCCCCTGCGCCTGAAATCCGTCATATACACCCCCTGGGGACGATGGTGGATGGGCGGTGGGTATACCGTGCCGGAGAGCTGAAATAGCACCGTAGTCAGGTGAGCTATCGATGGTTGATGTAATGATTGTCTTGCCTGTTTCGGGTATTTTCAACTATATCAAATTTGATTGATCCTTCCGGGTTAACTATGTAATGCAGGTGTTAGCGCAGCTGTAGTTGTGTTGATTGGCCGTTAACCGACGGGGTTGACCGGGGAGGGGTATATGTATCGGCATACTGTGGTCAGTGATTCCTGAGCGAATTAGCAGGGCTGAGTTTTAATTCTACAGTCGTTGTGAGGGCTTATTCATGCGTGAGCAGATTGAGGAAGTATTGCAGTACTGGTTTGGTGATCTTGAAGGGGGCTTTGCCAGCCAGGACCGCAACCGACTCTGGTGGGCGGGCGGTGCTGAAAGTGATCGGGCAGTGGCATCTTTGTTTGGGCGTCAGGTTCGGGAGGCGCTTAATGGTCAGCTGGACCACTGGGCAGCGCACCCCCGCGGGAGATTGGCGCTGATTATCCTGCTGGATCAATTTACCCGAATGGTTTTTCGTGGTGAAGCAGAGGCGTTTTCCGGGGACAGCAAAGCACTGGCGTTATGTGAAGCAGGGCTTTCTTTGCAGCACGATCGGGTGCTTGAACTGGTGGAACGAACGTTTTTCTATATGCCGCTTGAGCATGCAGAGTCACTGGCGGCTCAGGATCGCAGTATTGAGTGCTTTACAGCATTGCTGGCGGAGGTCGCAGTTGAACACCGGCAGCGGCTGCAGGGATCGCTGGATTTTGCTCATCAACACCGTGATCTGATCGCCCGGTTTGGCCGTTTCCCTCACCGTAACCGTGCCTTGCAGCGTTCATCGACGCCGGAAGAGCTGGCGTTACTTAACAGCGCGCATACTCCGACCTGGGGGCAGTAATAGCACTCATAGTTTCAGTTTTATCTGCTGCTCACGACGGTTTTTTTGTTGTTTATGCTGCTGTTCGATAGCAGGGCTGGTAATTCGCACCTGGGCGCCGCCGATAATCGCGCAGGCGCTCATCATTTCGCCATCGGTCTGCCGCCAGTAGTGACAATTTCCCGGATTGGATATGAGTCTGTTGTTGGCGTTCGCCTGTGCTCTCCCGCGAATAAGGCAATGTTTGCTCACATCGGAGCTGAGTGCTTTGCAGGCATCCGTGGCTGATAGCTGTGTACTGTTTCTGGCGTGGGTCAATCGTTGACTGAGTTGAAAAACCTGGCGCTGCTGGTGCTTGAGCAGTACGCGTACGGCCGGTTGCTGCTGCGCCTGTCGGGTTGTTTGTTGCAGGCGGGCATTGGCCCATTTATATGCCCGTTGCAGCGTGCTGACATAGGCTGATTGTGCCTGGTCCCAGTCCATAGGAGGGCCTGCTTTCTCGCTGAGCTGCTGGATCAGTTTACGGTGTACAAAAGCACTGGGTAGTGTGGTGGAAAACCAGTTTATTCGCAGTTCGCTGATCCGGTCAGGTGCTGTTTTGCTAGCCATCAGTCGGTAGCTGGTACGCAGCTGGTTGCCGCTCAGTTGTCTCCGGTGTTGCCAGCGGCGCTCAAGCCCAGGGGCCGGGAGCGCTTTGATGCCAGGTAATGCCTGCTGCAATATTGCGCGGGCTTGTGTTAATGGCATACCCAGGCGTATTTGTTGAATACTGTAGCCGTTACGCTTCGATGAAATATCCAGCACCTGATACGGCAGCGCCTCGGGAAATGCAGGGGCATCTGATGCCTGTAACAGGGTGACCGGTTCCCACGGTGTCTGTGTGATCTGGCGTGCCTGGCCACTGGCTGGAATCATAAGCAAGGCCAGTAAAGCGATCGTCCAGTGTTGTCTCATGGGGTACCTCTGGCTACGGTATGCGTAAACGATGGGGCAGTGTTGAAGAATAAGACTCTCTGACCGGCTGAGAGTGCGGTGATACATTGAATTTCATCTGCAAGCCATCGGGCCGAAGGCCGCAATCAGTAAACGTGCGTTGTGGGCCAGATCACGGCATTATTGACTGTCCGTAAACAATGGCTGGTGTCAGCCGTTATGATCCGTCAATTCCGAGTTACTTCAGGAGCACTATGAATCTGTCTTCACGGATAGAGTTGCAGCGTGGATATGCGCAAACAGGCCAGCAGCGTCGATTGCTGGTGTTTAGTGGTGAGCGTGACTGGTGTTTGCAACAGGTTACTCAGCTTGGTTTAGATGAGCATACGGTCTGGTTAGGCAAGCAGGGGCCTGAGGTTGTTGAACAACTGGATGCACGTCAGGCCCAGCGTTTATTAGGCCGCACCATCTCGCAGCTGGTGATCGATAGCTGGGATGGGTTTAATCCAAATGCGCTGGGACAGGCCAGTGGTGCATTGGCCGGTGGCAGTCTCCTTATTGTGCTGTGTCCTCCTCTGCCGCAATGGCCGCAGTATGATGACCCTGAGCACCGGACCATGACGGTTGAACCCTACCGTACTGATCAGGTAGGGCGTCGCTTTATCCAGCGCCTGGTGCGGCTGATTGAGCTGGACCCTTTCGCGCTGGTGGTACGTGAAGGCGGTGAGGCAAACCAGCCCCAGGTGGCTGAGCCTTACGAGCGGCCGATCAATACCACAGCGCTGGGCCATGTGGTTTCTACCATGGATCAGCAACGGGCGGTGCAGGCAATCTTGCATATGGCCCGTAATCGGCGTCAGCCGCTGGTGATTACGGCTGACCGAGGGCGCGGAAAATCAGCCGCACTGGGGATGGCAGCGGCTCAGTTGTTACGACAGGGGGGCCGTGTACTGGTAACAGCACCGCAGTATCCTGCTACGCATGAGGTGTTTCAGTTTGCCCGCAAACTGCTGCCTGATGCACAGACCCGTGCCGGGCAGCTGAGCTGGGGTAAGGGTAGTCTATGCTATCTGGAACCCGAGCAATTGCTGAAAGCAGATGCCGAAGGCTGTGTGCTGTTTGTTGATGAGGCCGCGGCCATTCCTGCGCCGATGCTGGCGGCTATGCTGGAGCGCTTTAATCGCATTGTTTTCGCGACCACCGTGCATGGCTATGAAGGTACTGGGCGCGGGTTCTCTGTACGCTTTCGCCACCATCTGGATCAGCGAACACCCCGTTGGCGCAGTATTAATCTAAGTCAGCCGATTCGCTGGGCTGCCAACGATCCGCTGGAAGCGCTGGTGTTCAAGGCGTTACTGCTCGACGCAGAAGCGGCATCTGATGCAGATCTGCTGCAGCTGGACTGTGCGAATGTGAGCTGTGAAGTTTTGGAGCGTGATCAATTAGCGGCAGATGAGGCATTGCTTCGCCAGCTGTTTGGCTTGCTGGTATTGGCCCACTATCGCACCACGCCGGGTGATCTGCGGCTGTTGCTGGACAGTCCTAATCTGCGGGTCTGGTGTATGCGCAAAGCGGGGCAGGTGCTGGCTTGTGCGCTGGTCGCAGATGAAGGGCCGCTGGAGCCCGCGCTGGCTGAAGCGGTCTGGGCAGGTTCGCGTCGGCCACAGGGCCATCTGTTACCTCAAACGCTTATTGCCCAGGCCGGTTTTGTGACTGCCGCCGGGTTGCTTTGCGCGCGGGTTATGCGCATAGCGGTACACCCGGTGCTACGGCGCCAGGGATTGGGTGAGGCGTTGCTACAGGCGATTGCAGATGATGCTCAGTTGCGGGGGCTTGATTATGTTGGGTCCAGTTTTGCCGCTACCGCTGACCTAATGCCGTTCTGGCAGCAATGTGGTTACCAGCCGGTGCGTGTAGGGTTGACCCGTGATGCGGTGAGTGGTGCCCATGCGGTGTTGGTGATGCATCCATTGTCCCAGTCGGGCATTCGATTATTCAGGGAGGTGCGCCAGCGTTATAGTGAGCTGATTCCCCATCTAATTTACAGCGAGCTGTCAGCCGTGGAGCGTGAGCTGATGCCTCGGCTTCTCTGGGATATTGAACTGACTACCCCGCTAAATGCCCAGGACCTCAGTGATCTGCGCGGCTTCGCCAGGCATAACCGTGCACTGGATAATACCCGCTATGCCTTACGTAAACTGGCACTACAGTTGTTCAGTAGTGGCTGCGTACCAGAAGATGACCGTTATCAGGCATTGCTGATTGAGCAGCTGTTAGCGCCCGGCATTGTCTCTGCACAGCAGGCTGGCCGTAAATGGCTGCATCAGCAGTTGCGGGAGCTGGTGACAGAGTGTCTGTTTTTACTGGAGGGGGAGGGTGTTAACCCTTCGGGTAAAGCATGAGGCGACAGGTACAACGACTATAGTCGCGGTTCAGAGTATTCTGGCTAACTTGTTGATCCAGAATAAGACTTGGCCCTTCGCAGCGTGCATAATACGGCTAGATCATTGACAGATAAGGGACTGGTTTGTATGGATCTTTTGCCAAATATGCGCCTGCGCAAAAAGCTGTACCTTGGTTTCGGCACGATTTCGTTGCTGATTCTTGTTTCAAGCACTGCAGGTTATCAGGGCATTAGTACCCTTACACATTCACTGACGGATATTAGCGATAAAGAGGTACCGATACTCGATGCTGCTAATGAAATGGTTGTTTCATTACAGCGTAGTGAATCGAGTCTGTTTTCATATGCGTTTGAGTCTACGTCGTTACAGACCGTCTCCTCGCCGCAGCGGTTGAGGTCGCTGGAAGACCGCTACCAGCAAGGCCTTGATGACTTTGATCGCTATGCCGGGCTGATTCTTAATGGTGGCAATCTGGCGGATGGGAGACAGGTGCAGGCGTCTGATAATCCTCATCTGCGTGGTCTGGTTGAGCAGGCTGGCCGGTTACGCCAGACAGAACTTGAACCCGCAGCGCGTTCACTTATTGCACTCAGTCAGGCCGAAATTAAGGCGCAGCAAGCACGTGATAAGGCTATGTCTGCGCTGGAAAAAGACAATGCTGTACTGGAGGCGCGCTTGAGTGCCATCCAGCAGGAACTGACGCGTCGTGTTGATCGCGTGTCTCAGAGTGCCCGTTCGCTGGCAGCCTTGCGCTATGTACAGCAGAACCTGGAGCCTTTCATCCGGCTGGCTATGGCCAGCAAAATGAATTTATTGCATGCACGAACGGCAATTGAAGAAGCAGTGCAGGTGGTGCAAGCAGATGAGCTGCAGCCGTTAATTGAAACTTATGAAAAATATATCCAGCGCTTTGATCAGCAGATGAAAATCTGGCAGAACGGAGGGGCTTTCGAAGGTAAGCAGTTACCGCCCATTGCTCAGGTTGCTCCGGATCTGGTGGCTCAGGTGACGCCAATGTTTGAGCTGGGTGCCCACTTTGCCAAGAGTGTGGCGTCTCTGTTAGAGAACCAGCGCCTGCTGATTAAAGAGGTTGCCGATGTGTCTGAACAGGAGCACCGGCTGGAGGTTATTCAGCAGCAGGCAAATGAGCTGATCAGCCAGGTTAAAGCGGATGCAGTTGAAGAGATGCTGGGGGCCCGTGATGCGGGACGTAGCTCAGGTGAGTCTGCACTCATCTGGTTGATCACGATTGCAATTGCCGCCAATGTTATAGGTGTGTTGCTGGGAACGTTAGTGTCCGAGTCAATTACCGTACCGATCCGGCGACTGATTACTATGTTGAAGGATATTGCTGAAGGTGAGGGCGACCTGACCCGGCGGCTGGATGATACCCGTAAAGATGAACTGGGTGAGGTAGGCCACTGGTTTAATCAGTTTATTGGTAAAGTTTCTGACATTGTTCAGCAGGTGAATCAGGCGACAGTACAGGTTGCAACTCAGGCCGAACAGTTGTCGGCGATTACCGGCCACACTTCGCAAGGCATGGATCGTCAACACCGTCAGACTGACCAGCTCTCCTCGGCGATGGCTGAAATGGCAGCGACGATTCAGGAGATTGCTCATCACGCTGAGCAGGCTGCGTCGGCATCCAGTTCGGCAGATGAAAATGCCTCCCAGGGTAACCAGAATGTGCAGAATGCAGTGCAGTCGGTCAATCAGCTGGCGACGCAGATCTCTGATACTTCGGGCCAGTTACAGCAGCTTGATCGCCATACCCAGGAGATTGGTAACATCCTCAATGTCATCAAGGATATTGCTGATCAGACCAATTTGCTGGCGCTGAACGCAGCTATTGAAGCCGCCCGGGCCGGTGAAAGCGGCCGTGGTTTTGCTGTGGTTGCTGATGAAGTCCGTGTACTGGCCAAACGTACAGATGATTCCACGACAGAGATCCATACGCAGATTGAACGTCTGCAACAGGTGGCCCATGATGCGGTTGTGTCAATGGAAGAGGGTTTGCGTCGAGCTGGTGCCAGTGCGGATATGGCAACCCAGGCCGGAGATGAGTTGAGTGGTGTGATTCGCGAGTTTGATGAGATCAATTCGATGAACATGCAGATTGCAACGGCATCAGAGCAACAGATATGTGTATCAGAAGAGATCAACCATAATCTCCATGCTATCAACGATATTACTGCGCAGACAACGGCCTCGGCCAGTGAAACTGCTGATAGTCTGTCTCTTATACACATCTCCGAGCCCACGAGACCGAGGCTGATCTCGTAT
>CAJXNY010000036.1 GCA_913057435.1 uncultured Oceanospirillaceae bacterium | reverse complement strand
CGAGATCAGCCTCGGTCTCGTGGGCTCGGAGATGTGTATAAGAGACAGGTATATGGGTGGGCGGGCTGGCGCAGCACCTCAGCGCAGGCCCCCAGCTCAACCATCTCTCCGGCGTACATCACGGCAATGCGATCCGATACCCGGGCGATGACGCCCAGATCATGGCTGACAAACACCATAGTGGTGCCGAGGCGCTGACGCAGTTCGCGCAGCAGCTCCAGAATGTGCGCCTGGGTGGTTACGTCCAGCCCGGTTGTCGGTTCATCCAGCAGTAGCACTTCCGGCTCACCGGCCAGCGCCATGGCGATGGCCACCCGCTGTTGCTGGCCACCCGACAGCTGGTGAGGGTAGCGGCTCAGCAACGCCGCCGGACTGGGCAAACGCACCAGGGTCAGCAGCTCAATCGCCCGTGCCCGGTGTTCGCTGGCGGGCAGATCACTGTGCAGCTGCAACGCTTCACAAAGCTGGGCCTGAAGCGTCATGGTCGGGGTCAGAGACTGGCCAGCATTCTGTGGGATCAGCGCAATCTGGCCACCGCGTAACCGGGCCAGCTCTGTCGCCGGGAGTTCAAACAGCGACTGCTGGCGATAGCAGATCCGCCCGCCAAGCACCTCGCCACCGCTACGCAGAAAACCCAGCAACGCCAGCGCCAGGGTGCTTTTACCGCAACCCGACTCCCCCACCAGGCCAATCACTTCACCGGCACGGATTGCCAGTGAGACATCGCGCAGCACCGCGACTTTATCGCCCCGGCCATCGGTGTAGCCCAGGCTCAGGTTGTCTACCGTGAGTACTTTGTTATCGTTATCTGTCATGGTGCGGCCCTCACACTGGCGCTTTGGCACGATCAAGACCCATGGCTTTGCCAAAGGCATCGGCGCTCAGGTTGATGCTGATAATCAGGCTGGACAGGGCCAGCGCGGGAAACAATGTGGCCCAGGGGGCGATGGAGATAATGCCGCGGGTATCGGCGATCATCAGCCCCCAGTCCGGGGTGGGTGGCACCACGCCAAAACCCAGAAATGACAGTGAACTGAACGCCAGCAGCATCCAGGCCCAGCGCATTCCGCCCTCCACCAGCAGGGTGTCCAGCACATTGGGCAGCAGCTCCTGACGGACGATAGTCCAGTTACTTTCACCGCGTACCCGCGCCGCCATGACAAAATCACGGGCAACAAAATCCAGCGTGGCACCGCGTGCCACCCGGATCACCGCAATGCCGTAGAAAAAGCCCAGGGTCAGAATCAGCACCCAGCTCTGCTGGCCCACGGTGGAGATGATCAGCAGCAGGAACAGTAACCAGGGAATCGCCAGCAAGGCATCCACCGCCCGCATCAGCCACTCATCAAGACGGCCACCGAGCAGGCCCAGGCTGATGCCGGTGAGGCTGCCCCAGCCCATCGCCAGCAGCGTGCCCAACAAGGTGACTTTAAGGGCTTCACGGCCGCCCATCAGGGTGCGACTAAAAATATCGCGGCCCATATTATCGGTGCCGAACCAGTGCTGGGCACTGGGGCCCTGCAACATGTTATAGCCATCCTGCGCGGTCCAGTCCCAGGGCGTGAGCCAGGGGGCAAAGACTGCCAGCAACAGATGCAGCAGCAAAATCGACAGCGACACCATGGCCGCACGGGAGCGGCGCATACTGCGCCAGACCTGGCGGGCACGGGAGGGCCGAGCGACAGGGGTATGTGTATCAGAGGTCATCCGGTTATCCTCGGGCCGTGCGCAAACGCGGGTTCAAAACAAGGCTGGCCAGATCCGCCAGCAGATTGACCCCGACATAGATCGCCGCCAGCACCAGCGCAATCGCCTGCACCAGTGGCAGGTCGCGGTCATAGATGGCGCTGATCATCAGGGTGCCGATGCCGGGGTAGTTAAACACCTGCTCGATAATCACCACCCCGCCCAGCAACCAGGCGATGGTCAGGGCAATAATATTGATCGCCGGTAACATCGCATTGGGCAGCGCGTGGCGGAACACAATACGCCAGTGCGGCACACCTTTAAGCTGCGCCATCTGGACAAAGTCCGAGGCCATCACATCGATCATTGCCGAGCGCACCATGCGCAGAATATGGGCGCTCATCACCAGGGTCAGGGTGATCACCGGCAGCACGATATTGGGCAGAAAATCCAGCAGCGGTGCGTTATGTCGCACGGTGGTCACCGCCGGGAACCAGTGCAGCTGGATGGCAAAGATGTAGATCAGCAAGGTGGCGGTAACAAACTCCGGCAGGGTCATGGCAAAAATCGCCCCGGTGGAGATCCCCACATCGGTACGCCGGTCCCGGCGTAACGCGGCCAGCACCCCGAGTAAAATGGCCAGCGGAATGCCTATCAGCGCCGCCGTTGTCGCCAGCAGCAGCGTATTACGCATCCGGCTGCCGACCATTATGTTGATCGATTTGTTGCGCTTGAGCGAACGACCCAGGTCACCTTCACTCACCACGCCGTAACTCCAGGTGGCGAAGCGCTCGATGGCCGGTTTATCCAGTTCGCGCTGGCTGCGGCAGTTTTCCAGCCGCACACCCTGGGCATTACGGCCCAGAAACGCAGTGCAGACATCACCGGGCAGGGCTTCGGTCACAGCAAACACCAGGGTGCACACCGCCACCAGCGTCAGTACTGCCAGCACCAGCCGGTTAAGAATCAGTTTTAGCATCAGGTCTGTTTCAGCAGAATGGTAAAAAGAGGCGGGCTACGCAGATCGCCATAGCCCGCCACAGGGCCCGCCATCTCCGGATAGCGGGCAGAAAGCGGGGGTCAGTCGACCACAGCGACCTTGTTCCAGCGAATAGAGAAGTTTTCCACCGGATCAACACCGCTGACATTCGCCCCCAGCACCCGATTCTGGTTCAGGTGATACGGCACCAGCGCCCCGCCCTGCTGCCACAGGGCTTGCTGCAGTTTGCCGTACAGTGCCTTGCGTTTGTCGTAGTCCAGTTCCTGACGCGCCTGGTCCAGCAAACCATCAAACCCGGCGTTACTGAAGAAGGTCTCATTCCAGCTGGCACCGGAGCGGAACGCTTCGTTCAGCACCTGATCAGCCGGGCGCTGGGACCAGCGGGTCGCTACCACCGGTTCTTTCATCCAGACATCGCTCCAGTAGCCATCGGAGGCAGCGATTTTCAGGTTAACCTTAACCCCGGCCCTGGCCGCCTGCTGCTGATAGACCTCGATCATGCGGATCCATTCCGGCTCGTTATCCGCCGCGTAGATATCCACTTCCAGCCCGTCACCGTAACCGGCCTCTTTCAGCAGTGCCTTCGCCGCTGGAATATCCTGCGGACACTCAATTTGCGTCCGATACTGATCGCCCGACCAGACCGGCGTATCACAGGCCACCGTGCCGCCGCCTTTACCCGACACCAGAGTCATCATCTGTTCGCGGTCCACCAGCATGCGCAGCGCTTTGCGCACCCGCACATCGTTGTAAGGCGCAGTGTCGGTGCGGAACACCAGCGCGCGCCATTCACCGGTGGCGATACTGTTGGTCTGGAAGCGACTTTTATCAGCGAACAGCGCCATCTGTTGTCCCAGCACACTGTCTTCAAAATCCAGCTGGCCAGCCAGTAACGCCTGCACCCGCGCCTGAGCATCGGCGATACCGATCACCTCAACCGTATCGGAGGCCGGTTTGCCTTCCCAGTACTGATCAAAGGCTTTCAGCACCGTGGTGCCTTCAGGGTCCAGCTCGTCGAGCATAAACGGGCCAGAGCCGACTCCCGTGGTGGCAATTGTGTCACCGCTGTCTTGCGGGATAATCCGCACCCGGTAGTCCATCAGCAGCAGCGGCAAATCAGCATGGGCAGATGTCAGGTTGATGCGCAGTTTATGGCTGTTCAGCACGGTAACCGAGTCGATTACACCCAGCACAGCGGCAACCGGCGAGTCGATTTTCGGGTCTTTAATCCGTTCCAGACTGTATTTCACATCCTCGGCCGTCAGGTCCGAACCATCATGAAACTTCACCCCTTTGCGCAGCTCGAAGGTCCACTGTGTCGCATCCGCTGAGGCGCGCCAGTTCAGCGCCAGCTCCGGGCTCGGCTGCCCTTCCATGTCCTGGCGTACCAGCCGGCTGTACAGAAACTGGTTGGCATAGAAAAAACGGCTGGGGGAGATCGGGTCCAGTGACTCAGCACCGGCATAACCCACATCATGGGCCAGCCGGAAGGTGCCCGCGGCCAGAGCGGATTCAGTGGCAGTCACGCTCCCCAGCAGGGCAGCAGAAACAACAACAGCAGAAAGCAAAGGTTTCATGGTGATAATCCTGTGAATAATGTATGCAATGGCAACCGGCTTACAGCAACGGGGCTGCCTGCCAGGGGGTATCAATATCGAGAATTCGCGCCAGGGTCGGAGCGACCTGATTGGCATGGGCAAACATAACCGTTTTGCGGGGCACATCCGGCCCGGCAAACAGGCAGAAGCGGTAATCATCCCGACAGCCGGGGCGCATGCCATGGTTGGAGCGGTATTTGGATGGCCCGGTCGGCCCACTCTGCCCGGCCTGGCTGCCTTCAAACGACAACCCGGAGTCGGCAGCCACGGCGAAGGTCAGCAGCTGTTCACGCTGGTCCGCGGGGATATGGTCGTTGTTCCACATCTCAACCGCATATTCACTCAGTGCGGCACGCACTGCATCGGCCTGGCCCTGATCACGGGGAGCGACCAGCAACATGCCGCCTTCACTGGACCACTTAACATCCGGCCCCAGAACCTGGTCGCAGTACAACGCCTTTGGCATCGGCGCGTGGCCATGGTCCGACATAATGGCGAAGTTATAATTATCCAGCTGGCCCGCCTGGCGCAGACGTTCCATCAGCACCCCGATCTGAGCATCGGCCGTGCGCAGAGACCACTCGGCCAGATCGTGTTCAGCGCCGTACGTGTGCAGGAAATAATCCGGGATGCAGATCTCCAGCAGCATCAGTTCCGGACTTTTATCTGAAGCGGCCAGCGCGGCGGCGATGTCCAGCAGCTGCTGATCCGCCAGCATGCCCAGCTGCAGTTTGAAATCGTGCTGAGCGTTGGGATCGACAATATCCAGCTGCGTGTCCAGCGCTGCCAACCGGCCTTCGCTGTCATGCACCCGGCCTGCCTGCAGCCACTGTTCGTCCGCAGGCCAGGGCTGCTCATCCCGTGCTCGCATCAGCATCTCGCTGACCCACCAGGGCGGCATATACAGATCACAGTCTTCCGGGCGTAGCATGCCGAACCCCAGCCCGGCCACATCCCGCCCGGCCTTGCGTGCATAGTGCGCCAGTGTCGGCACCCGCACATCGTAGGGGTTGCCGTAACGGAACCGCTGACCATCCCAGATCACATTGCCGTAGATACCATGCTGATCCGGCCCTTCGCCGACAATCATTGAGGTGCGGCCCGGTAACGAGGTGCCACACACTTCCGGTGTCAGTTCCATCACCTGAGTGCCCCGCCGCGCCAGACCATCCAGGTGTGGCAGCTGATGACGAATATTTTCAAAGTGATCAGCACTGATGCCGTCAACCATAACCAGGATCAATTTGCCCATGGGGTATAAGCTCTACTAATAGGTCGGGAGAAATACCTGCGCCGATGAACCACTCGCATAACGCCCCCTCAGGCTGATTTTCAATCTGAAAACCGGGGCTAACGCTACGCCAGCAGACCTGATTCAGCCGCAGGTGCTAACAGGAAGGCATAGTAGGAATGGAATATTTCAGCGGGGTGACAGCCCGGGGCTGGGCTACTTAGAATTTCCCCCGGCACGGTTCAGTTTTTCTAAGGGCAGAATTTATTGTTGACTTTTCAGGGGGTTAATCGACACTGCCTAGAGCAGATTTAAAGGACGGAGCACGGCGTCCATCACTCAGCGCGCCCTGCCCTTACGTCATTAATTTCGTCGACAGCGCCTTTTCGACTATTGATCGAATCAATGTGGTCATAACAATCTGCTAACATACCTCGCTTTTTAACTGGCGCAGGGAGTGCGCGAGTCGCAAAGCGTGATTCAGAGCGAACGAGGACATTGAATGGCTACCTACGCAGTCGGGGATATACAGGGCTGTTTTGACGAACTGATGCAACTGCTGGATATGATCCAGTTCAGTGACGAGGATACCCTCTGGGTCGCAGGCGACCTGGTTAACCGGGGCCCCAAGTCGCTGGAGACCCTGCGCTTTCTCAAATCACTGGGAGAACGTGCAGTCATCGTACTGGGCAATCACGATCTGCATCTGCTGGCGGTTTACTACGGCTCCGTCGAGCGTAAACGCAGCGATACCCTGGACCAGCTTCTGGCCGCACCGGACGCGCCAGAATTGATGGAATGGTTACGGCAGCAGAAACTGGCCGTCTATGACGCCCGCCAGAATTACTTTATGAGCCATGCTGGCCTGCCACCGAACTGGAGCCTGAAACAGGCACTCAAGCGTGCGCGCGAAGTTGAAGAAATGATCAGCAGCCACCTGGCCCAGCACTTCTTCGACAATATGTACGGCAACCTGCCGGATTGCTGGGAGAAAGGCCTGATGGGCTGGGACCGGTTACGGCTGATTACCAACTATCTGACGCGCATGCGTTTCTGTGATACAAACGGGCGTCTGGATTTTAAAGCCAAAGGCAGCCTGGACTCACAGCCCAATGACTTCCTGCCCTGGTTCAAACAGCCGCGAAAAAGCAGCCAGGTACAGGTACTGTTTGGCCACTGGGCCGCGCTGGAAGGCCAGACCGATACCGCCAACGTATTCGCGCTCGACACCGGCTGCGTCTGGGGTAATGCCCTGACCGCGATGCGACTTGAAGACCAACAACTGTTCAGCTGCCACTGCTCTGGTGTACCACAACCAGACGGCCCACATCAGCTGATTGCCAGTGCCTTTGCATGATGCAGGGCACGGATATAACCCAGGGGTAACATATGGATTCCTATCGCTGTATTAGTGCTGCACAGGCGGCTGAACTGCTTGATGCTGGCGCAACCGTCGCCGATATTCGCGATGCTGGCAGTTTTCAGCAAAGCCATATTCCCGGTGCGCATAATGTCAGTAATGAAAACCTGCCACAGTTTATTGCTGAGGCTGACCTGGACTCGCCACTGATCGTCTGCTGTTACCACGGTATCAGCAGCCAGTCAGCCGCCGCTTATCTGCTTAATCAGGGCTTCGACACCGTTTACAGCCTGGATGGCGGCTACGAACTCTGGCACATGACCTACCCTGACCGTCACCAGGCAGGCTGAGTCAATGCAGATCTATCTGGTTGGCGGCGCAGTCCGTGATGCCCTGCTCGGTTACCCGGTATACGACCGCGACTGGGTGGTGGTGGGTGCAACCCCGGCGCTGATGCTGGCCGAAGGTTACAAACCGGTGGGCAGTGATTTCCCGGTGTTTATTCACCCCCGTTCAGGGGAAGAATACGCACTGGCCCGCACCGAGCGTAAATCCGGCAAGGGCTATGCCGGATTTACCTGGCACGCCAGCCCGGATGTCAGCCTGGAAGAGGATCTGATCCGTCGTGACCTGACCATCAACGCCATGGCGCAGGATGATCAGGGCACGATCACTGACCCCTACCAGGGCCAGCAGGATCTGCAGGCAAAGCTGCTGCGCCATGTCTCCCCCGCCTTCGAAGAAGACCCGTTGCGAGTGCTACGAGTGGCGCGCTTTGCCGCCCGCTACGCCCACCTGGGGTTCACCGTTGCTGACGAAACCCTGGCGCTGATGCAGCGCATCGCCGCCACCGACGAGCTGGCGCACCTGACCGCCGAGCGAGTGTGGAAAGAGTTTGAGCGAGCACTGGCCGAACCTTCACCGCTGGTATTTCTGCAGGTGCTGGCCGACTGCCATGGCCTGGCCACTTTGCTGCCGATCCTGACCCCGCTGTTCGAGCCGCCAGCCCCTCAGCTGGAAAGTCAGCTGCACACCCAGCCTGCCGGTGACGACCAGGCCCGCCAGCGTTTCACCCTGCTGCTCAGCCGTGCCACCGAACAGCTCGACACAGCGGATGCACTGACCGCCATAGCACAGGCCTGCGAAGCCCTGCGCAGCCCCAACCAGTTTCGCGATCTGGCCCTGCACTGCCGCCAGTGGCACCGCCCTCTGGCCAGCTTCAACGAGCTACCCGGCGAACAGCGACTGGCACTGATACAAGGGCTGGACCTGCTGCGTCGCCCTCAGCGACTGGACGCTGTGCTGGCCTGCTGTCGAGCGCTGCATGGCAACGCAATGGATGCGGCAGCGCAGGCCTTGCCCGTTCTGCTGAACCAGCTCAACAGCCTCAGCCCACAAACATTGATGGCCGAAGGTTTCAAAGGCAAAGCGCTGGGTGACGAACTCAAAGCGCGCCAGTTGCAGATCTGCCAGAGCTTTACGCTCTAAGGATCGCGAGCAAGCTCGCTGCTACGGCCAGGTAAACCGGATGTAGCAGCGACGTCCCGTCACATCAGAAGCCGATAGATCCTCGTTCCCACGCGCCGCGTGGGAATGCATAACCCCGAGATAAGGACCACTCACCATGCCCACACAGGCTCCCGTCGCCCTGGTTACCGGTGCCGCCCAACGTATCGGCGCGGTGATCTGTCGCACTCTGCACCAGGCCGGATACCGCATCCTGATCCACTATCGCCACTCTGAGGCCCCCGCTCAGGTACTGGCCGCTGAGCTGAACCAGCAACGCCCGGACAGCGCCGCCACCTTACAGGCAGACCTGGATGATATGGCTCAGGTTGACACCCTGGCGGCACAGACACTGGCCATCTTTGGCCAGCTGGATCTGCTGGTGAACAACGCCTCCAGCTTCTTCCCCACCCCGGTCACCGACAGCAGCCAGCAACAGTGGGATCAGCTGATCAACAGCAACCTGCGCGCCCCTTACTTTATCAGCGCCGCCCTGACCCCGGCTCTGACTGAGCGCCAGGGCTGCATTATCAACCTGGTCGATATCCACGCCCAGCGCGGCCTGACCGGTTACCCGATCTACTCTATCGCTAAGGCGGGTTTACAGATGATGACCATGAGCCTGGCCAAAGAGCTGGCCCCGGCGGTACGGGTAAACGGCGTCTCGCCTGGTGCCATTTTATGGCCTGAAGCCGATGCAGCGTTATCAGAGGGAGAGAAAGAGGCGCTGTTAAGCAAAGTGCCGCTAGGGCGGACGGGTCGCCCGGAGGATATCGCCCAGACTGTGCTTTACCTGGCCCAGGCACCTTATATCAGCGGTCAGATTGTGGCGGTGGATGGTGGGAAGTCGCTGTATAGCTAAGGCCCAGGCGCGCTCATATTCCTTGCGTATACCACGAACATATCGCCAGCAAGCTGGCTCCTACAATGCTCGGTAAATTATGTAGGAGCCAGCTTGCTGGCGATGCTCTGGTCGCTCGAAGCCCTGACGCGACGGGACGTCGCTGCTACATTAGAGTTGTGTCCCACCGGGAAGAATCTGGCTAACAACTGTCGATTCAGTTGCCCAGCAGGCCTGCGACGAAGCCGATCAGGCCACCAAATACACCACCCCAGACCACCAGCCAGCCGAGGTGTTCGCGGATCATCTGCTGGATGATCTCTTTCACCAGCTTCGGCGTTAGCTCTGTCAGGCGCTGATCGACGATCTGCTCAACTTTCGCACGCATTTCGGCCATCACATTGGGTTGCTCCAGCTCGTCTTTGAGCAGCTGTACAAAGCGCTCGTCACGGGTCATATCTTCGATGCTGGTTTTCATCTGCGTGACGAAAGGTTCGCGCAGTGGCTCGATCACCGCCACACCGCCGACCATGGCCAGCATGCTGCCGAAATTGGAGCTCTCAATCACGCCCACCAGCGCGTCAAACGTTGGATCAAAATCCAGTTTTTCAATCACCGGTGCCAGGTGCAGGTCTGGCTGTTTGCCCTGCTGTTCGCTGAGGAAGCGTTCGATATTTTCTTCGTTAAAAAACTGTTCCATCATCAGGCTTTTGATGCCCAGTTTGAAATCCTCAAACCGTGCAGGCACCACACCCGATCCATACAGCCCCGGCACCTTCTCAAACAGCATATGAATCGCCAGCCAGTTGGTCAGCGCACCGGATAGCGCAAACAGGCCAACGCTGAACAGTACCGGGCTGTCTGTCTGCAGGCCGGCGACGGTCAGCAGCGCGGCGGCTGCATTGGTGAGAATACTCTTATCCATGGCTTCAGTTTCCTGTCGGTTAACACACGTAGCGCATTGTACGAAAGCTGCCGCTGACCTCAAGTCCCGTTTATCCGAAGCCCTTGCTGTCAGCGACGCGGCTGATTAAGCTGGGCGATTCGCCCTGACAACTCACACAGGAACCCCCATGGCCGAACACCTGAGCTTTGACCCCCATGCCAGCCGAGAGGCCCAGTATGATGAACTGATCCCACAGATTGAAGCACTGATCAGCTATGAAGAGGATCTGATCGCCAATCTGGCTAACATCGCCGCTGCGCTGAAGCAGAGCATGGGATTTTTCTGGGTCGGTTTCTATCTGGCCCGCACCCCGGACATGCTGGTGCTGGGGCCTTTTCAGGGGCCGATCGCCTGCACCCGCATTCCCAAAGGACGTGGTGTCTGCGGCACCGTGTTTGAGCGTGGCGAAACCCTGGTGGTGGCCGATGTCGATGCCTTTCCTGGCCATATTGCCTGCAGCAGCGATTCGAAATCAGAGATCGTGTTGCCCGCCTTTAAAGATGGCAACGTCGCTTTGATTCTGGATATCGACAGCGACCAGCCAGCGGATTTCGATGACGTCGACCAGCGTCAGCTCGAACGACTGATGCGGATTATCGAAGCGCGCCTGCCCTGAAACAGTGCGCCCTGTCGGCAGTCCAGCGACAGCTGGCCGGATCACACCCGGCCAGGCACAACCATCCAGTGAGCGACTCACACTCATATTGGCTGCGTCAAAAATAGTACATTCAGTGCAACCAGGCTCAGCCCGTCAGACTAATTGCTAATTTTTTTGCATTGCAGCGAGAAAATCCTGAGCAATTGCTTCATTTAGCAGCCCGCACCGTTGCTTAGCCTGGTCAACCATGGTTCAATCTGCGCCGCCAACGCCTGATCATAAAGGCGGATAGCCTGCGGGCGCAGACTTTCGGATAATCCGTGCTGCGAAATCAACTGTTCTGATGAAAACGTGAGCATGCCTGTTTCATCAGAGCAGTCGAACCCGCGCTAAATGCACTGCATTTAAGCACTTCCGCCAATAATAATGAATCCTGATTACATTTGGCGACCCGGCACATATTTGATGGAGAAATTGAATGAGTAAGCAACGACCCGTCAATCTGGATCTGCGCACGATTAAGATGCCTGTGACCGCTCGCGCGTCCATCCTGCATCGTATCTCTGCGGTAGTACTCTGGGTTGGTATGGCATTCAGCCTGATCGCACTGTACCTGTCGCTGAGCAGTGAAGAGAGCTTCGCTGGTATCTACGGCGCTCTGACTGGTAACTTCTTCGCACAGTTTATCGCCTGGGGCCTGCTGACGGCACTGGGTTACTATTCTATGGCCACGCTGAAACATGTGGTTCAGGATATGGGCCACTTCGAAGAACTGGAAAGCGGCAAGCAGATCGCCATGGGCGTTATTGCTGCAGGCGTAATCTTGAGTGTACTGGCGGGGATCTGGGTATGGGCATGACAGCAGCGGAACAAGCACGTAGCGGCACGAAAGAGTGGATCTTTCAGCGCATCTCCAATCTGGCAATCGTACTCTACGGACTGGTGTTTGTAGCGCTGGTTGCTGGTATGGATACGATTGATTTCGCCAGCTGGTCAGCATTGTACGATGCGACCTGGTTCAAGCTGTACTCCAGCCTGACGCTGATTCTGGTCTGCCTGAACTCGATCCTGGCAGGCTGGCAGATCGGTACTGACTACATTAAGCCTGAAGCCACCAACAAACTGTACAGCCTGGTTGTAAAAGCCGGCAGCGCAGCATACCTGGTGTTCGGCCTGGTTATCTTCTGGGCTGTATAAGCCAGCGATAACCCCTGAAAAAAGGAGCCTTCGGGCTCCTTTTTTTGTGCCTGTAAATCGCACTGACGCCAACAGGTGACGTAAAAAAACCACCGACGCGAACGCCGATGGTTTTTTATCTCGCCGTATACTGTGGTTACAGAACCAGCTCGTTCACAACCAGCTCAGAGGCAGCGCAGTTCACCATCTTCGCCAGTACCTCAGTCAGCTCCTCTTTGGAAGCGAACTGGTAAGTCGGATCGTAATCACCTTTGTCGCCACGGAAGTAACGACCGCTGTCATCACTTACCTGCGCCAGCTGGAATTTAGAACCGTCTTCACCACGGCCGCGAATCAGATATACATTAAGCTGCATTATTCCGTCTCCTGAGTATTAGCCGCCTATTTTAGGGGGAAGGCCGTCGGGTTTCTATCGCTAAAGTAACGAAACCAGCATAGCCTTTTGGCCAGGCCTGCCCATTAGCAACTATTCCAGCCGGAATCGACCGACTATTTCACGCAACTGCTGGTTAACCTCGGCCAGATTACGGGCACTTTCTACCGTGGTATCGGTATTACCCGACAGCTCACCCACCATGCCGTTGATCGCCGCCACCGTGCCGTTGATCTGTTCAGTTACCGCGCTCTGTTCTTCAGCCGAGGTCGCGATACGGGTATTGAGGTCATTGATCTTGGCAACCGAACTCTGCACACCTTCCAGCGTCTCCACTACCTGACCGGTCGTCACCTTGGTGGCTTCGCCCCGCTGGCGGGTATCCTCCATCGATTTCACAATCAGCTTCGAGCCATTGCGCAGCTTGTCCAGCACGTCGGTAATTTCACCGGTGCTCTGCTGGGTTCGTCCGGCCAGCGCCCGTACCTCATCGGCGACCACCGCAAAGCCTCGGCCCTGCTCTCCGGCCCGCGCCGCTTCAATGGCTGCGTTCAGCGCCAGCAGATTGGTTTGCTCAGCAATCTCTCCGATCACACTGAGCACGGTACTAATGCGCTGGGTATCGGCATCAACGGTCTGGATATGTTCCGACATCGACTCCACTTCCACCAGCAGCGCATTCACATCCGCCACAGCGCCTTCCACCACTTCACCGGAACGCTGAGCATCGGCATTGGCCTGAGTAGTCACCGTCGCCGCCTGGGCCGCACTGCTGGACACAGTATCGGCCGTGGTACTCATCTCATTGACCGCCAGCACCACCTGCTCGGTCTGATCAGCATGCTGATTGAGAATACTGCGGGTGGAGTCCGCCTGCTGGCGCAGGCCTTCTATACCCGTACTGATATTACCGGTGGCGGCAGATACTTCCTGCATCATCCGCTGCAGGTTAGCGATAAAGTCATTGATGCCATTGGCAATCGCTTCCAGATCATCACCACTGCGAATATCCAGCCGCCGGGTCAGGTCACCATTACCATCCGCCAGACCATGGATCATGGTTTTCAGCTCCAGAATTGGCTTGTACAACAGCTGTAGCAACCAGACAATCAGCAGCGTTGTGAAGACCACGAGACCACCGGAAACCAGCAACGTTTCCTGCAGAAAGTCCCCTACGGCCGCGTAGGCGACGGACTTGTTCAGGCCGATAGTCAGGTGCCATTTCTGCTTACCAACCAGGCTGACCTGACGGTAAAACGCCAGTTTTTCCTGACCACCCAGCTGATAATCGATAATACCCTGCTGCCCGGTCAGAATTTCATTCTCAACACCCACCAGTTCGGACTTGTCCGACATCCGGATACCCACCTGGACCCGCTCCGATGAAGAGGCAATGACCTTACCGGTCTGGTCCAGAATCAGCGCCACAGCACCAGGGTAATTGATGGATTTAACCGCCTGATCGAGAATAGAGGCATTAATATCACCGGAGATCACCCCGTTCGAAACCGGGTAGGAAATCGACACCAGCGGCTTACCTGACAGGGAGTCGTTATAGAGGTCAGACACCGACATGCCGGTTTGCTGGCGCGCCTGAATATACCAGGGCCGGGTACGAGGATCGTAGTCTGCCGGGGCAATACCATCAGGCCAGCCATCATTGGAGTAGGCTTTACCATTTTCAAAACCGAAGGTGACATACTTGAGGCTGGCTGCCTGTGCGACCAGCTCGGTGACCTTTACAATGTCTGCCGGCTGGCTCAGGTTCTGCCCCTGCTCAGCCGCCGTTTTCACGGCCTGTACTTTGCTGCGCATCCAGCTTTCCAGGGCATCGGCTTCGTAGTTAATCGACGCCATCAGAGTGCCACGAATGGCATCCACTTTATCCTCCTGGAACCGACTGAACGCCAGCCAGTTGGTCACAATCAGTGAACAGACCACCATGATGACCATCGACACCATCAGCTTCTGCTTAAAGCCCATCAGCTTCATAAATCCCTCTACCGCATTTGCTATCGGCGCATTGAGACCAATGCCCCTGTTATTGTTGTTATTCAAACGCTTTGTGACTGCATCCTTCAGCCATGTCAGTAACTGACCGGTTACTCCGGTTGGCACAAAAGCAGTTCACTTTAGCACTCGCTAAAGAAGCTGTAACTAATACCGAGGATTAGTACTAATTAGCAGGCAGGGACAGTTCAGGCAGGGGAAAGCAGGAAACGATGAGGAAACATGAACGCCCGGAGGAACCTCCGGGCATATAGTCAGGTGCTCAGGCCCTATGGCCGTTTAACGCTGCGCTGTTTCGGTTTGGCAGGCTTGCGACCTTTAGGCTTATGCGCCGGTGCAGCAGCCGTTGCTGGCCGCTTGCCCTGACCCGACAGTGCCTTGCCCTGCTGGCCAGCGCTTTTACGACCGGCCGGTTTAGTGCCTTCACCGGTTGGGATCGGGGTGCGTTTATCCCCCCGTGCCTGCTGTTTCTGGCCTGGCCGGCCATTCCCTGACAGCGCTTTTCCTCGACCACCGGCAGCTGGCTTCGCCTGATTATGCTGCACCCGACCGCGGCCCACTTCTTTTTCCTCCGGCGGCACCAGTGCGTTAACGCCATAACCAATCAGATCGGCGCGACCCATGTTGGTCAAATTAACCCGCAGCGCAGGCCAGTTATCCGAATCGTGGTAACGCAAAAACGCTTTATGTACCCGACGCTGTTCAGTGTTTTTCGGTGTATAGATCTTGTCGACCTTGTAACTGAGCTGTTTCAACGGGTTACGGTCGGAGTAGTACATGGCGGTAGCCAGCGACATCGGCGACGGGTAGAAGGTCTGCACCTGATCCACCTCGAAGTCGTTCTTCTTCAGCCAGCGTGCCAGGTTCATCATATCTTCATCTTCACAGCCCGGATGGGCAGCGATGAAGTACGGCACCAGATACTGTTTTTTCCCTGCCTGGGCGGAGAATTTCTCGAACATTTTCTTAAAGGCATCGTAGGTGCCCATGCCCGGCTTCATCATCATGTCCAGGGTGCCGGACTCGCTGTGCTCAGGAGCAATTTTCAGCAAGCCGCCAACATGATAGGTAACCAGTTCTTTAACATACTCAGGGTCACGCACCGCCAGGTCGTAACGCAGACCGGAGGCAATCGCCACGGTATGCACGCCTTTCACCTTGCGGGCTTTGCGATACAGCTCGGTGGTCGGACTGTGATCCGTGTCCAGGTTCGGGCAGATCTCCGGGTACACACAACTGAGTTTACGACAGGACGACTGGATCTCCGGGTCATTACAGTTGAGTTTGTACATATTGGAGGTCGGGCCACCCAGATCCGAAATAGTGCCGGTGAAGCCTGGCACCTTGTCACGGATCTGTTCGATCTCATCCAGAATCGACTCATGGGAGCGGCTCTGGATAATGCGCCCTTCATGTTCGGTAATCGAACAGAAGGTACAGCCACCAAAGCAGCCGCGCATGATGTTAATCGACAGCTTGATCATGTCATAAGCAGGAATCCGCTGGCCCTCGTACATCGGGTGCGGAATCCGCTGATAGGCCATGCCGAACACCCGATCCATTTCCGCCGTTTCCAGCGGAATCGGCGGCGGGTTTACCCACAGCTCGCGGTTACCATGGCGCTGTACCAGCGCGCGGGCATTGTGCGGATTGGACTCCTGATGCAGCACGCGGGACGCATGGGCGTAGAGCACCGGGTCTTTGGCAACTTTTTCAAAGCTCGGCAACCGGACACAGGAGTCGGCATGACTCAGGCCCTTCTCCCGCCGGCGCAGTGGCATGGGTACAATTTTGATCGGCTGTGGGTTCTCCGGGTCTTTCACCTCGGAGGCGTCGGCCTGGATATATTCATAGGGGCTGGGGTGTTTATCGATACTGCCTGGCCAGTCAATCCGGCTGGAGTCCAGTTCGGTATAACCTTCAGGGGTGCTTTTACGCAGCACTGCGGTACCGCGCAGATCAGTGATGTCACCGATCGCCTCGCCCCGTGCCAGCCGGTGAGTCAGTCCGACAACCGCCCGCTCAGCGTTGCCGTACAACAGAATATCGGCCGTAGCATCCAGCAATACCGAGCGACGTACCTTGTCACTCCAGTAATCATACTGAGCAATACGGCGCAGGCTGGCTTCGATTCCGCCCAGCACGACCGGTACATCAGGGTAAGCCTCTTTACAGCGCTGGCTATAGACAATCACCGCCCGGTCGGGCCGGTTACCGCCCTTGCCACCGGCGGTGTAGGCATCGTCATGACGGATACGCAGATCAGCAGTATAGCGGTTGATCAGCGAATCCATATTGCCCGCCGTTATCCCGTAATACAGGTTCGGCTTACCCAGCGCTTTAAACGGTTCCGCACTGCGCCAGTCGGGCTGGGCAATAATCCCCACCCGATAGCCCTGAGCCTCCAGCAACCGCCCCATCACCGCCATGCCGAAGCTGGGGTGATCGACATAGGCATCGCCGGTAACCAGAATCACATCACAGCTATCCCAGCCCAGTTGCGCCATCTCCATCCGTGAGGTGGGCAGGAACGACGCGGTTCCGAAACACTCGGCCCAGTATTTCGGGTAGGAGAAAAGGTCTGGCGCTTTAATCTGCATGGGTGGGCACACTGGCTATTTTTGAAAGGACGTATTGTAAGGCACTCACCGGGCAGTTGCAGCCGCTGTAAGTCCCTATCTTTTGCAGGAATTTTCATGATCAGCCGCCAGCCCTGCCCGTTTACGGCACAAGGCTGGCGGCACGGCGTCAGGCTGACACGCTACTGGGTGCCACACAGGTACTTGCAGACGATCGCATCCAGCTCGCCGCTGTGCTCCAGCCGTTCTATCTGGCGGTTAAATTCTGCCAGCAGACCTGCCTGGCTACGGTGCAGGCGAAAGCTGACCGGGTTGCTTTCATAGGGCAGTGAGATCTGATAATTCAGCCGGGCCCGGCGCTGGTGATGCAGCGCCACGGCTTCTTTCATCAGACCAATATCGTTCCAGCCCCGGTGTACCCGCTGAGCGATCTGCCACTCATTGGCAAAATCTTCCCGCACTAGCCAGCCGGGCACCGCGGCACCACGTACCGTGGCTACGCGTTTACCTTTAAGATCTTTAAGGATAAACACCGGAAACGACAATTCCGGCCGGTAGATAATCACTTCATTGACCAGCCCGAAGGGTCGGGTAAACAGTGACACCTGCCGCAGACCCCGCCGTTCAATCGGCTGGCGGGTCACCCCGGCTTCCAGCTCGATTTCACCCAGCTCAAAATGGCGCAGTAAACGGGCCTGAGACAGCGGCACAAACTGCAGTTCCAGCGCCATCTGCTGGGCCAGCTGGCGCAACAGATCGGCATAGATGCCCTGATACTGGCCGGCATCATCGCGCCAGAAAAACGGCTGCTGGCCCGGCAATGGCATCCCCACCCGCAACGTCTGCGCCTGACTGAGGCCACTGAGCCCCAGCAGGCAGAGCAACAGGATGGATAAACAGATTCGGGACATGCCTGGCAGACTACCTCGTTATATTCATCTGACTCGCAAAATCCCGCCCCGTGGCACGAAAGGACAGCAAGCACCCACCGGGCATGATAACCTGAGGAAAAATTCACGCGCACCTTTTTCTCCTGCCATGCCAGATAAAACCACGCCCAGCGCCCTGGGCAAACTGCTCGACCCGCTGCTGACCCTCGCCCGCCACCATGGCCTGGATACCACCGCATTGCTGGCCAGTGCTGAACTCACGCCAGCTGCGCTGGAAAAGCCCGGTGCCCGATTCCCCGCCCAGCAGTTCGCCCCGTTGCTGGAACGGCTGGCCCAGACCACCGCCAGCCCGCTGATCGCACTGCGACTGGGAGAGGTTACCCAGCCCCGGATGCTCGGTTCCATCGGCTTTCTGATGAGTTCAGCCGCTACCTTGCAGGATGCCTACCAGGTACTGATCGACTACCTGCCATTGCTGTTTGAGGGGGCCGCGCTGCAGCTGGAACAGACGCTGGAGGGCAGCTGGCTGACGCTGGAACTGAACGATAGCGCACGCAAGCCGACTGAGTATTTCCTCGCCTGCCTGGCCAACTGGCCGCGCTGGCTGACCGGCCACCAGATTCCAATCCAGCGGCTGGAACTGACCTTTGCCGCCCCCGACGACCCACACGCCTGGCAGCGTTTTTTCGCCGCTGAGGTGCTATTTGACGCGCCCCACAACCGGCTGCTGCTGAGTACTGACTACCTCAGTCTGGCCTGCCTGGACGCCAACAACGAGATGCACCAGCTGCACCGTGAGTTTGCCGACAGCCTGCTCAGCAGCAGTGCTCAGCGTAGCGCCCTGATCGCTCAGACCCGCCACCTGATCCGTCGCCAGCTGGCTGACGGTGAGGGCTGTGTGCGCCGCGACCAGATCGCCGACGCCGTGAACCTTAGCCTGCGGACCCTGCAGCGAAAACTGGGCCAGCTGGGCACCAGTTTTCAGGATGTCTATGATCAGACCCGCCGCGAGCAATGCCTGCAGCTGATCCAGCGCGGCCAGCTCAGCTTCGGCGAAATCGCCTTCCAGCTCGGTTTTTCTAACCAGTCTGCCTTTCAGAAGGCCTTCAAACGCTGGATGGGCGTTGCCCCCAGCCATTACCGTGCTCAGCTCAAACCGCTGGCCCTGCAACACCCTGACCCGCCAAAGGCCAACCCACAACCCCCGGCACACTGGTATCAGCAACAGGATGTCGACAGTGAAATCCGCCAGCGGCTGGCGCAACTGAGCCGCTTCAACCTGACCCTGCTGGAGTGGGCCGCCCTGTGTGGTATGCAGTTTGACCTTAATCTGCTGGCCCAGGCCAGCAGTAACCCACTGGCGCGACTGGCCATCCACCTCTGGCCTGCCCAGCAGCGGGCGCTGGTCCTGCCCGAGACCGAGCATGCTCACAACGTCAACAGGTTCAGCTTTACCCACCCCCACACCCGTGATCTGCTGCTGCAGGCTCAGTCTGTCGATTGCCAGCAGCAACGCCACCTGCAACTGGCTGACGCCCTGCTCGCACAGCCAGAGCCCCCCGCAGGCGCAGTGCTCTACCATCTCAATCAGTTACACAACGCCCCCCCGGGCCGTCACCCACAACTGATTACACTGAACCAGCAGGCTGCCGAGCAGTGCGCACACTATGGCCAGTACAGCGCCGCGATCGCGTACAGCCAGCAGCAGCAGCGCTGGCAAACCGAACCGACAGCGCAACAGCAGACCTGCCTGACGATCGCCCGCTACCAGCTACTGGCCAGCCAGCCTGAGGCCTGTCAGCAGAGCCTGGATCAGCTGGAGCAGGCACAACAGCTCAACCTGGCAACACCGGTATTACAGGCCCGCCAGGCGCTGTTGCAAGCGGAACTCTGGCAGCAACAACAGCAACCTGAACCGGCGCTGGCACTGCTCTGCCAGACGCTGGCGCTGCTCGACCAGCCCCTGCCCAGCCAGGACAACATCGCCCTGCGTCAGCTACTCCAGCAGCTGGAACGAATCGAGCAACAGCTGAGTAACCATGCACTGGACCAGCTGAACGCACTGGATAATCCATTGATCGAGCAGGTGCTGGCGCTGTGTGAGCAGATCAGCCTGCTGGCACAGCAACAGGCCCGGCCATTGCTGGCCGCCTGCGCCATCACCCGGATGACCGAACTGACGCTGCAGCATGGCCACAGCGCCCAGACGCCCTTCGCTTTTATCAGTTACGCCTGGGTAGCCAGCTGGTTTTGTGCTGATGAACCCCTGGCCCGCCAGTTCTCCACTGAGGGCTTACTGCGGGCGACACAGCCAGCGGCCAGCGGCACTCAACCGGCCATCGCCGCCACTGCCCATCTGATCCAGGGCTGTCGGGTCAGCCACTGGTTCAACCCGCTCAGTGACAGCCGCCAGCAACTGCAACAGGCCCGCCAGCTCAGCAGCCCGGACAGCTGGACCGCACAACAGGCCGTGCTGGTTGACAGCAACCTGGCCTGGCTCAGCGGTAGCCCGCTAGCCGAGCTGGCCCACCCGCTGCCCACTGAACCCCTGGTACAACAATCCGCTGGACTGCTGGTCCAGCAACTGACCGAAGATGCGCCCTTTCCCGCACTTCAATACAGTGATGGCTGGCAGGGGGTAGCACTGATCAGTAGCGCCCTCCTGCTCGACCAGCAGCAACACTGGCCGACACTGTTTAACTGGGAAATCCCACTGGAACAGCAGCTAGCGGGCAGCTTCGGGCTGGCCGAAGCGCTGTTCAGCACCGGCCTGATGCGGCTGATCCAGGCTCAGCCCCGTGGCCAGCTGGCCCGTCGCCGCGCCCAGCAGGTCGCTCAGATCAGCTCCCGGCTGGAGCACTGGGCCCGCCATTGCCCGGAAAATTTCAGCGCTCAGCACAGCCTGCTGTGCGCCGAACGCGCCCGGCTCGATCAGCAGCAGCCCGAGCAGGCCTTTGAGCGTGCCATTCGCGACAGCGAACAGCAGCCCGCCCTGCATCACCGTGGCCTGTGTTATGAACGCTACGCCGACCACCTGCTTGCCAGCGGCCAGCGCCGGCTGGCGCGGTTCTGCCTGGCCGAGGCCGAGCAGTGTTATCAGCAGTGGGGCGCTACGACCAAAGTAAAACAGCTGGCCCGGCTGACCGCTAAACTGGCACAATAGCCCTTTACCCTGCAGGCTGAGCAACACACCCCATGACAGCACCTCAAGCATCCTGGAAAGTTCTGGTTGTCGATGATGAAGAAGGTATCCACGGCATCACCCGGATGATCTTTCGTGGTTATGAATTTGAGCAACGGCCCATTCAGCTGCTCAGTGCCATGAGCGGCGAACAGGCCCGCCGGATGCTGGCAGAACACCCGGATATCGCGCTGATTCTGCTGGATGTGGTGATGGAAACGGATAATGCCGGGCTGCAACTGGTGGAGTACATTCGTCAAGAGCTGGGCAACCGTCATGTGCGGATCATCCTGCGCACCGGCCACCCCGGTTACGCCCCGGAAGCCGATGTGATTGTTAATCACGATATCAACGACTACCTGAGCAAGGCCGAGCTGTCGGCCTCACGGCTGCTGACCGCTGTTGTCGTCTCCCTGCGCGCCTATCGGGATATCGACAACGCCCGTCACCAGCACCCGCCTGCGTCTGAAGCCAGCCATCCGGAAAACAGCCTGAAACTGCACAGCCTTGGCCAGCAACTGCAGCAGCAGTCCAGCACCCTGCTGAAGCAAAGCGCCCGACTACAAAGGCTGGAGCTGAGCCCCATGGCACGGGATATGGCGCAGGATCTGCACAGTCAGCAGCAACGGTTGCACAACAGCTGCAGCCAGCTCAGCCTGCCAACAGAGCATAACGACAATATCCACCTGGTTGAGCTGGCCACCCTGTGCGACCCACTGATGCAGATATTCCTGCCGCAGACCCGGCGCGAAGGCTGGCTGCTGGACAGCCACCTCAGCCCCGACCTGCCCCGTCAGATCAACAGCCAGCCCGACACCCTGCAGCACTTGCTGCTCACCTGTCTGGAACTGGCCATCCTGCGCGCCGAGGGTGAAGACCTCAAATTCAGCCTGCTACCCGCCGCTCAGCCCGGCCAGCTGATCGTGCAGATTCGACAGACCAGCGGCCTGCCAGCAGCCAGCAGTGCCGATGACTGGCAGCAATTGCTGCTCAGTAATGCCCGCCAGCTTTGCCAGCAACTCGGCGGTCGCTGGCTTACCGATGAAGAAGGCGAAATCCGCTTCCAGTTCGCTATCTGAGTGTCTGGATAGCCGTACGATCGATACGGGCCCTGGGCAAAACGGCGACGATTCGACGTAACACCCCGCCGACTCAATTCAGGGCGACGGGGCACCAATGAAATCCCCCCCGGCCCTTGCCCCACACCCGTAACCCGTTCACCCTGTCAGCTACCTGACTCACGCAGACCTCATCTATTATGCGACTGTTTCTGCAACTACGCGGTTTCTTCCGCCAGCACTGGCAAACCTATCTGCTGGCCATGGCGATGCTGGCCTGTGTCGCCCTGCTGAACACCGCTGTGCCCTGGCTGATCGGCACCACCATTGATCAGCTGATCGCCGCAGGCGAGCTGGCAGCCGTTACCGATAAACTGTGGCTGCTGCTGGCCATGGCGCTGGTGATCTACGGCCTGCGTTTTGGCTGGCGGCTGGTACTGTTCGGCACCTCCTACCGGCTGGGCAGCCTGCTGCGAAAACAGTTTTACCAGCGCCTGACCCGGCTTGGTTCGGTGTTTTACAGCCAGCAAGGCACCGGTGATCTGATGGCCCGCGCCACCAATGATATCGACGCCATCGAAGTGGCCGCCGGGGAAGGCGTACTGTCCGCTTTTGATGGCCTGCTGACGTTCGTGCTGGTATTAATCATGATGCTGACGTTGATCGACTGGCGGCTGACACTGGTCGCCCTGTTACCGTTTCCATTCATGGGCTGGGGTTTTTACCGCATCTCGGTCAGCGTCCACCAGCAGTTTCAGCAGGCCCTGGCACGGTTCTCGGATCTGAATGATAAAACCCAGGAAGCGCTGTCTGGTATCCGGCTGGTTAAAGCGATGGGCCGTGAAGCGGCCGAAGCCGAGCAGTTCAACCAGCTGGCGCGCAAAGCCGCCGACACCAGCTTTCAGGTTGCCCGCAGTGAAGCGCTGTACGAACCACTGATCTACCTGGCGCTGACCGGAGCCATGCTGCTAACGCTGAGTTTTGGTGGTTACCTCTATTGGCACAATGAACTGACCGTCGGCCAGCTCACCAGCTTTACTATCTATATGGGCCAGCTGATCTGGCCGATGTGGGCCTTTGGCTGGCTGCTGAACATTATCGAGCGTGGCAGCGCCGCCATGGTACGGGTCGATGCCTTGCTGAAAACCCCGGACAGCATCGATGATCAGGGCCAGCAAAGCGCTCAGCACAGTGCCCTGCACTGTCAGCAACTGAGCTTTCGATACACAGCCGATGGCCCCGATATCCTGCACAGCATCGATTTGCAGCTGGCTCCCGGTAAAACCCTGGCCATTGTCGGCCCCACCGGGGCGGGTAAAACCACCCTGTTGCAGTTACTGATGCGTCAGTGGGAGTGCGAACCCGGCACGATTACCCTGGGCGATACGCCACTGGCCCAGCTCAGTCTGGACAGCTTGCGCCGCCAGTTTGCCTATGTCCCCCAGGACAATTTCCTGTTCAGCCTGAGTATCGCTGACAATATCGCCCTCAGTCACCCCGATGCCGATCAGGACGAGATTGAGCAGGTGGCCCGGCTAGCTGCCCTGCACGATGATATTGTCGGCTTCCCTGCCGGTTATCAGACCGCCGTCGGCGAGCGCGGGGTCACCCTGTCCGGGGGCCAGCGTCAGCGACTCACAATCGCGCGGGCGCTGCTCAGTCAGGCCTCTGTTCTGGTACTGGACGATGCCCTCTCAGCGGTGGATGTGCAGACCGAACAACAGATTCTGGCGGCACTGGATACCCAGCGGCAAAGCGACAGCGGCCGCAGCTGTCTGATCGTCAGCCACCGGCTCTCAGCGGTACAGCAGGCCGACGAAATCATTGTCCTCAGCCATGGCCAGATCGCCGAGCGTGGCAACCATCAGCAACTGCTGCAAAGTGATGGCTGGTACAGCCGGATGTGGACCTATCAGCAACTGGAGGCCAGCCTGGATGACGACTGAACAGACCCCTGACCACCGCAGCAGCCGGAGCCGCAGCGCGTTCAAGCTGCTCAGCGGTTACCTGTGGCGCGACCGGCCACTGCTGATCCGCAGTGTCTTGTTACTGCTGGTCGCCACGGCACTGGACGTAACCGGGCCACTGCTGGCCAAGGTATTTATTGATGACTACCTGATCCCGCAGCAGCTCGACGGCACCATGCTGCTGGTGCTGCTGGCCGGATATCTGTTCAGCCAGGCCGGGGCCGCCTGGCTGGGCTACCGACAAACACTGGGCTTTACCGAGATCGCCCTGAACGCGGTGCAGGATATCCGTGAGCGGGTATTCGCCCACACCCTGAAACTGCCCATGCGCTATTTCGACACCGCCATGAGTGGTCAGCTGGTCAGCCGGATCACCAACGACACCGAAGCCATCAAAGACCTCTACGTCCAGTTTCTGTCGGTGGTACTGGGCAACCTGATGCTGCTGATCGGCATTCTGATCGCCATGGCCCTGCTCGACAGCCAGCTGATGCTGGCCGCACTGGTGCTGATTCCGACGGTGTTCGGGGTGATTTTTCTGTATGAGAAATTCAGCGGTGCAGCGGTGCAAAAAGCCCGCAGTCTGCGCTCGGATATCAACGCCCAGCTGAGCGAGTCCATTGCCGGGATGTCAGTACTGCAGGCCTGCAACCAGCAACAGCGCTTCAGCCAGCGCTTTGATGGCGTCAACCAGCACTACTACCGCGCCCGGATGAGCAGCATCCGCGCCAGCGCCGCCCTGCTGCGCCCGGCCATTGATCTGCTCAGCGTACTGGTGCTGGTTGCGGTGGTGTGGCTGTTTGGCTTGCAGGTGGAGGCCGGGGTGGCCGAAGTGGGGGTGCTCTATGCCTTTCTCAGTTTTCTGGGCCGTTTCACCGAACCGCTGGCCGAGATCACCCAGCGCTTTAACCTTTACCAGCAGGCCATGGTGGCTGGAGAACGGGTTAACCGCCTGCTGGACGAACCAACACAGCAGTTCAGCCATAGCCAGGCGCAAGTGACAGCGGGCAAAGTTGCCGTCCGTGATCTGCACTTTGCCTATCAGGCGGATAAACCGGTGCTCAACGGGCTGAATTTCACCATCGAACCGGGCCAGTTCTACGCTGTCGTTGGCCATACGGGCAGTGGCAAAAGCACCCTGCTCAGCCTGCTGCTGAATTTTTATCAGCCGACTCAGGGCAGTATTGAACTGGATGATCAGCCACTGGCGCAATTTGGCCATGACCTGCTGCGTGAAGGGGTCGGGCTGATTCCACAGGAGCCGTTTATTGTCGCGGGCAGTATCCGCGACAATATCGATATGGGCCGAGACCTGAGTAACCACGCCATCGAAACGGCCGCCCGCCAGGCGCACCTGCACGGCATGATCAGCCAGCTGACCGAGGGTTATCAGACAGAGCTGGGCGAGCGTGGCACCCGCCTGTCCACCGGCCAGCGCCAGCAGCTGGTGATCGCCCGCGCCCTGGCTGCCTCGCCAAAAACTCTGCTGCTGGACGAAGCTACCGCCAATGTCGATAGCGAAACCGAACAGGTGGTGCAACAGGCGCTGCAGGAACTGCACGGCAAAGTCACCCTGATTATCGTCGCGCACCGGCTGTCCACCATTAAGCAGGCCGATCAGATTCTGGTGCTGAATCAGGGAGAGGTTTGCGAACGGGGGAATCACAGCCAGCTGATGGCGCTGGATGATGGCCGTTATCAATCGATGTACCGGCTACAGCGCCAGGCACAGAAAGTGGCCCGACGCAGCTAACCGGTCGGCTCAGCCCAGCAGATGGGTCAGATGGCCGGTTTTCACCCAGATCGTACAGCCCTGCTCACTGAACGGCTGATGCTCACTGTTATCCGGTGAGCGCAGCCAGCTGCCGGCCCCGTAGCGACCATGTTCATCTTCAAACACGCCGTCAATTACATAGATCTCTTCGCCACCGGTATGAGAATGGCGGGAGAAATGGCTACCCGGCTGCCAGCGCACCAGTGCGGTCTGCTCACCATTAAACTGATGCAGCAGCATCACACTGAGCCCCGCCACCAGCCCCGGTAACCAGGGTTGAGTCGTGGTATCAATATTCACCGGTTGCAGATCATCGCGCTGGAACATATTCAGTTTCACCAGCAACTCACAGCCCTCGCTGCTGCCCGGCGAATGAGAGGAACCCGGTGGATTACGAAAGTAACTCCCCGCCGGGTAACAGCCATGTTCATCCTCAAAGGTGCCGCTAAGCACCAGAATCTCTTCACCGCCAGGATGATGATGGGCCGGGAAAAAAGTCCCCGCTGCATAGCGCACAATACTGGTGACCTGGCCGCTTTCCGCCGCCTCACGTTCCAGCGGTTTACGCATCACCCCCGCCGCGGGTGAGGTCAGCCAGTCCAGCGCGGCAGTATCGACCCGCTGGCGCTGGTTACGGTCCATATTGATTGCCTGAAATACTGTTACTTCCACCACCGTTAACTCCTTCACACTCGACAACAACCGGGTTGTTGCCCACTATAACCTGCTGGCAGGTACAATTTACGGGTCGGTGTTATAAAATCACAGCAGCGTAAAGGCAGTATGGCTCACAGCTGAAACTTGCCCACCATACCGTTCATCCGCTCGGCAAGGTCACGCAAACTACGGCTGGCGCCTTCGGCTTCAGCAACACCATCAGAGTTCTGCTGGGCAAGGCTATTTATATTATTGATACTGCTGGTGATTTCCCCGGTGCTGCTACTTTGCTGTTCAGCACTGGTAGCAATACGGGACGACATCTGATTAATTTCACTCATCAACCGGGCAATGTCTTCCAGCGTGGCACTGGCTTTCTGGCTTTTCTCAACGCCCTCGCTCGCTTCCCCTGTACTGCGCTCCATGGCCTGTACAGCCTGGTTCGCAGAGCTTTGCAGGGTATGTATCATCGTTTCAATACTTTCTGTGGATTGCTGGGTGTTATGTGCCAGAGCCCGCACCTCATCAGCCACGACAGCAAAGCCGCGTCCCTGATCCCCGGCGCGAGCCGCCTCAATAGCAGCGTTCAACGCCAGCAAATTAGTCTGTTCAGCAATGCCACTGATCACCTGTAAAATGGTGGTAATGTCTCCCGTCTGCTGCTCCAGCTTTTTAATAAATTCGCCACTGGACGACACTTCAGTGGCAACATTATTAATGGTACTCAAGGAGCTATTAAGTACTGACTTGCTGTCAACAGCATGCTGTTCAGCTTCACCCGTCAACACTGCGGTTTGTGTCGTGGCCTGTGCCACCTCATCAACCGCTATCAGCATCTGCTCCATTGCTGTAGCCACGGTCTGAATCTCTGAATATTGCTGATCCATATGAGTACGGCTGGTACTGGAACGGCTTGCCAGCTGTTGCGCTGACGCGCTGACCTGCTCGGATATATCGCGTAAGTGGTGTAAATCATCATGAAAGCGCTCAAACATACTGTTCAGGGCACGGCCAATACGGCTCAGTTCATCATGATTATGGTCCTGTAGCCGCAAAGTCAGGTTATTACCGCTCTCGATCTCAGTAATCGTTTCAGTCAGCATATTTAGACGACGCACAATGCCGGTTACCAGCAGACTCAGGCCAAGCGCCAGCAAGGCAACAAAAGCGATCAGCCCACAACTGATAAAGAGTGCTCGCTGGCTGCTGGCCACATCCTGCTGCACGGCCTCAATGGCACTATGGCTGGCGGCCTCACCTAACTGCAACAGCGTATTAATGGCGGTTGTCGAGCGCTCCAGCCAATTGGCCACACTGATCGGGTAGTCCCCACTCAAGGCAGACTTGTGCAGTTCTTTACGTAATAATTGATAGCTGCCCAGGAACGTCTGCTCAACCTGACTCCAGGCGTCACCATACCCAGGGTCACGCTGTGCTGTTGCACTGGCATACTGACTCAGTACTACCATCTGATTCTCAACAATGGCCCGATAGCCCAGCAAACGCTCTCGCGTTTCAGCCGGCATCGGCTGGCCTGAACCTATAGTCCCCGCCATTAACGCCCGTTCACGGCCGGAGTACTCTGCCGCCAGCCAGGCTGCCTGCTTGATCACCTGGTTGTTATAACTGGCCGTTTCGCCATTAGATACCGGCTGAAAGGCAGCCTGACGCAAGCTGGCATTGGCCAGAATAATTGCCGTAGATCCGCTCACCCACTGGCTATTGCTCAGCGTACCCTTACCGCTCTGTAAAACCTGGTCAGCCTGGCGTCTGAGTTCCAGAAACGCTTGCCACTGCTGCTGACTGGCAACCAGCTGATGCTTAAATGAAGCTGGCAGCCAATCAACCTCGGTTAATACCTGGGCTTTAGCAAACGCAGCCAGCATCGCCTCATCGCCAAGGCTACGGCGTTGCTGGATGTTATTGAGCAAACTACTATCCGCACGGCCCTTTTTACGCGCCTGACTCATCGCCCCGTTGGTGACGCCACGTTCAATCGCCTGCTGGCCTGCTGCTTTGATGATCAGGTTGCTGATATCATCAATCGCAATGAGCCCCTGCGAACGCTCATAGCGTGGCAGATATATATTGAGGGCAAGGAAGATGGTGACAGATAACAGTAAAATACTGAACAGGATGTTTGCGGTTGCCAGTCGAGCCTTTATTGTTCTAATCATACGATCAACGTCCTTATTATAATTATTGTATGGCGACTATCAGGCGACTAAGTTCATCTTCCTAAAAGCTGCAATCAAGCCAGATATTTATACAGACTATTCTTTGTACAATTGATGATCTGGATCAGTAGAGCTTTTAACGCAAATAGGTGGCCTCGCAAACAGCTGCCAGTCAGACAGGCATATCGCGCGTTAAAGACAGAGCCCTCACACCGGCTGTATCATACTGCCCTGCCTGTCAGGCTAAGCCTGACCACTGTTTTTGATACACCCAACACAGGGAGCTGTTATGTCGATCAAACGTCTACTTGCTGCAATGACGGCCACTGCGCTGCTAAGCTCAGCCCCGGCCTTTGCCAATGGCATCGCCACCGGTAAAAAAGGGCTGACCTATCACGATGTATTTGGTAACAATATCTCCAGCATCCTGCGCGAACATGGGATTAAACTGCCGGTTCTGCAAACCAGAGGCTCGATTGATAACCTGAACCGGGTCGCTGCTGGCGAGGCTGAAATCGGCTTTACTCAGGCTGATGCATTGATGTACTGGCGCAGCAAAAATACCGGCCTGCAGAATAATATCGAAATTCTGGGGACACTGGGTAAAGAGTGTGCGTTTGTGGCTGTGCCGGAAAAAGGGCCGATTAGCGAGGAAGATGACCTGGGTAACAAGGGCATCAGGATCGCCGTCGGCCCGGTGACCTCCGGCTCCGCTGCCAGCTGGAAGTATATGACCCAGCTGGAATCGGACTACAGTACCGCCAGCGTATTCAATAAAGGCGGTATCCGTGCCCTGGCCGGGCTGACTACGGGCCGCTACGATGCCTTTATGTGGGTGACCGCTGAAGGCAATATGGAAAACAAATACCTGAAAACGGTCATGAAAAAAGGCAGCGGCCTGAAACTGATCTCGCTGGACGATTACGATCTCAACGATAAATTACCCTCCGGCGAGCCGGTGTATGAGTTTCGTGACGTCAAGGTTGCCAAGGGCTTTTTCTCCGATGAAAAAATCGAAGCGCCCTGCACCGATGTACTGGTCGTCGGCAACCCCGAGGCCGATGAAGACACCCTCGAAGCCGTTGCCGAAGCGCTGCTGACCAACAAAAACCGCATTATGAACAAGAACTGAGCGCTCTTATTCACACGCCCTGTCACAACGCTGAGTTGTTGTGCAGGGCATTGTCACACGGCCCACTAAAGGAGCCCGCAGTGATCCAGATTCCAGTCCAGTACCCATCCGGCCAACAACTCAACGACACCCCTGCGGTGTACCTGCTGGAGGATTTTATTTCAGCGCAAGATGCGCAGATGATTATTGATGCCGCCGAGTCCCGGCTGAAGCGGGCAACCGTCAGCGCCACTGAAGCCGGGGTCACCAGCCTGGGCCGCACGGGGCAGAACTGCTGGATTCCCCATGACCATCATCCTGATCTGCTAAAACTGGCTCAGCGTATCAGCCAGCTGGTAGGCATCGAGCTGATTCAGGCCGAATCTTTCCAGGTCATTCATTACGGGAAAACACAGGAGTATGCCGCCCATTATGATGCCTGGGATGCAACCACCGAACGGGGTGCCCGCTGCATGCAGCGAGGTGGTCAACGGCTGGTTACCTGCCTGCTCTACCTGAATACCGTCAGCCAGGGTGGCGGCACCGGCTTTCCAAAACTGAACCTTGAGGTTGCGGCACAACAGGGGCATATGGTGATATTTCACAACTGCCACCCGGGCACAACCCTGCGCCACCCGGACAGCCTGCACGGCGGCTTGCCGGTTGTTGAGGGCGAGAAGTGGGCGGTGAATCTGTGGTTTCGGGAAAAGACGTATCGGTAGTCAGCCGTAGCTCAAAGTAGCAAGTGCACAGAAAAACATCCCCGGTTCAAAGAACCGGGGTTGGCAAGTTCGCCAGCAAGAGTGAGTATTGGTAAGCCTTGCGGCTTGAGATCGCAGCATCGCTACTGCAATAAAGAACATGGAACACTGCGAAAGCCAGTTAAACCGATGGACCACGGAACCCCAGTGCAGCCTGAAATCGATCTAGACAGTGCCCCATGAAAGTGAGCCTGCTGACGGGAGAGGGTGTCAGCAGGCAAAATTCATTGGGGTTGGTAACGCTAAGGTTTAGTTATCAGAAAGCACGAACATGTTCTGTTCTTCTTTCTGTAACAAGACCCACTGGTCAACCTCATCCTGATTACGGCCAAAGAATACAACGCGGGGCATCGGCTTCAGGTAGCCGTCTACGCCGATTTCGTGGCGGTAAACCCACCAGCTATTTGCAGCAACTTCGCGGATTTTGTGGACGAAGTGGATTGGTGCGAGCGGACGAAATGCATTCATGCTTGTCATGGCGGTTGTTGTATCAGTCTGTTAGTTAATCAAATAGGTTTAGTTTAAAGCGGTGGTGGCCTGACCTCGGCCACCACCGGTACTGCGTATTACGTAGTGCTTATGAGTTGGCCAGGGCCAGCTCAAGCAGCTCACGAATTGCCACGGTAAAGATGGCAAAATCCTGAACCGAGCTGGAGCGAATTTCGCCCAGCAGACGTTGCCAGCGCGCCAGCAGTACGTCGTTGTCGCTCAGCCAGCGGCTAACCAGCGCATCGCTTTCTTCACTCTCTTCAGAGCTGCGCAAAACACTGGCGGTAATCGCCTGCTGATGGTTATTAAGATCTTCACGGAAACCATCACGGGCCATGGACTGCCAGTGGTTGGTGACGTCAATATCTTTCACCTGCTGGTCGAACCAGTGCAGTTCCAGATGATCACCCAGACCGAAGTAGATCTGTGCAACATGCTCCAGTGGCTGTTGAGTCTCTTCAGCGGCCTGGATAATACCCAGCAGCGAGTAGAGGCTGTCAGCACCGGCAACGACACCGGCCAGCGCATCCGGCACACCGGCTTCAACCAGCTCGTTGTGCATTTTGCGCCAGGCGTCCAGCGGCTCACCTTTGATCAGTTCAGCCATCTGGCTGGAGATCTGTTCAATACCTGGGCGGAACAGCGCCACGGTACCGGCGACATCCACTGATGGTCGACGATTACGCAGGAACCAGTAGGCGGCGCGGCGCAGCATACGGGTCAGGTCGCTCATCATCTTCTGCTGCAGTTCGGAAGGCACCTGGTTATCCAGTGCTTCAATCTGCTGCCACAGCGCGTCGATGCCAAACACATCACGGGCGACAACGAAGGATGCCGCACAGTCGTCCAGGCTGGCACCGCTGCTTTGCGCCAGGCGCTCTACAAAGGTGATACCCATGGTGTTAACCATGTGGTTGGCGATCTGGGTGGCGATGATTTCACGGCGCAAGCGGTGTTCTTCAACCTGAGTACCAAACTCGGAGACCAGACGCTGCGGGAACGCGGTCATGATTTCGCTGCTCAGGTGGGCATCGCTGTTGATCCAGGAATCGATCAGCTCTTCTTTCAGTTCTGCTTTCACATAGGAAATCAGCACTGACAGTTCGGGCCGCGTCAGGCCTTCGCCGCTGGCTTTACGTTCCTGCAGCACATCGTTAGATGGCAGGAACTCCAGTTCACGGTCCAGCTTGCCATCGGCTTCCAGACGGTTGATCAGGCGGATGTATTCATCCATGGAACGACGACAATGCGTCCAGGCGATACTCAGAGCCTGGGCTTGCTCGTAGTTGTTCTGCAGTACCAGATCGGAGATTTCATCGGTCATCTCGCGCAGCAGGTTGTTGCGCTGTTTAACGGTCATATCACCGTTGGCAACCACTTCGTTGAGCAAAATTTTGATGTTAACTTCGTGATCAGAACAGTCTACGCCACCGGCATTATCGATAAAGTCAGTGTTGGACTTGCCGCCAATCAGGCCAAACTCAATACGGCCCTGCTGGGTGAAGCCCAGGTTACCGCCCTCGCCCAGCACTTTACAGCGCAGCTGGTTGCCGTTAATACGCAGGCAATCGTTGGCTTTGTCGCCCACATCGGCATGGCTTTCGCTGGTTGCCTTAACGTACGTACCGATACCGCCGTTCCAGACCAGATCAACCGGGGCTTTAAGCAGCGCGGTGATCAGGTCATTCGGCGACAGGCGATCTTCTTTGATATCAAAGCGTGCTTTCATCTGTGGCGAAATATCCAGCCACTTGGCCGCGCGGGAGAAAATACCGCCGCCTTCAGAAATCAGTTCGGCGTTGTAATCTTCCCAGCCTGAGCGTGGCAGCGCGAACATGCGCTCACGTTCAACAAAGCTGCTGGCCGCATCCGGGTTCGGATCAATGAAGATGTGCATATGGTTGAACGCTGCACACATGCGGATTTTTTCCGACAGCAGCATACCGTTACCGAAGACATCACCGGCCATATCGCCGACCGCAATCACGGTAAACTCTTCGCTCTGAGTATCCAGGCCCAGTTCACGGAAGTGCAGTTTCACCGACTCCCATGCGCCACGGGCGGTGATGCCCATGCCTTTATGGTCGTAACCCTGAGAACCACCGGAGGCGAACGCATCGCCCAGCCAGAAACCACGTTCTTCAGCGATCGCGTTGGCGATGTCGGAGAACGTAGCGGTGCCTTTATCGGCAGCAACAACGAAGTACGGGTCGTCTTCATCATGGCGAACCACTTCCCGCGGTGGTACCACTTCACCAGCAACCAGGTTATCGGTGATGTCCAGCAGTGCGCTGATAAAGATCTGGTAGCTGGCAATCCCTTCCGCCTGGAAGGCTTCACGGCCACCGGTGGTTGGCAGCTGCTTGGCAACGAAGCCACCTTTTGCGCCAACCGGTACGATAACGGCGTTTTTAACCTGCTGTGCTTTTACCAGACCCAGTACTTCGGTGCGGTAATCTTCCAGTCGATCAGACCAGCGCAGGCCACCACGGGCGACTTTACCGCCACGCAGGTGCACACCTTCAACTCTTGACGAGTAGACAAAGACTTCGAACATCGGCCGGGGTGATGGAATACCGGCAACCGCACGTGGATTCAGCTTGAAGGAGAAGTAATCCTTCAGCGCACCATTTGCGTCAGTCTGGAAGTAGTTGGTACGCAATGTTGCTTTGATCAGTTCCAGGAAGCGGCGCAGGATCTGGTCATCGTTGAGGTTATCAACTTTTTCCAGCGCATCAATGATGCTGGTTTCAATACGCTCAGCTACAGCGCTGACTTTCTCACCGCCCTGGCGATTCGGCTGGAAACGGGCACGGAACAGTGCCACCAGCAGCTTGGATACCTGTACATGGCGCGCCAGGGTGTCAGCGATATAAGGCTGGGAGAAACCAAAACGGATCTGACGGCTGTAGCGGGCATAAGCACGCAGCATCGCCACTTCACGCCAGCTCAGGTTCGCGCCGATAACCAGACGGTTAAACTCGTCGTTTTCCGCATGGCCGCTCCAGATGCTGCCAAACGCACCCTGGAAGACATCTTTTACATCCTCCAGCACCACCGCTTCACCGCCCTGATAAATCAGCGTGAAATCATGGATCCAGAAGCTCTTGTTGTCCGTCCGGCGTACTTCGTATGGGTGTTCACCCACCACGCGCATGCCGAGATTTTCCAGTACCGGAATCACATCAGACAAGATCAGTGGCGTGCTTTCGTTAAACAGTTTGAAGCGCAGCAGATCCTGGCTCTGTTCCAGTACCCGATAGAAGCTCATGGTCACCGGGTTTTCAGGGCTCAGCGCTTCAATGCGCTGCACATCGTACACTGCACTGCTGGCACTGAAGTGCTCACGGTAGGCGCTGGTGAAGGCGTTGCGGTAGCCATTGAACAGCCGGTTACCCTTCTCTTCACCACGGATTTCAGCCAGAGCTCCGTGTAGTTCATCAGACCAGCTGCGCGATACTTCAATCACGCTGGCTTCCAGCTCAGCCAGATCAACCTCAACCCGGTTGTCCGGGTTAACACGCAGTACAAACTGTACCCGTGCCAGAATGGATTCACTGAAGGTAGTCGTAAACTCGGCATCATCCGCCTGGTAGGCGTTGCACAGCAGTTCCTGCACCTGGATACGCAGCGCGGTGTTGAAAATATCACGCGGCACGAAATACAGGCAGGTAACAAACTGATTCAGTCGGTCACGACGGACCAGCAGGCGAGCACGGCGGCGTTCCTGCAGACCAAAGATGCCCATCGCCGTTTCCAGCAGTTCATCTTCGCTGGACAGGAACAGTTCATCCCGTGGCAGATCATGCATGATCTGGGTCAGCGCTTTGGCGTTATGACCGCCAGCTTCAAAGCCAGCTGCTTTCAGTACGGCCGCCACTTTCTGGCGCAACACTGGAATCAGCGATGGATTTTCAGAGTAAACCGGGGACGTGTACAGACCATAAAAACGGCACTTACCGACAACGTTACCCGCTTCATCAAAACGCTTGATCACGACACGTTCGCGGTAGGCCGGGCGGTGCACCATGGCACGCAGATTGTCTTTACCCAGTGCCAGTACCGTCGGTTCCAGCAACAGCTCACGCTCTTCGGCACGCAGTCCGCCCAGAGAGGGGCCTTTGCCAGACTGGATCAGCAGTTTGATGGTGCCCAGTTCAGCGCCTTCAACCCGGCTGACATTAACTTCGTCACCGTCATGGGTGATAGCCACTTCGTCATAGCCCAGGAAGGTGAAGCGGTCATCCAGCATCCAGTCAACATAGGCCTTGGCCTCGACGGCTGCAGCATCATCCTGCGCGGCCAGCTCGGTCTGCATCTGCTGTGCTTTGGCAATCATCTGCGGATAATCTTCAACAGAAGCAGCTACATAGGTGAGCACTTCTGCCAGCGAGGCGGCAATCGCCTTGAGCTCATCTGCATCCGAGGTCCGATCAACTTCGATGTAAATCACAGATTCACGGCGATGCTCATCCTGAGGCTCAGCCAGTGTCACCAGCTTGTCAGCGTCACGGCTGGTGCGCAGTACGGCGTTGTGAATGGTATGAATTGCCAGACCACGGCGGTTCAGTGCCATGCGGGCAGAGTCCACCAGGAACGGCATATCAGACTGCAGAATTTCGATAACGGTGTGCTGGGCGCGCCAACCGTGCTGTTCAAGATCCGGGTTATAAACACGGATTTTAGCCTGCTCTGCAGAGAAACTCTGCAAGAACTGCCAGCAGGAAAGAGTTGCTCCGTACAGGTTCTCAAGCTTACGCTCACTCAGTTCTTCCTGGGTCGATGCCTGGAAATACTGCTGGGCAAACTGCGCGACGGTTTTGGCTGCCGGCGCGGCAAGTTTTTCGTTAAAAAGCTCGGTCAACTGTGCCAGTACTTTCTGGTTATCACATGGTCGGTCGGACATGATCTGTTTTTTCAACCCGAATACACTGATGTTGTTATTAGAATTACCGCCTCTTCCATAGGCTGGCGGTAACCATTTTTTCGACTGACGGCCAGCAATACAAGTGAATCTGGCCGTGAGTATGAATTCTTATTAAGGGCTTTAACCCTAAAGCAACAATGACAGAATTTCTTACTGAATCCTGTCGATTTACTGCAATATTCTCCGGTTATCGGCGGCACAGCGGAAAAATTAATTCTCGCTGATTACCCGTTCAGTTTTTCAGAACCACCACTGAACACCGGGCCCGTTCAACAACACGGGAAGAGACCGAACCGAGTAAAAACTCACCTACTTTGGTTCGATGATGCGCTCGCATAATGGCCAGCTCGATCGCCTCTTCCTTGATGTAACGGTTTACTTCTTCTGCCGGAGACCCCTGACGCACACGCAGTGTGGTGTGAATGCCTGCGGGGATATTATCGGTAGCAAAGGCTTTCAGCTGGGTTGCCACTCGCGCCAGTACATCATGATGCTCTTTCTCACTGATAAACGAGGCGACCATAGTATTAGAAAACCCGGGTACCACCGCAATCAGGTGCAACTCACCCTGGCTGGCAGTCACTTCACGTACGGCCAGTTCAAGCGCTTTATGGGCGAAATCCAGCTCAGCCAGATCAATCGGGACCAGAACTTTTGCAAACATCGTGCTACTCCTTTGCGAAAAAGCACCGGTTGCCACCACAACCGGTGCGTTCAATCAGCCGACGTCAGTGGCGCTGCTTAACGGCTGTACAGGCTGACGACGGCGACGTTGCCACCAGGCCAGCGCCATCAGCAATACCAGTACTGGCAGATAGATCAGCTGCTTCGGTGGCTGCGTCTGAGGCACTTCCACGCTGGTCAGAATCTGATCGAAACGTAAGCCGGCTTTCTCAGCCACACTGTCGAAACCAACAAAATCGACAACGGTTCGGCCATCATTTTCGAGCAGTTCGATACCCGTTGCAGCAAGTTGCTCAACGCCGGTTTGACCTTCACCCAACGGAAGGTGTGCCATAAAGCGACGAGCATTACCTACATCGTCTTCACCTTCCAGCCACAAACGCAGCTCTGTCCCCTGGGCTAAATTATCTGACGCCTGAACAAATTCAGCGGCAGGCATCGACTGGTACGGCGGCACGATACGGTCCATCCAGAAGCCGGGACGAAACAGCGAGAAGGCAATTAGCAGTAGCAGTGCACTTTCATACCAGCGGCTGCGGGTAAAGAAATACCCCTGAGTCGCAGCAGTAAAGACCAGCATCGCCACCGTTGCCACAATGAACACCTGAATCCCTTCCAGAACCGTGACATCGATCAGTAACAAATCTGTATTGAAGATAAACAGGAACGGTAACGCCGCGGTACGCAGGCTATAGCTGAAGGCCTGGAAGCCGGTACGAATCGGGTCACCACCGGACACGGCGGCGGCCGCAAACGACGCCAGTCCTACAGGTGGTGTTACATCCGCCATAATGCCGAAATAGAACACAAACAGATGCACGGCAATCAGTGGCACGATCAGTCCGGATTCCTGACCCAGGGTAATAACCACAGGCGCCAGCAGCGAGGACACCACAATGTAGTTGGCCGTGGTCGGCAGGCCCATGCCCAGAATCAGACTCAATACTGCAGTCAGCATCAGCATCAGCAGCAGGTTGCCCATCGACAGCAGCTCGACCAGGTCGGCCAGCACCGAACCGACTCCGGTCTGCGACACGGCACCGACAATAATCCCCGCCGTCGCAGTTGCGATACCAATACCGATCATATTACGGGCGCCGGTAATCAGGCCGTCGATCAGTTCGTTAAAGCCCTGGCGTAGACGCTCACCCAGAGCAGACTCACCACGAAAGAATGCTATCAATGGCCGCTGGGTCAGCAGGATCACCACCATCAGCACGGTCGCCCAGAACGCAGACAGACCTGGCGACAGACGTTCCACCATCAGACACCATACCAGCACCACAACGGGCAGCAGGAAGTGCAGGCCAGAACGCACCGTCGGGCCGACTTCAGGCAGCTGTAGCATCGGTGCATCCGGGTCATCCAGCTTCAGATCTGGCACCGCCGCAGCAAAACGAATCAGGAACAGATACGCAATGGCCAGCAGTACAGCAATCACCAGCGATGCGGCTTCGCCGAACACCGGTTTGATCCAGCCAATGCCGTAGTACACTGCAATCCCCATTCCTGCCGTGAGCAGGAAGCCGGTCAGAATACCGAACAGACGCAGATGCCAGGGCTTGATTGCACCACGGCGCGGCAGGCCCTGCATATCCTGCTTCAGCGCTTCAAGATGCACGATATACACCAGCGCAATATAGGAGATCAGCGCAGGCAGGAAGGCATGAGTAATTACCTGGAAATAGGAGATGCCAACATATTCCACCATCAGAAACGCAGCTGCGCCCATTACCGGCGGCATGATCTGACCATTTACCGATGAAGCCACCTCTACGGCACCGGCTTTTTCAGAGCTGAAACCAACCCGCTTCATCATCGGAATGGTAAAAGTACCGGTTGTCACGACGTTAGCAATCGACGAGCCGGAGATCAGCCCGGTCAGGCCAGACGACACCACTGCCGCTTTCGCTGGCCCGCCACGCATATGGCCCAGCAGCGAGAACGCCACCTGGATAAAGTAGTTACCCGCTCCGGCTTTATCCAGCAACGCACCGAACAGTACAAACAGGAATACAAATCCGGTGGACACCCCCAGCGCGATGCCAAACACCCCTTCGGTGGTCAGCCACTGGTGATTCATCAGCTCTTCGATCGACACCCCTTTATGAGCGATGATCTCGGGCATGTACGGGCCGCCCAGGCTATATACCAGGAAAACCAGCGCCACAATCATCAGCGGCGGCCCCAGGGTACGACGGGCGGCTTCCAGCAGCAGCACAATACCGATGCCGGAAACAATCAGATCCTGAGTGATCGGCAAGCCCGGCCGGCGAGCCAGACCCTCATAGAACAGGAAGATATAACAGGCACTGAAGGCAGCCAGCAGCGACAGCGCAATATCCTGCAAGGGAATATGGTGACGCGGTGAGTGAGTCAGCGCCGGGTAGGCGGTAAACGCCAGAAACACCGCAAAGCCCAGATGAAGGGAGCGGGTTTCAGTGTCATTAAAAATACCGAAGCTACCAATCAGCGGCCAGTCATAAAACGGCAGTGGAGACGCGATCCAGAGCTGGAACAACGACCAGATCAGGGCAGCTCCCAGTAGTACTTTTCCTTGCCAGCCATCCGGGATACGAGCGCCGGTGTCACTGGCAGCAACCATCTCCTGCAGTTCATGCTCGTCGATGGTCGCTTGCGTGGCTTGAGGTTGGGTCATATCGACTCCGATTAAAAATTATCGGCCAGGTATCTATCGACTGTGCATCAGCCCTGATGCGTACTCGAAAGACCCCTTACGGATTCAACATTACGCGTTGCACAGGCATACAGCGGTACAAAAACAGGAAGAGGGGCCAAGCCCCTCCCCTTTTAACTGATGGTCAGCGGTCTCCCTTCCCCGGGATACCAGGGCTGACCCGTTACAGCAATGTTAAGCGGATTACATCCAGCCTTTTTCTTTGTAGTAACGTACAGCGCCGTCATGCAACGGTGCAGACAGGCCATTTTTGATCATGTCCTGCGGCTTCAGGTTATTGAATGCCGGGTGCAGTCGTTTGAAACGATCAAAGTTGTCGAACACCGCTTTCACCACCTGGTAAACGGTTTCGTTATCAACCTTGGCAGACGTCACCATGGTCGCAGCATTACCGAAAGTAGTGGTATCGCTGTCTGTGCCACGGTACATGCCACCCGGGATCGTTGCCGGGGCATAGAAGTCGTTGCCATTAACCAGCTTATCAATTGCTGGACCGGTTACCGGGATCAGCTTAGAGTCACAAGAGGTCGTCGCTTCCTTGATCGCACCGGATGGGTGGCCAACGGAGTACAGCATCACGTCCAGCTTGTTATCACACAGTGCCTGCGCCTGCTCAGCAGCTTTCAGCTCAGCAGCCAGTTTGAAGGTACCCTTATCCCAGCCCATTTCGGCCATGATCAGTTCCATCGTGCCGCGTGTACCGGAACCAGGATTGTTCAGGTTGACACGCTTGCCTGCCAGATCAGCAAATGTCTCAACACCAGAGTCAGCACGTGCGATAACCGTGAACGGCTCTGGATGAACGGAGAACAGTGCTCGCAGATCTTTAAAGGGACCTTTTGCCTTGAAGGAGTCGTGCTTCTCACCTTTGCCTGCATAGTACTGCCAGTCAGACTGGGTCATACCCATGTCCTGCTGACCTTCACGGATGGCGTTGATGTTAGCAACAGAGCCGCCAGTAGATGGGGCTGTACACTTGATGTTGTGATCTTTGCTGCCACGGTTAACCAGACGACAGATAGACTGGCCAACAACGTAGTAAACACCGGTCTGACCGCCGGTACCGATGGTCACATAGTTCTGAGCTGCCATAGTGGTGGTAGCACCCAGGGATGCTGCCAGGCCGACAGCAGAAGAGAGCAGCGTAGTCGCCAGTTTATTCTTCAGAGACATGGTAATCCTTTTTATCATTATTCACCGCAAAACAGCGGGTGAGTCTTGGGGTTGCCGCTATTCACACGTATTACAGTGATAACCGCGCCAGTCACACGCCCCATGTTTGAGCGATAGACCAATCAAGAATACGATGATAGACCATGGTCGATAACCGTCTGCCATGCCAATAACACCTCCTATCGTGCCAACCATAATATGAATTGCTTATTCCCCCCCCCCTGGCGATAGAGTAAATAGCAGACAGTCGCTACCATAAACAGCGTTCCTCACTATGAGTCCTGAAGTGCCATGTCCATTCGTCAGCGCCTGATCCAGTACCAACGCTATAAACCCTTAGGCTTACGCCTGCTGGCCGCTATCCTGCTGTGTAGCTCGCTGATGACGCTGATCGCCACCGGTATCCAGCTCTATCTGGATTATCAATATGAGCGTTCTGCGATTAACGAGCGCATCAATCAGATTGAAGCCAGCTCTCTGGCCAGCCTGAGTAACAGCCTGTGGGAGATCAGCCCGGAACAGATCCAGGTCCAGCTCAATGGTCTGCACCAGCTGCCAGATGTGGAATACCTGGAAATCACCACGCCGTTCGGCGAGCTGTTTGCCGCCGGCGTACCGCCTGCCCCCGGCAAAGCGCTAACGCGTCACTACCCGCTGGAACACCACACCCCTGAGGGACAACTATTTTCGCTGGGCACGTTAAAGCTGATGATCAGCCTGGAGGGGATCTATCAACGGCTGGCGGATAAGGTCCTGGTGATCCTCAGTACTCAGGGGGTGAAAACCTTTCTGGTATCAATTTTCATTCTGACCATCTTCCACCGGCTGGTGACTCAGCATCTGGGCACCATGGCGGACTACGCTCGCAATCTGACACTGGAGAGGCTGGATATGCCGCTAACCCTGGCCAGACGCAAGCCTCACCGCCAGGATGAGCTAAGCCAGGTGGTGCATTCAATTAACAGTATGCGGGAGTCGTTACTGGACGATATCGCCCTGCGTGAGCAGGCCGAGCAGCAACTGGCGATTCTGAATGCCGAGCTGGAACAGCGCGTTGAGCAGCGCACAGCAGAACTGGCACAGACTAACCAGGAGCTACAGACTACCCTGGATGAGTTACGCCAGACCCAGCAGCAGCTGGTCGAGTCAGAGAAACTCGCCGCCCTCGGTGGACTGGTGGCGGGCGTTGCTCACGAAATTAACACCCCGATTGGCATCGGTTTTACCGCCGCATCCTGGCTACACGACAACGCTCGCCAGGCACAGGAAAAAGGCCCGACATCCCCTCAGGAAAGCGCTCTGATTGAAACCGCACTGGAAAGTAGCCAACTGATCAGCAAAAACCTGGAACGCGCAGCCCAACTGGTTAGCGCCTTTAAGCAGGTGTCCGTGGACCAGTCCAGCGAGCAGCGCCGCCGCTTTGCCCTGGCGGAGTATCTGGAAGAAATACTGCTCTCACTACAGCCGCGCCTTAAACAGACAAACCCGACCATCCAGCTGGAATGCTGCAAGGGCCTGATGCTGGATAGTTATCCAGGGGCCTATTATCAGATTATCACCAATCTGATTATCAATTCGCTGATTCACGGCTTTGATAACCGCCCCGGCGGCAGTATTTATATCCGCGTCAGCCAGCAGGCAGAGCAACTGATAATTGACTACAAAGATGATGGAGCCGGATTACCGGAAGGCTGGCAGCACAAAGTATTTGAGCCCTTTATGACCACCCGGCGCAGCGAAGGCTGCACCGGGCTGGGCATGCATATCAGTTACAACCTGGTCAGCCAGCTACTGCGTGGCCATATCCGCGCCATGCCGGTGACAAGCGGGGTTTATTTCAGGATAGAGGTACCGCTAATCGCCTGAGGCAACAAGCCAGCTTCACGGAAGTAACGTTCAGCGCCTGGGTGTAGCGGTGCCGGAAACGGCCCCTGTACCATTTGCTGTGGCTGCAATGTCGAAAATGCCGGGTGCATGGCACGGAACTGCTCAAATTGCTCAAACAGTGATTTCACCATGGCGTAAGCGACCTCATCCGGCAGGTTGGCATTAGCAAAAAACGTCGCATTCACCCCGACCGTCGGTACATCCTGACGGTTTTCCGGGTACAGACCCGCCCGGATCATCATCGGTACATAATGCGGATTGCCAACCGTCAGCGCAGCAGCGGATGTATCATCCATCGCAACCAGCTGGCCACCACAATCACGGGACGCTTCCTTGGTTGCCCCACTGGGATGACCCACGGTATAAATCATCACATCAATTTTGCCCTCACACAGGGCTGTGGCCTGCTCAGCAGCTCCCAGCGACAGCGCCACCGAAAAGTCCTGCAACGCCCAGCCATGGCCACGCATCAGTGCATTCATGGTCGAACGCTGGCTGGTGCCCGGCTTACCGATACTGATTCGTTTATGGCGAATGTCACTGAACTGATGGATACCCGCCTCAGGCCGAGCCAGCACCGTAAGGTATTCAGGAAATAGTTTGATCAGAGTTCGCAGCCCTTTAGCCGGGCCGTCATCAGCAAAGCGACCACTGCCCGTCCACGCCTGATAGAGCCAGCCAGACTCTGCAATTCCCAGATCCAGCTCACCACTGCGCACCCGACCAATGTTCGCTACCGAGCCACGGGTCGACTGCACCGCGCAACGAATGCCGTGCTGCTTACGCGCCTGATTCACCAGTCGGCAGATTGCCCCGCCTGTCGGGTAGTAAACACCGGTGACACCGCCGGTACCTAATGAGACAAGCTGACTTCGCGCATGAGTCAGAGGACTGTGAGCCAGCAACCCAACGATCAGGGACAGCACAATACAGGGTATTTTTTTCATTGTTATTCTGTTGTATTGGCAGAAAAAAGAAGCCACCAGTCTAACAGATAAACACTATAGCAAACGCAAGGGCTCACAACAGCGTCCAGCCCCGCAACGTAACACAGACCAAAAAAAAGCGCCCACAGGCGCTTTTTCTCAATCCAGCTCAACCAGCCTTACTTGCGACCATGCTCAACCAGATCTTCAACAACCTGCGCTTCTTCCGACAGATCATCTTTTTGCGCATCCGCCTGCGGTAAAACCAGGTTCAACACAATCGCCACCACGCCACACAGACTCACGCCTTGCAGGCTCATGTCGCCATTGCCGATGGCCATACCGCCGATACCGAACACCAGCGTGGTCGACACAATCACCAGATTGCGCTGTTGTGCCATATCGACTTTGGCCTTGATCAGGGTATTCATCCCCACCGCCGCAATGGAGCCAAACAGCAGAATCAGAATCCCCCCCATTACCGGCGACGGAATCGTCTGCAGCAACACACCAAACTTGGCGATAAACGCCAGCACAATAGCAAACACCGCCGCCCAGATCATAATAATCGGGTTAAACGCTTTGGTCAGCATCACCGCACCCGTCACTTCTGAATAGGTGGTATTCGGTGGACCACCGAACATGGACGCCGCCGCTGTTGCAACACCATCCCCCAGCAGGGTGCGATGCAGGCCAGGTTTTTTCAGGTAATCCTTACCGGTCACATTACTGATCGCCAGGATATCACCAACATGCTCAATCGCTGGCGCCAGCGCGACCGGGATCATAAACATGATCGCCGCCAGGTTGAACTCAGGCAGTACAAACGCAGGCACAGCCAGCACAGGTGCTGCAGTAACCTTAGTCAGATCAACCATACCCATGCTCGCCGCCACGGCGTAGCCTACCAGCACACCAGCCAGAATCGGCACCAGCCGGAAGACCCCTTTACCCAGCGTCGCAACCAGCAACGTGGTCAGCAGCGCCGACATGGAAACAATCATCGCATCGACATACGGGAACAGCTCGATAGAACCATCACCGGCTTTACCCATCGCCATGTTTACCGCAATCGGTGCCAGGCCCAGACCAATGACCATGATCACAGGACCGGTCACCACCGGCGGCATCAGCCGATGCATAAACCCGGCACCCCGCACTTTGATAATCGCCGCCAGCAGCACGTATACCAGACCTGCCGCAAACAGTGCGCCCATCGTCGCTGGCACACCCCAGGTTTTGGTGCTATAGGCGATTGGCGCAATAAACACGAAGGACGATGCCAGAAAAATCGGCACTGAACATTTAGTAACAAACTGAAACAGCAGGGTACCAATACCCGCCGTAAACAGCGCAACACTTGGGTCCAGCCCGGTCAACAGTGGCATCAACACCAGCGCGCCAAAGGCCACAAACAGCATCTGGGAACCAGCTAACGCTGTCCGCCAGCCACTCTGGGTCGGGTTCAGGGTACTCATCGGCACTACTCCCGTCATTGAGACGATCAGGGTTTACGCATTGCACTCACAAGATTAGTGAGTACCAAAAATTTTATCGCCCGCATCACCCAGGCCAGGCACGATGTAACCCTGTTCATTCAGGCATTCATCAACAGAGGCGGTAAACAGATCAACATCCGGGTGCGCATCCTGCACTGCTTTGATGCCTTCTGGTGCAGCTACCAGCACCAGCGCACGAATAGACGTACAGCCCGCAGCCTTCAGCATATCGATCGTCGCGATCATGGAACCGCCGGTTGCCAGCATTGGATCGATCACCAATGACATCCGCTCATTGATATCATGGGCCAGCTTTTCAAAGTAGCTGACCGGCTGCAGCGTTTCTTCATCACGATACAGGCCAACAACAGAAATTTTGGCGCTCGGCACCAGCTCCAGCACACCGTCCAGCATCCCCAGGCCTGCACGCAGGATCGGCACGACAGTAATTTTCTTACCCTTGATGCGCTCGGCCGTCACCTCGCCACACCAGCCATCCAGCTGGTACTCTTCCACTTCCAGATCCTTGGTCGCTTCATAGGTCAACAGACAGCCCACTTCAGCTGCCAGCTGGCGAAAGCTGCGGGTACTCATCTCACGCTTACGCATCAGGCCGATTTTGTGGCGAACCAGTGGGTGCTTAATCTCATGAACGCTCATTTTATTCCTCAAGTGCGGGTCTGGTTTGTTTATCACAGGCGTCACAAAACACAGCGCGATCTACTGACTGGAATGTCAGACCGTCGGGCCGTGCAAGAAGACGAAAAATTGATTACAGAACTACTGCTAAAAAATTTGTGCAAGAGTACCGAAGCCAGGACCATTTGTCATGGTAGCAGATCAGGTTTTTTTACTAAGCAGTAAAAACCTGATCTGACAACCCGTGGCAAAAAATAGCAACGAACAAAAAACGGCTCAGCCGGTCAGCAGCTGCTGATAGAGTGCCTGGTAACTGTCCGCCATCTGCCTGGCGGTAAAGTGCTGTTCAAAGCGCTGGCGAGCATTGCGCCCCAGCCTCTGCATCAACGCCGAGTCACTCGCCAGCTGCCGCATCGCCTGCGCCAGCGCACCAGCATCCGCTGGCGGTACTACCAGCCCGGTTTCATCCGCCTGATTAACGAATGTAGTACCCGTGCCAATTTCCGCACTGATCATCGGCTTGCCATACATACACGCCTCTATCAGGCTGATACCAAAGGCCTCTGAACGCAGGTGCGATGGAAACGCCAGCGCACCACACAGCTGAAACAGTGCCGCTTTATCCTCTTCATCAACCCGCCCAGCCCAGATCACATTATCCAGCCCCGCCGCCTGCGCATGGAGTTCAGCCTCAATTCCGCCGGAGCCAGCAATCACCACCGGCAGGCCTGTCGTTCGAGCCGCCTCAATCAGGTACTCAAGCCCCTTGTAATAGCGCAAAGCACCAATAAAAAAGAAGAACCCCTGCCCTGCCCGCGCCTGCCAGCGTGCCAGACACTCAGGCGATACTTCCGGGTAGCCTTGCTCATCCAGCCCCAGGGGAACGACATCCAGCTTATCGGTATAAGCAGACAGCACCGGACTGGTACGGCAGTAGTTTTCTGAGGTGGCAACAATACGGTCCACCGAGCGCAAAAACTGATTCATCAACGGTGAGTACAACTTGAGCGCCAGCTTCTGCTTCACAATATCGCTGTGATAGGTCACCAATGACGGACACGTCGGCCGAATCAGCAAATCCAGCAGATCAGCTACCGGGTAGGGGAAGTGATAATGAATCAGATCAGCCTCCCGGCTTAGCCGACGAAACTGGCCCACCATCCGCCAGCCCATCGGCGTCGACAGCAGGTCCAGATTCTGCGGCACGTAATGTACCCGCGCTTCTTCATACTCCACCACCTCCAGCTCATCACCTTCGTGCAGCACCAGCACATCATGCTGATAGCCCTGCGACTTACTGGCCTGAGCGATCTGATAGATCACCTGGCCAACACCACCAAAATCACGACTGTAATAACTTTTATAGAGATGAAGAATTCGAGGCATTCAGTACCGAGCTCCCACAGAGAAGAATACAAATAAAAAAGCCGGTTATCCTGCAAAGGATTACCGGCTTGATCAGGCACGACAAAGATCAGTCAACGCGGCTAAGCCAACCGTCGATTTGCTCTATATCACTGCGCTTGAGTGTACCTGACGCTTTCAGCAGGGACAGTCGGCTGACGGCAAAGTCATACTGTGCCTGACGGTAATCACGACGGTAACTGAACTCATCACGCAGAGCATCCAGCACATCCACAACGGTTACAGTACCGAATTTAAAACCCTTTTGCATCGCATCATAGGATTTACCGGCAGAGGAAACCGCTTTTTTGGCCGCTGCAATACGAGCCCAGCTGGACTCAGTATTCAGAAATGACTCACGCACCTCTTTTAACAGGCCACGCTTCTGCTCTTCGCGACGCTTTTCCGACATCACCAGACGAGCATGAGCTTCATCAGTACCTGCGGTCACACTACCACCGCTATAAAGCGGAATATTAACTGACATCGCCGCAACATAGGTTTCGGTTTTGGAGCTCGAAGAGTTTTCAAAACCGATATCACTCTTTTGCGCACTCAGGCTCAGGTCAACAGTTGGCAGATGGCCAGCACGCGCCTCGCGGACATAGGCACGACCTGCATCCACCTCTGCACTCAATGACATCAACAGGGAGCTGTTAGCCGTCGCCAGCTTCACCCAGTGTGCCAGCGTATGACCACCTTCAGCATAGTCTGGCGTCCGAGCAAAACCATTGAGCTCTTCATTGACCTCACGACCCACCAGCTCAGTCAGCGCTTCACGACTGATCGACACATCATTCTGGGCCACGATCAGCTGTGCCTGAATGCCATCCAGCCGCGCTTCAACGTCCAGCACGTCGGTCAGGACCGACAGCTGACGCTTATAGCGTGAACGCAACTGCTGCAGCTGCTTGCTGATTGCATCACGCTCAGCCTGAACCAGCTCCAGATTATCCTGGGCTGCCAGCACCGTGGTGTAACGCTGCAACAGATCAACCGCCATTCCATCACGGGTATCCTGATACTCCAGCGCACTCTGCTCAGCCAGATAGTCGTAACGTTCTTTGTTTTCCCAGCGCGCCTTGTCGTAAACACTCTGACGCAGGCTCAGTACATACTTTTCACCGTTATAGGTGTTATCACCATTCGCTGGGTGTCGCTTATTTTCTGTCAGTTGCGCAGTCATACTGATCTGCGGCAGCAGATTTGCCAGCGCCTGACGAGACTGCGCCTTGCCCACTTCAGCCTGAGCAGCAGCAACCGCCAGCCGCGGGTCAGATGCCAGTGTTTCCTTATACAGATCCATCAAACCGGCAGCCTGCAGCTGGCTTCCCGCTAGCATCAGGCTGCTTACAAGCAGAGTTTTTCGCAAAAACATGGCATCAGTCTTCAATCATTGAACGGGCAAATGCGTTCGTTGCAGGGGCTATCAGGTATTCAAGCAGCGTACGAGCACCAGTATTGACCAGCACCTCAGCAGGCATACCCGGCAGCAATTTAAGTTCGCCAGTCGCCAGCTTGCCTACACCGACCTGAGTCACTTCAACCCGCGCCAGGTAATACGGCATCCCGGTTTGCTCATTTACCAGCCGGTCAGCAGAGATATTGACAACCTCACCTTCAATCACCGGTGTAGTCGCACTTTTGAAAGCACTGAAGCGGATGTCCGCTGGCATACCTGCAGCAACGCGGTCGATATCATTCGGCGATAGCTCTGCTTCGATAATCAGCTCATCACTCTCCGGGACGATATCGAGAATCGGCGTACCCGGTGAAATAACCCCACCCACCGTATGCACACTCATACCCAACACCATGCCATCCGCAGGGGCGTAGATTTCAGAACGCGATACGCGGTCCTGAATCGCATTGACCCGCTCTTCCAGATCAAACACCCTGGTCTGTACTTCAGAGAGCTGCTCAACCACCTGAGCACGGAAGTCCTTCTTAAGCTGCAGAATCTGCAAACGGGTTTCACCCGCCTGCACATTAATCCCGGCGATGTTGGCGTTATGTTCAGCAACCTCACCTTTCAGGCTCGCCTTCTGACGTTGTACATCTCGCAGACGCTGTTTATCAACATAACCCTCAGATAGCAGCGCTTCGTTATCATTGATCTCTTCTTCAAAAGAACGCAATAACTCCTGCTTACTGGCGATTAACGCCTTGAGGCCATTAACCTGGGAATCAAGCTGGCCAATGCGCTGCTCCAGCACCTCAATTTCGCCGTCTTTTGCCTGTTCACGGGCGGTAAATTGCTGTTTTTCAGACGCTACAGCTTCACGTGCCCGAGGGTCATCAGCGTCCATCAACTCAGGAAAAACAACCGACTTATTGTCATCGCGCTCAGCCTTTAGCCGTGCTTCGGCAGCAACGGCCGCAAAACGCTGACCACGCAGAATCTCCAGCTCAGCACGCGCCTGGGTATCATCCAGCACCAGCAGCAGGTCACCCGCTTTCACCTCAGCACCATCACGTACCCGAATATCTTTTACGATACCCCCTTCCAGATGCTGAACGGTTTTACGGTAGTTTTTTACCGTTACCACACCCGGGGCCAGCGCCGCGCTCTCCAGCGGTGCAAGCGCCGCCCAGCTGCCAAAGCCACCAAACACCAGCAACAGGATTGTGAAGCCGATCATACGGATCGGCGTGTCATCAGTGTTGACTGGCTTGACTATCTGTTCATTGTTAGTTGTCAACGTTAAATCCTCTCAACACCCGTTCAACCCTGGGCCGGTGATGCAGCATCACCCGTTTTTTCTCTGGTTTCAGCTGCCGGTTTATCACCTTCCACCGCCGCCTCATCCTTTACTCGCTGTTGAGCCTGCGCCTGTACAGCTTGCTGTTGAGCCTGAGCCTGCGCAGCTTGCTGTTGAGCCTGCGCCTGCGCCTGTGCAGCTTGCTGTTGAGTCTGTGCCTGACGCTGAGCCTGCTGTTGCGCCAACTGCTGTTGTTGCTGAGCGGTTGGTTGCTGACCAGGCTGAGCCTGTGGGTTTTGCATACGCTGCAATACCTCATCACGCGGACCATACAGGTGAAGCTGTCCTTCTTTCAGCACTAGCAGTTTTTCCAGCTGCGCTAATACACCCACTTTGTGGGTAATAACAAACACAGTAGAGCCCCGTTCTTTCAGCCCAACCAGAGCCATGGCCAGAGCGCGTTCACCCACATCATCCAGATTGGAGTTAGGCTCATCCAGAACGACCAGCTTTGGATCGCCATAGAGAGCACGGGCCAGCCCAATGCGTTGACGCTGACCACCGGACAGACCAGCGCCACCAGAACCAATCACGGTGTCGTAACCGTTAGCCAGCGCCAAAATCATCTCGTGAACACCGGCAGACTTAGCCGCGATCACAACTTTATTGGCGTCTATCTCACCGAAGCGGGCGATGTTCTCACTAATCGACCCTTCAAACAGCTCGATATCCTGTGGCAGATAACCAATATGCGGCCCCAGCTCTTCGCGGTCCCAGGTAAAGACATCTGCACCATCCAGCCGCACCTTACCCTGCAACGTTGGCCAGATACCCAGCAGCGCACGGGCCAGAGTAGATTTACCCGCCGCACTTGGGCCCAGGATACCAACAGAGTCACCGGCAGCAACCTGAAAACTGACACCTTTGATGACAGGGTTACGGGAACCCGGCGGTGCTACCACTGCGCCTTCAAAGCGAATATCGCCTTTCGGTGCGGGCAGAGACATCTTTTCAGTCTCTTCCGGAATTTTGGTCATCATCTCGTCAAGGCGCTTGAACTGCGCACGCGCACCTACAAATCCTTTCCAGGCACCGATCATCTGATCAATAGGCGCCAGTGCACGACCGAGCAGAATGGAACCGGCAATCATCAGACCCGGCGTTATTTCCTGCTGAATCGCCAGGTAAGCACCCAGACCCAGCACAAGAGACTGCACTAAAAGACGAGTTGTTTTGGAGAACGCGGTGATTGCAGCAGCACGCTCACTGGCATTCGCCTGCCAGGACAACACCTTGTTATGGCGTTCCATCCAGCGATCACGAACATTACCCAGCATGCCCATGGACTCAACCACTTCAGCATTGGACAGGTTACGGTTCATTGCTGCGCTGGCGCCGACCTGTTCCTTATTAGCTTCCTGCAGCGGTTTACTGGTGAGCTTTTCGTTAACGAACGCGATAATAATCAGAATAATCGCCGCGCCAACACCCACCCAGCCAAATAATGGATGGAACATAAACATGATCGCCAGATACAGCGGTATCCAGGGAGCATCAAAGAAAGCAAAAAGACCATTGCCGGTCATAAACTGACGCAAGCCGGTCAGATCCTGTACAGGCTGAGAGCCCTGGGCAGCATTGCCGCTATACAGCGCCTGTTTGAATGCAGCGTTGTATACCCGCTCATTGAGAATCTGATCCATCCGCGCACTGACCCGGACCAGAATGCGTGAACGCACCCACTCCAGCGAGCCCATTGAGATCATCAGCATGGCCATGATCAGCGTCAGCATCACAAGGGTGCTCTCGCTGCCACTGGTTACTACGCGGTCGTATACTTGCAACATGTAAAAGGAAGGGACCAACATCAGCAGGTTTATAAACATACTGAACAGGCCGACGACCATAAAGGAACTGCGGCAAGACTGTAACGCCTTGCGCAGCAGGTTTGGCTCTTCTGCTCTCATTTTCCAGCAACTCACTAATCGAGGGTAAGATCGCTCAACGCAAGATGTCTGCGTCAACCCAATCTGGTCAATAAAAATGCAGGCATCCATTGCGATAAATCAAGGCATGTCAGCTATGTCTAGCTGTCGGTCCGCCTTAAATTTGCGAAAACTTTCAGGCCGAAAATGCTAGCACACTCGGGACTGGGTTTGTGTGCGGCAGAGCACAATTTAGTATTAGATTTGTACCAACTGGACAAAGCAGGCCGCTACTCATCCATATTGGCATATTGCGCATACGCATCCGGCGCCAGATTTTCGAACCGGCTGTGCTGACCAATAAACGCCAGTCGCATCGAACCGATGGGACCGTTTCGCTGTTTACCTATAATAATCTCAGCAATCCCCTTATCCGGCGAGTCCTCGTTATAAACCTCATCGCGGTAAATAAACATGATGACATCGGCATCCTGCTCGATCGCACCAGACTCACGCAAATCGGAGTTAACCGGCCGCTTATTGGGCCGCTGCTCCAGTGACCGGTTCAGCTGCGACAGCGCCACTACCGGACATTGCATTTCTTTGGCCAGCGACTTAAGTGAGCGCGAAATCTCAGAGATTTCATTGGCACGCCCCTCAACATTGCCGCTTTTCACCTGCATCAACTGCAGGTAATCGACCATAATCATGCCAATGTCACCATGCTCACGGGCAATACGCCGCACCCGGGTGCGCATCTCATTCGGGCTTAACCCCGCCGTATCATCAATATACAGCGGCTTATCCCGCAGCATATTGACCGCTGTGGTCAGCTTGGGCCAGTCCTGTTCTTCCAGCTTGCCGCTACGTACCTTGGTCTGGTTTATTCGCCCCAGCGAAGCCAGCATACGAGTAATGATCTGATCGGCAGGCATCTCCAGACTGAACACCAGCACCGGCTTCTCCTGCCCCATCAGCGCATTTTCCACCAGGTTCATCGCAAAGGTGGTTTTACCCATCGATGGTCGCGCAGCAACGATGATCAGATCTGAGGACTGCAACCCGGCGGTACGATCATCCAGATCATCAAACCCGGTGGTCACCCCGGTCAGGTCTTCGTCGTTATTGAACAGGTAGTCGATCTTATCAACGGCACTTTTCAGCAGCGGATTAATCGACTCCAGCCCGCCCTCACTAGGCCGATCTTCAGCAATCTTAAAGATCTTACCTTCAGCATCATTCAGCAGCGCATCGGCATCACGCCCTTCCGGATTAAAGGCGTTATCGGCGATCTCATGGGCCACACTGATCATCTGCCGCAACAATGCACGCTCACGGACAATGTCCGCATAAGCGCGAATATTTGATGCACTTGGCGTATTTTGCGCCAGGTCGATCAGGTACTCCATTCCCCCGGCATCATCCAGCTCAGCGGCCAGATCCAGTGCCTCGGACACCGTCACCACATCAATCGGATCACCGGCATTGACCAGTTTTTCCATGATCCGAAAAATCAGCCGGTGCTCATGACGATAGAACTGCCCCTCAGTGACCGCCTCCGACACCGCATCCCATGCGTTGTTATCCAGCATCAAGCCACCCAGCACCGACTGCTCCGCCTCCATGGAATGCGGTGGCACCTTGATATTGTCCAGCGCTTGCTGGTCCGTATCAGTGAACTCCATCGTTACCTTCCTGCCTTTAACCTGACTGACTACTTTAGCGTACTGGCCTGAGAGCACCAGCACGGAACGCTGTGGCGCATATTTTTCGCGCACACAAAAAAAGCACCACGCAGTATACTACGGGGTGCTTTTTTTAGATCAACTGACTGCCAATGCAGTCAGCAGAAATTACTCTGCTACAACAGTTACGTTGATAGAAGAAGTAACTTCGGAGTGCAGCTGCACAGCGATTTCGAATTCGCCGATATGACGCAGTGCACCTTCTGGCAGGCGTACTTCGGACTTGCAGATTTCCTGACCTGCTGCAGTTGCAGCGTCAGCGATATCACGCGTACCGATAGAACCGAACAGTTTACCTTCGTCGCCCGCTTTGGACACGATAGTAACGTTCAGGCCAGCCAGTGCTTCAGCACGAGTCTGCGCAGCAGTCAGCGTTTCAGCAGCAGCGGCTTCCAGCTCAGCGCGACGCGCTTCGAATTTTTCTACGTTACCAGCAGTCGCAGGAACAGCTTTGCCCTGAGGCATCAGGTAGTTGCGACCGAAGCCAGCTTTAACGGTAACCTTATCACCCAGGTTGCCCAGCTTGCCAATTTTCTCGAGCAGAATAACTTCCATCTCGTAAAACCTCATTCATATCTGCAAATGTCTTTGCAGCTACGCTGCCCGTGCCCAGGATACAACCTGACACCAGCAGCTGAATCTTTCCCAGGCCCGCCTTGTGCGGACCTGCCCACATCACTCAGAGCTTAATAGCTCTGGGCCAGCTTACTGATGGTTATCAGTGTACGGCAGCAGTGCAACGAAACGTGCGCGTTTGATAGCTGTTGCCAGCTGACGCTGGTAACGCGCTTTAGTACCTGTGATACGGCTAGGTACGATTTTACCAGTTTCAGTGATGTAGCCTTTCAGAGTGTCCAGATCTTTGTAGTCGATCTCGGTAACACCTTCCGCTGTGAAACGGCAGAACTTGCGACGACGGAAAAAACGAGCCATGGTGAGTCTCCTGGTTATTTCGTCAGATTAATCGATTACTCAGCAGCGTCAGCTGCTGGTGCTTCTGCTGGTGCTTCTGCAGCGGGTGCTTCAGCAGCGGTCTCTTCAGTTTTTTCTTCTGCAGCCGGTGCATCACGACGGTCGTCGCGACGAGGAGCTTTACGCTCTTCACGGGATTCAGCAGCTTTAACTGGGGAGATTTCAGTGATCGCTTCTTTACGACGGATAACCATGTTACGCAGAACAGCGTCGTTGTAACGGAACATGTTTTCCAGCTCGTCCAGAGTTTCCTGGCCGCATTCAACGTTCATCAGAACGTAGTGTGCTTTGTGAGCGTTGTTGATTGGGTAAGCCATCTGACGACGACCCCAATCTTCCAGGCGGTGAACCTGACCGTTAGCACCCTCAATCAGAGAAGTGTAACGTTCAACCATCGCAGCAACCTGCTCGCTCTGGTTCGGGTGAACCATAAATACGATTTCGTAATGACGCATTGTAGCTC
>CAJXNY010000035.1 GCA_913057435.1 uncultured Oceanospirillaceae bacterium | reverse complement strand
TCGGCAGCGTCAGATGTGTATAAGAGACAGGTTTTTTCTTTGCTTAATAACAATGGAGTAAAGCACAAACATGCAGACCTATATTACCCGCCAGCTTAGTAGTGTAAACAGCGATTCCAGAAGGCGCTAATATTTATAGATGTATTCCTTCCTTTCTCTGTTTTTCTTTTACTTTTTCGTAAAAATAAATCAGGCCACAGTAAAACTGCAGCCTGAGTCTAAAAATCAGACGACCATCTTAAACCATACTAAAATTCAGGGTGAAATTAAGATACCAACCCGGTAATATCAATAGATTGATCAGCTGCTGCAAGCACTTCAACCATATTATCACCGCCTTGAAAGAAGTTTACGATCATTACACCCGAATCAAAGCTACCATCGTTCGCATCTGCGGCAGTTGTAATATGGAGGTTATCGAAGTCTCGGTAGAGAGATAATTCTGAAAGCAGAGTGTCCTGGAAGTACACCGTATCTATACCACCTGAGTCATACGTCTCATAGATATCATCCCTTCCAAATTCACCCATGTTAGTAACATAGACATCATTTCCTAAACCACCGGCCAGGAAGTCACTACCATCGCCGCCAATCAGGTAGTCATCCCCCTCTTCACCCCATAAGGTATCTGCACCAGAGTCCCCCCATAAGGTATCGTTTCCAGTACCGCCGTTGAGCGAATCATCACCAGAGCCACCAGAAAGTAAATCATTACCCCATTCGCCGCGAATAGAATCGTCACCACTTTCACCTAACATTACATCGTCACCAAATCCACCATCTAGACTATCGCCGCCATTCCCGCCCAGGATTTGATCGTTACCGTCGCCACCTTTTAAGTAATCTTCGCCGTCCCCACCATAAAGCTCATCGTTACCGCCATCACCTTTTATATAATCGGCACCGTCGTCACCATATAGTTTATCATTATCGCTGCCACCGCGTATGGAGTCATCGCCATCTCCGCCATGTAGCGTATCGTCACCTGAACCACCAGAGAGATCATCCTCCCCACCCATACCATATAGTGTATCATTACCGTCCACACCGGAGATACGGTCTGTATAACCACTACCTATAACAGTGTCGTCCCCACCCCTTGCATATATATCACTTTCATACCGACGAAAATATGTATCATATTCTAAATCGCTTTGATTCACTTGGTGAGTGTCATCGAAATCTGTCAAGTAGGTTGTCATAAACTTTCCCTGTTCATTAAGTGATTAAAAATACTCTATACCTACAGAATAAAATCTGTTAATTCAAAGAGTGCAGCCATATTAGCGCAGGGCTATTATAAATAAAAAGCTATTATTTAAATAAGACCGTCAGTACGATAGTTTCTTGACTTGAATCAAAAACCTCAGAAAGCAAAACCATTTATCACACTCACGTCAATACTTTGTTAATAATTAAAAAATCACAGACGAATTCCAGAGCAATTAGTAATTTATATCTTTCACCTGAAATATAATATATTTTCACAGCCCTAGTCTTAAAGTATGTATAAAATAAAACCGGCTTTCCTTAAAAAGCCGGTCTTTGGATCGTTACTCAGCAGAGCAACCTGACAATTAATCAGCAGATCACTCTGCTGATTAATTCCATCAACCCTCCATCAACACCCGCAGCATACGACGCAGTGGTTCCGCCGCACCCCACAGCAGCTGATCGCCCACGCTGAACGCGTTGAGGAAATCATTGCCCAGGTTCATCTTACGCAGGCGGCCCACTGGCACGTTCAGGGTACCGGTGATTTTCGCTGGTGTCAGTTCAGCAGCGGTGATGTCGCGATCGTTGGGGATCACTTTGGCCCATGGGTTGGCTTCAGCGAGCATGCTTTCGATCTCGTCCATCGGCACATCTTGCTTGAGCTTGATGGTGAAGGCCTGGCTGTGGCAGCGCATCGCGCCGATACGGACACAGGTGCCGTCGATCGGGATCGGGTTGTTGCTACGACCGAGGATTTTGTTGGTTTCAGCGAAGGCTTTCCACTCTTCACGGCTCTGGCCGTTGTCGAGTTTGGTGTCGATCCATGGGATCAGGGAGCCTGCCAGTGGTACGCCGAAGTTATCGACCGGCATATCGCCGCCACGGATGGTTTCAGCAACGATGCGGTCAACTTCCAGGATCGCTGAGTTGGCGTCCAGTTTGTCCGCAACGGAGTCCTTGATGATGCCCATCTGGCTGATCAGCTCGCGCATATGACGTGCGCCGCCGCCGGATGCTGCCTGATAGGTCATGGAGGTCATCCATTCGATCTGGTCGTTCTGGAACAGACCGCCCAGGCCCATCAGCATCAGGGAAACGGTACAGTTACCGCCGACGAAGGTTTTGGTGCCGTTGCTCAGGCCATCTTTGATCACGTTCATGTTGACCGGATCAAGTACGATGATGGCGGAGTCGTCCATACGCAGGGAAGAGGCAGCGTCGATCCAGTAGCCTTTCCAGCCCGCTTCACGCAGTTTCGGGTACACCGCGTTCGTGTAGTCACCGCCCTGGCAGGAAATAATGGCGTCCATCTGCGTCAGCTCATCAATTGAGTACGCGTCTTTCAGGGCTGGAATCGCTTTACCGATGTCCGGACCTGCCTGACCTGCCTGAGAAGTGGTGAAGAAAACGGGCTCGTCGATCTGATCGAAGTCACGTTCATCCTTCATGCGCTGCATCAGCACGGAACCCACCATTCCGCGCCAGCCTACGAAACCTACACGCTTCATTGGTATCCCCAAAAAATTAAAATAGTTAGACAAGAAAGGCCGATGGCCAGCTCAAGTTCACACTTAAGTCTGATTCCATCGACCTGTCATTATTCTGCAACTGATCAAGGCCCGTTGCAATCAGCCTTTATACGAAGCTTTACAACGGCTTAGGCGTTGAGTGCGGCTACAACCGCATCGCCCATCTCGCTGGTAGAGACTTTCTGAGTGCCTTCAGACCAGATATCGCCAGTGCGCAGGCCCTGATCCAGTACGGTATCAACAGCAGCTTCAATTTTCGCTGCCGCGTCTTCCATGCCCAGAGAGTGGCGCAGCATCATCGCTGCAGAGATGATCATTGCCAGCGGGTTGGCAATGCCCTGGCCTGCGATATCTGGCGCAGAACCGTGGCAAGGCTCGTACATACCTTTGCCGTTCTGATCCAGAGAGGCCGATGGCAGCATGCCGATAGAGCCGGTCAGCATGGCAGCGGCGTCAGACAGGATGTCGCCGAACATGTTGCCGGTTACCATCACGTCGAACTGCTTCGGTGCGCGCACCAGCTGCATCGCTGCGTTGTCCACGTACATGTGGCTCAGCTCAACTTCCGGGTACTCTTTACCCAGCTCTTCCATGACTTCACGCCACAGCATGGTCACTTCCAGGACGTTGGCTTTATCGACAGAACACAGACGCTTGTCACGCTTCATCGCTGCTTCAAAGGCAACACGGCCGATACGACGGATCTCGTCTTCGTCGTATACGTAGGTGTTGTAACCCTGACGAACACCGTTTTCCAGGGTACGGATGCCGCGTGGCTCACCGAAGTAGATACCACCGGTCAGTTCACGCACGATCAGGATATCCAGGCCCGCAACCACTTCAGGTTTGAGGGAAGACGCATCCGCCAGCTGTGGGCTGAGGATGGCAGGACGCAGGTTACCGAACAGGTCCAGCTGGGCACGAATTTTCAGCAAACCGGCTTTTTCAGGACGCTCGTTAGGTGGCAGTGTGTCCCATTTAGGACCGCCAACGGCACCCAGCAGGATGGCATCTGCCGCTTCACACTTGGCCCATGTCTCTGCTGGCAGGGCATCGCCTGCGGCATCGATGGCTGCACCGCCGACCAGTGCTTCATCAACACTCAGGCCGAGGTCGAACTGGGCGTTAACCACATCCAGTACTTTGCGCGCTTCAGCCGCGATTTCAGGACCAATACCATCACCTGGCAGTACCAATACGTTCTTAGTCATTCCTGTATCCTTTTTTGTCCGTGGGCCGTGCCGGAGCACAGCCTGGTTTAAATTTGTTTTGACCGTAGGAGCCAGCTTGCTGGCGATCCGGGCTCATTCTAGACCCCGACGCCCGCGGAGCGGGCTGCTACAGCTATCGCGAGCAAGCTCGCTCCTACAAAGAGGCCTCTGCAGCGGCCTTATTTGATGGCGTCAAACAGCCATGGCGCATTCTGGCGGCGTTTTTCTTCGTACGCCTTGATCTCATCCGCATGCTGCAAGGTCAGGCCGATGTCGTCCAGGCCGTTGAGCAGGCAGTGTTTGCGGAAGCCATCGATTGCGAATTCCAGTTCTTCACCCGTTGGGGTGACCACCACCTGGCGCTCCAGGTCGACGGTCAGCTGGTAACCTTCGCTGGCAGCGGTTTCGCTGAACAGCTGGTCTACCTGCTCGTCTTTGAGGACGATTGGCAACAGGCCGTTTTTGAAGCAGTTGTTGTAGAAAATCTCAGCGAAGCTTGGTGCGATCACCGAACGGATGCCGAAGTCTTCCAGCGCCCAGGGGGCGTGCTCACGGCTGGAGCCGCAGCCGAAGTTCTCACGGGCCAGCAGTACGCTGGCACCCTGGTAGCGGCTCTGGTTCAGCACAAAATCCGGGTTCAGCGGGCGGCCGCTGCAATCCTGATCCGGCTGGCCTTCATCGGTATAACGCAGTTCGTCGAACAGGTTCGGGCCGAAACCGGAACGCTTGATCGATTTCAGAAACTGCTTTGGAATAATCATATCGGTATCAATGTTAGCGCGGTCAAGCGGCGCGGCAATACCGGTGTGCTGGTTAAACTTGTTCATGCTTGCCTCTCCCCTTACTGACTGATCAGTTCACGTACATCGATAAAGTGGCCGGTTACCGCCGCAGCAGCGGCCATCGCTGGGCTGACCAGGTGGGTGCGCCCACCAAAGCCCTGGCGGCCTTCGAAGTTACGGTTAGATGTAGAGGCACAGTGTTCACCGGCACCCAGTTTATCCGGGTTCATCGCCAGACACATGGAGCAACCTGGCTCACGCCATTCCAGCCCTGCAGCCACAAAGATCTTGTCCAGACCTTCGGCCTCAGCCTGTTCTTTCACCAGACCGGAGCCGGGCACGACCAGCGCCTGGATGATGGTGTCGGCCACTTGACGGCCTTCAACCACTTTGGCGGCATCACGCAGATCTTCAATACGGGAGTTGGTGCAGGAGCCGATAAATACCCGGTCCAGCTTGATATCAGTGATATTCTGATCCGCTGCCAGGCCCATGTATTCCAGCGCCCGGTTGATACCGTCAACTTTTACCTGATCGGCTTCATTGGCCGGGTTAGGTACCTGATCACTAATGCCAACCACCATCTCAGGCGAGGTGCCCCAGGTGACCTGCGGCTCGATCTCTGCGCCATTTACGATAACGGTTTCGTCAAACTCGGCATCGCTGTCAGAGACCAGACGCTGCCAGCTGGCAACAGCGGCGTCCCAGTGCGCGCCTTTCGGTGCAAATGGACGACCTTCAACGTAATCAACGGTGATCTGATCCACAGCCACCAGGCCCACACGGGCACCGGCTTCAATTGCCATGTTGCAGACCGTCATCCGGCCTTCCATCGACATATTGCGGAACACATCGCCACCAAACTCGATCGCGAAACCAGTACCACCAGCAGTGCCAATCACACCGATAACGTGCAACACAACGTCTTTCGGCGTTACGCCCAGGCCCAGTTCGCCATCCACACGCACCAGCATGTTTCTCATCTTTTTGGTGATCAGACACTGTGTCGCCAGTACATGCTCAACCTCAGAGGTGCCAACACCGTGGGCCAGTGCGCCCAGTGCGCCCAGCGTTGCGGTGTGGGAGTCGCCACATACAGCCGTTACGCCGGGCAGAATTGCGCCCTGCTCCGGTGCCATAACGTGCACGATGCCCTGACGCTGGTCGTTCATTTTGAACTCGACAATGCCAAACTCATCGCAGTTGTCATCCAGAGTCGTCACCTGAATACGGGATACCGGATCAACGATCTCGGTCACACCGCCGGAGCGTTCTGTGGTCGGTACGTTGTGATCCGGGGTAGCGATGTTGGCATCCAGCCGCCATGGCTTTCGGTTCGCAATACGCAGGCCTTCAAATGCCTGCGGTGAGGTCACCTCGTGCAGCACCTGACGGTCGATGTAGATCAGCGCACTGCCATCGTCGTTTTTACGTACGAGATGGTCATCAAACAACTTGTCGTAGAGCGTCTTACCAGCCATTGAAGCGGTCTCCATGGTTTGCACTGAATGACCGTATCAGTCAGTGCCGAAGCGATAATCTGTTATGTTTTTATACCGTTACGTCAGATACGCACGGTTGATGCCCATCATAATATTGCGGTTGCTCACTCAAAACAAATTCATATTTTTACTGGTTTGCATTCCTCTAAGGAATAGATAGAGTGACGCCATGGATATTCACGCACTCAATGCCTTTATTACCGTGGCGGAGCAAGGCTCGTTCTCGGCCGCTGCCGAGCATCTGTTCCTGACCCAGTCCGCCGTCAGCAAGCGGATCGCCCAGCTGGAGAGCCAGCTCGATGCCCGCCTGTTTGACCGTATTGGCCGGCGCATCACCCTTACCGAAGCAGGCCAGGCCCTGCTGCCCCGCGCCCGTGGCATCCTGTTACAGCTTGATGATGCCCGCCGGGCCATTGGTAACCTCAGTGGGGATATCAGTGGCCGACTGTCCGTCGCTGCCAGCCACCATATCAGCCTGCACCGCCTGCCTCCGGTGTTACGGGCATTCAGTAAACAGTATCCGCAAGTGGAGCTGGACTTGCGCTTTTCCGAATCTGAAGTCGCCTATGACGGCATTCTGAAAGGCGAGCTGGAACTGGCACTGATCACCCTGGCACCAGTGCCCGATGATGCCCTGGAAACCCATCAGGTGTGGGTGGATGAGCTGAAGTTTGTGGTGGCTAATGATCACCCGCTGGCCGCCCGCGACACCGTGGCCCTGCAGGAGCTGACCGGCTATAAAGCTATTCTGCCCGGCGAACAGACCTTCACCCAGAGCCGGGTGCGTCAGCTGTTCGACAGCCACGGCCTGAGCCTGGATCTGGCGATGAGCACCAACTATCTGGATACCGTGCGAATGATGGTGAGCATCGGGCTGGGCTGGAGCCTGCTGCCCCGGACGATGATCGGCGATGACTTGCAGGTTTTACCGGTCGATGCCGTGCCATTGTCACGACCGCTGGGCTATATTCATCACCGCAATCGCACGCTGTCCAATGCCGCCAATGCATTTATCCAGTTACTGACCGCTCAGACGGGCAGAATGGGTGACTAAGTAGCAGTTTTATTCCATCCCGGCCAGGGTAAACTGACCGCCTGACTGATGTAAGGAGACATGGGTGTCCGAGTTTTATCAACAGATGGAGTCATGGCTGCACACGCAGCAGCAGTACTGGCAACAGCTGGCATCCTCTGCCCCGCTGAATACGCCCGCGCCTGCCACTGCCCCGGTTGCCATGGCCGAACTCATCAGCCGCCTGGGCAGCCAGGGTGAGCAGTTCCGCCGTTTTGGTGAGAGCCTGTTACAGCAATCCTCCCTCAGCCAGCCACTGGATACCCAGCTGGATGCTTTCGTCAGCTATATCCAGCAACAGCAGACCGACCTGTTACTGCGTCGCTGGCAACTGCCGGAGCCGGTAATCGCCATGCTACGCGGGCAGAACCTGCTCGACAGTCAGCTGACGCCCTTTGGTGACTCCCTTAAAGCCATACTGTCCACCGCCCTGCCTGGCGTGACTGCCAGCCAGCGCGCCCGGATGCTGGCCGGTGCTGAGCTTTACACTCAGTACCAGCAAGCCCTGCGTGAATACCTGACCCAGGCCAATCAGATCAGCCTGCAAGCCCGCGACCAGCTGGCCAAAACGCTGAACACGGCCGAACCACCTGTCCATTCGCTGACTGAACTCCACCAGCACTGGACCCGCCATTACGACAGCGCTTACCGCGAGGCGGTATTCACCGACAGCTACCAGCAGGCCTACGGCAATATCAGCAACGCCCTGATGCGGTTACAAAGCTTTATTCAGCAGTGGCGAGACGAGCAATATGAACAGGCCGGGCTGGTCAGCCTGCCGCTGTTCGATCAGGTATTAAAACAGCAACAACAATTGCGCAAACAGCTACGTAAACAGCAACAGGAAAATCTGCGGTTGCAGCAACAACTCACCCAGCTACAGGCCGCCCCCTGGCAGCCAGTGATGGAACAGATGCAGACCCAGATCGACCAGATGACCCGCCAGCTGGCGGCCCTCAGCAGCAAGGACGATGCCTAATGGCCGGTTTTCAGTTTGACCCCACTCAGCTCAGCCAGGAGCTGCAGGCATTCAATCAGCAACTGGCCCAGAGTTACCAGACCCTGAGTGAAATCCGCGAAGTCGATGTGTGGCAAACGCCAAAAACAGAGATCTACCGCCAGGACAAACTGCGCCTTTACCACTGCCCGGCCCAGGGTGAGCAGCGCTGCACCACCCCGCTGCTGATCAGTTACGCGCTGGTTAACCGGATTTATATGATCGACCTGGAACCGGAGCGCTCTTTGCTACGCAGGCTGGTTGAAGGCGGGCTGGATGTGTATCTGATCGACTGGGGCCACCCCGACCGCGCTGACCGTTTCCTCGATCTGGATGACTACATTCATGGCTATCTGAACGACTGCGTCGATCAGGTTTGCCTGCACGCCAGCAGTGATCAACTCAACCTGCTGGGCATCTGCCAGGGCGGCACCTTCAGCCTCTGTTACAGCGCGCTTTACCCGCAGAAAATCAAAAACCTGATCACCATGGTCACCCCGGTCGATTTCCACACCCCGGACAACATGCTCAGCGCCCTGGCCCGCTACGTGGATACCGACCTGGCCATCCAGTGCTACGGTAACCTGCCCGGCGAACTGCTCAACCAGACCTACGCCTCACTGATGCCCATGGCACTGGGGGTGCAGAAACACCTCAACATGCCAGGCCAGCTGCAAAGCAAAGCCCAGGCACTGTCATTCCTGCGGATGGAAAGATGGCTGGAAGACAGCCCCGACCTGGCCGGTGAAGCGTTCCGCGAATTCTTCGAGCAGTTCTTTAAACAGAACCTGCTGATCAAAGGCGAAGCGATGATTGGCGAGCAGCGGGTTGATCTCAAGCAGATCACCCAGCCTGTGCTCAATATCTTCGGTAGCCACGACCACCTCGTCCCACCCGCCGCCTCCAGAGCATTGGAGCAGGCCTGTAGCAGCCAGGATTATGAAGCCCTGGAACTCGGTGCCGGGCATATCGGGGTGTTTGTCAGCGGCAAGGCGCAAACAGTGGTTGCGCCGAAGATTGTGGACTGGCTGCGGCTCCGCAGCCAGGGCTAAGCAAGGAACGTCCGGAAAACACCCTCACCGACCAGAATACGACAGCCAAAGCTATTCCAGAGTCTCACTGCTGGAAAACAGCGCCAATAATTGATCACCATCCGTAGGCATCGCCGTACCGCCCGACGCTGCAAACAGAGAGTCTGCCAGCGCCTGTTTCTGCTGCTGCAACTGCAGAATACGTTCTTCAACGGTGTCCGCCGTTACCAGCTTATAGACAAACACCGGCTTGTCCTGACCAATGCGGTAGGCGCGGTCGGTGGCCTGTTGTTCAACCGCTGGATTCCACCAGGGGTCAAGGTGGATGACCGTGTCCGCTGCGGTCAGGTTCAGGCCACTGCCACCGGCCTTCAGGCTGATCAGGAACACCGGCACGTCTCCCTGCTGGAAGGCGTCAATCGCCTGCTGGCGTTTGCGAGTCTGGCCGGTCAGTTTACTGTAACCGATTTTGTGCTGTTTCAGCATTGGCTCAACCAGCCCCAGCACCTGGGTAAACTGCGAGAAAATCAGCAGCCGACGACCTTCTTCCACCATCTCTGGCAGTGTCTCGGTCAACCAGTCCAGCTTGGCACTCTGAGTGATGCCCTGTGCCTGTTCCAGTTTTACCAGCCGTGGATCAATACAGGCCTGGCGCAGTTTAAGCAGCGCATCCAGAAACTCGATATGGCTTCGGGCCATGCCCTGGCTGGCCACCAGCTCGCGGATGCGTTTTTCCATACTCAGGCGGATCGCTTCATACAGCTCCCGCTGTTTGCCTGCCAGTTCAACGTATTTAACGATCTCGCTTTTAGGCGGCAACTCAGCAACAACTTCAGCTTTGGTCCGGCGCAACATAAATGGCGCCACCAGTTGCCCCAGTGCCTGCTGACGTTCGGTTTCACCCTCCTGCTCAATCGGTTTGCGCCAGCGTTGCTGGAACTGTTTCTGACCACCGAGCAAACCCGGCAGTACAAAATCCATCAATGACCAGAGTTCACCGAGGTGGTTTTCCAGCGGCGTACCCGTCAGACAGAGCCGCATGGCGCTGCTGAGCTTTCTTACCTGCTGTGCAGTCCGGCTGTTGGGGTTTTTGATCGCCTGGGCTTCATCCAGAATCAGCACGCTGAAGTTAATCTCGGCGTACTGCTCAAAGTCACGTAACAGCAATGGGTAGCTGGTAATCACCAGATCACAGTCAGACAGTTTCGAGAATTGCTCTGCCCGGTCAGGGCCGTGGATCAGGCAGACTTTCAGCTGCGGGGCAAACTGCTCCGCTTCGCGCAGCCAGTTGCCCATCAGGCTGGTCGGTGCCAAAACCATTGCCGGTGCTTTCACACTCGGTTCACGGGCCTGCCCGGATTGCTTTATATGCAGTAGCAGTGTCAGTGCCTGCAGGGTTTTGCCCAGCCCCATATCATCCGCCAGGATACCACCAAAGCCATACTGCTGCAGGAAGCAGAGCCAGTTCAGCCCCTGCTGCTGGTAATCACGCAGGGTGGCTTGCAGGCCTTCGGGGGTGGGCACGGCTTCCAGCCCCTTAAAACCTTTCAGCTGCTGAATCAGCTGCCGGGTCAGCGGGGCGCTGCGTTCATCCAGACTATCCAATGCTACATCGGTCAGCTGCACCGCCTGGAACGGTGGCAAAGATACCGGTCCATCCAGCTGCTCCTGTTGATACAGCTCCAGCAGCAGGGTAAACAGTGGCTGCAGCGGTCGGGTATCGACCTGTATCCAGCCGTCTTCCATCGCCAGTGCCAGCTGGTCTGGCTGCCCGCCTTCCAGCCAGCCTTCAACCAGTTGCTGCGTACCCAGCATTCGCTCGCCTACCGGCAGCTGCAGCGCAAAATCAAACCAGCCGCTATCACCATCATCCAGATTCACAACGACCTGGCTGCGATCCAGCTTGAACAGATACTCCGGGTCTATCTCCACCTGCCAGCCCTCCCGCTGCCAGGCAGGAAGGTGCTCATCCAGCAGGCTCTGCCAGATATCCAGCGCCGCAGCCCTGCCGTGATCAGTGCAGGGCATCCAGATATCGGACTGCCCCAACAGAGACTCATGCAGCTCCATCCCTGCAGCTTCCAGGCGTTCCAGCTGCTTTAACTCTTCCGGCAGGTCACGACGAATCGCCCAGATCTGATCATCCTTCTCCAGGTGCAGTACCTGGCCTTCCACCAGCATGTCGTCATAATCAGGCAACAGGTTACAGTCGCCATAGTCGAAGCTGGCCAGCAGGCCGGGAAAGCGTGCGCCATACTCATTAACCACCACCATCAACCATACCCGTGGCACCGGTGTGCAGGCTTCCTTTATATCCGGTTCTACAGGCAGCGGCAGATGCTGTTCATCGAAAATCTGACGCAGCTGAAGGGCAACAACGGGCAGCCTGGAAGCAGGAACCGGCGGCATCCTGAACAGGTGCTGGCATTGGGTAACGGGCAGCTCGGAGGTCAGCAGACCAACGCCGTTCTGTGCCGGGTCGTAGTAGTACAGCGGCGAGACATCCAGGATGGCAACCTGCTGTAGCCCCTGTACCGATGGGCACAATACGGAGTGATCTTCAGACGCCTGCCACTGCCATTGTAACGAGCGCTCCACTGAAGTGTGCAGCGGGGTCAGATCATCCTGCCAGCTCAGGCGACCTGTCGTCAGCATCAACGCCAGGGTTTCCGCCCCCGCCGCACCTTCCAGACATATAGCGCCACGCTGCTTGCGACTATGCTGCACGCCTTTGAGTATGGCGATATCGACAGGCAACAAAAATGCCGGGGGACTCCAGTTCAGGCCAAAGAAGTCCGGCTGGAAGGGTTTGATCTGACTCCAGCCACCATCCAGTTTCAGATACCCTTTGCGCAGGCTGATAACGGGATTAGCCTGCGCATCCAGCGACAGTGAATAAAGCAGATAGTAGTTTTTACCCTGCAACTCGGTGGTACTGTCAGTACCTCCTGATTCGGGCATTTCAGAAAACCAGGCCTGCCAGTCAGACGCCGCCTGTTCAGCCGGATACATACCCGATTCATCAATATCCAGATTTTCGGCAGAGTCGAGCCATTCCAGCGTGGTCGCAACGGCATGCTTGCAATCATGCACGACAGGGCAGCTGCATTCGCCTTCCAGCTCTCCATTATCCAGAATAAAAACTGACGTCGTATAATGTTTGCGTCCGGAACCTTTTACTCTGGCGCGAGCAACTTCAAAAGGCTGATCAACCGGTAGCAGCTCCACCCGGCCCTCAATATAATATCGGCTACCTCGCTGCCAGGTGATGCTGCTAACCATCCGTTTGACAGTTGCTTCATTAAACATGCCCACGATGTTTTTCAAGATAATAGCCCCTCGACCGTTGCTACCGGAATTGCGACGGAGAGCTTACGCTTTTATTGACAGAGTTACATTAAAAGCCCCGTTACAGCGGGTGTACTAAATCCTTATGGTTTTCAAACGGGTCCAGTGACACTTTTGCCGCATTAATCAGGGTATCGGTGAGGCTGCGGGCCAGTTCGGTTTTCAGATTCCAGACATGCCAGTACAGGGGCACCGCCAGGTAATCACCCGGGCTCATATCGAGTACTTCACCACTTTTGATCAGTGTCTGGCTTTGCTGGTCTGGCACCATGCCGCAGGCGTAGCCGCGCTGGATCAGTTCAAAGAATGCCACTGACGAAGGAATGCGGTGACAGGGGTATTCACCCGCCTTGAGGCTAAAGAAGCGTTCCAGGTAACGGTTTTGCAGCTCGTCTTTATTGCTGTATTCAGCCACGGGCGCCATCAGGAACCCTTCGCGATTGGCACCGTCAGGAAAATAGCGTGCCATATAATCCGGGCTGGCCAGGCAGCGATAGGGCATGACACCCAGCGGGATGCAGCTGCAACCCTGCATCGCTTCCGGGCTGGAGGTGATACAGCCGATCACTTCACCGCTGCGCAGCAGATGGTGAGTCTGGTCCTGATCATCCACTTTCAGCTCCAGCAGCAATTTCTTCGCCGCCATCAGTGGTGCCATGGCATCCAGGAACCAGGTCTCCAGACTGTCGGCGTTGAGGCCAATGGACAGACGGCTGTACCCCTCGCCCTGGTCGATGATCAATCCCTGCAGCATATCGTTCTGCAACAGGCTAACCTGGCGATAGTGTTTCAGTACCTGCTGCCCGGCACGGGTGGCCTGCAACGGCGTGCCCCGTATCACCAATGAATGGCCCAGTTTGTCTTCCAGCTGCTTAATCCGTTGGGAAATGGCGGACTGGGTGACGTGAAGCTTCTGGGCCGCTTTATCGAAACTTTGTTCTTCTAATACTGCGGCAAGCGCCTGCAGCTGACGATAATCGAGCACAGATTAAAATCTCTAATCTAAAGTGAAAATTATTAGCTGGGCTAAATTAAACGATTTTGCCATCATCACGCCAGTGATTTTTAGAGATAACCTTATGATATTTATACCTGCCAGCCCCGAGTGGCTGACGCTGAGCAAGGGCATGCTGACCGGCGGCAGCCTGATTATTGCCATCGGTGCGCAAAATGCCTACGTACTGGCGCAGGGCCTGCGTCAGCAATACCACTGGATGATTGCGGCATTGTGCGCCCTGATCGACCTGAGCCTTATCTGTGTCGGCATGCTGGGGCTCGGCGCCCTGCTTAACCAGTCCGACTTGCTGATGGCCATCGCTCGCTGGGGTGGCATCGCCTTCCTGCTGGTGTACGGCGCACAGTCACTGCGAGCCGCGCTAAAGCCTGGCACTCTGGAAGCCAGCACAGATGTCGTGATCAGCCGTAAAGCGGCGTTGATGACCACCCTGGCGGTCAGCCTGCTCAACCCCCATGTCTATCTGGATACGGTGGTATTACTGAGCAGTGTCGGCAGTCAGGTAGCGGTCGAGCTGCGGCCCTGGTTCACCCTAGGCGCAGTGAGTGCATCGATTATCTGGTTCTTTTCGCTCAGCCTGGGGGCGCGCTGGCTGGCCCCGCTGTTCCGTAAACCCATTGCCTGGCAGGTGCTGGATTGTGTGGTAGGGCTGGTAATGTGGAGTATCGCCTGGAGTCTGTTTCAGTCATCCTGATTAATCGGTCTGGTCATAGCCGGTCAGCTCAACGTAACCCTGGCCACGATGACTACCCGACACCGTGACTGCACCTTCCCAGTAGCGCACCAGCTGCTTCATCTCCTGGTCGGCCAGCCGGGGCTTAATCTGGATATCCAGCGCCGGTTGTGCCAGTTTTAGCCGCCAGCGCGCCGGGTATTGCACGCCGTCGTCACTGCGCCAGTGCTGGGTTACCGTCAGGTGCGGCAGACCACTTACTGGTAATGGCGCTCCGTCCGGCCCGGCCAGCGACAGCTGCCAGTGATCACCCTGTTCACCCCGTACCCGAATCACCGTCAGATCACGACCATCATCCAGCTGCAAGGCGAACCAGTCCCAGCCCTGCTGACCTTCCACCAGGGTGCTGCTGGTCCATTCATGGTCATACCAGGCCTGGCCACGGACTTCAATCCGCTGTTCGCCTTTACGCAATGTCCCGCTGACCGCCAACCGGGTATAGGAGTAATAGTGCGATGCGCCTTGTGGCTGGCCTGGCCCAACAGCGGCATGCTTGGCGCTATAGCCCTGCTGGCCTTGCAGCAACATTGGCTTGTCCGGTGTCAGCCGAAGCTGATAACCAAATTGCTGCTGGCGATCCCAGGCCTGTAACCGGGCGGGAAACAGTTGCTGCGGTTGTTCGGCCTGCAGCTGCCAGTTCTCCAGCCAGACCGCTAACGGCTGTGCCGTACTACCTGCCAGTCCAGGTCCCTGTCGACTGAAGCGCTGAGCACTGCGGTGCTGGCCTGCGGCGGTGTCCGTCAGGGCCATATGGCCCATATATAATTGCGGTTGCTGCCAGCGGTTAGCGCTGCTGTCTGTCGGTGCCAGCCCACGCCTGAACAGGGTGAACTGCGCCCCATAGTGCTCACCGGTTTCGACTGCCGTCAGGTTGGCGGTGAGATACCACCATTCAATGGAGAACCGGTTATGGGCCAGATGATCGGCGGGAAACTGCAACCGGTAGTCGGGCCGTGCCTGAGCCCAGCCCGGTTGCTGGCTCCGGTCGGTTAATAACTGGCTCAGCAGCGATGTTGCCGGGGTGTTTGAGGACTGGACATCAGACGGCTCACGCGCCAGCCAGACCAGCATCAGGCCCAGCAATAACACCATCAGCAAACCAAGCCACTGTCGGGGTTTCATGATTTCACCTCTTTAAACGCCGGATAGAGCGCTGCCAGCAGCGCCACAATCAGCCCCAACAGCAAGGCTATCAGCCCTCGTTCCGGCGCAAACTGCCAGGGCACTGTCCAGCCGAAGGCCAGTAACTGAACCCGCTCAGCCAGCAACCAGGCCATCAGTTCACCTAGCAGCCAGGCCAATAACCCGGCGCTGAACGCCAGCAGCAGCGCCTGGCCCATCAACAGGCCTGCCCGCATCGCACGGCTCAGGCCCAGCGCCCGGTAACGTTGCAGTTCCGGCTGGCGATGCAGCTGCAGCGCCAGCAGATTGCTGACCATCGCCACCAGCGCCACGACCAGCAACAACAGCTGCAGGGCATCGGTGATCAGAAACGTCTGCTCGAACAGTTGCTCACTGCGGCGGATAATTGGCCCGGCCAGCCGTACTTCATAGGGCTTCAGCACAGGCTGGCGGGCGAATGATTCAGCCTGATCAGGGTTGTGCAGATACAGCCGTATCCCCCCAAGAGGAACCTCGGGCCAGTGACGCTGAAACGCCGGGTAACTGATCAGTACCTGGCCCTGGTAACTACCATAATCGTAGTAGACCCCGGCGATTTTGAATGACTGCTCACCACTGACCAACGGCAAACTCAGGTAATCTCCCCGCCCCAGCTGCAGATGATTGGCCAGTGGTTCGCTGATCAGCACTTCAGAGCCGGATTGAAAACCCTGCCATAACGTTTCGCTATCGCCCTGCCTGAATTGATACGCGGTGCGTGCAGCCGGTGGAAAATCAACGCCATAGATAAACAGCGACAGACCCGCCAGCGTGAGTGGCTGACGTGCCCGCCGGGCAACGGCCTTCACCTGCGGGTCGGTCAGCAGCTGCTCAACCAGCATCGTACTCAGGCCTGCCTTCTGCCCTGGGGCATCCCGGTCCGGCGGGCTGGTATACACCTGGGCATTAAGGCGCTGACCGATCCAGCCCTGAAACGCGGTATGGAAACTGTCGGTCATACCGGTAACCGCCAGCGATACGCTCAGTGCCAGCATCAGCACCCACATCACCCCCTTGCTATACACCTGCTGGCGCAGGCAATCACGCGGCACCATCAAGAGCAGCGGATGGCGTGCCCCCACGCCACTGCGCTGGATCAATACTACGCAGACTGCAGCCAGGCCCTGCAATAAGGGCGTCGTTAACAGCGCCGCCAGCAGTGCCAGCAGCCCTGTACCCAGGTATACCGCCAGCAGCTGTGACTGCATCACCAGCACAATAGCCAGCGGCATCAGCACCAGCACTGCCCCGCGCAAGACCAGTGGCCGCTTAACCTCATTTAACGCTGCCACCGGTGCAGCCTGCAACGCTAGCGGTGATTGCCGCGCCAGCTGCCAGCATGGCCAGGCGGCCGCCAGCAGCGCACTGCCACAGCCCAGTAACCCGAACCTTATAATGTCACCCCAGTTCAGGCTCAGGCGGGCCAGCGGAGGTGCAGTAAACGCCGCCTGACTCTGTACCAGCAAGGGCAATAACTGATCCGCAATGACCACACCCAATGCCAGACCCGCCGCACTGGCCAGCCCTGCCAGCACCAGAGTTTCGAGCAGTAAAAAACCATACAACTGACGGCCACTGACCCCGGCCAGCCGCAGTGCTGCAAACAATGGCCGACGTTGCAGCAGTGATAGCCAGACGGCACTGAGCACAATCAGTGTGCCCAGCAACAGCGCCAGCAGCGCCATGGCGTTGAGGTTAAAATAGAGTGCATCCCCCAGCCGGGCCGGTTGCGGGTTTTCCAGAGGCTGCAAGTGAGTATCGGGTGGTAACTGGCTGCGCAATTTTTGCAACATCACCTCAGGCCAGCGTGCTATTGCGCTGCCCTGAGGGGGTGGAAGTAGTAGGTAGCTGAGTACCTCGGGCTGGTTACTCAGCGCCAGGGCCTGGCCCATATCCATCAATATACGCTGGGCCAATAGTGGCTGAGTACGATCATCCAGGGTGCCTGCCAGCTTAAGGGAACGCTCGCCCACCGGGGTCGTCAGTGTCAGCTGATCTCCGAGCATCAGCCCCAGCTGCTGCGCGGTAGACTCGCCCAGCCAGACCGCCGACTGCAACAAGGTGGCGTTCCAGCTACCACCGCCACTGAACACCCTCTGGCCTGCGGTCCGCAACTGTTGCTCGGCCAGAAAATCCAGCCCGGTCAACTGTAGTTGCTCGCCGCCTGGTAACTGCACTGGAAATTCCACCACTGGTAACAGCGGCCATTGCTCGGGGGCCCGTTTGAGCCGGGCGTATACGCTGGCGGCAATCCCCCCGGCGGATCTGATCTGATAACGGGCACCGCTGGCGAGCTGCTGGCTGGCGTACTGGTAACTGAGCCGGGCGCTCTGGGTACTGAGCTGCATTGCCGTCACCACGGCGATACCCAGCATGATGCCCGCCAGCAACATGCACAGTTGCAGCGGTTGTTGATACAGGCTACGCAGGCTGGCCCGCAGCAGTAACCGGCTAGTCATCCCGCAACCGACCATTTTCCAGCCGTAGACAGCGATCCGCCAGGGCTGTCAGGCTGACGTCATGGGTGGCCAGCAGCAAGGTGCCCTGACGCTGTCGGACCTGTTCAACAAACAGCGCCATCACCCGCTCAGCATTATTGCGGTCCAGATTGCCGGTCGGCTCATCCGCCAGAATTAGCGCAGGCTGCTGTAACAGCGTGCGTACAATCGCCACCCGTTGCTGCTCGCCGCCCGACAGCTGCTGGGGAAACATAGCCGCTTTGCCTGTCAGTCCAACCTGGGCCAGCAACGTTGCTATCTCAGCCTGATGTGTAACCCTCTGACACAGCGACAAGGTTAGCTGCAGGTTCTCTGTCACCGTCAGCGTGGGCACCAGGTTAAAAAACTGAAACACCAGCCCGATCGACTGTCGCCGCAGCTGGCAAAGCCGGGCTTCAGCCGCCTGGGCCAGATCCTCACCCTTGAGCCAGATCTCACCGGCATCAGGTCGGTCCAGTCCGGCCAGCAAATTCAGCAGGGTGGATTTACCTTCACCGCTGGGGCCTTGCAACACCACAATTTCGCCTGCTTCAAGTGTCAGGTCCAGCCCACTAAGCACCGACTGTTGAACGCCGTGGGCAAGGTAAGTCTTTACCAGCCCATGGGCCTGTAACAGCGGGCGCTGTTGGGTCGAAGCAGTGGTGGCGTTCATCACACGGTAAGACTCCTGTCTGGCTCAGTCCTTAACACCGGGCACGGCATCAAGCCCCTGCGCTGGCACACAATAAAACGGCCCGGCGCGAAGTCGCGGCGGGCCGTTATCTGTTGCTGCAGCGACGTTAATCGCTGTGACGTTTTTCAGTTTCAGGTGTTGCCTGCGAAGGCCCCTGTTCAGCTTTACCCTGGTTACCATCTGGTACCGACCCGGCATCGCCTTCTGGCGGCACACCATTGGGGTTGAACATGTTCCACATCGCCATATTCTGATCAGCGATACGGTTCATCACCGTAAGCGGGTTCGCAGCCCCCATCATGTTCTGCATCTGCTCGCGAATCCGTTCCTGGTGGTCCAGGAAGGAGGCAATACTCTGCTCCAGATACTGGGCCATCATGCCCTGCATGCTGTCGCCGTAGAAGCGGATCAGCTGCTGTAATACCTGGTTGGTCAGCAATGTGCCATGGCCCTGGGCTTCCTGGTCACTGATGATCTGCAGCAGAATATTCCGGGTAAGGTCGTTACCTGTTTTAGAGTCCTGTACCTGAAACGGCTCGCCGTTCAGCACCAGCTGCTTAACGTCTTCCAGCGTAACGTAACAGCTGCGCGACGTATCATACAGACGGCGGTTGGTGTACTTTCTCAGAATACGCAAATCACTTCTCTCTCTTCCGGTGAAACTCGTCCCCGATACGACTCAGGATTCGGAGTTCTTACTGGAGCCGGTATAATTACCCATCATACCCAGCAACATCTTCTGCATCATTTCGACGGAGTTCTGGTTGCCGTTAAGATAGGGTTTGAATAAGGTCAGCGGGTCATAGCCTTCGACGCCCGCATCTATCTGCTCCCTGATTTTATTGATCATCTCCTGTTGCAAGGGTGCAACATCGGGTAATCCCATTACCTTGCGAAACTCTTCTGGCGTCATTTCGACGTCTACAGTGATCTTCATTTTTCACTCCCTGTGGAACCTGCCAGACACGTCTTACTATTATATAAACAGCAGTGCAAAACAACACGATGATCAATTTTGCTGCACTTTTTCCGGGTGGATCCAGACCACCGTCAATAGCAGGCCCAGTACCGCAGTCAGCGCAGCAATCATAAAGGTCGGTAGTGGTCCTGCTGTTTCCCATAACAGACCACTGATCAGCGCCCCCACCGCTCCACCGGCACCAAAGCCCGCGCTGGAAAAAAGCGCCTGAGCCTGGCCGTAGTTACGCTCTGTGAAGTAATGGTGTACCAGCGCAATCCCCACCGCATGTACCACGGCAAAACTGGCCGCATGCAGTGTCTGCGAAAACAGCATCAGCGGTGCAACCTCGGGCCAGCAGGCCACAAACAGCCAGCGAAGCGCGGTTAGCGTTAACGCCGAGAGTAGCAGCCGCCGATAACCAAAGCGTGTCAGTAAGCGCGGCATATAGATAAAGATTACGACCTCCGCAGCCACCCCGATCGCCCACAACAGCCCGATTTCACTGCGGCTGTAACCCAGCGATTCCATCAGGACGCTGTAGAAAGTGTAGTAAGGGCCGTGCCCCAGCTGAACCAGAAACATCACCGCAAAAAATGCCAGCACCTGAGGCCGTTTCAGCTGCAACATAAAGCCCTGGCCAGTGCTTTGCTCAACCGGCGCAGCCGGGGGCGGCGTGATCAGCAGCGTATTGAGCCAGATAAGCACCATCAGTACCAGGCTCAGATGTGGCAGCCAGCTGACGGCGATCTGGTCAAACAGCCAGCCCAGCCCCACCACGGTGGCAATGAAACCGATAGACCCCCACAACCGTACCTGACTGTAACGGTCCCGCTGCTCGCCCAGATGCGCCAGCGTCAGCACCTCAAACTGGGGCAGCACCGCATTCCAGAAGAAGCTGAACGCCGCCATCACCAGCCCAATGCCCAACGCACTGTGCTGCCAGAACATGGCGCTGAAACACAGACAGGTCAGCCCGGCTCCGTAGCGCACAATCTGAATTCGCCGACCACTGCGATCTGCCAGCCACCCCCACAGGTTGGGCGCGATAATCCGCGAGGCATGCAGAACGGCCATCAGCAGACCAATCTGCTGCGGACCAAAACCTTTATCCTGTAAAAACAGACTCCAGTACGGCACCAGCGCACCGAGCAAGGCAAAATAAAAAAAGTAGAAACCCGACAGGCGGTAATAGGGAACAGTAGGCATCCGATCATCTTCAGAGGCTGAGGAACTGGGCTGGAGTATACGGGGAAACAACAGAAACAGCAGGATATGAAACCTGCACAACTTACGTTTATGACCGCAAATCAAACCATTCTGGTCAATATTTATACGGGGTTTTCAGGTTGATTTCATACTAACTGCATACGGTGTAGTTGAATGTTCCGCTTGAAGTTAAAGATTGAGGACAACGTCATGAAAACCTTTATGGCAGCCCTGCTGTTAACCGTTTTTGCAAGCACTGCGTCTGCAGTGACTACCTGGCAAACAGGTAGCAGCGAGTTCGAAAAACAGAGTAATTCGACCCCTGAAGAGATGGCAAAACATCCACACAGCTGGTACGGCGGAGATCTGTACCACGGTGGTAACCAGTAATTTGCGCACTCTCAGCTAAGTAACGGTAGTCGCTGGTGTATAGCAGCGACACCGTTCAGCGTTTGACGCAATTTTAAGAGCTGACCTTGCATCAGCTACTTGATGCGTTCGCATCCGGTTCATACCGTATTTTTCTACATTCAGCTAAAAACCGACGGCCAGTGCCGCCGGTTTACAACGCCTGTACTCAGGCGTCCTGCAACGCATCCTGAATAAACTGCGGCAACGCAAAGCTGGCCGCATGCACTTCAGGGTTGTAGTAGCGCGTTTTAAAGCCTGCCGCATCATATCGCTTACGCAGCTCTGCAACAGGCAGCTGGCGCTGGGCAACGTCATCGCCACCCCATGCCAGCGTCATCAGGCCACCAATGTAGGTCGGCACAGGTGCTCCGTAGAAGGTCTGATCCGTGAAATACGGGCTCAGGCGACGGCGAGTGGTTACCACTTCATCGATCTGCATAAACGCCACGCCGTTCTGCGCCACAAAAATACCACCCGGCTTCAGGCAGCGCTTGCTGTGCTCATAGAACGTGCTGGAAAACAGCACTTCACCCGGACCCACCGGGTCGGTGCAATCGGAGATGATGACATCGAATTTTTCATCCGTCGTCGATACGTACTCAATACCATCCGCAATCACGATGTTGGCACGAGCATCATCAAAAGCACCGGCAGAATGACCTGGCAGGTACGCTTTGCACATATCAATCACGGCCTGATCGATCTCAACCTGCGTCACGTGCTCCACTTCTGGGTGTTTACACACTTCACGCAGAATGCCGCCGTCGCCACCACCGATGATCAGCACCCGCTTTGCATTGCCATGGGCAAACAACGGTACGTGCGTCAACATCTCGTGGTAAACAAACTCGTCACGCTCTGTGGTCTGGATGATGCCATCCAGCGCCATCACTGTACCGAACATCCGGTTGCGGAAGATGATCAGGTGCCAGGAGTCGGTCTGCTGTTCAAACAACACTTCTTCAATGTCGTAAGACTGGCCATAACCGTCATACAGTTTTTCAACGTAGGTAGTCATCATCTTCCACCTTGCGCTTGCCGCGCAGCAGTTCATCTACATTCACTTTGCTCGGCGTAAAAGCAGCTTCCAGTACCGGAACGGCCTTCATCGGCTGAGCCTCGCCACACATAAATACATCAAACGCAGCAAAGTCACGCTCAGGCCAGGTATGGACACTGATATGTGACTCGGCCAGCACCGCCACGCCGGAAATACCGCCGTTGGGGGTGAAATGATGCAGATGAATATGCAGCAGTGTTGCACCAGCAGCTTCAATAGAATCACGCAGTGCCTGTTCCATTACCTCAAGATCATCCAGTCGGCTGGCGCCATCCAGATCGATAATCAGGTGGGTTCCGGCATAGCGAACGCCATCTCGCTCAATGAAGAAGTCCAAACGCTCTTCATCGCTGCCCTGTGTGAAGGCAGGCCATTGTGCAACACTGCCGGACGCCTCTCGGTCGTCCTCGGGAATCACAGTCATTGCGTCTTGCATTGGCAAGTTACTCCAAAAACGCGGTCAATATTCTACCCGGCCAGAAATAAAAAACCCCTGCTTGGGCACCCGCCTCAAAAAGTCGGATACTGCCGCAGAGGCTCCTGGCCGGGCACACTTCAAATTTGATGCGCCTTATACCTCGTAATGGACAGGGGGCGCAAGATTTTATGCTGCAATCAGCATAATTTTCTGATCTGTACTTCCATGAATCATGGTCAGATCAGCTTATACAATAACCGGTGTATCGCAGTGTACATCTGCATTCTGGCCACGGTGACGCAGCAGATGATCCATCAGTACGATGGCCATCATTGCTTCAGCAATCGGTGTGGCACGGACCCCGACGCAAGGGTCATGACGGCCTTTGGTAACAACCTCAATCGGATCACCCGCAGCGTTGATACTGCGGCCTGGCAAATGCAGGCTGGAGGTAGGTTTCAGCGCCATAGAGGCGACAATGTCCTGGCCCGTAGAAATACCGCCCAGGATGCCACCGGCATGATTAGACTGGAAACCTTCCGGAGTCATCTCATCACGGTGTTCGGTGCCCTTCTGGTTAACCACAGCAAAGCCATCACCAATTTCCACACCTTTGACAGCATTGATGCTCATCAGTGCGTGCGCCAGCTCGGCATCCAGCCGGTCAAAGATCGGCTCACCCAGCCCGACCGGTACACCACTGGCTTTGACCGTCACCTTGGCACCGATGGAATTGCCTTCTTTACGCAGGGCATCCATATACGTGACCATCTGCTCCGCGGCATCCGCATCCGGGCAGAAGAACGGGTTCTGTTCAACCTGGCCCCAGTCGAAATTCTGCTCGTTGATACAGATTGGCCCCAGCTGGGAGATAAAGCCACGTACCTGAACGCCTTTGGACGCCAGATATTTTTTCGCAACAGCACCGGCAGCAACACGCATCGCCGTTTCGCGGGCAGAGGCACGACCACCACCACGGTAATCACGGAATCCGTATTTCTGGGTATACACATAATCGGCATGCGCCGGACGGAAGGTATCCGCTATGTTGGAATAATCCTTGGAGCGCTGATCGGTATTTTCAATCAGCAGCCCGATCGACGTACCCGTCGTTTTACCTTCGAACACCCCGGACAGGATTTTCACTTCATCCGCTTCACGACGCTGAGTGGTGTGGCGTGAGGTCCCTGGTTTACGACGATCCAGATCTATCTGCAGATCCGCTTCGGTCAGTTCAATCCCCGGCGGGCAGCCATCAATAATGCAACCCAGTGCCGGTCCGTGACTTTCACCAAAGGTGGTGACTGTAAAAAGTGTGCCGAAGCTGTTACCAGACATAGCGTGTTCTAACCCTTTTCAGCGAGACTGTCGTTCTTGTTATCGAACGCCAGCTCAGATTTGGTGACGACAGGTTGCCAGATCCTGTGCCGTAATAGCAAATACCCCGTTACCGCCCTCTGGCAGTTCCAGCCAGGTGATCGGCAGGTCAGGATACTGTTCCATCATATGTATTTCGCTGTTGCCCACTTCAACGATCAGCAGACCGTCTTCGGTCAGGTAATCATTGGCTTCACGCAAAATACGCCGGGTAATGTCCAGCCCGTCCGGGCCTGAACCCAGCGCGAGCTCTGGCTCATGCTGGTATTCATCCGGCATACTGGCCAGATCACCGGCATCAACGTACGGCGGATTCGACACAATCAGGTCATAACGTTCATTGCTGACCGCACTGAACAGATCGCTCTCCAGTGCCCGTACCCGGTCGTTCATTTCATGCTTTTCAATGTTGGTCCAGCTGACGTCTATCGCCTCCGGCGACAGGTCTACCAGATCAACCATCGCCTCAGGAAACGCATAGGCGCAGGCAATACCGATACAGCCACTGCCGGTACACAAATCCAGAATCCGTGGCACAGGCCCTTCACGCAGCCAGGGCGAAAATTCAGTCTGGATCAGCTGCCCGATAGGAGAACGTGGTATCAGTACTCGCTCATCCACATAAAATGGTAGTTCACAAAACCAGGCTTCATTGGTCAGATAGGGTAATGGCTTGCGCTCGTCGATGCGGGCGCTGACAAAATCCAGTATCCGGGCTTTTTCATCCGGAACCAGCCGGGCGTCCAGTACCACCGGGTTGGTATCCCAGGGCAGGTACACCGCTCCCAGCACCAACTGGGTAGCTTCATCCCATGCATTATCATTACCATGGCCAAAATATACCTGGTAACGGTTGAGCTGACTGGTGGTCCAGCGGATATAATCACGGATTGTGAGAAGGTCTGTCTGCAATGCTGCTTGATCGTTCATCATAGCTGAGAGGATAATACCGCCCCCGACTGGGTTGTAACTGAATGATACCCCTGAAGTTTATGCGGCTTTATTCGCCTGCAATTATGTTCAGCGGGGGCAATATGTTAAAGAAAACCGTGCAGGAAAACCATGCCAGAGCGCCGTAACAACCACACTGATGAGGATGAACTGGATTTCGCCGTTGAAATGAAGGGCGTAACCCGTCATACCCATGACCGTGCCGAGACTGGCAAAAAGCGGTCTCAGGACAGCTCATTGCTGTTCCGCCGCCACGCCGCTATCAAAGAACAGGACCGGGTAATCGACGGCCTGTCCAATGAAGCGGTTGAGCTGGTGGAGTCCGACGAAGAATTGATATTTGCAGGCCCCGGCGTGCAGATTGGCCGCCTGCGCAAACTAAAACAGGGCCATATTGGCTGGGATGCCGGGCTCGATCTGCACGGCTTCTCGGTCAATGAAGCTCGCGATGAGCTGAGCACATTTATCCGTGATGCCGTGCGCAGCCGCAGCCGCTGTGTACTGGTGGTGCACGGCAAAGCGTTCAGCGCTGAAGCAGGCAATGAGGCGCTGATCAAATCCTATGTAAATGACTGGCTACGTCAACTAGAGGGAGTCACCGCTTTTTGCTCCGCCCTGCCCCGTGATGGCGGCACCGGGGCACTGTACGTTTTACTGAAGCAGAACAGATAACCGGCCATACTTTACCTGAAGCGATTGTTCGCGTAATTTACGGCCCTCAATTTCTACGTGTTTTTTATAACACCTTGGCACAACAGGACGCTTCTGGATGGAAAAAGCATTTGCTCAAATCATTGCCGGTATCGGTGAAGACCTTAACCGTGAAGGGCTGCTGGATACCCCAAAACGCGCTGCCAAAGCGTTTCGCTTTCTGAATCAGGGATATGAGCAGAGCCTGGAAGAAGTTGTGAACGGGGCCATGTTCCCGTCTGACAACAGCGAAATGGTTGTGGTTAAAGATATCGAGTTCTACTCGCTATGTGAGCATCACCTGTTGCCATTTATTGGCAAAGCACACGTAGCCTACATTCCACAGGGCCATGTTGTCGGCCTGTCTAAAGTTGCACGTATTGTTGATATGTTCGCCCGTCGCTTGCAGATTCAGGAAAACATGACCAAACAGATCGCCGATGCGATGATGGAAGTCACCAATGCAGCGGGCGTTGGCGTGGTAATCGAAGCCAAGCATATGTGTATGATGATGCGCGGTGTTGGTAAACAGAACAGCAGCATGACCACTTCTATGATGCTGGGTAACTTCCGTGAGAATCCGGCCACCCGTGCCGAGTTCACCTCCCTGATCAAGTAAAGACAAGCAGCAAGGAGTGGTTTAATCTGTCCCTCCTTGCTCCAGCCTGGTCAGTGATGTCCGGGCCGCTTCACGCCCGGCGTCTATGACTTCCACCGCCCGGTGAAAGTCAAAGAAGCCACAGACATCCTTATCAATCGGAATAATCAGATCCGGCGGGTAGCCCGCAATTTTGTACTGAGTCAGGCTGCTCTGCATTACCTCAACTGCATTCAGTAACATATCCAGACGCCCACCCACTTCAGGCGGTTTTATTGAGCGTGCATTCTGCGCGTTTGGGTCATCATTCGCCGCTGGCCAGTCATCACTGAAGCCCGGCTCATCCAGCCAGCCGTTACGTGGCAGCTGAATTGCCCGCGCCACATTCTTGGTACTGTAGGTCAGATCAACCGCAATAATCAGATCCGCCTGCGCAGCCACGGTCGGAATAATTGGCAAGGGGTTCAATACACCGCCGTCCACCAGAATATGCTCTTCTTTGATTACCGGGGTGAAAAAACCAGGCACCGCAACCGAGGCACGAATCGCTTCAAGCAGGGGCCCATGCTGAAACCAGACCTCTTTATGGTAAGTAATATCGGTCGCAACGGCGGTGTATTTAATGGGCAGATCATCAATCAGCACGCCCCCCAGCATCGCTTCAAGGCGGGTGAAAACTTTATTGCCATGAATCGCCCCGCGAGCCAGTCCCACATCCAGCAGTTTCAGCACCTGGATCCAGCTCAGACCACACACCCATTCTCGATAAGGTTCGAGGGCACCAGCGGCATAAACACCACCGACCAGCGCCCCCATCGAACTCCCTGCGATGCTGATAATCTGATAGCCACGCCGGTTAAGCTCTTCAATCACACCAATATGGGCATAACCACGGGCACCACCACTACCCAGAACCAGTGAGACAGTTGTCGCCATACTCCCCCTCCTTGCAGCCCTGTCAGCACATTGATATGTCAGGGCCGCTCAATCACAAACACAGCGCTTTCACCCTCGGCCACCAGGCCGGGTGCCAGCGCCCCGGCACCAAACACCTGTAGCCGTTCGCTGGCAACACCCGCCTCACGCAGCTGCTGCGCAACCGCTTCCGCCATCTGGCGAGACTGGGCTTGCAACACGTCAGCCTCACCCACACCCTGCTGATGGCCAACGAGCCATATCATGCGGTGGCTTGATGCCAGGTAGGCCAGCATTTCATCCTGCTCCACGCCTTGTGGCCAGCGCACGTATCCCTCACGTTGTAACCGCTGCACCTGATCCGGCGCCTTCTGCTCCAGCAGATCAAGGTGCAGATACACCCGTTTATTCCCGCGCTGAACACTGTACAGCGACACCATCGTATTATTCAGCTGCCAGGCGGCGTAAGACTGTGAACGCTCCACCCCATACAATTTGGCGTAACCGAAAATCTTATTCGCCCATTCATTACTACTGCCACAGGCTCGCCCCTGACACTGGAATTTCAGCTGCGCGTTACCGGCCTCAAGCTGAGCCTGCACATAAGCAAAGGCCTGCTGCGCGGTAACCCCTGGTGGAATCCGGTAGCTGATGCGGGTTAGCAGACCCGGCAGGCGTTGTTCCTGCTCCGTGCTAAGCACTCCGTTAACTTTCTCTAACGCGCCTAGCACCCAACGGTAATCAGGGGCTTCGAGCTGGTCGAAATTCACAATCCAGGCACGTGGATAACGCTCCAGCAACGGATGATCGCTACTGCCACGGGTGTCAGTAGCAGCCTGTGCACATAGCGCCAGGCAGAATAAAACAATCGAGATTGCAATCCTAAAACGGCTCATAAGTCCCCCACCTGTTCGCCTGTCTGTTCAGGCAACAACGCTACCAATAAATTCATTCAGCCCACTGATTGAGTAATTCAGCGACCCTGGTCGCCCCTTCTTCCTGCAGATGCAAATGGTGACTGCCGACAACAGTACGCTGCTCCAACTGATGAAAACGCGCCAGTCGTGACAGAACCAGGCCCTCACCAATACCCTCATCCCCCAGCACCAGCTGGACAGGTGCCGTAACGGCATCAATAAAGGCACCAACCTGATCTTCACTCATTCGCAAAATAGACGGCTGTACCAGCGCCGGGTCATTACGCCAGAAGATCCCATCAGATTTCTGCACCACGCCCCGCTCCACCAGCCAGCGTGCGGCCTGCTCTGTGACCGGCCAGCGCCCTTTTACCCGCGCCTGCACAACAGCGTCAAGATCAGCGTAGGGCCGTAACCGACGCCCCTGCATCCGACGGCGTTTATCAATGGCCTGAGCCATCAGTTCAGGTAATGTTTGCGGGCTGTAAACCAGCGGTGCAATCCCCTCTACCAGACACAGACGCTGTACGCGAGTGGGGTAACACCCCGCTAATAATGTTGAAATGCTGGCTCCCATGGAATGGCCTACAATGTGGGCCTGGTCCAGCGCCAGCTCATCCAGTACCGCCAGCACATCAGATACATTGTCCCAGATATAATAAGGCATACTATCCGGTCGGTGATCCGAGAAACCATGCCCCATCAGGTCCAGTGCAATCAGCCGTATTCCTTTGAGCTGCGCTGCCACCAGCCGCCAGCTGGCAGCATTATCCAGCCAGCCATGCAGTGCCACCACCGGCAGCCCATTCGGGTCACCAAATTCCAGCCCTGCCATCAGGCGGCCATCAATATCAAACCGTAATTCCTTACCCGTTTCCAACAGGAACCTCCTCGGCTTTACACATTTGTAAGCTGGTAGCACAAGCTGCCACCCGTCCCCCAACATAGCAGCAGGGCTGATGCAGGGGTAGCACTGAGCGATAATGCCAGCAAAAAACTGACCAAAAAAAAGGACGACCCATCACGGGCCGTCCTTTTAGTTTACGTCGTATGATCAGATATCAATGACGTCGAATTTCACATCCGGGCTCACGTCGGCCTCATAATCGACACCGTCGACACCAAAACCAAACAGTTTCAGGAACTCATCTTTATAAGCAGCGTAGTCAGTCAGGTCGCGGAGATTTTCTGTGGTCACCTGCGGCCAGATCTCACGACATTTCTGCTGTACATCATCACGCAGTTCCCAGTCATCCAGACGGATACGGTTGCCTTCATCCAGTGGCATTTCGCCACCGGCGTACAGGCGATCACGGAACAGGCGGTTAACCTGCTCAATACAACCTTCATGAATGCCCAGCTCGCGCATGATTTTGAATGCCATGGAGATATATAGCGGCATCACTGGAATCGCTGAAGACGCCTGAGTGACAACAGACTTGAGCACAGCCACGTGACCACAGCCACCGCTGGCCGCAAGGTCGGTGTTGATACCGTTGGCTGCACGGTCCAGATCCTGCTTGGCTTTACCCAGCGCACCATCCCAGTAGATCGGCCAGGTAATATCCGTACCGATGTAGCTGTAAGCAACAGACTTAGCGCCTTCAGCCAGTACACCACCGTCTTTCAGGGCCTGCATCCACAGTTCCCAGTCCTGACCACCCATCACGGTAATCGTGTTGGCAATCTCTTCTTCAGTGGCCGGTTCAACTTCCGCTTCGATAATAATATCTTTGTTAGTATCGATCGCCGTTGAACGGTAGGTCTCACCGATCGGCTTCAGGCAGGAACGCACTACTTCACCGCTGTCTGGCATTTTACGTACTGGCGAGGCCAGTGAGTAAATAACCAGATCAACCTGACCCAGATCGTCTTTAATCAGATCAATGGTTTTCTGTTTGGCATCATGGCTGAACGCATCGCCATTCAGGCTTTTAGCGTACAAGCCTGACTCTGCTGCTGCGTTTTCAAACGCCGCAGAGTTATACCAGCCCGCCGTACCAGGCTTGCGCTCAGTACCTGGCTTCTCGAAGAAGACGCCTATCGTTGAAGCACCGTAGCCAAACGCTGCGGTAATACGGGACGCCAGGCCATAACCACTGGACGAACCAATCACCAGAACACGTTTTGGACCACCGTCCTGACTCCCCAGCTGCTGGGTGTAGCTAATCTGCTCACGCACGTTCTGCGCACAACCAGTCGGGTGAGTTGTAGTGCAGATAAAACCACGAGTTTTCGGTTTAATGATCATTGTCGAGTGTTTTCTCAATCAGCCATTCAATCAAATAGCTGTTAAAGATACCGGAAATCCATCTTTTGTGACAGCCAAGCCCAGGCCCTGACGTACTGTGAATAACAGGCACAATCGCCATAATGCAGCTATCTTAGACAACAGAAGGCTCACCTGAACCCTGCAAAAAAAGCAACAGATGCAACCTGTTATGGATCAACACGAACTCGTGGTTAGCCAGCAACTTGTACGCCAGATAAAAGGGATTACCCTCAACGGGTAGCGAGATCAAGGTAAGCATTTGTTTTAGCGTGCTTAATTGGCATCGAAACAGGAATTCGCTACTCTAGATAGAATAATCAGAAATAAAGTAGCAAAATCAGTCCAACATGTTGGTGATGACAGATCAACATGACTGCCGAATGTACCCTGAGCACAAATCAGACACTGGGCAGACAAGCCCAAGTTGACGGGAGGTCGACAATGATGGATGCGCGTTTCCACCGCTACATAGCCCACTTGGTACTGGCTTTGTTCTGGCTCCATACACCGGTTGCTTCCGCGGCTGAAGAATATATCCGTATACAGGACTATATCGCTCAAAATCCTGCACAGACCCCACTAATGGAAGACTTCTCGCGCAAGGTCCATCAGCCTGCAAGCCCGCTTGAGTCTGCCCAGCAACGCCCAGCCAAAATAGCGATCATCTACCCGGGACTACAAAGCTCAGACTACTGGCACCGCAGCCTGACTTCATTTGAACATCGCCTTAAGAATACAGGCCTGCAATATGAGCTTAAAACCTTCCTCTCTCGCCCCTCTATTGATGCACCATTGCAAAGCCAGCAATTAAATGAAGCACTAAAGTGGCAACCGGATTACCTGGTATTTACCCTGGAAACCGTGCGCCAACGTCGACTGATTGAGCAGGTACTGGCAAAAGGTACACCCAAACTCATTCTGCAGAACATCACGACCCCACTGGCAGACTGGCAATCGCACCGGCCTTTCTTATACGTTGGTTTCGACCACGCCCAGGGCACGCGACTACTAGCAGACTGGATGCTGAAAAAGACTAACTATCAGGCGAATTACCTGATGCTGTATTTTTCCCCCGGATACATCAGCAAAATGCGCGGCGATACCTTTGCCAATGAAGCTGCCCGTTACCCAGGTGTTCGCCAGGTGGCTCAGTACTTTACCAATGGCAACCGCGACAAAGCTTATAAAGCGACGATACGCGCCCTGAGAAAACACCCTCAGATTAATATGATCTACGCCAATTCAACCGATATAGCGCTCGGTGCCTTGCAGGCCCTGAAAGAGCAAAACCTGGAAGACAAGATACTGCTCAATGGCTGGGGCGGTGGTAGCAGTGAGCTGGAAGCTTTGCAGGCAGGCGGGCTGAATGTCACGGTTATGCGTATGAACGACGATAACGGCGTCGCTATGGCTGAGGCCATCAAACTGGACATTGAAGGTAAACCCTCCGCTGTGCCGCATATATTCGCCGGTCATATAAAACTACTGCACAATCAGACTTCAGCCACTGATATTCGCCAGTTAACCAGGGAAGCCTTCCGGCTTAGCGATCTGGATAAGGATAAGGATACCCACTAAGTGCGTACTATCCGTTTTTCCACCGTATTAATGGTACTGGTACTGATATTACTGAGCGTGGTCTCCGCCATACTGCTAAGTTCAGCGTATCTCGCAGCACAGCGGGCTCTGCAACAGGAAATTGTACAAACTTACCACCGCGATCAGCGCACTCTGCTCAGCTTACTGGGTGAGCAGTTCAGCAATATCTACCAGATAAGCCATGAACTGATCGAGGTAAATGAACTCAGTAGCGCACTGGATCGTAACGACCACATTGGCATACGTAACATCGTTGACTCCCTGCTCGACGGTGACAGCGGCCAACGCATTGACGCCGTCGTAATAACCCGTACTTCAGGTGAACTGGTCGAGGTACGTAACACCGGCATCGTCAACCTGGCCCTGCCACTGAACAATATCAGCCGACGCCCCCAGACTTCAGGTCGCTGGCATAGCATCCATGAACAATCTGGCAATGAAGACCATTATCTGATGAGGCTTGTATTACCGATCGTCGAGCCTGAACTTGGCGAAGTAGTCGGCCAGCTGAACACCTATGTCATGCTAAACAATAATTATTGGCTTATGAATCAGCTACAACAGCTATTCGGCTCAAATGCGATCTCGCTAAGCTACCAAAACATCATGATTGGCGGGCTGGAACGCAACCCAGGCGAACTGGCACAACTCCGCCAGCCCACCACGATTGCCAATATGGTAGAGGCGCACAAAGAATTTATATTACGCGACCACTCCCTGAAAATTGATGCGTCTGAATCGTTCAGTATCCGAATGCTGTTACCCAACAGTGCATTTATAGCACTCAAAGACACCTATTTTCGCACCCTGATTCACGCGGCGATTGCTGTTATCGTCTTTGGACTGCTGGCAATCTGGGTGATCTACCGTCTGACTCACCGCTCATTGGCTCAGCTGATAAACTATGCAGAACAAGTGCCCGAAAGCGGCGTTCCAGCCTCATTTTCTGGCGCAAAGTTTACTGAATTTGACCGTGTCGGCCATGCACTTGAACTCATGTTGCTACGGATTCAGGATCGTGATCAGCGGCTTGCCAGTATTATCGACAATTCACCCGATCTGATCTTTATCAAAGATATAGCCCACCGTTACCGGCTGGTGAACCAGCGGATGGCTGATGTTATTGGCCAGACACCAGAGCAACTGATTGGCCAGGTCGATCATCAGGTACTGGACAACGGCGTTATGGAGGTTGTCAGCGCTGCCGATGAGCAGATACTCAGTACCGGAAAACCACTGAGCTATGAGCTGAAAATGTCCATCCCCAGTGGTCAGATAACCTTGCTGATGAGTAAGTTCCCCATTGTTGATGAGCTGGGCACCCCCTACGCCATTGGCGGTATTGCGACCGACATCACCGCAATGAAGCAGGCGGAAGGCGAACTGAAACTGGCACAGCAGGTATTTGAAGAAACTGCCGAAGCGATTGTAGTGCTGGATGCCGGGCAGATGATTCTGACCATCAACCGGGCCTTCACTGAGATTAGTGGCCAGACCCTTACCCAGGGCCATGACGCTATCAAGGTATTTTTACAAAGCCACCCTGACAGCCTGGAAGCCTTCGCAAGCAACAGCCGCTGGCAAGGTGAGTGTGTACTCAAGCACCGCAATGGCGAGTCAGTCCCTGTACTGGTGTCCATAACACCGCTGCTTAGCCCCGCCATGGAACCACGTTTTGTGTTGTTGTTTACTAATATCACCGAGCTTAAAGCCGCTGAAGTGCGGCTGGAACGTATGGCGCTGTACGACAACCTGACAGGGTTACCGAACCGGTCACTGTTTTATCAGCGACTGGAGCAATGCATTGAAGCACCACGTAATCGTGACCACTGGAACTCGGCGGTCATGTTCCTGGATCTGGACCGCTTTAAAAGCATTAACGATACCTATGGCCATAATACGGGCGATGCGCTGCTACAGCAGGTCGCTAACCGCTTACACGCCAGCGTGGGAGCCAAGGATACTGTCGCCCGACTGGGCGGAGATGAGTTCACCATTATTGTGCGTGATATCCAAAACCTGGGGCAGCTGAAATCTATAGCCCAACGCATTCTCAGTTCAGTACGCGAGCCTTATGACCTGGGCAGTATTCGCTGCTTCACATCAACCAGCATCGGCATCGCCATTGTCGATAAAGATGGTAAAGATACCGAGACTCTGACCCGTCATGCCGATCTGGCTATGTACCAGGCGAAAGAACGTGGGCGCAATATCGTCCAGTTTTTTGATGAAAACCTTAACGCACAGAACCAGCAGCGTAATCTGCTGGAGGAAGGCCTGCGTGCCGCACTGGGAAAAGAGGAACTGTTCCTCAACTTTCAACCCCGGTTTGATATTGACGGCGAACGGGTTGTCGGCGCAGAAGCATTGCTGCGCTGGCACCCAGCAGGGCAGGGCCCGGTATCCCCGGCAGTGTTCATACCGATTGCGGAAGACTCTACCCTGATCGTCGACATCGGTCGTTTCGTACTCAAACAGGCCTGTCTGGCAGCGGCCCACTGGAATCAGTCCGGTGCACAAATTCCCGTCTCCGTGAATCTATCTCCGCGCCAGCTGCGCGATGCGCGTCTGCTGCTCGACCTTGAGCAAGCACTGAACGAATCAAAGCTGGATCCCCACCTGCTGGAGCTGGAGATCACGGAAACCCATGTGATGGAAAACATTGATGAGGTCATCCATACCCTGGATCTGATACGGGCAATGGACATTTCACTATCCGTGGATGATTTCGGTACCGGCTACTCATCACTGATCTACTTGAAAAAGCTGCCAGTCAGCACCGTCAAGATAGATCAGTCCTTTGTCCGTGATGTTCCCGATGACGATGATGATGTGGTGCTGGTTCAGGCCATTATCCAGATGTCCCACAGCCTGCGATTAAACGTTGTTGCTGAAGGGGTCGAGACGCAGGCGCAGCAGGAATTTTTACGCAACGCAGGCTGTGATGAGCTACAAGGCTTTCTACTGGCCAGGCCAGGCACCGTAGAACAGTTGATGGAAAAGGCAGGCATTGACGTTGTTGAAACCGCCTGACCACAGTAGACGTGGCGTTACCCCAATGAACTGGCATTTATAGCCGATATGCCACCGCGACTGACACATTCAGGTAATAAGGACCAGCAGCCCGCCCCACTGTGTTGCAACCAGAGATTATGGCTGCAACAGATCCTGCTCGCTGATAATCAGCCCAGCTTACGCCAGCGTAAGCGGTTGGCATTGGTTACCACCGTCACTGAGGATGCCGCCATTGCTGCGCCAGCAATCACCGGGTTGAGTAGTAACCCGGTCAGTGGAAACAGCACCCCTGCTGCCACCGGAATGGCCAGTGCGTTATAGATGAACGCGCCCAGCAGGTTCTGATGGATATTTTTCACCGTCGCCCGAGACAGCAACACCGCCTCAACCACCAGCGATGGCTCACCCCGCATTAACACCACATCGGCACTTTCTATCGCGATATCCGTACCATTGCCCATGGCAAAACCAACATCCGCCTGTACCAGCGCAGGCGCATCGTTAATGCCATCCCCCACCATGGCCACGCATTCACCCTGCTGCTGTAAACGGGCGACAACAGCCTGTTTCTGTTCAGGGCGAACATTGGCGTAGACATCATTAATCCCCAGCTCAGCGGCAATCACTCGAGCGCTGCGTTCATTATCCCCGGACAACATCGCAACCTTAAGCCCCTGTTGCTGCATCTGACGAACGGCCTCACGGGCATCCGCTTTGATCGGATCACGGACACCATACAGCGCGGCCAGTACACCTCCCAGCGCAACCCAGACCAGTGAACACCCCTGCTGACTGTGCTGTTGTGCTTCCTCATCAAGGTCGCGGCAGTCCACGCCCGCTTCCTCCAGCCAGCGCTGATTACCAATCAGCACTCGCTGAGCATTCACCAGCGCTTCAACACCCGCACCCGGCGTGGCACTAAACTCAGTGACCTCAGGCAGCGCTGCACCAGCGGATTCGATCAGATGCGTCACCAGCGCAGCAGCCAGTGGGTGTTCTGATTTCTGCTCAACACTGGCAATGATCAGTGCGAGGGTGTCATCCCCCTGAAACTGAGCACTGCGTACCTCAGCGGTCACCACCGGGCGACCTTCGGTCAACGTCCCCGTTTTATCCAGCATCACGGTCGTCACCTGACCGGCCTGCTGCAATGCATCGCCATTTCGGATCAGAATACCGCTACGTGCAGCCCGCCCCACACCGACCATCACTGACATCGGTGTTGCCAGCCCCAGCGCACAGGGACAGGCCACAATCAGCACCGTCATCAAAACCACCAGTGCATAGCCCAGTGAGGGGGCAGGGCCCAGCCAGAGCCAGACCAGTGCCGCCAGTAACGCGATAGCAATCACGACCGGCACAAACACTGCCGCAATTTTATCCGCCAGCCGCCCCAATGGTGGCTTACCATTCTGGGCCTGACGCACCGTCGCGATAATTTGCGCCAGCACCGTCTGGCTACCCGTGCGTGCAACACGTACCCACAGGCTACCCTGACCATTCAGGGTGCCACCTGTCACCGTGTCCCCTGCAGACTTGTGAACCGGTACCGGCTCTCCTGTCAGCATCGACTCATCAACATAGCTGTCACCCTCTTCCACCTGAGCATCCACTGACACCCGTTCACCAGGTTTGATCAGCACCCGATCAGCCAGCGTCAGCAGCGCCACCGGCACCTGCTGTAACTGGCCATCACGCTCCCGCCAGGCCTGATCCGGTTGCAGGTTCAGCAGTGAGCGCACCGCATCAGCAGTCTGGCCACGGGCACGTAACTCCAGTGCCTGGCCGGCCAGAATAAAGCCCAGAATCATCACCGTGGCTTCGTAGTAAAGGTGACCGCCGGTGACCACCAGCTGCGCTGGAGCCAGCCAGGCCAACACGACCAGTACCGTTGAATACAGCCAGGCAGCCCCGGTTCCCAAGCCAATCAGCGTATCCATATTCAGGCTGCGACGCTTGATACTCAGCCATGCACCGGCATAAATACCCTGGGCACTGCTGATCATCACGGTCAGCGTCACCAGGCCCATAAACATGGCCCCCAGCTGACCATGACTCTGGGTGAGATCAGGCATCATATCCAGCAAGCCCAGAACCATCAGCACCGCACCCACAGCCAGCGCAACTATGCTGCGCCGTAACAGGCCAAGATACTGCTGACGGCTGGCATTGGCCTGGATCTGCGGGTCCTGATTATCATCAACCAGCTGGGCACCATAGCCTGCCGCCTCAATCACCGCGATCAACTGTCCCGCATCAGACAGACTCTGAATAGCCACGCTGCGCTCGGCAAAATTGACGGCGTAGTCCTCTACTTCATCCGCCGCCACCAACGCCCGTTCAAGAGAACGGACACAGCCCGCACATTTGACGCCGGTCAGCGCCAGATGATGAATCATGATTTCTGCCATAACAGCACTCCAAACATTCCATATAAGTCTGACAGGGCCCATGATAAACCCTAAAGTCCACTACAGGGTCAAGCCAGATATAGCGTCTTTATTCAGCTCCAGCGCTCTTTCGCCCATACCTGTCGCTGGGGCTGGCTGAGAAAACTCCAGGCCAGAATGCGACTCTGCTTCTGGCCCTGACTCATCGGCACGATCTCAACCTGAGTCGCACCGGCTCGCCTGAGGGCTTTCTCCAGCACGGGCAGGTTGCGCTTGCTGGAGATCAGGCTGCTGAACCAGCACAGCTGATCAGCGACCGTTTTACTCTGTTCGATCATCCGGCTGACAAATGCAGCTTCTCCCCCCGGGCACCAGAGCTCAGCATGCTGGCCACCGAAGTTCAGCTGTTCAGCAGACCCCTGAGGTGCCTTACCACGACGCCCACCGCGTGGTCCTTTACTGTCAGGGTTACGTTGTTCACGGTTAGTTGCCAGATTCCGCACTTTGCGCTGGCTACCCTGGGTCGCCTCAGCCTCACTGGCATGAAACGGTGGATTACACAGGCTGAAATCGAACGACTCACCAGGCTGTACCATACCGGTAAATATCTGCTCGGCTAACGGCTGATGACGCACCTGCACCAGACCCTTAAGGGCCGCATTCGCCTCAACAATCAGCTGTGCCGTAGCCACTGCCGTCGGGTTAATATCCGCTCCGACAAAGCGCCAGCCATAACTCTGGCTACCCACAATCGGATACACCAGATTTGCGCCGGTACCAATATCCAGCGCCTGTACTTTTTTCCCCTGTGGAATCGTACCGCCATTAGCATCGGCCAGCAGGTCCGCCATGTAATGCAGGTAATCCGCCCGGCCTGGAATAGGAGGACAAAGAAAATCAGGCGGAATATCCCAGAACTGGATACGATAAAAGCAAGCCAGCAACGCACGATTGAGTGTTTTCACCGCCGCAGGGTCGGCGAAATCAAGACTCAGTTCACCACTGGGGGCTGGACGTAAAAAAGACTTCAGGGCAGGTTCCGCCGCCACCAGCTGGTCGAAGTCATAACGGGCACGGTGTGGGTTTCGTGGGTGTAAACCCGGTTTACGTGTGGCTTTTTCAGCAGGTTGGGACGCAGGTTTTCTGGACATCGGGACTCTATCTGGACTATGCAGGCGGCTGTGATAACAGGCCCGCGAACGGCCGACCTGCCAATCGCTGCGAGTGTAGCAGAAACCCGGGAGACAGAATTAAAAATGGCTGCCGAAGCAGCCATCTCTCAGTCCTTTACAGGGCCACTGTCGATAAACAGCTTACAGCGGTGTGCCCGTCCCGTCGGCATGCCACTGATAAATGCCAAACTCAAAACCAACCAGGTCACCTTTCTGGTCCCAGGTCAGCGGTCCCATCGCAGTATCCAGGGTTTTACCACGCAAACCATCAGCGATGGCTACGGCATCGTCAGTACCAACCTGTTTCATCACGTTCACCATCGCCTGTACTGCAGCAACACTGGTCCAGACAAAGGGTCCGGTCGGATCCTGCTTTCTGGATCTCATCAGTTCAACCACCGCTTTGTTTTTGGGTAGCAGGTCATAGCGAGCAGGCAGAGTCACCAGTAGTCCTTCTGAAGCGTCACCGCCAATCGATGACACCTCTTTATTACCCACAGCCTCAGGCCCCATAAACGTTGGCTTAAAGCCGGTCGCATGGGACTGGCGCATAATCAGTCCCAGTTCAGGGTGATAGCCACCGTAATAAACAAAATCAATGTTTTCGCGTTTCAGCTTGGTAATCAGAGAGGAGAAGTCTTTATCACCGGCCGTCACCCCTTCGGTCACAATCGCTTCAATACCTGCTGCGGACAGGGTTTCGCGCACCGACATCGCAATGCCTTCGCCGTACTGCTGTTTATCATGAATGATCGCAACCCGCTTCGGCTTGATATTATCAATCACATAACGTGCCGCCGTTGGTCCCTGATCAGAGTCCAGGCCGATGGTACGGAAGATCATTTCATAGCCACGGGCGGTAATAGAGGGGTTAGTCGAGCAGGTTACCGCCAGTACGCCCTCTTCTTCATAGATATCAGTCGCCGGTTGAGTGGAGCTGGAACAAAGATGGCCGACGACATATTTCACGCCATCATTAACAACTTTGTTCGCCACTGCGACCGCCTGTTTTGGGTCACAGACATCGTCATACTCGATCGCTTCAATCATCTTGCCATTAACACCGCCTGCTTTATTGATCAGATCAATCGCCGCGTGCGCACCCTGAAACTGCATATCACCATACTGGGATACGGTTCCGGTCATTGGGCCAGCAATACCAATTTTAAGAGTATCAGCGGCGTGGGAAGCCATGCTGACAGCCATCGAGAGCGCAAGCGTTGCAAATGTTTTTTTTGTGAACGTCATGGGTGATTCCTGTTGTTTTTGTTATACGGGATTCAGTGTGACCGATCAGGGCCAACACCCGCCCAGCAAAAAAACTACCACAGCCATGGGAACGACGAAAATGTTTTTAGCAGGTTTTTGAACAGTAATGACGCAGGGCATTAATAACCAGAAGGAGACTGGGATAAATACCGGAACGGGAAAGAAGGTTCGTAATTTATTCAGAATAACGCCTGATCCGCTGGCTTATAGCCCTGCCGAGCAGGCGATACTCAATACCGTAAACTTCAGTGTGCGACGGGCGTACCTGTACCATCCTGATGCCAGCGATACACGCCAAACGGAAAGCCGTTCAGATCGCCATGCGTATCCCAGCTCAGCGGGCCGATAGCCGTGTCGATCGTGGCATCACGCATCGCCTGAGCAACTCGAGCAGGGTCGTCAGCCCCTACCTGCTTAATGACACTGGCCAACGCTTCAACGGCAGCATAACTGGTCCAGATAAAAGGACCACTGGGGTCAACGCCTTTGGCTTTTAGCTGATCAACCACCGCCTGATTACGTGGTAACAGATCATAGCGGGTAGGCAATGTCACCAGTAATCCCTCCACTGCGTCACCGGCAAGGAAGGCAATATCTTTATTACCCAGCCCCTCTGGCCCCATGTATGTCGGGCTAAACTCCAGCGCCTTACCCTGACGCATCAGTAACGCCAGTTCCGGGTGATAACCACCGTAGTAAACAAAATCAACACGCTCACGTTTAAGCTTGCTGATCAAGGCCGAAAAGTCTTTCTCGCCACTGCTAATGCCATCCACAGTGACAATATCAGTGCCAGCCGCCTGCAGCTGCTGCTTCACAATCATCGCAATACCCTTACCGTATTGCTGTTTATCATGAATAATTGCAACGCGTTGCGGTTTAACCTGCTCAACAATGTATCGTGCAGCGGTTTCACCCTGTTCAGAGTCAAGCCCGATGGTACGGAAAATCAGCGGATAACCGCGGCTGGTAATGCCTGGGTTGGTCGAGCCGGTGATCACCAGCACGTTTTCATCTTTGTAGATATCCGTTGCTGGCTGTGTCGAGCTGGAACACAGGTGACCCACCAGATACCGTACTCCGTCGTTCACTACGCGGTTGGCAACAGACACAGCCTGCTTCGGCTCACAGCCGTCATCATATTCCACCGCTTCCAGGGTCATGCCCTGTATGCCACCCTGCCGATTAATAGACTCAATCGCAGCATAGGCACCCTGTAATTGCATCTGACCGTAAGGTGACACCGGGCCACTGAACGGACCTGCGATACCAATTTTGAGTGTGTCACCAGCGTGGCCAGCCAGGCTGACAACCATAGATACCGCCAACACGGCAAAGCGCTTCTTCAGCATGCGGATAAGCTCCTGAATAAAATAAGAAAAGGGTGCCCTGTAGGACATTCCCTGCTGAACCGGCTTGTGGCTGTTCAGCTCTGAAAATTTAAGTGCCGCTATTGTACCCGGCTTTATTAATGAAGCCTCATTGATAAAGCACAATTAATCATCAAGTTGCCATAAAACAGTGATCAGACCCGGCAAATTCCCCCGCCCCCCTCAACGCGGTATATTAATGACCCCACATTGACAGAACGGCCACAACACAGCGCTTATGAGTAAACAACCGCTGCTTGATCAGATCACCGAACAACTGCAACAGGTGCTGGATAACGCCCTGTTCGCGGCCAATGAAGCGCACCAGAATGCCACCCATAGCGAGAGTACGGCAGAAAATAAATATGACACTCTGGGACTGGAAAATGCGTATCTGGCACACGGCCAGTCAATGCGGGTGGAAGCACTGCAACAGGTGCTGGCCCACTATCAGCAATGGCAATTGATCGACTTTCAGGCAGACGATGCCATCGGCCTGGGAGCGCTGGTACAGGTCACCAGCCAGCAGGGCCAGCAACGACACTTTTTACTGGGACCACTTCACGGCGGCCTGCAGCTATTATGGCAAGGGCAACAGGTGATACTGATTACCCCCCAGACCCCGGTTGGCCAGCAGCTGGCCGCACGCTACCTGGGGGATGAGATTACGCTGCCCGATGCAGGCCACAATCACCGCTATGAAATTACTGAACTGAGCTGAGCCATGCGATTATCTCCACCCCCTTCGTATCGCCCGCCAAGGAGTGTGCTGCGTGCTACGTAAACTTAAACGGTTGCTACTGTTCAGTCTGCTGGCTTTTCTACTGCTAACGATCATCCCGGTTGCCCTGCTGCGCTTCGTAAACCCGCCTGTCTGGGGCTGGCAACTGCATCGTCAGCTGTTTCCACCGGCCAGCTACCCTGCACAGATAAGCCATCGATGGGTGCCGCTGACTAATATCTCGCAACAGATGCAGCTGGCAGTAATCGCCGCTGAAGACCAGAAATTCCCCCAACACGCTGGCTTCGATCTGGATGCGATTCAACAGGCGATGGAGGCGCATCAGGATGGCAAGCGACTGCGCGGTGCCAGTACACTGAGCCAGCAAACGGCCAAAAACCTGTTCCTCTGGCCCAGTCGCAGCTTTATCCGCAAAGGGGTGGAAGCCTGGCTGACCGGCTGGATGGAGTTATTGCTGGATAAATCCAGAATTCTGGAGCTGTACCTGAATATTGTCGAATTTGGCCCGGGGATCTATGGGGTAGAAGCCGCAGCACGGGCTAACTTCCACCACTCCGCCAACTCGCTGGCAAGCTATCAGGCAGCGCGGATGGCAGCAGTGCTGCCAAACCCATACCGTTTTTCAGTCAGCCGCCCATCGGCCTATACCCTGAAACGCAGCCGCTGGATTCAACAGCAGATGAAACAGTTAGGGACAGGGCTTCTAAAAACACTTTGAAACCCTGTAAGCTGAACGCCACAGTGCTTGATTTGAAAGGAGGCAACATGGCCACGCTGAAAAACGAAGCTCTACTGGTAAAAGAAGCCCTGCGCATCGGCCAGGTGTACGCAAAATCCCGCGGCGTCGGTGATTTTGAGAAGACAGATTCCGCCAATCAGAAAGTTGAGTACCTGTATAAGCTACTGGTACATGATCAGCTGATCACCCCGCTGGCCAAGGGCCAGGAAGACACGCCAAAAATGAAACACAAACTGGCACTGTGGATTAGCCGCCAGCTGCCGGACGAACACCCTCTGAAAAACGGGGCCTGACGTTAGCCCAGTACAGACAGATCCAGCGGCTGGGCCTCGCCCAGCCAGATGGCTGCCTCCCGATGATCAAACAGCGCATCGCCCGTCAAGGGATGCACAAACACCACCAGTCCGGCCCGCTGTAACACCAGCCAGGGGATCAGATTGCCAAACTGCTCCGCCGTAAACGACAGCTGACAGCTCCAGCACGGATGCGGCCCCACCGGCTTACGATGCATCCGCCCGACACGAATATCAAAACGCTGACTGACAGCATCAATCAATGCCTGGGCCTGGGGTTCACTGGCCTGATCAAAGTAGATATGGGCGTGGTAACCCTGGATGGCAGCCAGCTCGCTGGCGGTCTGTGTTGCCACTAAATGACGGGGTAGCGCGGTATCTGACATGTCTGACGTCACTGTGTACTGCAAAAGGGAGATCCATTTTACCCTAACAGACGGCTAGCGGCCTTTACGTCACGAAACAGGACGACAAAAAAATACCGACCGCCGCAAGTGCAGGGATCGGTCAAGATGGATTTTACAGTGCTAATTATCTTGCAAAACATCCTGTCCTTTCAGGTGTTCTCAGAAGCTATAGCGCAGCCGTGCATACACATTGGTGGCGTCTTCAAACTGGCCAAAAAACGTATGCCGTTCTTTGCCGCCAAAGATGTTCGCCCCGGCTGTCACCGACCAGACATCATCCAGTCGATAGTGCACCGACGGGCGCAAGTAAAAATCCTCATCGGTTGGCGACCAGAAGCCGAACCCGTTCAACGTCAGGTTGTTCTGTAGTAGCCGGTAGCTCAATCGCAGCGTTGCCACCTGACGGTACTCATCGGGACGGTAAGGCGAGCCCCCATCAGCCTGGCTCAACGCAGCGTAGTCCTGCGTCCACTCCAGATAATACTGCAACCCCATGGTCAGGTTCGCCACCAGCTCCTGTTCGTAACCAACAAGCGCACGAAACTGATCATTGGCCTGCAGTGGGTTATCACCCTTGCTGTCTTTACCCTCATACCAGGCCAGTTCAGCGTGACCAATCCCCTCGGCGACATTGCCCCGGACACTGGCTCCCAGCACGGTAAGGCGGTCAAACACTCCCTGCCCTTGCGTGTTCATTGATTCTGGTCGCTTCCAGAACCCCTGATAGCCATACAGCGCCCACTCCGTGCTGCCGTCTTTACCGAACAGTCGTGCTGCCAGTTCACCATTGCCTAACTCAGTCTCGGGCTCTCGCGGCACAAAGTGACCCGCCGGTGCAGCCACATTAGCCCCCACCATGGGCGAGAAAAACGAGAACCGTTCGCCATCGATAAAGCGGTCATGGGTAAACTTCGGCGTCCATACCAGATCCAGATCCGCCCTGTCCCAGCCATAGTAACTGGCCTTAAGTGAAGCGGAGGGCGCTTTGAGATAACTGTCTTCACGGCCAGAAAAAAACGACACCCAGTCTTTGGCAAACAGGTCATTAAGAAACAGCAGATCCCCGGTGCCCCAGGTCAGTACCTGCTGCCCCAGCCGGATATCCAGTTGCTCTGTTGCCTGAAATGACAGCACGGCTTCACGCAGATCACCGTGCAGACCATGCTCGACACCATCCGCGAGAAAGTCCGCTTTAGCACTAAAACGCGTTTCACCAAAATAGCGATCATATTCCAGTCGAGCCCTGGCTTCTGCCAGGGTCAGATCTTCCGTCAACGCAGGGTCTGTCTGTAGCCGGGAGCCCGCAGCCAGCTCATAGAAGCCTTGCAGCGCAGAACTCGCCTCGGTCTGATCATCACCCCAGCTGTCATCGCCCCAGTCATCCTCTGCCAGGCTCACGCCCGGCAGTGATAACAGACTGGCTATGGTGATAGCCTGCCAGTTCATGATTTTGGCCTGCGTAGCCACTCCCGTGGCGGCTGGCGCAAGGAGCGTTCGCTAAACACTGCCGCCTCCATGCCAAGGTCATATTTGATAAAGCGAAACTGCATGGTCGTGCTGCCACCACTGCGCAGGTCACTGACCCGTGATTGAGTCACGGTTGGAAAGCCAGATACCTGCGCCACTTTGAGCACTTCGACTTTGCGGTATAGCTGATCGGCACTGTCCTTATATTCGATCGTCATCGGCAGCAGCGTCTGCTTATCAATCCACACCCGATAGTTTTTAAACTCGACCGAGGCCAGGTCTTTCGGTGTCGCATCAATCACATAATACTCAGCCGTGGTGTCGACCAGCTGATGAGTATCTTCATTCAGATTGCGCCCGGAGATATCCTCATAGAAATAGTGCGAGCCGACAAAGCTGGTACGTTTATCACCAGCCGAGATCCGCTTCACCAGGTCCAGCCCTGGCAGGTAGAGCCAGCGGTCATCGTCTGCCCGGGTATGCTTGGACACCATAAAAACCGTATTACGCACATCAGCGGGCCGACTGAAGGCCACCAGGAAATCCTGATCGCCGCCGTTTTCCCGGTCCCGGCGCAAAATGGTGAACTGGCGCACCTGCTCCCGTCCCTTAGCATCACGGATCAGCATCCGCGCTTCAGAGCGGCCGTCATCGCCACGGTAATAAGATGCAACATTGGCCTGGCTGACAATGGTCTGGGCATCAGTCAGTTCAGCGGCCAGGCTCAGGGGGGACACCAGCATCAGCGCCAGTAAAGTCCGCTGGCCGATCCCCTGCAAATGTGATTTAAACATTGTGCGTCTCCTGTGTTACCCCGAACAGGGCATTCTTGTTTTTGATCCGGTCCATCACGGCAGGCAGTAACACCACCGTCACCACTGCAGACACCGCCATAATTGCGGCAAGGAAAAAGCCGACGGTGATATACGGCACCAGAGGCGCAACCAGCAGCGGGGTAAAGCCCACTGCAACCACAACGGCATTACGGCTGATCGCCCGTGATGGCCCCTGGTACACTTCTTCAATGGTGGCAGACCAGTTACCTGTTTCACGAAAGATGGCGCGGGTACGCTCAAGGAAGTGAATGGAAAAGTCCACCGACAGGCCTAATGTCAGCGCTGACAGTACAGCGATCGGCATATCGTAATCCTTACCTACCATGCCAATCACACCGTAAATGAACAGGATGGTAACAGTCAGCGGTAACATGGACAGCAAGCCGATTTTCACCGAACGGAACAGCAGAATCATCATGATCAGAACAGTGAAGAAAGCACTGGTCAGGCTGCTCAGCATGCCGTTAACCATTTGGTCCTGCCAGACCACATTGATGTACGTCAGTCCTGCCCAGTTCGCCTGTACCGCTTCAGGCAAAGGATTCTCGGCAATGTACTGATCAACCAGCGCGATCACTTTGCTCATGTCCTGGTTGTCCCCACTGCGCAGCTGAATCCACAGGGTGGTCGCCCGATAGTCCTGAGTCACCATATGCCAGAGGTCATCGGGACGATGAGAACCCTGGAAACTGAGTATGGTCTGCGCTGCTGCCGTGGCATTGGGTGGTAAGCGGTACTGATCATCGCCGCCGCCATTGAGTTCGCGGTAAACGGTTTTGAGCAACGTCGGCAGGCCATTTGATTTACCGACATAATCAGAGCCATTCAGGTGTGCCTGCAGCTTCTCCATGTAGTTCAGCGCTTCAGGCGTGAGAAAATATTTCGCTTCACTCTGGGCTGTTTCAACGGCAGCCAGCATCGCCAGCCAGGCTTTTTCCTGCGCCGGTTCAGCGCTGAAGCTGGCTTCGTCAAAGGCGTCCACCAGGTTATTAAGGTAATTGACATACAGTGGATCAGCCGCAACTTTACGCATGGCTGTCAGTTGCTCAGTCACAGCAGCCTGCTTCGCTAGCGTATCCAGCTGGCTGGCCAGCTGCTGTTGCTCTGCTACAGACGCCGGCTTTTCCAGCACGAGGAAAGCATCGTAAGTACCCGGGAAGTGACTGTTTAACACCCGATCTGCGACCCGCAGTTTGTGGTCTTCTTTAAACCAGCGTACCGGGTTGTCATTAATCTGAATCTGGCTGACGCCATACACCGACACCATCACCAGCGCACCGAAAAACAGCATCAGTCCCTTGGAGCGCGCCAGTGAAAAACGACCGGTTGTCGAGAGCAGACGGCCCAGCAGGCTGTCATTATCCGCAGCCTCCAGGCTATGGTCCTTCAGCGCCGCCAGACGGGCCGGGGCCAGACTGACGATATACGCAGGCACCAGCACCACGGTTACAATGAACGCAAACAGGATGCCGAATGCCACATGCAGACCAAAAATCTGCACCGGTGGGATTGGAGTAAATGCCAGGGAAGCAAAGCCTACCGCTGAGGTAATCGAGGTAAACAGCATCGGCGTAAACAGATGGCCGACCACCTCTTTCAGCGCCGCTCGCGGGTCTTCCCCTGGCTTATAACGGTCAGCAAATTCCGACAGAATATGCACCGAATCCACCACCGCAATGGGCATCAGGAAGATCGGGATCATCGAGCTCATGATATGGACGGTATAGCCCTGACCAATCAGCAGCCCCATGGTGACAATCACCGACGCCATCGCCACGATCATTGCTGCACTGATCAGCAGCATTGAACGGAAGAACACCCACATCAGGATAAAAATCATCAATCCAGCCAGCGGTGCGGACACCGCCATCTGCAGAAACATCTCCACGCCGAAGGTATCTTCCGCGACCGGCAGGCCTGCCATGTAGAACTGGTCCGGTTTTTTCAGGGTATCGACAACCGCCTGAATTTCCTGCGACAGCCGATAGCTCTCTGATTTACTGATAATCGGCACATACACCGCCGTCGCTTTACCATCTGCCGACACCAGGGTGTTATTCAGCAGTGGCAAGCGCTCAACCGCTGCCTGGATTGCATCCGCCTGCTGCTGAGTCTGCGGTGCGGTTTTCATCATCCACTCAAAGCGAATAGTACCAGGCCCCTGCTGGCTGATGTTATCCACCCGATCCAGCGCCATCAGATCCTGCTGCACCACACCGTCCATCTGGCCAATGGCCTGAGACAGGGTATGCAGGTCGGTCAGTGTATCCGGTGTATATACCCCGGCTTCATCCACCAGCCCGACGACAATCATGTCGTATAGCGAGAATCGCTCCTTCACCTGGTCATGGTAAACACGATCCGCCTGATCGTGGGGAAGCATATTTTCGGGGTCGGTATCGACCTTGATTGATGGAATTTGCACCGCCGCCAGCACACATAAAGCCAGCAGCAAATAAAACACCCACCTGGGTCGATCAATGGAAAACGCGATCAAGCGATCTTGCAACAACATCAAGTGACTCCTTTCAGCCAGATTGGAGAGATAACCTATGCAGGAACCGGTTCAGATCAACACCACCGCGTACAAGCCTGCTATCCTCGAATGGACAGGTCATTAATAAGCTAATAGTAAATTAGATTTGACTAATATTACAACAGGATATATTAGTAAATTGAGATTGAAAAAGTGATGCTTTAAACTGCTGATCAGTAAGAGGAAATTTCAAATATAACGATAACCGGTGATCTTTCGTTTATCAGGATGGCTTTCAGGCCGCCGGTGTACGGCCTGAAAATGAAGGACTTGCTGGCTGAACGGCCCACAGAGGCTGCTGGCAGCACGGGTAACACAGTCCTGAACCAACCCTGTGATTGATACACCCACACTCATGGAGTGCTCAATTGAACGACGTGCAAGCGACCGAGACAAACGATATGGACCCGCAAACGCTGGAGATGATGCGCGAGAACGCTGGCCGCGCGGCCAAGCTGATGAAAGCGCTTGGTAATGAAAGCCGGCTGTTAATTCTGTGCCATCTGGATAGCGGTGAATTATCAGTCTCCGAACTGAACCGCTGCCTGGATCTGAGCCAGTCAGCCCTGTCTCAACATCTGGCAGTACTGCGCAAAGATGGTCTGGTGAAGACTCGCCGTGAGTCACAGACGATTTTCTACTCACTGGAGGGTGATACAGCGAAACGGATCATCCACACTCTGCATGATATGTTCTGCCCAGCGCTATAAGCGCTGGCCAGATAGCAAAAAACCAGTGACAAAGTCACTGGTTTTATCTTACGCCTGACAGCCGCAGCGCTGTACGTTAACGCGCAGGCTCACGCATCGTCACAAACTCTTCCGCTGCCGTCGGATGAATACCGATAGTGGAATCAAACACCGCTTTGGTGGCACCAGCCTTCAGAGCAATGCCAATCCCCTGAATAATCTCCCCGGCCTCAGGCCCGACCATATGTACACCGAGTACTTTATCGGTATCACGATCAACAATCATCTTCATCAAGGTACGCTCATCACTGCCACTGAGGGTGTGTTTCATCGCCCGGAAATCTGATTTGTAGATATCAATATTGCTGTACTGTTCACGTGCCTGCTCTTCGGTCAGGCCGACCGTACCAATGTTTGGCTGACAGAACACCGCTGTCGGAATCAGATCATAATCAACCTGCTGGTTCTGGTTACCATACAGATTGCGTACCAGCACCATCCCTTCGGCCAGCGCGACCGGCGTCAGCTGCACACGGTCAATAACATCACCAATGGCATAAACCGACGGGACATTGGTCTGGAACTGATCATTCACGACAATCGCACCGTTTTTACCCTGTTCGATGCCCAGTGCCTCCAGCCCCAGATTAGCCACATTGGGCACCCGGCCAGTCGCATACATAATGCAGTCAGCTTCAACGGTGCTGCCGTCCGTCAGGTGAGCCGTCAGCGTGCCATCAGCTGCTTTTTCAATTTTCTCAATATTGGTATTAAAACGCAGATCAACGTGTTTTTTGGCCACTTCCTGGGCGGTAAACTCACGCACTTCATTATCGAAGCCACGCAGGAACATATCGCCACGGTAGATCAGACTGGTCTGTGCGCCCAGCCCGGCAAAGATGCCTGCAAACTCAACCGCGATGTAACCACCACCGACAACCAGCGCCCGCTTGGGAAATTCTTCCAGGAAGAACACTTCATTGGAGCTAATGACATGCTCATTGCCGGGGAACTGCGGAATGTTAGGCCAGCCACCAACCGCCACCAGAATACGCTCAGCAGTATACGTGGTATCACCTACCGCAACGGTGTGCGCATCTACCAGGGTGGCACGACCATCAATCAGTGTGCAGCCCGAGTTGACCAGCATGTTGTTGTAGATACCGTTCAGGCGTTCAATTTCGCGGGTTTTGTTATCGCGCAAGGTCGGCCAGTCAAAGCTGATATCACCGCTGGTCAGGCCAAACCCCTGCGCTTCAGCAAAGCTTTCAGCATAGTGTGAGGCGTAGACAAACAGTTTTTTCGGCACACAGCCCACGTTTACGCAGGTACCGCCCAGGTAACGATCTTCTGCTACCGCAACACGTACCCCCATCGCCGCCGCCATACGGCTGGCACGCACGCCGCCGGAACCGGCACCGATTACAAACAGGTCAAAGTCAAATTCTGACACGTTTCACTCCTGAGAATCCCTGAATAATTTGCGGGTACTGCGGCTTGGCCGGCAGGCCCGATATAGAGGCTAAAGGTACGCGCTGTGACACCATTTAGCCAATAGAGTTCATTAACTTTATTGATAGACACAGCCAATACATCGAACGATAAACCAATGATACACTGGCGTTTTTCTGTGGAGAGCCTCCCCTATGAAACTGGTCTGCTTCAATGTGAACGGTCTGCGCTCACGCCTGCACCAGCTGGCTGCGGTCATCGACAAGTACCAGCCAGATGTCATCGGCCTGCAGGAAACCAAGGTGGTAGATGAGCAGTTCCCATTGGCCGATGTTGAGGCGATGGGCTACCACGTGGAATACCACGGCCAGAAGGGCCACTACGGGGTCTGCCTGATTTCGAAGAAGCCGCCGGTTAAACTGCAAAAAGGCTTTATCAGTGATGAAGACGATGCCCAGCGCCGGATGATTATCGGCGACTACGAAGCCAGCGATGGCTCTATCGTTACGGTTATCAATGGCTATTTCCCCCAGGGGGAAAACATCGCCCATGAAACCAAATTCCCGGCCAAACGAAAATTTTATGCTGATCTACAAGCCCACCTGGAACAACAGTGCGATGCCAGTGCGCAGCTGGTGGTGATGGGCGATCTGAATATTTCACCCCAGGATTGCGATATCGGTATTGGCGAGCCCAACCGCAAACGCTGGCTGCGCGATGGTAAATCGAGCTTCCAGCCGGTCGAGCGCGAATGGCTGGCCAGGCTACTGAGCTGGGGGTTAAAAGACAGCTTCCGTACTCTGCACCCGGATAACAGCGACACTTTCAGCTGGTTTGACTACCGCTCACGCGCCTTTGACAGAGAACCCAAACGCGGCCTGCGAATCGATGCCATTCTTGCCACCGATGTATTGATGGAAAAATGCACCAACGCGGGCGTAGATTACGAGATCAGGGCAATGGATAAGCCTTCAGATCACGCCCCTATTTTTGCCGAATTCACGCTCTGATCAATACCGGCGCGCTGTCGTCTCAACAGCGCGCCCCACTCACTTGACCACTAGCAGGTCACAGGGCATGTCATCCATTATCCGGGCAACCATATCATTACTCAATAATCGGTCCAGCCGACTGTGTTCGGCAAAACCCAGTATCAGCAGGTCCAGCTGGCTCTCCTGGGCATAGCGCGGCAACATGACATGCGCTTCACCACTGAGGTAATGAATAGGCGTCTCATCGACAAGCGGGCTCTGCTTAACCAGATCATCCACCACTGCATGATGCTCTTCACTGACGTGTTCTTTCAGCGCGTTATAGTCCGTCACGACATGCTCATCAAAAATAGCAGCATGGGGCAACGTATGAATACTGTGTAATACCCGAGGTGTGCCGTTAAGTGAATCCGCTACCTCAGCCAGCGACTTCAACACTTGCTGGTCCAATGGGTGAGTCTGGTTGTCTTCGTGGAACGGATCAACCCCAGCAGCAATCAGCGGCAGCTCAGCCCATTCTCGCTCACGCATCATCAACACAGGGCGAGGACTACGACGTGCCAGGTCAGCCTCCATCTCACCAAAAACCCGCTCCAGCAGACTGTGCTCTTTCAACTCAACAATAATAAGGTCGGCATCATAGCGCTCAGCTTTCTGCAAAATACCGTCCACAGTACGGTTGTCCCAGCACGCATCAACCCCGACTTCAACGCCCATCATTGCTAACGGTGGGGTCAGCTTCTCCAGTCGGTTTTCGCACTGTTTGATATAACTATGCTCAGCATGTAGCTCGCCTTCCTTATCAAACATATGGTTCTGTTTGAGTGAGCGGTTATAGCCACAGGTAAATAACTCGACGTGGGCGCCAAGTAAGGCAGCCAGCGGTGCCAGCCGTGAGACCAGCCAGGCTTTGTCCGAGTGCGGTGTCAGATGTACCAGTATTCTTTTGAACATCCTTTACTCCAGATTGATGCTGTGAGTCCAGTGTCAGGAATAGCAGTCCCGACTCCCCCTTGCAAGATAGCGTAAAGGTTAGCGTATCAACCATATTTATTAACCATTGAGGGATTACAGGCCAGCAGCACAAACTTTGGCGTGGCACAAACTCTCTATATTAAATATTAGGCAAGTAAAATATACTGGCGTTTTCTGCTGCTATACAGAGACTTCTATTTATGACTATCAATGCTGCACTTCGCCTGATGGCAGGTAGTGTCATTCTAATCAGCCTGTGGCTAGGCTACTCCATTACACCGTACTGGTACTATCTGACAGGTTTTGTGGGGCTTAATCTGCTGCAATCTGGCTTTACCCGCTGGTGCCCTGCTGTGAGTATTTTCAGTACGTTTGGGCTGAAGCCAGAACCTTGTTCAACAGAAGGTATGAGCGTGAACCAGGGTGTACATATTATTGCCGGACTGCTTATTCTAGGCACCGTGGGATCCGTTGTATTACTGGAAATGCCACAGCAGATTCTGATTGCAACGGCCATAATCGGCGCCAGCCTGGCACAGTCAGCTTTCAGCGGCTGGTGCCTGGCCTTCACCTTTGCTCGCCTGCTCGGATTTAAGAATCCGTCAACCAGCACTTAAGGATTCATTCAAAAGCCAAGGTGCTCCGTACTCTAACTAAAACAGGTGTATTACCTGGGTCTACGTAATACATCTGTTTAGTCCCCACCGCACTTGCTATAGCGCTAATTTATCTAAAAGCGTTGTTCTATCAATACCTTCTCGCAGCATTATGGTATTGTTGCAGCCCTGAATTATCGCCATTGATATTATAGGGTATTCACTTGGCTGCTCGCCTACTCCTACTGATTCCGTCCTTTTCATTACTTGCCGGTGCAGCACTGCTGCTCAATATTGCCGGGAACCTGACAACAGAATACCAGACGGTCATTACCCTGATCCCCTATCTGCTCACACTGGTCGCAGCGTTGCTCGGTTATGGATTCAACCGTAGCCAGGTTGTTCTGGGGGCACTCAATCTCTGCTGTGCGTACTTTCTTATTCAGACAGGCCTGCAAACCTCGCTTGATGAGGCACACACCTACGTGCTGTTCAGTTTGCTATCACTGCTACTCCCCCTGCATACCGGACTGATTGCCGCTTATCAGGAGCGTGGCCTCATTACCCCCTACGGCATATCCCGAATTGCAGGGGTCGTTATTACCTATTTGCTGCTTTATATTTCCTGGGAAAACCGCAGTCTGGGCTACTTGCTTGCCGATCTACCGATGATCACCCTGGAAATGCTCAGGCATGACCTCTATCTCAGCCAGGCAGCCACTATTATTTTGAGCCTGGCGTTGATCCCTGCCGGGCTGGCTATGTGGTTTCGCAAAACTTACACTGAAGCTGCCATCCTGAGCTCACTGTTCTCCGCTGCCCTCCTGCTCGCATTGTTTGATAAGCCGCTCGTCTCCTCTCTCTTTGTATCGGCTTCTCTGATTGCCCTCTGCATTTCTGTCATGCAGACCTCGCATGATATGGCCTACCTGGATGAACTGACGGAAATCCCCGCCCGCCGGGCATTAATGACCAAATTCGCGACTCTGGGGCGTCACTACTCTGTCGCCATGATGGATGTCGATCACTTCAAGAAATTCAACGATACCTATGGCCATGACATCGGTGACCAGGTATTACGAATGGTAGCCGCCCAGATAAATAAAGTGTCTGGTGGAGGTAAAGCATTCCGTTACGGAGGTGAAGAGTTCACCGTTGTATTTGCTGGGAAAAGCGAACAGGAATGTATGATGTATCTGGAAGAAGTACGCGAGCGTATCGCACATTATCAGATGCATATCCGCAATAAGAACCGCCCGGATGACAATACAGAAGGGAAAGAACATCGTAACAACGAGCCTGAAACCGAGATTGTTCACGTAGAGATCAGTATTGGCGTGGCAGAAAAAACTGACCACCATCAAGGTCCGATGGACGTCATGAAAACAGCAGATGAAGCACTGTATGCTGCTAAAGAGGGTGGCCGAAATCGCACCGTCGCATCAAGACAGGCACAGACTCCCAAAGCACCGCCAAAGAAGGCTCCGGCTAAAAAACCGGCTGCTGCCTCAGGTGCTAAAAAAGACTTTGCCAACTAAGACACACAGCCTGACTGCACGTCTGGCAACACCATTCCTGAAAAGCGGACACAAAAAAACCAGCACATTGGCTGGTTCTCTTTATTCTTCACACGGAAGAAGATTGGAGCGGAAAACGAGATTCGAACTCGCGACCCCGACCTTGGCAA
>CAJXNY010000034.1 GCA_913057435.1 uncultured Oceanospirillaceae bacterium | reverse complement strand
TCAAGCGAGGATGCGCATTCTACGCATCTGAGCGTGGGGGTCAACAGGGTTTTGGGAATAAATGACAGAAATACGTCTCTGCAGAATAAACAGGGCTCAAACCAGCGCTGCGGGTCGAAAAAACCACCTGATCAGCATACTTAACGCTTCCACATCTCTATTGAGGGTCGACGATGACTTTAATTCAGGCAAAAAAAAGGTCGGCCCCCCGGCCGACCAAAGCACCCACTCTTGCGAGAGTCTGTATACCTGGCAGCTACCAGGTGATTCTATTGGTATACGCATACAGCGGTATCACCAACAGAAGAAAACGATTATTTCTTACCCTGAGCCCAATCTGCCCTGTGTGCCTGCAGCAATTGTCGATATGACATAACAGGCACATAACCCTGTTCCATGGCGATGTTCTGATAGCACTGTATCAATAATAAGCCACTGTATAAGCCATGGTGAAATGCCCGCAAAAAATGCTCAACTGACAACCAGAAATCGGGAAGTTACACCGACATCGCTGCAGGCGGGAAAACAGACAACAATTCTGAGGCTGTTCTCAAATCTGATAACGGTAACAACATACACTGGCGCAGCACCATGGTGAGGTGCCGACAGCACACAGAGGCAGGGTACGCCCCCAAATTGATCCGTCCGACTGGGTAAGTCGCCTTGTTACAACAGGTACCGCTGCTGGCGGCCCTGCCATCTGTACATGGCGTAATTCCGTACCTGCGAAAGGCACTGGAAGATTCCGGCAGGCTGTTTTAGCAGCGCTGACCGACGATGACTATAACAGAGAGGCCCTACACCCTGTCCAGATGCTAATGCAAGTATTCCCTTACAGGCGTCTGTCGGGCCTGACAATTGCCCGCTTACAGCACGCTGCTGATTATCGGGAAATCTCAGCGACATACCATCCCCAAAAAGGCGCATAGCCCCGTCATCTCGCCAGGGGATGAATTTTTCCCTTAAACTGTCATAGTCGGACCATAGTCTGCAGGGACGGAGGAACTCACCATGTACAAACTGCCCACATTGACACCCACCCGCTCACTCAACGCCATTGCTGTACTGACCAGCGGCGGTGACTCACCCGGCATGAACCCCGCAATCCGGGCTGTCGTCCGTGCGGCTTTGCATTCAGGCATCCGTGTGTATGGTGTCCAGCGAGGTTACAGTGGCCTGATTATTGGCGACATGGACGAAATGCAAGCGGGTGATGTCAGCAATATCGTTCAACGCGGCGGGACCTTGCTCAAAAGCGACCGCTGTGCTGCCTTTAAAGATCCGGTTGTTCGCAAGCAGGCCGCAACGATCTTGCAGGAAAAAGGTGTCGACGGCCTCGTCGTCATCGGCGGTGATGGTTCACTGACCGGTGCCCACCTGCTGGCCACAGAGCATAATATCCCAGTCATTGGCCTGCCCGGCACCATTGATAACGACATCTACGGTACCGACGACACCATCGGCTTCGATACGGCCGTGACCACTGCGCTGGATGCTATCGATAAAATCCGAGATACGGCACTCTCCCACGAGAACCTGTTCCTGGTCGAAGTCATGGGCCGAAACTCAGGTTTCATCGCGACCCAGGTGGGCCTTGCCTGTGGTGCCGAAATGATCGTGGTGCCTGATTTTGCGATCCAGATCGAATCGATCTGCTTCCAGCTGGCTGCCGACCATGCCGCAGGGCGCGGTTCCAGTGGTATTATTGTCGTTGCGGAAGGTCAGCAGGCCGGGCTCACCTACCGCCTGGCCGAACAGCTCAAAGGCCATCAACAGGACGCCAAGGTCTGTATCCTGGGGCACATTCAGCGCGGTGGCAGCCCCACCGGTCATGATCGGGTGCTGGCATCCTGCCTCGGTGCCGCTGCTATTACCTGTCTGCGGGCCGGTTACAATGACAAGATGATTGGCGTCGACAGAGGTGAAATTGTCGCCGTGCCTCTGGAGCACGTCGTCAATCGCAACAAACCGCTTAACCCCCAGCTGGTTGAGCTGGTCAATATTCTGCACCGTTAACCCCACACCGATGGAGTCGGCTTGAGTACCCCCAACGATCAGTATCAGCAGTTGCTGAACAGCGGCCAGCTCAATGCCGACCCGCTCCAGCAAAACGCCATTGCCCAGCTGACCCGGCTCCACCAGCAGCTGCTGCACAAACCGGCCTGGTGGCAACGCCGCCCGCCACCACCGCAGGGCTTGTATCTGTGGGGCCCGGTGGGCCGGGGTAAAACCATGCTCATGGACCTGTTCTGCGACACCCTGCCTGACGGGTTGACACTCCGGCTACATTTCCACCGGTTTATGCGCGAAGTTCACCAGCAGCTGCGCGCCGCCTCAGGCCAGCCCGACCCGCTAGGCTGGGTGGCGGCCGCCTTTGCTCACCGCGCTCCGGTGCTCTGCTTTGATGAATTCTTTGTCGATAATATTGGCGATGCCATGCTACTGGGACGCTTGCTCCAGCACCTGTCTGATCGCGGTGTGATCCTGGTTGTCACCTCCAACCAGCCGCCCGCGGGGCTCTATCCCGACGGCCTGCATCGCGACCGCTTCCTCCCCGCTATCAGGCTACTTGAACAACAGCTGGAGATTATTCCACTGGATGGTCCGCAGGATCATCGACTGCGCCATTTAACCGCGCTTAAAAGCTGGTTTGATGTATCAGAAAACGAGTTTATCTTACCCAAAACAAACAACAGCCAGGCCGACATCCAGTTGTGCCAGCGCACCGTTAACTGCTTGCTACTCGATGAGGCAGAAAGGCTAATCGGCTTCAGTTTTGAACAACTCTGTACCGGCTATCGAAGCGCCATGGACTACATCGAACTGGCGGAACAGTTTGATTGTGTATGGCTATGCGGGGTACCACGGTTCTATGGTGAACGGCGCGAGCAGATCAAAGCCCGTGGGACTGAAGATGGCAGCATTGCCAATACCACCGGTGACCGAGAAGTACGCTGGTCAGCGCTGGATGATCCAGCCCGCCGCTTCATCAGCCTGGTGGATGAACTCTATGATCGCCGGGTAAACCTTATTGTCTCAGCAGAGGCCCCGCCAGCAGCGCTCTATCCCGGCAGCGGTGCGCTGAATTTTCAGTTTCAACGCACCCTCAGCCGGCTGGTCGAGATGGGCTCACTGGAGTACCAGCAAAGCTCACCCCTTCGCGACTGAGGCCTGATATCAGCAGCGGCACTAGCCGCGGTGATCAGCAACAAAGGGGTTAGTCTGGCGTTCATGGCCAAAGGTCGAGACCGGGCCATGGCCTGGAATAAAGGTCACGTTATCCCCCAGCGGGAACAGCTTGTTACGGATCGAACTGATCAGCTGATCGTGATCACCCTGCGGGAAATCAGTGCGCCCAATTGAGCCGTTAAACAGTACATCTCCCACCAGCGCCAGCTCTGACCCCTGATGGAAAAAGATTACATGGCCCGGTGTATGGCCTGGGCAATGTAGCACCTGCAGGGTATGCCCACCCACAGTCACAGTATCATCATCGCCCAGCCAGCGATCCGGGGTGAAAACCTCCACTTCCGGGAAACCAAACATCTGGCTTTGCTGTGGCAGGCCATCAATCCAGAACTGATCACCCGGATGCGGTCCCTCAATCGGAATACCCGCACGCTGTGCCAGCTCCGCCGTACCACCAGCGTGGTCAATGTGTGCGTGGGTGAGCAGAATTTTTTCCAGCTCCAGCCCCTTCTCCTGCACAATCGACAGAACACGGGCAATATCCCCACCCGGGTCCACTACGGCGGCTTTACGGCTTTGTTCACACCACAGCAGAGTACAGTTCTGCTCAAACGCTGTTACTGGAATAATCTGATATTTCATGGGCCTCACCCTTCCTGTTCAGGCCCGCCAGTATAAAGGCATCATCCTGCTGGCTGCCAGCGACAGAATGCCTCAGGTTTACGGATATACAGACGCTTACCCAGTGCCATGATCTGCGCCAGCAATTCTGACTCACGTTGACGAATGGCCTGGCTCAATACCAGCCGCTCTTCCAGCCAGAACCAGCGTGAGGTTTCGCCCATCCAGCGCTCCAGTTCGTGCAGATCATGCAGTTCGCCCAGCCGTTGGCCCAGCTGGCGCAGATGGGACTGATAACCGCTATGCTGCCCCGGCACCAGCAGCCGAAGCTGGTACTGCATTTCTTTCACCGAACGCCGCCAGCGGTGCAGATCACTGGCCGTTGGCCAGCGCCGGATCGTCTGCCATTGTTTACGACAACGCTGATAACTGTGTTTAAGCCACTGATCGGGTTTGCCGGAAACCAGAGGGTGCGCGGCTGCGGATACCCGCAACTGCAAGCGCTGCCGATCATCAACCAGTTGCTGCTGACTCGGCCGCGCACAGAGGTGGTGTTGTTCGACCACCGCCAGCAGCCGTTTTAACATCGCCTTTCGGCCTGGACTGTCCAGTAACGAGATTAAGGTCTGGCGTAGTACTTTATGATCGCGCAACGGTGCCAGATCATGGGACAGCTGGCGTACCGCTGCCAGCGCTTTCCGACAGGCGTCTTCGGGTAATGTCTCTTGCAGCAACCGTAACCGGGCCCGCAGCTTTTTCAGCTCCAGCCGAACCTGATGTACAGCCTCATCGTTCAAATCCGACTGTTCGAAGAGCCGGTCCAGCCGTTGCAAAGACGACTCAAACAGATAATTGACTTGCGCTATGCCCGGTTCAGAATCGGGTAATGTCCATCGCATCACTACACCTCAGATGTTGCCAACCAATGCTCTATCTGACTCGCTTCAGTACTATCGGGTTTCATTGCTCCAGGTAAAAGTACACTGGTCGCTGCCAGCCACACTGGCCAGTAACTCGGGGAAAGCCAGTCCATAACCTCCAGTACCGCCGCGCCGTATTTGAAATCGTGAGCCTGATTGGATTTGCGCCGTAACAACCGCAACAGATCATTACGCAGCGCCGCCCCCTCAGTACTATAAGGATAGGCCATCAGCTGCAACTGACTCTGCTTGCCCGGCTGGCCCAGCTGCTGGCCTATCCGCTCCCGGCGCTCTGCCGCGCTTAGTGGCTGGGGGTCCGCCACCAGATCACCCAGCACCACACCGGCAGGCTGCCCTGCCCAGCGTTGCTCACGCATTCGGGCCAGATAGGCCACCGCCTGCAGCAACAACAGGTTCCGGTTCGCCGAGTCAGCACTCTGCCGCCAGAGCCAGGCCATGGCATGACTGACCGTCACACAGTGCAGCATCGGAATTGTCGGCTGCTGAAGCACGCGCTCCGCCGCTGCCAGAAAAATCCCGTCCCACACCGCCTGCACCGGTGCCTGTTGCAACCAGCCGACCACCGCATCACAACACTCATCCGCTGACGCCTGGCCCAGCAGCTGCACCAGCTCGCCCGTCACTGCCGGGGCCGTGCCAGCACGCAAGGCAGATAAAGGTAACAGCGCAGCACGACGCACATTGGCGGCATAGTCCAGCCGCGTCCAGTGCGCATCCTGAGCCGCCACATTGCCGTCCGCGATCAGCGCATAGGCCAGCGCTCGACAGACCCAGTCCGCCTGGCGGCCACCCGCCCGCTGCAGCTGACGCCAGCTATGGCAAAGGTAGATCGACTTATGGCCAATACTGTGAAAATCGCGCACCGCGTAGTGTGCCAGCGGCTCAAACAGCTGATGCAGACCGTGCTGACGGCTGACCGCCACCGCCGCCGCATCGACCTTCAGCTCATCACGCTGCTGCAGGCCCTGGGTAAACAGCTGCATCGACTCGTCCGCCGCTGGCACCGCTCCATTAAAAGAGTGCAGCTGCCAGCCACCAGCAGCGATATTGCGTTGCTGACTGAATTTGAAATAGTCCAGGTTCCACAGAATCGGCACCCACCCCCCAGGGCCGCTATCGCCCTGCGCCAGCTGACGGGCCGCATCCACCATCATCACCGCATGAAATTTAAAGCCCACCGGACGGGGCTGAATCTGCCGCATCCCGGCCAGCTGAATCGCCCACAGCAAGGCATCCCGGCCCAGCCCCTGACGGATCAGCACCACAATTTTTTCCGTCAGCTGATCCCGTGGCGTCTGTTCAATCAGATGGACCAGCGCCGGAACATCGGTTTGCGCCCGGCTCAATAGCGGATAACCCAGCGAACTGCTGGCCAGCAGTTGCAACAATTGTCGTCGTTTCATCGTTCACCCCCTCTAACCTATAGCTCATCCTGCACTAAGCTATGAAGGCAGGGAGCCGAACCTGGCCGGAGGGCCACAACGGAGGGCAGTACCATGTCCCTTGCACCGCGAGTAGAAAATTTTCTGCGCCAGCAGCAGATCAACTGGCAGAACGTCGAACACCCCTACGCTGAAACCGCCATGGGCTGTGCGATTGCCGCACAGATCCCACCAAAACAGGTCGCCAAAGGTGTATTACTGGCCGACGATGAAGGCTTTTATATGGCGGTGATTCCCGCCAATAAACAGCTGGATCTCAGGGCCGTGAACAGCACCACCCAGCGCCTGCTGGATATCGCCCATGAAAAAGACACCCGACTGATGTTTGATGATTGCCGCAGTGGGGCAATCCCTTCACTGGGTCAGGCCTACCGGTTACCGGTGGTCTGGGATGACAGTCTGGCCCAGCAAGCCGACTGTTATATGGAATGTGGCGACCACGAACACCTGTTACGGGTGGATAAGCAGTCATTTATGAAAATGATGGGGGACGCCCGGCACGGGCAGATTGCACACTGATCAGTAATCACAATGCGCAGAGGCCGAGCGTCGGCCCCTGAGCATTGCCAGCAAAGCGGGCGAGATAACAGAGATTGTACTTACTCGCTCTGGGACAGCTGGTTTAACCGGTAGCCCATCTCGAAGATATTCTCGATACCATCGCCCTGACCCAATTTGCGCCGCAGCCGGTGAACCAGAATCCGCAGCGGCTGAAAACCGTCGATACGGTTATCCCAGACCTCGCTGAAAATCCGCTCAAAGGGTACCACCCGGCCCTGATTACGCCCCAGCAGATCCAGAAACTTCTGCTCTTTAGGGGTCAATCGAACCTGAGCATTCCGGGTCGACAGGCTGCCACTAAACAGTTGATAACGCGCCTGCGTGGAAACCTGAAGATAACGAGCATTATTTATAGCGATCGCACTACGCGGCGCGCTCATATCACTACGCAGTTCGCGACCCTGCTGCACGGCACTGCGCAACGTACTGACCATTTCACTGACCTTGCAGGCCCGGTTCAGATAACCAAAAGGCCAGTTTTCACAGGCCGCCTCGACACAGGCACCGTCATGACATGAAGCCAGCAACACCACCGGAATTTTAAACCGGCGCTGGATCTGATGCGCCGCTTCCGGACCTTTCATTTTTCCGGCCAGACCCGCATCCATCAGCACCAGCGTCGGTTCCAGATCAGCGCAGATCTGCACCGCCTCATCACCCCGGTCAGTGCTGCCAATGACGTAAAAACCACTGTCCAGCAAGGCTGCCTGCAGACTCAGCGCCTGAACCTGCTCGTCTTCCACAATCAGCACACGTTCTTCCAATGACGGGGCCATAGGACATCCTCTGCTCAACTACTCTGTTCAATCTGGCTCAGATACTGAAGCCAGCTTTCCGCTACACCACGGGCATCGGCGTACTGCTGCGCCTGGGTGAAACTACGACGGGCATCATCCAGCCGCTCCATCCGTACCCGCGCAATGCCCTGTAACAGCAACAACCGCTCCGGATTTTTCGCCTTCAACCGTAACGCCTGCTGCAAGGTTTTTTCCGCAGCCGCCCACTGCTGCTGGTGCACCTGCAACCGGGCAATCCGACCCAGCAGGCTGGCGCTGGGCTTACGTTTGGCCAATGCCAGCAGACTTTCCAGTGCGGCATCCTGCTCCCGCGCCTGACTCCAGGCACTGGCCACCAGCCGCAGATTGCTATCACTACGCTTAGCATTCTTCGCCGCCATCGCCGTTTCCATCAGCGTTGCCGCCTGATAAGGCATACCCTGCTGCAACATCAGCTGGGCCAGCAGTTTCTGATTACTGCCTTTTTTCAGGTAACCCAGCTCATAAGCCACCCGCAACGTCGCCAACGCCTGGCGGTTACGTTTGAGCTGTAACTGCAACGAGGCGATCTGGCTCCAGTAGGACTCTTTCGGATTCATCTGTACCAGCCGACGCAACACCGTCAGCGCCGATTTCCAGCTCTTACGATTCAAATGCCCGGCCAGCTCCAGCTGATGCCAGTTTTCCGGCGCGTTGCGACGCATTTTCAGCGCCACCCGGATCCGGTCGATGGTTTTACGCCAGTGTTCCTGCTGGCTGTATGCCTGTGCCAGCCAGAGATAGTCATCAGCTTTTATCCGGCTGGCCAGCGGCTGACCAGCGGCGCTCTTTGTCTGCGCCAGCGCCCCCGACTTTTCACTACGCGCCACCTCAACCAGCCACTGTTCCAGCAGTGCGGCACCGGCTTTCCAGTGCTCCTGCGACAGCTGAAGCTGGCCACGCAAATGCAGCAGCTGTAATTGCTGTGCTTCATCCAGCACCGCCAGCTGGTAAGCCGTGCGAAACGCTTTCAGGGCCTGAGGATAACGGTCCAGCTGCAGTTCAACCTGGCCCAGGGTCTGCAAACGCAGCGCGTTGGCATAGGGCCGGGTCATCGTTTCTTGCTGCTTATATAGCGCCGTGCGTGCAGCTTTCCACTTTTCTTCGCCGATCAACGTCTGTACGGCGGTCAGCTGCTTATACTCAGCGGCATTCAGGCTCGGCTGTTTAGCCGCCTGCACCAGAGCGCTCATGCTGAGAAGCAACACCATCAATGCGCGAATCATGGTTATTTCTCCAGTTTGAACTCAAGTGTCTGCTGGGCTCGGAATGACACCGGCTGACCACCCTGGGTACGCGCTTTAAAGCGCCAGCGCAGGATGGAACGCTTCACCGCTTTATCGAACACCCCTGGCGGCTCAGACTTGATCACCTTTATCGTACCGGGCTTGACCGAGCCGTCTGCATTGACCGTAAACTCAACGGTAACCGCCCCTTCCAGTCCACGCCTTACTGCTCGACGCGGATAACGCGGTGGCACCCGCACCAGCGCAATGGCACTCCGGTCAATGGATGGCATCGCCGGGGCCTTCAGCCCCTCAAGGCTGGGTTTGATATCCAGTTTCAGGCCCAGCTCAATATGCGGCATTTCCACTTCCAGCTTCGGTGCATCCACCGGTTCCGGGCTGTCCGCTGCAAAACTGGGCATATCCGGCATCGGCTCGGCCTGAGTTTCTGGCGGTGGTTCCGGTTTGGAACGCTCCAGAATCTCGGCATCACTGTCGCGACGCACCTGCAGGAAATCAAACTGGGTCGGTGCGCTGGCTTGCTGTTGCTGGGCTTTGCCCAGCCCTGCCAGCTGATACAGCCCGATAAACAGTGTCAAAGACAGCACCAGTGCCAGTGGCAACATCGCCAGGGTGCGGAGCATAATCAGTGCGCTCCTGACCGGGTGGCTACGGCGTAGTCCACCCGCGCCAGCCGCAACTGATCCAGCACCTTGACCAGCTGGCCGGTGGTGGAGTCCTCGTCGGCCTGCACCACCACGCTGATATCAGCCTGCTCAGCCTTGAGCCGCTCCAGTGCCGGGCGCACCATGCGAATATCAACCTGCTGACGGTCGAGCCAGATCTCGTTATTGGCGCTGATCGCCAGCATCACCGCACTTTTCGCCTGCGACTCACTGGTTTGAGCATTGGGCCGGTTCACATCGATACCCGCTTCACGGATAAACGAGGTCGAGACGATAAAAAAGATCAGCATGATGAAGACGATATCCAGCATCGGCGTCATGTTGATATCGGCATCTTCCTGCTGGGAAGACCATAACTTACGTGTTCTCACGACAGGTTCTCCTGCAGACGGCTCTGTAATTTGTGAAGCTGATTGTCGCGCCAGCTGGCCAGCCGGTTAAACAGCAGCAGGCCACTCACCGCCACCGCCATTCCGGCCAGCGTCGGCAAAGTTGCCCGTGCGACACCGGCCGCCATCAGCCGGGGGTTGCCCGTGCCGTTCAACGCCAGCGCATCAAACACCTGGATCATCCCAGTGACCGTGCCCAGCAGACCGACCAATGGGCACAGTGCAATCAGGGTTTTGATCAGTGGCATCTGCTGGTCCAGCGCCAGCTGCAGATCACACTGCACACTCTGCCACTGCCAGCCCGGGGTCCCCTTGCCCAGCTGCGCCAGGCCAGCGCGGCGCAATCGAGGGTAACTGACGTACTTGAACCACAGCCGTTCCAGCAACAACGTCCAGAGCGCGACACAGAGCCCCAGAATGACGTAAAGCACCCAGCCACCGGCGCTGAAGAACTGCTCCAGCGCCAGCTTGAAGTCCATTAATTCAAGCGGCATGACGCTCAGACTCCACCGCTTTTTCCGCCCCCTGGCTACGGCGCTGGGCCAGTACACCCAGGCTTTTCTGCTGCAGAATCATCAGCAGGGCTTTGCTGCGGCTACTCAGTAAACTGTGGCTGAACAGCAGCGGGATCGCCACAATCAGGCCAAACACCGTGGTGATCAGTGCCTGGGAAATACCACCGGCCATCAGCTTGGGGTCACTGGTGCCAAACAGCGTGATGCTCTGGAAGGTACCAATCATGCCAGTTACCGTGCCCAGCAGCCCCAGCAGTGGTGCTACTGCCGCCAGCAGTTTGATAAAGTTCTGGCCCCGTTCCAGCAACGGTGCTTCGCGCAGAATCGCCTCATCCATATGCAATTCCAGCTCATCCAGGGCCAGCGCTTTGTTATCGGCCGCCAGCAACACCCGACCCAGCGGATTGCGCTCAGACAGCTGGTCTGGTTTTTTCAGCTGACGGCGGACCCCGCTATCGATCAGCAACAGGCGTAGCAGTCGCCACAAGGCAACCAGCAGGCCCACGGCCCCTAGCGCCAGGATGATATAGCCCACCGAACCGCCCTGATGAATCCGCTCTTCCAGACTTGGCATCTGATCCAGCAGCCCCAGCAATGCACCACGGGTCGGATCGAACATCATGCCGCTAGCGTTACCGGCAACAAAGGCCGCCGCCGCCTGCTGATCGCTCAGCGAAGGCTGGCGTGGCAGTTCCGCCAGCACTTCAGACGCTGGCAGGTAATTCAAGTAATGGCCCTGTGCCGTCACCGCCGTAAAGGTACCAATACGAACCACATCCGCCTGCTGATGGCTGCCATCCGCGGCGATAATTTCAGTACTGAAACGGGCAACCCGGCCCGATTCTGTGGCTTCCTGCTGCAGCACAAACCACAGGGTTTCCAGCTCCTGCAGCGTCGGTATGCGTTTACTGTCGGCAAAGGCCAGCAGTTCCGTACGCTGTGGCAATTGCGCGCTGACCATGGAGTCCTGCAACTGGCCCTGTAGTTCACGGGCATTCTGCTTGACCACCCCGAACACTTCCCCCAGCTGACCGGAGCGGGTGCGCAAACGTTCAGACAGTTCCAGCAACTGCACTTCATTACCATCAAAGGCATTTTTCAGCGCATCCTGACGCGCCTGCGCCTGGGCCAGCCGGGTACGGGTAGCATCCAGCTGTTGCTGCTGACGGGCCAGATCCTGACCGAACTGCTGTTCCCGACTGCGATCAACACGGACATCTTCGCGCTGGAACTGACGTACCTCGTTGAGCAGATTATCAAGCTTCTCTGCCGCCTGGGCCTGAGAAGACGGCAGCAACATCAGCGCCAGCATCAAGCCACCGACCAGCGTTGGGATCAGCGTTGAGATAAAAGTACGACTGGACATCAGTTCACCTCCGGCAGGGGCAATGGCAGGGTCAGCAGCTCAGGCACAGCCTGCTGCCAGGCGATACGGATCGCTTTATCAAGCACAGGGCCCTCGCTGTTCGCCAGCAACTGCCACTGACCGGCCTGTTCCGCATGGGCCGGTTGCCACAGCGCACTTTCCCGACCATCCAGGGTCTGGTAATACAGTGCCGCCCGACCCAGCCGCAAGAAAGTCACCTGACGTGACTGGCCGTCAATCGCCAGCTCGCCCTGATAGGCTTCCAGCGTCCGGCCGTAATCAACCTCAATCAGGTACGCTTCCAGAATCTGCCGGTACTTTTCCGCCAGGCTGACATCGGCCCGGCTCAGTAACTGCTCCAGTCGGGTAATGCGCTCATCCCGCTCATCCGGCAGGAATGGCGTATCAGCGGCGACAAAGCGGGTCAGCATTTCGACCATCCGCGACAGCATCGGCAGTACCGCCTGTTCAGTCTGGTCCAGCGAGGTAATCTGCCGGTTCAGTTCAGCAAGCTCACCCTGCTGCGCCGTCACCAGCTTTTCCAGCTGGCGGTTATAGGCTTCCACCAGCTCAGCCTGACGCTCAATCGCCCGGTATTCGTCATAGGCGGCGCGGGTTTTCTCATCCAGCGCATTGATCTTCTGCTGTGAGCGCGCATCTTTCTGATGCCCCTTCACCACCGCCGCCGTGGCCTTTTGCACCACATCCGCAGCCTGCAAAGTCGCCCCCGGCAACAGTGCCGAACCCAGCAACAGTGTTGTGCTCAGCAGCACATTTCTGTTCAACCGCTCACCGCGGCCGGTTAACAACGAAATACCCATGATAGTTCCAGTTTGATGTCCCAAATTCGGTAGCACTGCCAGGCGTCTGGCCCTGCGCGTCATCGCTACCCATAGTCGCTAATGGCGCATTGTAATCTTTTTGCGAATCATTTGCATTTACAATTTGTGTAAATTTTGTCACCTCGAAGGCTAACATGAAGCCTCCAGTAAACCGCTGTGACTGGATGTCGCACCACGACCAAAGCGCAGGGTTCTGTGCCCCCTCTGTGCCTTTGATTATCAACTATGCGCCACGGTGATAACCCAGTATCCAGCCCTGTCACCCAGCAAAATGGCCTTGCGCTTTAACCGGGCCCCACGCTGTGCTAGTTTGCCGCCGAATCTTTAAATTGGCCTGCCAATTGCTTTGAGTTTAATCAAGATGCAGGCATCTGCCAGCCGGGCCTCAACTGGCGCCCGTTGCTATATAAAGGAAGGACTATCAATGAAAAAACTGCAGATCGCGCTTGCCAGCGCATTACTGATCAGCGCCACGCCAGCCCTGGCCCACACCGGCCCGTTGGCACAGAACAGCCTGCTGGCAGGTTTCGCTCACCCATTAACCGGGCTTGATCACCTGCTGGCGATGCTGGCCGTGGGCATCTGGGCCGCCATGCAGAAAGGCAAACAGCAGCTGGCAGTGCCCGCTGTGTTTCTGACACTGCTGCTGGCTGGCTTTATCACCGCAGTGAACGGTGTCCAGCTGCCGCTGGTTGAAGGCACCATTGCCAGCTCCGTGCTGGTGATGGGTTTGCTGATCGCGGGGATGGCCCGCCTGCCCGCCGCACTGAGCCTGCCACTGATTGGCCTGTTCGCACTGAGCCATGGTTTCGCCCACGGCAGTGAACTGGGCGCAGCCTCAGCACTGACCTTTGCTGCAGGCTTTATCGCCTCCAGCCTGACTCTGCACCTTGCTGGCGGCACGTTGTCCGCGCGCCTGCTGAGCAAGGTGCCGACCCTGACCCGCATCGCCGGTGCCGCCATGGCACTGACTGGCGCAGGTCTGCTTACGTCGCTGTAAACCAGGTTGCCGGACGGTATTCAGGATGAATATCCAGGGTATATAGACCCATCCAAAACACTGATTTCTGCCGGGCCTTGTGCCCGGTTTTTTTTACCTGCTATCAACAGCCAGACGTATTGCTGAAAGACAATTCATCCACAACGCTTATCCAACAATCTGTCCACAACAGACAGCACTTTCGAAAAATAGTGCCCGGTGAAACTGTCAAGCATCAATACTCACGTAAATAAACGCTAAATTTTTTCTGTCAACGGCTTGACAGGTATTACTTATCCAGCAAAAAACAGCACTGGTCATTATTTAACCAATATTCTGTACCCTGCAGATAACGGACCCTGCAGAGGGTTACCAGACCTCTATCCAAAACTTATGCAACTGATTATCCACAGAAGCTGTGTATAACTATTTGAATGTATTTTTAATACGTATCAGCCACCTGCCAGCAGCGGTTTTCGGTCCCTTATTCTTGAGATTCCAGCCGAGGAGCCTACTTTTCGCTGCCATGCTGAAAAGTTATTAACACCACAGACAACGCTGCAAACCCACCACCGATAACAGCCAGCTGACGCCCGTTAATAAGCCGGGTTGCAGAGAAGTGAGTACTTCGCTCAGAGTTTGCCAGACAAACCCAGAACAGGAGGGCGCGGCGGCTGTGTGACAACCGCCTGGAGCGTTAAAAACGCACAGCTAAGGGTCAGCAAATACGCGGCAGCTGTTCACCCACCAGCATATCCAGAATACGTTCGCCGCCAAAACAGGTCTGGATTTTTACCCGGCCTGGCTGGCCTTCGAGCACCTCACCAATAATGACAGACCCCTGCCCGGCCGGATGGTTTTGCATCGCCGCCAGCACAGCCTCAGCCTGGGCGCCAGGCACCACGGCCACCAGTTTGCCTTCGTTGGCGAAGTACAGCGCATCCAGCCCCAGAATCTCGCAGACACCGCGCACTTCATCGCGCACCGGGATGCTGTCTTCCTGCAACCGGATCGACACCGCTGAGGTTTCGGCAAATTCATTGAGCACCGTGGCCACACCACCACGGGAGGCATCGCGGATGGCATGAATATCCGGGCAGACTGCCAGCATCGCCTGCACCAGGCCATGTAACGGCTGACAGTCGGTTTCCAGCTCGACGGACAGCGCCAGATCACCACGGGCATTCAGAATGGCAGCCCCGTGATCACCGATAAAACCGTTCACAATCACCTTGTCGCCAGGCTGGCAGCGGCTGGCGGAGATATCCACACCCTGAGGAATCACGCCGATGCCGCTGGTGTTGATAAACAGCTTATCGCCCTTACCCCGTGGCACCACTTTGGTGTCACCGGTGACAATGGTGATACCCGCGGCATCCGCCGCTGCCCGCATGCTTTGCACCACCTGGCGCAGCTCCGCCACTGGCAGGCCCTCTTCGATAATCATGCCGCAGGACAGGTATTTCGGAATGGCACCGCTGACCGCCAGATCATTCACCGTGCCGTTCACCGCCAGGCTGCCAATATCGCCACCGGGGAAAAAGATCGGATCAACAACATAAGAGTCGGTGGTGAACGCCAGCTGGCCACCCTCAGCGGCCAGCGCCGCGATATCAAAGCGGGCCTGGTCTTCCAGCGCGTTGAGGTCCGGGTTATCAAAGGCCCCCAGAAACACATCTTCGATCAGATCACGCATCGCCTTGCCACCGGCACCGTGGGCCATGGTGATCGCGCTGGCGTTGAGGGTTCGTTTTGGTCGGGTCGTCATAGTCTGTTTTCCTGGCTCAGACGGCGACCGCATCAATGCGGCCATAACTGTAATAGGCGGAACATGCGCCTTCGGTGGATACCATCAGTGCGCCCAGCGGGGTTTCCGGGCTGCACTGTTTGCCGAACACCTTGCATTGCTGCGGTTTGATCACGCCCTTAAGCACCTCACCACACTGGCAGGATTTAGGATCAGCGATCTTCAGGTTAGGCAATACAAACTGCCGCTCGGCATCAAACTGTGCATAACTTTCGCGGATACGCACACCAGAGTGGTCAATCGAACCCAGCCCGCGCCATTCGAAGAACTCCCGCAGCTCAAACACCTCAGACACCGCTTTCAGCGCCTGATGGTTACCACCCTCAGGCACAATACGGGTGTACTGGTTTTCAATCCGTGCTTCACCCTCGCGGATCTGCAGCAGCAGCATGTGGATAGATTGCAGCACATCCAGCGGCTCAAACCCGGCCACCACCAGCGGACGCTGATAATGGGCCGAGATAAATTCATAGGGCTTCTGACCGATTACCATACTGACATGGCCAGGGCCGAGGAAACCGTCGATATACATATCCGGCGAATCAAGGATCGCTTTAATGGTGGGAATAATGGTGATGTGATTGCAGAACAGCTGAAAGTTATCCACGCCCTGAGCACGGGCCTGCTGTAGTGTCAGCGCGGTACTGGGCATGGTGGTTTCAAACCCCAGGCCGAAGAACACCACGGTTTTATCCGGGTTACGCTTGGCCAGCGCCAGCGCATCCATGGGCGAATACACCATACGGATATCACAGCCCTCGGCCTTGGCCTGCTGCAGACTTTTCTTCGAACCCGGCACCCGCATCGCATCGCCGAAGGTGGTGAAAATCACATCCGGCTGCTCGGCAATCGCCACGCAATCATCAACCCGGCCCATAGGTAATACGCACACCGGGCAACCGGGGCCATGAATCAGCTCAATCTCCCTGGGTAGCAGCTGCTCCAGCCCGTAACGGAAGATGGAATGAGTATGACCGCCGCACACTTCCATAATCTGCAGGGGTTTGTGCTGAGCACGGGGAATCTCTTTGACCAGCGCATGGATCTGCGCCAGCAGCGCTTTCGCCATCTGCGGGTCGCGGAATTCATCGACAAATTTCATTTTTTCACCTCACAGATGTGTTGTCTCGTTCCCATGCTCTGCGTGGGAATGCATAACCTGAATTCATCTCAACCCCCGACGCGACGGGACGTCGCTGCTACCCTGGCCCCACAATAGCGAAAAGCTGCAGCGGTTAGCGGCCGTGTTCGCCCAGGTGGCCACGCTGGTCGGCCAGCAGGGTGTGTACCAGGTCCCAGAGGATGTGGTAGCAGACCAGATGGCATTCCTGGATGCGATGTACGCTGTCGGTTTCGACGATCAGGTGGTGATCCACACTGGGATTGCGGGCCAGTTCGCCGCCGTCGCCACCGAGAAACGCGACGGTGGTCAGGCCCAGCTGGCGGGCTTTATCTACTGCGCGGGTCAGGTTGGCGGAGTTGCCTGAGGTGGAGAACACCAGCAGCAGATCATCCGGCTGGGCCAGCGCCAGCAGCTGGCGCGGCAGTACATGTTCAAAGCCGATATCGTTGCTGATGGCGGTCAGCATGGCACTGTCCTGGCTGAGGTTGATCGCCGCCAGCGCCGGACGACCTGCCGTTACCGGGTGCATAAATTCCAGCGCCAGGTGGGCGGCATCGCAACTGGAACCACCGTTACCCGCCGTCAGCAATCGGCCGCCGCGCTGATAGCTGTCGGCAATGGCAGCGGCGATTTCAGCCAGCCGCTGGCTGTATTTTTCGAAGAAAGCCGTTTTCGCCGCCAGACTTTCCGCCACTTTCAGCTGGATCGAGTCCAGCAGTTCGACTGATTTATCGCGGCTGCGGGCCGGGGCGGTGGGGGCCATAAACGGATAGAGGCCGCCTAGCAGATCATCATTATCATTCATGGGGGTTACCTCGCGCCGTCACGCATGGCGGCCAGCTCCTCTTCGATTTCGCCCAGCTCGGCCAGCAGTTCAAGGGTTTTACGGGCTTCATCTTCATCGATCAGGCTCATGGCAAAACCCACATGTACCAGTGTCCAGCGGCCAATCAGCTGATCGGCGTCAGCCGGGGCGCTCAGCACGCAGGCCAGGTTAACCTCACGCTTCACCCCCGACACATCCACCATGGCCAGCATCTGGTCGGCATCGACGATTTCGGTAATACAGCCAGGAATTCCCAGACACATAACAGCTTCCTCTTAGTGTTCAGCCGGCGACGTCGGGGCCGGGCTGGTTTTATCCATGCCGTAGCGTTCCAGCTTGGCCCGCAGGCCAACGCGGGACAGGCCCAGTTCTTTGGCGGCGCGGGATTTATTCCAGCGGTGGCGGATCAGCGCTTCACGCAAAATACGTTTTTCCAGCGCTTCGATACGGTCTTTCAGGCTGCCATCCAGCCCGGCAATGGCATCCAGCGCTTCGCTTTCCTCCTCCGGCCCGGCGCGCAGGATTCGCGGCGACAGCAGATCTGCCCCCACCCAGTCATCGTCGGCCAGCACCAGCATACGACGTACTTCATTTTGCAGTTCGCGCACATTGCCCGGCCAGTTATAGCGCTGCATACAGGCCAGGGCTTCATCGCTGAAGCCGCGCACCGGCTTGTCGAACTCCTGCTGGGCGCGGGTCAGGAAGTGCTGAGCCAGCAGTGGAATATCACCCCGTCGACGGCCCAGCGACGGCAGTAGCAAAGTGACTTCGGCCAGCCGGTAATACAGATCCTGACGGAACCGCCCGGCCCGGACCTCCTCTTCCAGATCGCGATTAGTGGAGGCAATGATGCGTACATCGACTTTGCGCCGACGCTGTTCACCCAGCGGGCGGACTTCGCGCTCCTGCAGCACCCGTAACAGTTTGACCTGAAACGCCGGGCTGATTTCGCCGATCTCATCCAGGAAGATGGTGCCACCATTGGCCTGCTCGAACAGACCCATGTGATCATTGATGGCACCGGTGAACGAGCCCTTCTTGTGGCCAAACAGCTCCGAGGCCAGCAGTTCATCCGGCATGGCACCGCAGTTTTCCACCACAAAGGGTTGCTCGGCACGGGCGCTGTTGTAATGCAGGGCACGGGCAAACAGCTCTTTGCCGGTGCCCGACTCGCCGGTCACCAGCACTGAAATATCATAGGGGGCGATACGACCCACCTGATCACAGATGCTGTTCAGCGGGCTGTCCAGCCCCCGGCGGATCTCGGCCAGCTGAAACTGTTGCGCCAGCTGCTGTTTTTTCGCCCGCAGTTCGCGCTGCAGCTGCGGCGCGGTGAGTTTCATCTCCATCGCCAGCAGCTCGTTCTGCTGTTGCAGCTGCGACAGCTGACAGACCTCACGCAGAGTGTCCATCAGCGCATCCGGGTGCCAGGGCTTGGTAATGTACTGGTGGATGCCGGAGTCGTTGATGCCACGAATAATATCGTCAGAATCGGTATAGCCCGACAGGATCAGCCGCCCGGTGTCTGGCCAGCGATCTCGCACCTGGCTGAGCAGCTCGACCCCGGTCATACCTGGCATACGCTGATCACAGAGAATGACCTGTACCGGCTGGCCTTCCAGCAGGGTCAACGCCTGTTCGGCGCTGCTGGCGGTGAGTACATCAAACTCTTCATCCAGGGTGCGCTCCAGGGTTTCCAGCGAGCGCGGCTCGTCATCAACACAAAGCACCAGCGGCCGGGGTTCAGGCTGAAAGCTGTTCATAGCCACTGACTCAGCTGATCGATCTGCTGTTGCAGGGCGCTGATCCGCTGCTCAATCACCGCTCGACGTCTGCGCTGTAACCAGTCCAGCCACTGCGCCATTCCCTCACCGCTACGGGCCGACAGCTGGATCACCTCGATTTCCGGTTTAACCCGGCGGGCGTAGTCAATACAGGCCTGCACATCGAAATCCAGATGCGGCAGCAGGTCGGTTTTGTTCAGTAACAGCAGATCCGCGGCATGGAACATATCCGGGTATTTAAGCGGTTTATCTTCGCCTTCAGTGACCGACAGAATAGCCACTTTGTGCGCTTCGCCCAGATCAAACGCCGCCGGACAAACCAGATTGCCAACGTTTTCGATAAACAGCAGCCCACCGTCCAGCTCGCCCAGCCCGTCCATGGCATGGCCGACCATATGGGCATCCAGATGGCAGCCTTTGCCAGTATTGACCTGAATGGCAGGCACGCCGGTGGCACGAATCCGTTCGGCATCATGGGCGGTCTGCTGATCGCCTTCGATCACCGCGACCTTGTGCTGCCCTTTAAGCTGCTGGATGGTTTCGGTCAGTAACGTCGTTTTACCCGAGCCTGGACTGGACACCAGATTGAGCACAAACAGATTATCGCGGCTAAACCGGGCCCGGTTGGCGGCGGCGTACTGGTCGTTTTTACCCAGAATATCCTGTTCAATCTGCACCATTCGCGCCTGGCTCAGGCCCGGTGCATGAGCGCGGGCCGCGCCATGGCCATAGTGGTGGTTATCACCGTCGACTCTTAACGCCGGTGCTTCCGTCGCTCCCGGATGGTGAGGCGGGTGCGCGTGAGCAGGCGCGTGGTGGTGTTCGTTGTGACCGTGTTGATGGGCATGTTCATGGCCGTGATGGCCCTCAATCTGCACTTCACCTTCGCTACATCCGCAAACAGTACACATACTTACTCCACCTCCAGTTCTTTTATTCTGAGCTCTTCGCCACCGGTAATCTGTACCTGGTAGCTGCCACAGTGCGAACAGCTGTCGTAGCGTTGTTGCACAATAATGGCCTGCGAGCAGCCCAGGCACCAGCCGGTGGCGGGCAGTTCGATAATTTCCAGCCGGGCCCCCTCGGCCAGGCTGTGGCGGCTGACGGCATCAAAACAGAAGGTCAGCGCCTGGCTTTCAATCGCCGCCAGCGGGCCAATCTCCAGCCATACGGTTTTTACTTTACTGAAATTCTGCGCCACGGCCTGCTGCTCCAGCAGCTGAATCAGCCCTTCAGCAATCGACATCTCATGCATGTTCCGTCACCTCAACGCTGAAGCCGACACAGGGGTCAATCAGCAGAGTTAATCTCTGTGCCAGCGCCCGCGCCTGTTGGGCGTCGGCCACGGTCACTCCAAGTAACTGTTGGCGCAAAGTGCCCTGTGGATGAAAATTCCACTCGGTGGGGGCCAGGATCTGATAATCCGCCACCTGCTCACCGTCCAGCACCAGGCTGTGGATAAGCCGCCCCCGGGCACTGGGGATCTGCGCCAGACCCGTGCCCGGGGATAACGTCGGCGCCGCCTGTTCCAGGCTCTGATTGTGCAGCCGCTCTGGCAAAAGCTGAAGTTGATAGATCAGTTTTATAAAACGTACGGTTAGACCATGCAGATTTTTGGTCATTTTCTGATCATTCAAGATTAATTTCTGATCAATCAGACCCGTCTCGAAACAGTCCCCCTGCCACTGCGGCGCACAGCAGAAATCAGCGTCCAGCCAGGGTTGTAGTTCTGCCGCGTTCAGTACGGGTAACGCCGTGCAGCCAGGCTGCAGTGGCACCGCAGCAAAACGCTGCTCCAGTCGCTGCAGGCAGTGGTCCAGCGCATCCTCTGGCTGGCCAGTCTGCAGCCGTTCCAGCCGCAGACTGATCGGCAGCTGTAGCAGGGCGGGCAGCGGCTCCAGCGGCGGCAGTGCCAGGGCCTTGAAAGCCACCGGGGCCAGCTGCAAGGCAGGCTTATGGCTGATCAGCAAGCGGGCATAAAAGCGGTTAAAACCCAGCAACGCTGCCTGAGCCTCAGTCTTGAGCGGCGCGCCATCCTCCGTCAGCCAGTCGCGCCAGAGCCGCAACAGCTGTTCGCGACCCTGCTCGGCCAGCAGCAGCTGCATCCGCGCCTGGCGCAGCGCCACACCGGCCTCGTAGCCCAGCGCCTGCTCTGCCGCCGTCAGCGCAGCAATCTGCTGGGCCAGGCCACAGAGAGAAAATAGCAGGGGCAACTGGCGTACCACCTGGCCAATGGGCCGCCCCCGAAACAGCCGTCCTGCTGAACGGGGGCGAGTGGAACGGATCTCCAGTTCCGAAATCGTCTGCTGCTGTAATTTCAGTTCAATGGTCAGCGCGCCTGCCAGGTTCATCGCCGCCGCCCTCCGGTGAGGAAATCACGACGGCTCAGGCCTGCTGGTGCGGCGGGTTCTGACTGAATACCTGCAACAGATTCGTCAAACTCTGATGATTCAAAATCGTATGTTGATTCGTCATAATCATCCTCGATCATGGCCGATACCCGCTCACTGGGCGCCTGGTGGTCAGCTTCAAACAGTGCCGTCAGAATCGACTCGGCAGTGGTCAGCACGGCAGCCTGATCGGCAAATTCAAACATCGGTGAAAATAGCGAGCAGGCGGCATAACGCCCCAGTATTACATCGTCACCGTGGATAATTTCATAATAGCCCGAGGGCAGGTCAATCATCTGTTTGGCACCGACCGGCCAGTGATCCCAACATTCCCCCGCTGCTGGCAGCAGCATCAGGTTCATACACCAGGGGGTGATCAGGATGCCCAGTGGCCGCTGCTGCAGTGTGAGCTGTAGTTCAAAACCACAGCAGGCGACCGCCAGCGCAGGGTTGAGCAGCGGTAATCCGGCCATGCGTTGCTGCTCAATCTGCTGATAACGGGCGCAGACCTGCTGGCGTAGCAGCGCCACTTGCACCTCTGGCGTCAGCCCCTGCGCCGCTGTCATCAGGGTGCCAGTAACATAAACTGGACTTTCTCACCGTCACATTCCGGGCAGCGCCAGTGGTCAGGCAGTTCAGCAAACGGGGTACCGGGGGCGACCTGCCAGACCGGATCACCGTCTACGGGTTTGTAAACATACCAGCAGATTTTGCACTCCAGCTGGCTGTCCGCACTCAGGGCGTTATTGTTGCCCAAGTAGCTGCCTTCAAAGGCGTTAGTCAGGCTCATACCAGCACCTCACGAATTTCGGTCAGCCGCTCGGCGCTGTCGTTCAGATCTTCCTGAGCGGCGCAGGCCACCGCCGGTACGTTCACCACTTCCAGGGTATCGAGGATCAGCTGGTCCGTGGAATTGAAGTACTGCACCCGCCACAACGGCGCGATGGTAGTGCTGGTAATACGGCAGTTGCCATAGCCACGGGACAGAATGGTGACCGGGCCTGCGCCCAGTTTGTGCGCCAGAAAAGCCTGATCCGCCGGAGAGAATGGCAGCAGCGACAGGTTAACCACATGGGGGTCACTGTCACTTTGCCAGCGCTGACACTGCTCCGCCAGCTCGGCCAGCACTGAAGGCACGTTGAGCAGCTCGGGGCTGAGTTCATCTTGCGCGACGACCAGTGGCTGGGCCTGCTGGAAGGTCTGGTTACGCACCAGGGTCGGAATATCGGCCACCTCGATGCGCTCATCCAGGCTGTTGCCGTCGCGGTCCAGCACCCGTAATCGCCAGACCCCGGCCAGCACGGTTTCCTGGGCCAGAATGCGTGGTTCACCTTCACAGACCAGGCTGACTTCCCCTTCACCCAGAATCTGGTTGAGCAGGTCCTGGTCCGCTTCCGTCAGCTCCCCCATGGCCAGCGTCTGGCTGGGCTCGCCCACCTGGTAACTGTTCAGCGCCTGCTGAAGACGTTCCAGCAGAGCCACGGCACCGGGGCATTGCTGCGCCTCTTCGGCCTCGGGCAGCAGCGGTATATCGTAGCTGTTCATCTCCGAGGGCATGCGCATGTAGTCCAGCACCTGCTCATCTTCTGCTTCCTGCTGGCTACCCGGCCCCATCGGTACGTTCATCAGTGGAATAGCTTTATCAAACATGAGGTTAACCTCCCTGCTGGCAAGCGTTGATCGGCGATGGCACAGACGAGGCCTGGCCGGGGTCGCGGGTTGGTATTAATTTAACGATGCGATCCAGCTGCTGCAGATAGGCATCCCAATCCTGCACCCGGCTGATCTGGCCCAGATACTGGCCATTCGCCAGGATCACCAGGGTCGGCCACTGACTGAAGTTGTAACGGCCCTGCAAAGCTTTTTCACTGTCGCGGCTGATCACCGCCGGGCTCAGTTGTGGAAACACCTTAACCAGCTCCGGCAGGATCACCGCTACATCATTGGACTCCGGAAAGCGTTTGGGTTCCTCAGTAAAAAACAGCAGGCTGAACGGTTTAGCAGCTACCCAGTCATCAAAACTGTGCTGATCCAGCAGTGGATAGCCCTGGTTTTCCAGCAAATGATCGATCAGTGGCGAAGACATAGCACTCTCTCTTTATTGTCGTTTTGACCGGCTCAGGATTGCGGTGGTTGCAGGTGTGCGGGCAGTTGTGGCTCCTGCTCCAGCAGGTCGGCAAACAGCGCATCCAGCGTCTGGCCATCCGTCACGGTGCCATCCTGAATCCCCCGCAGCGCCGCCAGTGCCTGTTGCACCTGATGGGCACGCTGTTCGCTGATCACCTCGCGGGCTGCACCCAGGAATACCAACAGCCAGTTGCCGACGGGCTGTTCACCCACCAGCACCATATCCACCCGTTCTATCAGGCCCTGGTGTTCACACAGCGCATAATTGCCCTGAGGCTCGACGACCTGCATGGGAATGCCGATACACATCAGCTTTGCTCGTCCGGCAGGTTCGGGGCCAGGTTCTGATTCAGCACCCGCACATCACCAATCCGGCAGGCGTCCTGTTCAGCAGGCCGACCCGCTTCGTATTCAGCCAGCCCCAGTTCATCCGGGGCCAGGGTGGTTTTGGCCAGCGGCACCGCACGGCGCTGCGGCACCACACCAAACTGCGCCAGGTATCCCAGCGCCGTTGTCACCGCCGAGGCCAGCTGGGCCCGCACCGGCGCGCGCAGACTGCCACCAAAATCTTCCAGCTCGACCGGCTGCACGCCGATCAGAAACAGATCCTGCGGGTAGTCACCGGTGAAATCGGCCAGTGCCAGTACCTCCTGAAAGCCGGTCTGGTGCAGGCTCATCTGCTTGGCCCCCATAAATTTGGGCACATCATCGTTGTAGATCAGCTTCATGGTGCCCGGTGTCAGGCCATAGTCGATGGCGTCAAACACCAGCAGCACATCGGCTTTCTGCACATGTGGCACCAGATAGATGCCCTGGGTGCCGCCGTCCATCAGGGTGATATTGTCAGCAAACTGATAATCGCGGTTGAGGGCTTCCACAGCGCGCACGCCAAACCCTTCATCGGCCCAGAGAATGTTGCCAATCCCGAGTATCAGTACTTTTTTTGCTGCCATGGCTGCCACCCTCATCTCATTGAATGTTCGATCCAGATGAAGGTTTATTACAAGGAGCGTGCCAGGTGAGCGAGCCAGAAGAGAAGGCCCTGCCACGGGTGTTACAGCCAGGGTTACAGCCAGCCTTTAAAAACACACTGGAAAGTTACTAATCAGTATAAAGACAGACAGACAGGATGAATTCCATGGCATTGCAGGAGGGAAGTGACAGTGAAACCGGCCTTTAAAGTCAGCCGGGTAAAACCGTAAGGGGCAACATCAGGCGCGAGCAACACGCAGCAAACACAGAGCTATAACGGGGCGCTTTATAGCAGCGCTAATAGCAGCACAGGGAACGATGCCCGGCGAGATAGCGGGCATCCGAATAATGGCAGTAGCAGTGAGTCGGAATCAGCACAGTGTGAGTGGCCCGGCTCAGGCCCCATCAGGGCGGCAGAAAATATACTCATCCAGGCGGTCATCACCGTCTTTAACCGAAGCGCTGTAACGCAGGCTCAGCAACGGGTCGACCCCGGTATACTCCGCCGGTTGCAGACAGTAGTCAGCATTAAAACCATGCAACTGGTGCTGCTGCATATTATAGGTGGTCAGCATCAGCATCCCTTCCGGGGCCAGCCGCTGCGCCAGCTGGTGCCATAACGCCTGGCTGGGCTTATAGCGCGTCACCACAATGTTGTTGATCAGGCCCGGGTGCACCTCATTGAGGATATCCAGCCAGTCATCGGAGTCCAGATCCAGCTGTACTGTACGAATACTCACCCCCAGCATCCGGGCAAAGTAATGTACCCGTTCCAGTGCTTCGCCAGAGATATCCGCCGCTACCACATCAAAACCGCGACGGGCAAAATACAGCGCACTGGCCGCATCACCACAGGCCAGATCCAGCACGCAACCAGGCTGTGCCAATGACAGCGAGTTACTGACAAAAGGCATCGGGGTGGGCAGCACCAGCGCTTTTGTACGGTAGCGCTCATCCCATTTCTGCTGATCGGTATCCACTATGCTCTCCTGTCATCTGATCACCGGGCCGCTGTACAACTATCAACGACGCTGTTTGAAACACGGCCCATTGTAGCCCGTTAGCAATCGTTTAAATATGGCCAGAATCATGCACCGGACGATCTCGGCCGCCACCGCTAACAACAGCGGTCTGCAGAAAGAATATAGTCGGTTCTAAAAAAGAGGGAGGAGGTATCAGAAGAGAACGGACAGGTGCAGCAGCGCTGCAGCGGGGGGAAAGAACGCGCCGGGCAGGCAACTGAGCCCGCCCGGCAGGCGGGCTCAGACGGTCACACCGCTGCGATCACCGACACTTCAACCAGCAGCTCTGGCCGGGCCATTTTCGCTTCGACACAGGCACGAGCCGGTGCTGCACCTTCAGGTGCCCAGGCATCCCAGACCGCATTCATCTCCTGAAACAGCGCCATGGTGCTGACATAGATGGTCACACTCAGCATCCGGCTTTTATCCGTGCCCACGGAGGCCAGTAATGCATCAACCTTCGCCAGGGTAGTGCGGGTCTGTTCTGCCATATCCGCACTGGCATCGGCCGCCACCTGGCCACAGAGGTAAACCGTGTTGTTGTGGATAACGGCACGGCTCATACGCTGGCCGGTCTCAAAGCGCTGGATGTCCATAGACGGTTCCATGTAAAACTCCTCGTAATAAATTCAGATTCAGGCGACGTAACGGCTCATATCCAGCCCGGCAGGGTCAATACCTGGCTTGCGACGGGAGATCAGATCTGCCAGCAACTGGCTGGAGCCGCAGGACATGGTCCAGCCCAGAGTGCCGTGGCCGCTGTTGGTGTACAGGTTCGGATAACGGGTTGCGCCAACCACCGGCGTACCATCCGGGGTCATCGGCCGCAGACCAGTCCAGAACTCTGCCTGGGACAGATCACCGCCATCCGGGAAGATATCGTTGACCACCATCGAGATGGTCTCCCGGCGCTGGTCCAGCAGCTCGTCGCTGAACGCCGCCAGCTCGGCAGTGCCCGCGACGCGGATACGGTCATCAAAACGGGTGATAGCAACCTTGTAGGTTTCATCCATCACCGTAGAGACCGGCGCAGCGTCAGGGTTGGTGATCGGCAACGTGAGCGAGTAGCCCTTAACCGGGAACACCGGCATCTTCACGCCAACTTTGTCCAGCAGCGGGGTGCTGTAACTGCCCAGCGCGACCACATAGGCATCGGCCGTTTTGATCCCGGCGCTGGTCTTGATGCCGGTAATCTGACTACCGTCGCTCTCAAGGCCCAGCACATGGGTATTCATTTTGTACTCAACGCCCATGGCTTTGGTAATTTCAGCCAGCTTCTGGGTGAAGACAAAGCAGTCGCCCGTTTCATCACCCGGCAGGCGCAGGCCACCGGCAATCTTATCGCTTACCCGTGCCAGTGCAGGCTCGGCGGCGATACAGCCAGCGGTATCCAGCTGCTGGTACGGCACATTACAGCGCTCCAGCACCTCGATATCTTTGGCGGCATCCGCGACCTGCTTATCGGTGCGGAAAATCTGCAGCGTACCCTGGGTGCGGTCGTCGTAATCGATATCCAGCTCGCGGCGCAGATCAACAAAACAGTCACGGCTGTATTCGGCCAGCCGCATCATCCGCTCTTTGTTGACGGCATAACGGCTGGCAGTACAGTTACCCAGCAGCTTGACCATCCAGCCCCACATTTTGGCATCCAGCAGCGGCTGAACCTTCAGCGGTGCATGTTGCTGCAGCAGCCATTTAGCCGCTTTCAGCGGGATGCCCGGTGCGGCCCACGGCGCGGAATAACCCGGCGAGATCTGCCCGGCATTGGCAAAACTGGTTTCCAGCGCAGGCTGAGCCTGGCGGTCGATAACGGTGACTTCGTGGCCCTGCTGGGCGAGGTAGTACGCATTGGTAACGCCAACAACGCCGGCACCCAGAATTATTATTTTCATGCCTGAACCTGTGTCTGTTTTGCGCGGGCATCTGGATTAATGCCTGCTAGCCTGTAAAAATCGCATTAAACGTCATAGTGCAGACCACTCACAAACGAATTATCACGGCTTTCGCATGAACCAGATTAATGACAGACCGGTTGTCCTGAATTCATCCCTGCTGGCAGGGCTGCACTGCTTTGAGTGCGCGGCACGGCACATGAGTTTTACCCGTGCCGCCGACGAACTGCACCTGACCCAGGGCGCGGTCAGCCACCGCATTCGCAAGCTGGAAGAGCAACTGCAGTTCAAACTGTTCCTGCGTTTCAACCGCCAGCTCAAGCTGAGCAAAGAGGGCCAGCAGTTGCTGCAGGTGCTGGAAAGCAGCTTCGGCGCGCTGGAAACCTCCATTCGCGACCTGCGCCGCCAGGATGTGACCGGCCGCCTGACTCTTTCCTCCGCGCCCTCCTTCACCGTCCGCTGGCTGGCCCCGCGCCTTGGCGATTTTCAGCAGCGCCACCCCGGCCTGCTGCTGAATATCGAAACCCGCGACCGGCAGATCGACTTTCGCCATGAACCGGTCGATGTAGCGATCTACTACGGCGACGGCCACTACCCGGAACTGCATGTGGTGAAACTGATGGATGAGCAACATATCCCTGTCTGCACACCGAAATTCGCCGACGATCACGACCTTTACGGCAATCCAGAGAAACTGGCCGAATGCCTGCTGCTGCACGACTCCAGCTCCAGCGGCAAAGAGGATGTATACGGAGAATGGCGCTACTGGTGCCAGCAGGCCGGCCTGCCAGAACCGGATTTAAGCTTCAGCTACTGCTTCAACCGCACCGCCCTGAGCATCGCCTCAGCAGAAAATGGCCAGGGGCTGGCACTGGGTAAATACCGCCTGCTGGCGGAAGATCTGGAGAGTGGCCGCTTGGTAGCACCGTTCGATATCAGCGTCCCGGCGAAGCAGAGTTACTACGCGGTGTGCCACCCGGACCGGCTGGGGCAGCCGTCGGTGCGGGCATTGATGAAGTGGCTTGAGGGGCAGGTGGAGGAGTAATCCCGGGCATTACTTTCCAGCCATCCTGCCAAAGCAGTGAACTGGCGATCGGTATTGCAGAGGCCTGTTCCGAAACCCTGATGATCAAGCGAAAAGAGCTGCGATTCGAGCTTTAAGACACTCAGCAACATGACTTGTTGTGAAAACGCATATTCAAGCAATCTGAGGACCGTAATAGCGCCCTAACGCCTGCTGTGCTGCTGAGCTACGTTGCTGTGCGTTCTCTCGTGTCTGTGCATATTGCTCGAGCTGTTTACTCATTTCCTGAAATATCGGGTGATTAGAAATGTCTCCAGCGGGGCTTCTACCGCGTTGGGCCTCCCAGCTATTGCCACTTTCTTCCAGCCAGTTATTAACGTCCTCCATACCCGCCAGCTTATCCATTAAACTTGCAATCTCAGCCATCTGCTCGGGGCGGGAATCCAGCCAGGCAATGATGTCATCGGAACGAGAATGCGGGTTTCCATAGTAGTCCATCATTTGTCTCCCGTTCTGGTAGTTATCCCAGTTATTATTCAGCAGGAACACCTCATTGTCAGACAGTTTCAATTCATTCGCGGCTTGATAGGAGGCTTCATATTGCAGCAGAAAGACGGCCTGCATCAGCTCGCCTTTGATTTCCCAAAATTTTCCTTTCATTAATGAATTATAGTGCTCACCCGGAGGCAGAGCTATATTCAGAATCGATTCCAGACTATCTGGACGTACTGTTTTATTTGAATCGACTACAGTTTGAGACGGGGTTAACTTTAAACGGGCTGAGGAATCAGGCTGTACGATCATTCCTTGATTCGTATTTAGAATAGACATAAACACCTCATCAGAGTTCGCTCCGAATCATTCAGAACGCAAGAACACACAGACAGATTAACTGAAAACCGACCCCGGGCTCCTCTGACTTTAGATAAAAGCGACAGCTGACAATGGCCGGATCAACGCCGACTGGCCCCATACCGCTCCCAGAGCTGCTGTTTCTCCAGCCAGAACATCGGAGTGGTGTGGAAGTAGTCCGACAGCAGCATGGCGGTGTCGGCGCTGATGGCGCGCTGGCCGTTGACGATCTCATTGGCCCGACGGCGGGAGATACCCAGCTGGCTAGTGCCCATGGAGATCAGGTCAGCACACCACCCAAAACAACAAATCAGGAACAGGCACGCCAGCCGTGCCGGGTGTCAGGCTCCAGGGTTAACAGCAGAAAACCCCGATCTGAAATAAATCTGTTGCCATCCCGAACGAATATCAGGGCAGTGGGTAAACTTACTCTGGTTACTATTTACAGGTGAATAACTAAAGAGGAAAACACCCTGACACAGGGGCTCTAATTAATGACCAGTTGACTAAAAACATAAACCAGACATATCATCAATAGTTAATCATAAAAATAGAGAAGGACCTATAAATGAGCACGATAACTCCTATATCAACGGCTACTACTTTTGACATAAGAAAAAGTCAGCCTGTAGCAAATATGCCTATAAGCAAAGATATTGACCGTTCTGGGATGTCCGGACAAATAGCCCCTATGGCGATACCAGACATAGCAACTTTCGATAAATTTTCTGAGGGTTATCTGACAACGTTAAGCACAAAAATGGACGGTATCTTCCGCGTTGATGGCGTCATAGTTGCGGCAACTTTCGGCGACATGGTTGTCAGTTCTCACGATGTAGGGCTGAAATTTGATAGTGCATCAGAGCGAAATTTCAGCTCAGTAAAAGAGAAGCTTGAGGCTAAATACGGAGACAAACTAGAGACACTAAGCTTTGATAGTAATGAAAAATATACATTCAGGGATTTTCAGAAAGGTGATTTTTTTACTGATGCGGACCTTGAAAAGGGGTGGTCAAAGAATCAAATTTTAACTGATAAAGAATTCAAAGAAGCCTGGAGTAAAATTTCAGAATTTAAAAATTCAAATATAGATAACTCCCTTAATTTCAAGGCAAAAGCTTAACGAAGTTATGGCAATAAAGAACTACTACGTTCGATACAGCCGATTGAAAAGCGCAGCCACTATCTCAGCATTAATAATCTCTCCACTCTCATTTCATTCATAGCAGGCAGAGTACCAGCACACGAAGCCTGCTCTACGGATAGCAAGCCGGTTTTCCTCCCCCTTCCTAAGATATGCCAATTTTCACCTAACGCCGACTGGCCTCATACAACTCCCAGAGTTGCTGCTTTTCCAGCCAGAACATCGGGGTGGTGTGGAAGTAGTCCGATAGCAGCATAGCGGTATCCGCGCTGATGGCGCGCTGGCCGTTGACGATCTCATTCACCCGGCGGCGGGAGATGCCCAGCTGGCGGGCCAGGGCCGACTGGCTGATGCCCATGGGGATCATGTAGCAGCGTTCCAGCAGCTGGCCTGGGTGTTCAGGTTTGCGGGATTTATAGCGCCAGTGTTGGGGCGAAGGCGCAGTATGGGACATTGGCGAGAGCCTCCAGAGGGGTAAAAAACGGGTGGCACAAACGTGCTGACTGAGGGTTAGATCAGCACACCACCCGAAACAACAGATCATGGAGCGGGCCTTGCCTTACCTCCGGTAAGTGCAGGCCCCTGTACAACCGACCGTGCAAGGAAGCGGTTGCCCAGTACCAGGGCTAACGGGCAGAAAACCCCGGCGCGAAATAAGCCTGCTACCGCCCCGAACGGACATCAGGGCAGCAGGCAGACTTAATCGGGACGGTCATCCTTGAACATCCGCCAGCCACCAATCATGGTGGAGATCAGGCTCTGGCGAGACATGATGTCTTCACGGATCGCCACGTATACATGAATCATCACGAAGATGATCAGGTACCACATCCCCAGATGGTGCCAGGTGTGTACATCCTGACTCTGGCCCATCAGCGGGATCAGCCAGCCGAACGCCTGGTCGGCCCAGCTGTCCATCCCCAGCCCTTCGCCGTAGAGCGCGAAGCCGGTGAATATCATAAAAATATTGCCCAGCACGAACATAAAAAACATCGCCGCCTGGCCCACCGGGTTATGGCCGATGTATTTTTTCGGCACCCGTTCCAGAAACAGATACCAGCGCACTTCATGCCAGGCTTCTTTCCACCAGGCCTTTTTGTGCAGCGGCACCACAAACAGCTCGCGGGCATGGCTGTTGCCAACAAATGCCCAGTAGATGCGGCCGACAAAGCCCACCGCCAGCACGTAACCGGCACTGAAGTGCGCAAAGCGGATGTAGCCCATCAGGTAGTTATCGATCGCTTCGCCGGGCATGCTGGGCAGTGGTGCGCCGATAAAGTAACCGGTCACACACAGGATCAGCACCGAGAAGACGGTGACCCAGTGCCACAACCGTAGCGGCCACTCATAGACAAACACGGCGGTCTGTTTACGTTGCAGCGGCGCATCCTGCTGCGCCTTAGCAGGCTCAGGTTTATTCACTGCCATCGTCATAGTATTCCCTCCGATTGCGCAGGCCAGCCGGGCTGACCTGCACCCTGGATTAGCGGATTTTGACCTTGGTCAGCTCCTGGCCGTCCTCGGACATGACATGGGTAGAACAGGCCAGGCAGGGGTCAAAACTGTGCAGGGTGCGCAGAATTTCCACCGGCTCATCCGGCCGTTCCATCGGGGTGTTCAGCAAGGCCGCTTCAAAGGCACCGATATTGCCTTCAGCATCACGGGGGCTGCCGTTCCAGGTGGTCGGTACAATGGCCTGGTAGTTTTCGATCTTGCCATCCCTGATCTTGATCCAGTGGCCCAGCGCGCCTCGCGGTGCTTCGTTGATGCCGACCCCTTTGGCCTCTTTCGGCCAGCTGCTGGGGTCCCACTTCTCGACGTTAGCGGTGGAGCTGTCGCCGTTCTTGATGTTGCCCACCAGCTGGTGCCAGTCATCGAGCATGGTATCGCAGCACAGCTCACATTCCAGCGCCCGCGCCAGGGTACGGCCCAGGGTGGAGGGCAGGAACTGCTTCAGCCCCAGCTCATGGCCGGTGGCCTGGTTAAAGCCTGCCAACGAACGGTCGACCTGCTCTTTAACGTACTCTTTGCCCGAGGCGTAGGCGATGATGTAGCGCGCCAGCGGCCCCACTTCCATGGCGTGGCCTTTCCAGCGTGGCGCTTTAATCCAGCTGTACTTGGCCGCTTCGTCCAGCTCTTTGATATTGGTTTTGGTGCCAACGGTCTTAGGCCCCAGCTCGAATTTCGGCTCGGTTACCCCATCCCAGGGGTGCAGACCCTGGTTTTCATCACCGTCGTAGCTGTACCAGCTGTGGGTCACAAACTCCTGAATTTCGCTCGGGTCCCGTACGTCTACTGGCAGTACTTCATCCCAGTTACCATTGACGATGGCACCGGCGGGCAGCAGGTCAGTAGACTTGTCGTACGGCACCTGGGTAAAGGTGCCGTAGGAGAGCAGGTTCTGCTCGGCCAGGCCGCCACCATAGAGCCAGTTTTTGTAGATGCTGGCCACAGCCATCACATCGGGCAGGTAGACGTTCTTGGTAAACGCCTGCGCTTCTCTGATCCGTTCCAGCACGAAATTGAGCGTCACCATATTGACCGGCGCACCGGAGGCACCGGTGCCATCAATATTGATGGCACAGGCGACGCCGCCCACCAGGTAGTTAGGATGGGGGTTTTTGCCGCCAAAGATGGCGTGAATTTTCACCACCTCTTTCTGCAGGTCCAGCGCTTCCAGATAATGTGCCACGGCCATCAGGTCGGCTTCGGCTGGCATTTTGTAGGCCGGGTTATCCCAGTAGCCATTGGCGAACAGCCCCAGCTGGCCGCCCTCCACAAATTTCTTCAGCCGGGTCTGCACATCCTTGAAGTAACCCGGTGAGGATTTTGGATGGTGCGGTGAAACCATTTGTTGCAGTTCGGAGGTGGCTTTCGGGTCCGCCTTGAGGGCATTCACCGGGTTGACCCAGTCCAGCGCGTGCAGGTGGTAAAAATGCACAATGTGGTCGTGAATCTGCAGCGTTTTATCCATCAGCTGGCGGATCAGATGGGCATTGAGCGGGATCTGAATCCCCAGTGCATCTTCCACCGCTCGTACCGAGGTCAGCGCATGGGTGCCGGTGCAGACACCACAGATACGTTCAACAAAGGCCCAGGCATCACGGGGGTCACGCCCTTTCAGGATTACTTCCAGCCCGCGCCACATAGTGCCGGTGGAGACCGCGTTGCGGATGATGTTGTTCTCATCCACGTTGACCTCACAGCGCATATGCCCTTCGATGCGGGTAACCGGATCAACCACAATCCGGCGGCCGCTGTTATCGGTACTGTTCTGTACATTCAGCTCGCTCATGCTGGCTGGTCTCCTTTATGCTGGGCACGTTTGATCGCGCTGACGGCGGCATGGGCGGCGATACCCGCGCCCACAGTGCCCGCCACGGCGGTGCCGATCTGGTCGGCATTCTGTTCAATGCCAAACTGCGGAATATTGCTCAGACGGTCATAGAATGAGCCCTTGTCCCAGAAGCCATCTTCGGAACAACCAATACAGCCATGACCGGCCTGGATCGGGAATGAGGTGCCTTCGTTCCAGCGCACGGTGGAGCAGGCGTTGTAGGTGGTCGGGCCTTTACAGCCCACTTTGTACAGACAGTGGCCTTTGCGCGCGCCTTCGTCATCCCAGCTTTCCACAAACTGACCCGCATCGAAGTGCGGGCGGCGATAGCATTTATCATGGATACGCTGGCTGTAAAACATCTTCGGGCGGCCCTGACGGTCCAGCTCAGGCAACCGGCCAAAGGTCAGCATATAAGTGATCACGCCGGTCATCACTTCAGCAATCGGCGGACAGCCCGGCACTTTGATAATCGGTTTGTCGGTGATCACTTTATGGATTGGCACCGCCTGGGTCGGATTCGGCCGTGCGGCCTGCACACAGCCCCAGGAGGCACAGCTGCCCCAGGCAATGATGGCTTTGGCATCTTTGGCGGCGTGTTTGAGCTGATCCAGAAACGGCTTGCCACCGACGATGCAGAACATGCCATCTTCATTGAGTGGCGGATTCCCCTCCACCGCCAGGATGTACTCACCTTTATATTTCTGGATGGTGTCTTCCAGCGCCTGTTCGGCATGGTGACCGGCGGCCGCCATCAGAGTGTCGTCGTAATCCAGCGAGATCATCGACAGCACCACGTCTTTAACCAGCGGATGGGCAGAACGGATAAAAGACTCAGAGCAACAGGTACACTCCAGCCCATGCAGCCATACCACCGGCGTACGCGGCTTTGTTTCCATCGCGTTGGCAATCTGCGGCGCAAAGGTTGGCCCCAGTCCCAGCGCGGCGGCCGTCAGGCTGCAGTATTTCAGAAAGCTGCGGCGGGTAATTCCCTGCCGCCGCATCACTTGGTAAAACGTTTCAATCTCAGACATCAGCTCTTCTCCGTCGGCGAGGCGACGGGAGTACAACGCACCGACCCACTCATCGGTAACCGCGCAACTCCAGCCCGGGCAGACACAGCACACCACCCACTTCGCTTATCGTTTTTATAGGTTTCGCTTTATGTATTAGAGAATGCGATAAGCAAAAACAGGGCCATATATAAAAGATCCTATTTATCAACTAGATAGCGATACTTTTACGTTCGCTAATGCGTGCAGATCTGTCAGTTGCCAACAGCGCTGGAAAGCCACTAACCGGTCTGCTACAGCAGTGTGAGACGGAGCGACAACGAACCAGCCACAACTTTATGACTGTTTCTGGTATACCCCCTGTGTCAGCATAGTTGTCGCCTCTCCCGGATAGCGTGAAAAGGTAAACTCAGTCACAAAGACAAGGGGCGTTAGCGAGTAGGCGTTTCAGAGAAGTGACAGTCAGAAGACAATCGCCATGGACGACAGGCAGTCAGTCAGTCAGTCAGTCAGTCAGTCAGTCAGTCAGGGATGAGGCTAAGGAGGTTAACAGGGGCAGACAGCGCCGTCCCGTCCGACAGGGTCAGAGAGACGACAGCCGCCAGTCACCCTGACAGCCACTTTCATCCCGCCAGCTGCCATGACCGGCGTTGTGCCGGACCTGACCACCCCAGCTGGCAACCAGCTGGCCGTTGACGGCAATCCCGGCTTCAACGCTGTGGTCAGCCTTGAGGCGGCCGGTGATTTTAAAGTTCCGCTGCCGATCATCGGTAAGTACACCGCCCACCGTTCCGTCTTTTATCCAGACCTGGCCTCGCGCCCCGACACAGGTAACGCCGGTATGGCTGGTCTGCATCGTGGGGGTGGCGACCACCTCAAACAGCTCAGCACCTTCGACGACAGTTGGTGAAATGTGGGTACTATTGCTACAGCCGTACCCCGTCAGCACAACGGTGGCCAATAGAGACAATGCTGCTAATTTCATCCGTGCATACTCCCTTATCATTACCTTTATCAACCGCTACCTGCATCAGCACGCCAGCGGTTTACTCAATGGCCGCAGCCTGCCAGACACCCCGGCAGCCCGCTGCTGTGTACCAGGTCAGCGGGGTCAGTTCCAGCTGGTAGCTGCGATCAGCCAGCCTGAGCTGCTCAATCGGATCAGCCGCACAACCGGCGATCACCAGTGGCAGCAGCATTCGCACCCACAGGGCATTCATGCGTCGATAAACTCCTTTTCATCTGGCAAACGCCAGTCAGCGTTGCAGCCGGACAAGCTCGCCCTGAGGGGTCAGCTGATAACAGTCAAAATCCTGCGCCAGGTACAGCTGCCCACCGTAGTGCTGGCGCGCTTCAGCTTCAAGCTCCGCCATGCTGCGCTCCCGGGGTTTACGGGCCTGAGCGCGATAACGTGGGCTGAAGTGGGTCAGAATAAGGTTATTCAGTCCCTGTGTCTGAGCAAAACGGGCCACCTGTGCAGCACAGCTGTGTTGTGGTTCAGGCCCCACCTGAACCAGCACATCCTCGGTGTAGGTTGCTTCATGGATCAGCAGATCAGCCCCATGACAGGCAGTTGCCAACAATTCAGGGCGGTCATTATCACCGCCGATCACCAGAGTTCTGGGCCGTCGCGACGGCTCGGTATAGCAGCAACTTTTCAGCACCCGGCCATCTGCCAGCGGGCAATCCTCACCCCGCTGTAAGCGGGCATACAGCGGCCCGGCCGGAATGCCCTCTGCACGTAAACGCGCCACATCCAGCCGATTCTGGATGCCGGTTTCCTGCAGTCGATAACCCCAGCTGGGCACCCGGTGGCTCAGAGGATGAGCGCTGATGGCAAACCCGGCGCGGGTCAGGGCCAGCTCATCACTGACGGCAATAAACTCCAGCGGGTAACTGATCTGCAGTTCGGTAAAGCGAATCACCGCCTGTAAATAGTCCCAGACAGCAGCCGGGCCAATCAGCGTCAGCGGCTCCGTGCGGCCATTCAGCTGACACGACGCCAGCAACCCCGGCAGGCCATAACAGTGATCACCATGAATATGGGTGATCAGCACTGCCGCCAGCTGTTGCGGTGACAACGCTGTGCGCAGCAGCTGGTGCTGAGTCGCCTCACCGCAATCGACCAGTAACCAGCGCCGTCCACGCTCCGGCGACACTGCGGTCGCACTGACATTGCGCTGACGACTGGGGGCACCCGAGGACGTACCCAAAAAAGTAATCTGCATTATGCCTCCGCTGTATGCTGTAACTGCCTGGCCGCCGCGACCAGCGCCTGACCAAACGCAATACCGCCATCATTGGCGGGTAACTGTTGTGGCAGCCATACCTGAAATCCCTGGCCCTGCAGCTGGCTGACCAGCCGTTGCTGTAAACACTGGTTCTGAATCACCCCGCCAGACAGCACCACCGTCCTGATCGAATGCGCCCTCGCCAGCTGCCCCGCCAATAACGCACTCTGGTCTGCCAGACCCAGCTGAAAGGCCTGAGCAATTTCCGCCGCTGGGCGAGCGGCCTGCAGGTCAGCGATCAGCGCCTGCCACATCGGTGCCGGGTCCAGCAACCAGCGCCCTTCATGCTGCTGGTAATCAAACGGATAGCCCTTCACCTCAGCGCTGCATTGCCGGGCCAGTGTTTCCAGTTCAATAGCGGCCTGACCCTCATAACTGATAGCCGTAAAACTGCACCCCAGCGCAGCGGCCACCGCATCGAACAGACGCCCGGCCGAGCTGCTTAACGGGCAGTTCAGCTGTTTTTTCATCATGGCCCGCAGCGTTGGCAGCGGTTTCGCGGCAAAAGCAGGCCAGAGCTGCGCCCAGTCACCTCCCGCCTGCCAGGCCTCCAGCTGAGCAAACAGATTACGCCAGGGCTCACGAATCGCCTGGCTACCGCCCACCAGTGGCACCGGGGTCAGTGACCCCAGCCGCTGTACCTGACAGTAGTCCGCCCGTAGAAACTCGCCGCCCCACAGGGTGCCATCGTCACCATAGCCGGTGCCATCAAAACAGATCCCCAGCACCGGCGCGGCGGTACGTGGATAACCATGCTCCCCCATGCAGCTGGCAATGTGGGCATGGTGGTGCTGTACCGCAGCCAGCGGGATGCCCGTTTGCAGCGACTGGGTCTGCGCAAACTGGGTAGGCCGGTAATCCGGGTGGCGGTCGTGTGCCAGTAAAACCGGCTGATGCTGATACAACTGACGATAGAGGCTGATCGCCTGCTCCCAGCTGTCACAGGTCTGTGCATCGGTCAGGTCGCCCAGATGCTGGCTGAGAATCGCCTGACCTGCGTTGATCAGACAAAACGTGTTCTTCAGCTCAGCACCCAGCGCCAGCAGGTCATTCGCCTGTTCAAAGCCCGGTGGCAGGGACAGCGGTTGCGGCGCGTAGCCACGGGCCCGGCGCAACAGCTGTACACCGGCAGGGGTATCGCGCAGTACCGAGTCATCCAGCCGGTTAATAATCTCGCGGTTATGCAGCACCAGCAAATCGGCAATCCCCACCAGCTGCTGGCGGGCCTCGTCGTTACTGATCGCCTGTGGCTGGCCACTACGGTTACCACTGGTCATCACCAGTGGCGTCTGCAGCCCTGCCATTAGCAGATGGTGCAGCGGTGTGGCGGGTAGCATAAAGCCCAGCTGATACTGACCGGGCGCAACAGCACCAGGCAAGCTGCAGTCAGAATGTCGAGCCAGCAGCACAATCGGTGCCGCCGGACTTTGCAACGCCGCATCAGCCTGCGCTGTGCGCTGGGCGTAACCGGTCAGTACATCAAGGTCGGCCACCATCAACGCCAGGGGCTTAGCCGGGCGGGCTTTACGCTGGCGCAGCCGGGTAACCGCAGCAGCATTAGTCGCATCACAGACCAGATGAAAACCACCCAGCCCACGGATGGCGAGAATTTTCCCGGTCTGTAGCTGCGCCTGCAGCTCGCCAAACAGTTCACCGGGGGCCTCCAGCGTCACCCCGTCCGAAGTTTCCAGCCAGAGTTGTGGGCCACAGTCCGGGCAGGCATTGGGCTGGGCATGGAAGCGCCGGTCGCCGGGGTCATCGTATTCACGCTGACAGGCCGGGCACAGGGGAAATACCACCATACTGGTAGAGGGGCGGTCCCAGGGGATCGACTGCACAATGCTGAGCCGGGGGCCACAGTGGGTACAGTTGATAAACGGATAGCGGTAGCGGCGGTTGTCAGGGTCGTTCAGTTCGCTCAGGCATTGTGTACAACTGGCGGCATCCGCCGCACAACCGGTACGTACAGCCCCACTCTGGCTGGCGATAATATCAAACTGGCCTGTCGGGCTCAGTTCTACCAGCCGGCTTTCCAGCGCCTGAATCTGTGCCAGTGGTGGGCTATCCAGTTGTAACTGCTGCATAAATTCAGCACATTGCGTTGCGCTACAGCACAGTTCAATGCGTACGCCCTGGCCATCATTGGCAACCACACCCGCCAGCCCCAGCTGCTGCGCCAGTTGCCAGACAAACGGCCGAAAACCCACACCCTGAACCACACCACGCACACGAATTTCAAACCCGGCTACTTTCACCATTGCCACAACCCGTTGCTTCATCACAACGCTAAAGCTTACCAGTTTCTATCCAGGCCCCGGCCATTGACTGGGGTAGCAGCCCTCTGGCTATTGGGCAAACGCGGATTTTTCAAGTATCAGGCCAGGCGTAGCCCGAAATCAGCAACTAGACTCCTCCATATTCAATAATGGAATGGCGCGTGGTACCGCCCATCGGGCCGGGGTGCACCAGACCGTCGACAAGGACTGAGATTCAGATGTCTATCAAACAGGTTATCAATCAGCTAAACCAGCTGGACGCCCAGGTACAGGGCTGGGCCAGTGGCCGAACACCACTGCCTGATTACAATGAAGTGATCCGGCTTCGGGTGCAGGTCGCTGCACTGCTCTACGTACCCATGGAAATTGCCTCTCTGGACGGCGATATAGAAATATCCTTGGGCAACTGTAACCAGCAGGACTACCCCATTCCGGAGCAGGTATTTGAGAAACTGCTAATGCTGCGTGGGCAGATACTCGACTTCGACCAACAACTGTCAGGCCTGCAACACCAGATGGAGTTGATGATGCACCGACCACAGAAAGCAGCAGTGCACTGAGCCTTTGACGAACCTGGCGGCGGACACCAGGTTCGTCCGCCACACCAAGCTGATCGTTTTTTAGCCTGCCCGGGTAAAGTAGCTCCTATATTGCACTGAGAAAAAGTCCTATTTTTAATGATCGAAGTTTAAATAAATAAAAAACAAAACTGATAAAAAAGCCTTCACACGTCTTAAACACCCCCAAGGAAAACTAAAACAGACATGAAATATTGAATACTAAAACAGGCGGTGATGGCTTTTTTTTATACAGTAATAAACCAAAAAGTCTAAACGATCGAAGCAAATAGACGAGGATTATTGTATTTATAGTTACCTCCGCTTTAGAGCCACTTCCACTCTTAATTTTTAAATATGTAAAGTAACTAATTACTAATACGAAGCCCGACTTTAATCACGCACTTATAGCAAGCGTTTCAATGGCACCAAAGTATGATTGAAAACAACCCCAACTCTATAAAGAATCGCCACATCAAAGGAACGTAACTGATTATTTATTACAGGACTGCGGCAAAAACCGTCAGCGAAGGGACTTTCAATATGCGTATTTTATTATTATCAACAAGCTATAACAGCATGACTCAAGCTGCTCACCTGGAACTAAACCAGCTAGGCCACGACGTTAGCATTGAAGTTTTTGTTAATAATGATCAGGTCAGGGAAGGGATTAAATTATTCAAACCTGAGCTGATACTATGCCCTATGTTAACCAAGGTTATTCCCGAAGATGTCTGGCGCAACACCCCCTGTATCATTGTCCACCCTGGTATTCGCGGAGATCGTGGCCCTTCTTCACTTGACTGGGCTATCCGCGAAAATGCTTCGCACTGGGGCGTTACTCTGGTAGAAGCGGCAAATGAAATGGATTCTGGCCCAGTCTGGGCAAGTGCCGAGTACCCGTTGCGAGAAGGCCGTAAAAGCAGCCTCTACCGTGGCGAAACCGTTCAGGCAGCGATGAAAGCAATCCGCACCGCAGTCCGCCGTTTCGAAAGCGGCCACTTTGTCCCCGAGCCCCTGAACTACATGAACCCTGCCGTGATCGGTCGTTGCCGTCCGGTTATGAAACAGACCCGCCGCAGCATCGACTGGCAGGAGGACAGCGTAGAGCTGATTATCCGCAAAATCCGTTCTGCAGATGGCTTCCCAGGCCTGCTGGATGAGCTGTTTGGTGAAGAATATTACCTCTGCGGTGTCCATGCTGAAGGCGCTCTGGTGGGTAAGCCTGGCGACATTCTGGCCACCCGTGACGGTGCCATCTGCCGAGCGGCTACTGACGGTGCGGTCTGGATCAGCCACCTGAAGAAAAAAGGCCCGGCCAGTGAAGGTCATTTCAAAATGCCAGCAGCCGAGCTGCTCGGCGACCAGATCGCCAATGTGCCAGAACTGTCACTGCCCGCGCTTTACCAGGGTCAGGACACAACCTTCAAAGAGATCTGGTACGAAGAGCACAATGATGTCGGCTACCTGCACTTCGATTTCTACAACGGTGCCATGAGCACCCACCAGTGCGAACGTCTGACTGAGGCCTACCGGCAGGCATGTGAACGTAATACCCGGGCCATCGTGTTGATGGGCGGTGCTGATTACTGGTCTAACGGTATTCATCTCAATGTCATTGAAGCTGCCAGCAGCCCTGGTGATGAGTCATGGGCCAACATCAATGCCATCAACGATATGGTGCAGGCAATGCTGATGACTCAGGACCGGCTGGTTATCGCAGCGATGCACGGTAGCGCGGGCGCAGGTGGCGTCATGATGGCACTGGCAGCGGATAAGGTATTTATCCGTGAAGGGGTGGTACTGAACCCGCACTACAAAGGGATGGGCGGCCTGTACGGCTCCGAGTTCTGGACCTGGAGCCTGCCACGTCGCGTCGGCGCTGAACGTGCCGAGCAGCTCACGAATCAGTGTCTGCCCATCAGTGATCAGCAGGCACTTAAGATGGGCCTGATCGATGACATCATCTACCGTGATGATTACGACAGCAGCACCTATGCTCAGCAGATTCAGCGCATGAGCGAACAGCTAGCTCACTCATCTGAGTACAATCGAATCATGACCGATAAAATCGGCGTACTGCAGGCCCACAGTGCCGAGATGCTGGCCTGCCGTGAAGCGGAGCTGAAGCAAATGAAAGTCAACTTCTTCGGTGAAGATCGCGGTTACCACGAAGCACGCACCAACTTCGTACTAAAACGTGCAGCAACAGAAACACCCGCCCACCTGGCGCGTCACCGTGCAGTACCTGAGAGCATCGTTGCCGCTAATGCAAGCTGAGCCAACAGACTCCATCAGTAAACGACAGCAGGGCCTGATGGCCCTGCTTGTTATCGTCTGGCTGATCGCTATGTGTTACGCCTTCTGGTGGTTCCTGGTACGAGATATCCGGTCTTTTTACCCTCCCGGCCAGGAACAGTTTGTCCACTTTGAAAATGCCCAGCTGGGCCACTACCTGAATACCTACCTCCACTCCAATCAAATTATTACAGAGAGCAGCTCTCAAAAATCGGTGCTAATTCATTTCTGGGATCCGAGTTGTCTGTGCAGCCGTTTCAATACTCAGCATGTACAGCAACTAATTGAAACATTTGGTCCACAGGGGGTTCGTTTTATTGTCATATTGAATGATACAATCCCCAGCCCCGAGGAGTTTGTACAACAAGCATCTACGCTATTTCCCGGGGCTACTTTAATTCGTGCCAGCCAACTGGCACTACCATCACAAGTACCAGCCAGCCCAGCCACCGCCATTCTTGATCAGCATGGTCAGTTGTCCTATTTCGGGCCATACACTCTGGGGGCACTCTGCTTACCTAGCGGAGACGGACTGGTTGAAACTGTACTAAAAAGCCTGCTGGCAGGCCGCCAAGCTGTGCCTGGAAGTATCGCCGGGTCTGGCTGTTTTTGTGCCTGGCCAACTAAAGATTGAGTGAGTTTAGGGAGAACGTTTTTTATGGATAAGAAATCCTTCTTGCGGGAGCACTATCGTCGTGCCGACCGCCTGATGGTAAAGGTCATCTGGTTTTTATTTGCCGTATCCATGGCAATGGCCGCCTGGCATGATACCTGGTCAGAAGTGTTACTAATTGCGCTGCCAACGGCAGTGGTGCCAACGATTCTGGCCAGTCAAATGCCAGGTCGCGGCCTGACCCGTTACAGTATTTCTGCTGCTCTGATGTTTTATGCCGCGCTGGAAATCCATCAGGCTAATGGCATGATCGAAATGCATTTCGCCATCTTCGTACTGCTGGCATTCCTGCTCTATTACCGCGATTTTCTGACCATCCTCACCGCAGCTGGCGTCATTGCTGTTCACCACTTCCTGTTTAACTTCCTTCAGGCAGCTGGCGTTGGGGTCTATCTGTTCCCGGAAACCAGCTATAACCTGGTGTTTATCCACAGTGCGTATGTTGTTTTTGAAGCAACCATTCTGGTTGTGATGGCACTAAACTCGCAAAAAGAGGCGGTACAAACCGCTGAGATACACCAGATTGCATCGCATCTGCAGGTTATTGATCACAAGCTGGATGTCACTTTCCGCCAGCCTAAAGCTCACAGCGCCTTTGCCAATAACTTCAATACATTTATGGAAGCCATCCATAAAGTGGTATCAGAAACCCGGGGGGCGTCGGATAAACTACATGCCTCGGCAGAATCTCTGTCTGCCCACAGTGGTAACAGCATTGAAGAGATGCAGCAGCAGAAAGTCGACGCCGACCAGCTGGTGAATGCCATTCGTGAGCTAAGCCAGACCCTTGAATCGGTTTCTCACACCGCCAGCGGTGCGGCCAGCGAAGCCCTGACAGCGGCAACACACGCAGCAACACGCGCCCGCACCTGTGCCACCGTCATGGACAACAGCATCAATAATATCCAGCAGCTGTCACAGGAGGTAGACCAGACAACCCAGACCATTAATGTACTGGCTGAAGACAGTGATAAAATTGGTTCGGTACTGGATGTGATCCGTAACATCGCCGATCAGACCAACCTGCTGGCATTGAACGCAGCAATTGAGGCCGCCCGCGCCGGTGATAATGGCCGTGGTTTTGCGGTGGTTGCCGACGAAGTACGCACTCTGGCACAACGAACTCAGGAGTCTACCCAGGAAATTCACCAGATGATTGAGTCGCTGCAAAGTGGCAGCAGTAAAGCCGTCTCGGCGATGGAGAAAAGTCGGGAAACGGCCCGACTGAGTGTCGAGCAGGCCGGTGAAAGCCGCGAGGCGCTGCACGATATTACTCAGGCCGTGAATACGATTAATGAAACCAATCGCCAGATTGCAGACGCGACTGAGCAACAGACTGAAGTCTCCAATGCAGTCAGCAGTCGGCTACAGGCTGTCAGTGAACTGGCCGCCGATACCTCAACCTATGCTGAACAGACGTTTTATGCCAGCCGGGAGTTTACTGAACTCTCCGGTAAGTTACGTCACTCGGTAACCAGCTTTATCGTCTGAGTTCTAAACCTGATCCGCTCTTCGCCCCTGCTGGGCGAAGAGTCACCTGTTCCAGCTCCAGCAGCCCTGCCTACACCCTAGGTCCCCATAACATCCGAAGTACAACTATGAATCGAGCCCGCTTTAAATAATAAAGTCACATAAAAATTACTAGAGCATTTGCATATTCAAGGTATTAAGTTTATTTTCCGACCGTTAATCCGGTAAAAAACCGACAGTAACCGTCTCATTGGATAACACCACAACTGAATAATAGATCAAAAACAAAGGCGATAGAGGACGGCATTAGCTGGTGCAGAAAACTCAATCTATTCAGGCAAGGCTATAAACATAAATAAATGAACTAACGTTATATAACGAACCAGAACTTATGTTAAAAAACTTTAGCTTATTTTATTTTAAATCTGACAATAAAACTGACGACGAAATTTTTATCGCAATACCCACACTACTCTGGTGAGGGCTGGCTCTGAATGGAATCAACTAACCCTGCATGGAATGCGAACTATCAACTTTCATAGTCTGACCCGTCTTACTTCATAAATAGAGAGTAAACCTCTATTTAACGTGGAAGTAACTTATGTCTGATCGGCGGGATCAAGGAGAGTCCATCGTTATGAATGCACAGTCCTTTTTGCGAGAGCACTATCAACGTGCCGATCGCCTGATGGTCAAAGTTATCTGGTTCCTGTTTGCTGTATCCATAGCAATGGCGTCCTGGCACAATACATGGACCGAGGTACTGATAATCGCCCTGCCCACCGCTATTGTCCCCACTATTCTGATCAGCCAGCTACCGGGCCGTAGTCTGACCCGTCATAGCATCGCGGCTGCGCTCATGTTCTATGCCGCCCTGCAGATCCACCAGTCCAATGGCATGATCGAAATGCACTTTGCTATTTTCTGTCTGCTGGCTTTCCTGCTGTACTACCGGGATTTCCTGGTAATTATCACCGCCGCTGGTGTGATCGCGGTTCATCACCTGCTTTTCAATTTCCTCCAGGCAGCAGGGGCAGGCGTCTATTTATTTCCTGAAACCAGCTACTACCTGGTCATGCTCCATGCCGGCTATGTCGTATTTGAAAGCATTTTACTGGTTGTGATGGCACTTAACGCCCAGAAAGAAGCCGTTCAGACCGCCGAAATTCACCAGATTGCTTCCCATCTTCAGGTCGTGGACAACAAGATGGATGTCACCTTTCGCCAGCCAAACGCCCACAGCGCCTTCGCCAACAACTTCAATACCTTTATGCAGGCTATCCATAAGGTCGTGGCCGAAACCCAGAATGCTTCGGGTAAGCTCCATACTTCTGCTGAGACTTTATCAGCCCACAGTGGCAACAGTATCGATGAGATGCAGCAGCAAAAACGCGATGCCGACCAGCTGGTCACGGCAATCCGGGAGTTAAGCAATACGCTGGAGTCGGTATCCCATACCGCCAGCGGAGCGGCGGCTGAGGCACTGACTGCCGCCAGCCATGCCAGCATCCGTGCAGAAACCTGTGCCAGCGTGATGGATAACAGCATCCATAATATTGAGCAGCTTTCCCAGGAGGTCGATCAGACCACCCATATCATCAATGATCTGGCTAGTGACAGCGATAAGATTGGTTCGGTGCTGGACGTGATTCGCAACATCGCCGATCAGACCAACCTGCTGGCGCTCAATGCCGCCATTGAAGCAGCCCGTGCGGGTGATAATGGCCGAGGTTTTGCCGTCGTCGCGGATGAAGTGCGCACTCTGGCCAAGCGGACTCAGGAATCGACCCAGGAAATCCACAATATGATCGAATCACTGCAAAGTGGCAGCAGCAAAGCGGTCAGTGCGATGGAGCGCAGCCGGGAAACCGCTCGCCTCAGTGTTGAGCAGGCAGGCCAGAGCCGTATCGCGTTGCACGATATAAGCCAGGCAGTCCAGACTATTAACTCGACCAACCGTCAGATCTCGGATAACACCGCCCAGCAAGCAGAGGTGTCCAGCCAGGTCAGCAGCCGACTGGTCGCAGTCAGCGAGCTGGCAGCCGATACCTCTACCTATGCGGAACAGACGTTCTACGCCAGCCGTGAGTTCACCGAACTGTCAGGCAAGCTCCGCAACGCAGTATCCAGCTTTATCGCCTGAACCACAGACCCCGTTATCACACTGCTTTAGTGAAACGGGGCCCCTTCCCCAGCCATTCACGGTATGATGCGCCCCTTTGCATCAGGATACCGCCCTATGTCTGCCAATGAACCTTCGGTCTGCCTGCTCCCGATTGAGCAATACCTGGCGGACTGCCACACTCAGGTACAGCACTGGCTCGCGGATGAAACACGGGTGCCCGATATCAATGACGTCGCTGCCATGCGCGCGCAGCTGCAGCAATTACTGCAGCAACCCATTACACTGATCAGTAATGACGGCCAGCGCGCACTCAGCCTCAGTCAGCTCGATACGGCAGAACAGAGCGATATACCTCAGACACTGTGGAAAAAGTTGCAGCGATTAAAGACAAAAGTGGAGCTGTTTGACCAGGATCTGACAGGCTTTTCTGAACGACTGGTACAACTCAATGCGTTGCTGACAAAGATGACACCGCACTGATTCAGTACGGTAGCCCTCCACCGTCCTACATTTCATCGCCCTGCGCGGGTTATGATCCACACCGCTCCAGCTAACAACGCAGGTCCTTAATGAGCCCAAAATTACTCGATGATACGGCGCTTCAGGCCCGTGAACAGACCATCCTTGACGCTGCACAGCAGCTGATTAATCAGATCGGCGCGACCGCGCTGACCATGGATAAGGTGGTGGCTCAGGTACCGTTCTCCAAGGGAACGGTCTACAACCATTTCAGCAGTAAAGAGGACCTGCTGATTGGGCTGTGTAATAGCAGCATGCAGGATCTTGTCGCTATGTTTCAGCGCGCCCTGAGCATTAAGAGTTGCAGCCGGGACCGGATGCTGGCAGTTGGCTTTGCCTACATGCTGTATGCCTACCTCTATCCCGACAAATTTATGCTTGTCATCACCGCCAAAACACCATCGGTCAGTGAAAAAGCCTCACCAGCACGCCAGAACGAGCACCTGGACCTGGATAACCGGCTGCTTAACCTGGTCACGCAGGTGCTGCAACAGGCAATCACCGACCATGATCTGGTTCTGACCCATGGCATGTCCCCTCAGGAGGTCACCTTTGCCTTCTGGTCAATCGGCTTTGGCACCATATCCCTGCTATCGGAAAATGTTGAACGCTGCGGTACCCGCAATAACATGCTGCTGGAGCGGGCCGTCGTCACCAACTGTACCCTGGTACTGGACGGCCTGAGCTGGCAACCGCTATCTGACCCAGGCCGAACAGCCCGGCTGATCAGCTTGCTGAAAACCGAGGTTTTTAGTGCCGAAATGACTCTGTTGGAGCAGCAAAGCCGACCGTTAAAGCTTTAAAAGGCTACTCGACTCACTTATTGTTTTACGCCAGCATCAGCCAGCGCTCAGAGTCGGAATATCCAGTTCAGTAAAATAAACTCCGTGCCCGGGTTATCATCGCCAAGGTCAGCGTTAGACAGATGACCGGCCTCCAGCCGCAATGATTGTTCCACTGACAGTTCATAGTCCAGATATAGCCGGCTCATAAACTCAATGTCGTAACCCAGATCCAGCTGCGGATGGTTACTGTGGTAGACGCCAGCACTCAACCCGGCCCCCCAGCTCCAGCGTCCGGGTAGCTCAAACGACTTTGCCAGACCGCCGTGCAGATACCAGGTATCCTGCTCAGCCACCAGCGCACCACTGTATAACTGGACGCCTCCCAGCGCCTGAAGCGGATCCTGTTCAACGGCCAGCTGTAGCATCGCAGCGGCACCGCTGTCCTGTTTAGCAATCACCCCACCACCCACTACCAGGCCACTCGCCTGTACGCTCGCGCTACTGAGCAACCACCCGAGCAGCACCGCTACCAGTCTGCCTGTTAAACACATAAACACTCCCCCTGCACGATTGCGTATAGTTATTCAGCCTGGCAGAGGGTATAAAAACTGCCACCATCGATAACGATCCGAATGATTATGGCAACACTATTTCCACCTTTTCTACCCTATTGAACAGTTGCACCCATAGCGGTTTACGTTTATTTTTGACGAATCGTCACACAACTGGACAGGTCCGCTTTGCGCCCCCGGTTTCAGGACGCACAGCGGAGCTTTCTGGAGTGACCGCTTTTTTAATGACGAGAAAGTGACGATTCGTCAAAAACGGTGAATTACATGAATAATAAACTCTTCCGCGCGGTACTTAACCACCCGGTGCTGGTGATTCTGCTCACCCTGGCACTGGTCGTGGTCGCCGCTGCCGGAGCCCAGAACCTGGTGTTCAAGTCTGACTACCGGGTATTTTTCTCCGAAGAAAACCCCCAGCTGCAAGCCTTTGAGGCAATGCAGCAGATATACAATAAAAGTGATAATGTCGCATTTATCATCGCGCCAGATGACGGCAAGGTGTTTACTCCCAGCACCCTGGCCGCCATCTACCAGCTGACTGATGAAGGCTGGCAGGTGCCCTTTTCTACCCGCGTTGACTCCATCACCAACTTCCAGCACACCCGTGCCGAAGACGACGATATGATCGTCGAAGATCTGGTGCTGGATCCGGCCACAATCGCTGACGCGGATATGCCCCGGTTGCAGCAGATCGCACTGGGCGAGCCCCAGCTGCTGAACAAACTGATTTCTGATAAAGCCCATGTCACGGTGGTCAATGTCACCGTGCAGCTGCCGGGCATTAATCCGGTCGAAGAAGTGCCTCAAGTCGTTGCCAAAGTCCGGGCGATGAAGGCTGCTTTTGAGGCAGAAAATCCGGGGATGACGGTTCACCTGTCGGGCATCGTGATGATGAACAACAGCTTCGCCGAGTCCTCACTCAACGACAGCGCCACCCTGGTGCCACTGATGTTTGGCATGGTGGTACTGGCGATGATGGTACTGCTGCGTACCTTCAGCGGCAGCTTTGCCACCGTCATGGTCATAGCATTTTCTATTGTTGGCACCATGGGGCTGGCAGGCTGGATGGGCTTCTACCTGACCGGGCCCAGTGCCAGCGCACCGACCATGATCCTCACCCTGGCGGTGGCCGACTGTATCCACATTCTGACCACCATGTTCTACGAGATGCGTCAGGGCGTTAAGAAAGAACAGGCCATTCTCGACAGCCTGCGAATCAACTTCCAGCCAATCCTGCTGACCAGCCTGACCACGGCGGTGGGCTTTCTGAGCATGAACTTCTCCGACTCACCACCCTTCCGTGACCTGGGTAATATGGTCGCGATCGGTGTGATGCTGGCGTTCCTGTTCTCCGTTACCCTGTTTCCGGCCCTGCTGCGGCTGCTGCCCGTCAAGGTACGTGTCACCGAGGAAGGTGATCATGATCTGATGGACAAAGTATCGGTGTTTGTCATCGCTAACCGACGCCTGTTGCTACCCGCCATGAGCGTACTCATCCTGGTCATGGTCGCCTTTATGCCGCAGAACAGGCTCAACGATGACTTCGTCAAATACTTCGATACTACCGTACCCTTCCGTATCTCCACTGATTTTATGCAGGACAATATGTCAGGCATGACCAGCATGGAGATCGCCGTCGATAGCAAAGAGAGCAGTGGCATTAATGCACCCGAGTTTCTTAACATCATAGGCGAGTTCAGCAGCTGGTTGCGTGCCCAGCCTGAGGTCGATCACGTCAACACCCTGTCAGACACTCTAAAACGGCTGAACAGGAATATGCACGGTGACGATGACAGCTACTATAAGCTGCCCACTGACCGTGAACTGTCGGCGCAGTACCTGCTGCTCTATGAGATGTCTTTACCGTACGGGCTGGACCTGAACAATCAGCTCAATGTGGATAAATCCGCTACCCGTATCATTACCACACTGCAAAACCTGACCAGTAATGAGATGATTCAGGTTGAAGACCGGATCGCCGCCTGGTTTGCCAACAATGCTCCGCAGTACAACGTCGACATCGCTAGCCCTAACCTGATGTTCGCCCATATCGGCCAGCGGAATATCCAGAGTATGCTGATCGGTACCTCGGCAGCCCTGGTGCTGATTTCCATTATGCTGGGGTTTGCGCTGCGCTCCGTCCGCTTTGGCCTGATCAGCCTGCTGCCCAATCTGGCACCGGCTGCGATGGGCTTTGGCCTGTGGTATATGATCGATGGCCAGATCGGCCTGGCACTGTCCGTCGTCGCCGGTATGACGCTGGGGATTGTAGTGGATGACACTGTCCACTTCCTCAGCAAATACCTGTACGCCCGTCGTGAACGCGGTAAAGATAGCGTTGCTGCTGTCCGTTATGCATTCGCTAGCGTAGGCCGGGCACTGTGGATCACCACTCTGGTGCTGGTCGCGGGCTTTATGGTACTGGCCCAGTCCAGCTTCAAGCTCAATGCAGATATGGGGCTGCTGACTGCACTGACCATCCTGATCGCACTGATTGTGGACTTCCTGTTCCTGCCGCCACTGCTGATAAAACTTGATGGTGGTGACAGCGACGCACCTCAGACAGCAACACCGACAACCTCTGATAACTCCGAAGGATCTCACGATGATATCGTTAACAAAGCCGCTTAACACCCTCCTGGCCACCGCCCTGCTAACCAGCCCGGCTCTGGTACTGGCGGAAACTGCTGAAGAAAAAGGCCTGACGATCTCGACAGAAGCCAAAGCACGTGATGCCGGCTGGAGTGATATGCAGGCCGAAATGAAAATGGTGCTGCGAAACAAACAGGGCCAGGAGAGCACCCGCGAGATCCGCCTCAAATCGCTGGAGGTTATGGATGACGGCGACAAAAGTCTGACCATGTTCGATAAGCCACGGGATGTAAAAGGTACTAACTTCCTCAGCTTCTCTCACGCGGTGGGAGCGGATGATCAGTGGCTTTACCTGCCGGCACTAAAGCGGGTAAAACGCATCGCCTCGCGTAATAAGTCCGGTCCATTCATGGGCTCCGAGTTCTCCTATGAAGATCTCAGCTCATTCGAAATCGAGAAGTACAGCTACAAATACCTGCGCGATGAAGCCTGTAATGACGGCACTTGTTTCGTCGTCGAACAGTACCCGGTAGATAAAAACTCCGGTTATACCCGTCGTCAGGTCTGGATAGACCAGTCAGAGTACCGGATGTTGAAAGTCGAGTTCTACGACCGTAAAAACAGCCTGCTGAAAACTCTCAGCTCCACCGGTTACCAGCAATATCTGGGTAAGTACTGGCGCGCTGACAGCCAGAATATGGTGAACCATCAGACCGGTAAAAGCACCGACCTGATGTGGAGCAACTACCGTTTCCAGACTGGCCTGCAAGACAAAGACTTCAATAAAAACACCCTCAAGCGAGCGCGCTAAAATGGGCCAGGTAACTCTGCATATAACCCTGCTGGCCGCAGCTCTGGCTGCCCAGTCAGGGCTGGTTAGCGCAGGTGTGGGCGATTACGAACTGGCCGGTAAAGTCAGCGGCGAACTGCGTTATTTCAGTGAAGACGCTCAGTTCAGCGATCAGAGCCAGACCAGCAACCTGTCCATCAGCATTGAGCCTGAACTGTACTGGGAATGGAATGACGGCGATGACAGCCTGACTTTCACCCCGTTTCTGCGACTGGATCAACACGATGACGAACGCAGCCACGGCGATATTCGCGAACTGAGCTGGCTCCATGTCAATGATGACTGGGAGCTGAGGACAGGCCTGCGCAAGGTCTTCTGGGGGGTGACCGAATTCCAGCATCTGGTGGATGTTATCAACCAGACCGATGGCGTTGAAGATATCGACGGTGAAGATAAGCTGGGGCAAGCAATGGTCAACCTGTCTCTGGTCAAAGACTGGGGAATTGTGGATCTGTACCTGCTGCCCGGCTTCCGTGAGCGTACCTTCCCTGGTGCTGATGGACGTCTGCGCAGTGGTCTGGTGGTCGACACCGATGCCGCGCGTTATGAGTCCAGTGCCGGTGACCGTCATCTGGATACCGCGATCCGCTGGAGTCACTCAGTGGATGTGCTGGATATTGGCCTGTACTGGTTTCACGGTACCAACCGCGACCCTGTTCTGACGCCGCAGCTTAATAGCAGTGGCGACACCGTACTGGTGCCCCTGTACGAGCAGATGGATCAGATTGGTGTGGATCTGCAGGCGACCGTCGACAGCTGGTTATGGAAGTTTGAAGCAATCCGCCGCGACAGCAATCGCGACGACTACCTGGCTACCCAGGCGGGTGTTGAATACACCTTCTATGGTCTGCAGGATAGCGCTGCTGACCTGGGCGTACTGGTCGAGTACGGCTGGGATGAGCGTGGCACCAGTGGCGGACAGAATCAGAATGACCTGTTTGTGGGTGGCCGCTTTACGCTCAATGATGCCGAGAGCAGCGAACTGCTGGCCGGAATCAGCCATGATCTTGACCATGACAGTACCAGCCTGCTGATTGAAGCCAGCCGCCGGGTCGGTGATAACTGGAAAATCAGCCTGGATGGCCGCTTTTTCCAGGCGGATACTCCAGCAGACCCCAGTTATGCTCTGCGTCAGGATGATCACCTGCAGCTGAGTGTTGAGCGTTACTTCTAACCCCCGGGCTTAACAGCTGGCAGCACTCAACGGCTGATACTGGCCAGCGCGCTGCCTGCCGCGATAAACATCCCACCAAACACCCGGTTCTGCAGTTTCTGCCGAGCCGGATTCTGAAACCAGCCCTTGAGCGAAGCAGCCAGCGAGGCATAGCCCAGCATCACCAGGGTGTCGACACTCAGCAGAATTAAACCCATGGTCAGAAACTGCGGTTCCTGCGGCAGAGCAGGTTGCAGAAATTGCGGCAGGAATGCCAGCAGAAAGATAGTCGATTTCGGGTTCAGCAGGTTCACCAGCGCCGCCGCCCAGAACCGCTGCCAGGGCGCACCGTTCTGCGCCTCGGCGGACGCCAGCAATGTCGGTGCTTCGCGCCATTTCTGAATACCCAGCCAGAGCAGATACCCCACCCCCAGCCATTTCAACACCACAAACGCCAGCGCCGATGATGACAGCAGTGCGCCCAGCCCCATCCCGACAATCAGAATTTGTGCCGCCAGCCCCAGCTGTAACCCCAGGATCGCGGGGACAGTACGTCGAACACCATAACGCAAACCATTACTCATGGTATTCACCGCCCCGGCTCCCGGGGAAACGCTTAAGATAATTGCCGCCACAAGAAAGGCCAGCATCAGTTCCATTGTCATTATTTTTCCCTCTGCGAACACAGATTTAAAGCACCGAAGCCATCAACAAACCACCATCATAATCTCAGACAAGCAGACATAGAAAAGCCAGCACAAGGCTGGCTCTATAATCGCTGCAGGGTGGATTGAAGCGTAGCTTCAACCCATCAGCAGAGTATCAGCGGTTACCAGAACGGTTCTGCTGACCTGAACCAGATGCAGCCCCACCCTGACGACGGTTACCGACCCGGCCTTCGCCTTGACCACCGCCGCTACGACGCTGACCTTCACCACCGGTGTTGCCTTTATTAGCACCCATCGTATTGCTGCGACGGCGACCGCCAGGCTGATGGCCAGAGGCATTTTCAGCTGAACGCTGGCCATCTTTATGCTCGGCATGCGGGGCTTTCGGCTTCTTCGGTCTTTTCGCCCCGCCAGCACGCAACGGACGCGACTCAGGCAGAGGGTGAACCGGTACAAAGCCCGGCATATCTTCACGTTTGAGGTGCTGACCAATCAGCTGCTCAATCGAGTTCAATTCTTTAACTTCATCCAGGCAGACCAGAGACACTGCTTTACCGCTGGCACCCGCACGACCGGTACGACCAATACGATGGACGTAGTCTTCTGCTACATTGGGCAGGTCAAAGTTAACCACCTGCGGCAGCTGGTCAATATCCAGCCCGCGAGCGGCAATATCCGTCGCAACCAGTACCCGGATGCTGCTGTTTTTAAAGTTAGCCAGTGCCTTGGTGCGGGCACCCTGGCTTTTATTACCGTGGATCGCTGCTGCAGTAATATTGGCCTCTTCCAGCTGGCGAGTCAGGCGATTCGCGCCATGCTTGGTACGGGTGAAGACCAGTACCTGCTGCCATTCATTCTGGTGTACCAGATCAATCAGCAGTTTCGGCTTCTGACGCTTATCCACCGGGCAGATCCACTGTTCAACGGTAGTTGCTGTGGTATTGCGCGGAGTGACGGAAATCTCAACCGGATCATGCACCAGGCCTTTAGCCAGGCGGCGGATATCATCGGAGAATGTCGCCGAAAACAGCAGATTCTGACGCTGCTTAGGCAGCGCTGCCAGGATCTTTTTGATGTCATGGATAAAGCCCATATCCAGCATCCGGTCCGCTTCATCCAGCACCAGCACTTCCAGCTGACTGAATGTCACAGCCTTCTGGTTATACAGGTCCAGCAGACGGCCAGGGGTCGCGACCAGGACATCAACACCACGACGCAGTTTCATCATCTGCGGGTTGATTTTCACCCCACCAAACACTACGGTCGAGGTCAGTGGCAGATTTTTACTGTAAGTTTCTACGCTTTCCGCAACCTGAGAGGCCAGCTCTCGGGTCGGCGTCAATACCAGTGCACGCACATTATTAGACTGAACCTTTGGCCCCAGTCGCAAAATTTCCAGCAATGGCAGGGTAAAGCCCGCCGTTTTACCGGTGCCTGTTTGCGCTGCCGCCATAACATCCCGCCCTTCCAGAACGGCCGGAATCGCCTGCGCCTGAATCGGCGAAGGTGTTTCGTAACCCTGTTCTGCAACAGCATCAAGAATGGGGGCAGACAGCCCAAGCGAGGTAAAGCTCATGTGGTGTACTCTCAAGTTGGATAGCGCGCAATGGCGGTGCCTGACAGGCGGGCGTGCAGCTTACCGCAGAAGGGGCTGAATTACAGGTAAAACCGCGGCCAAATGGTCGGAATAAACAATAAACTGCAATATAGCGCCAGCATTTGAACCCAGGCGACCAGGCAACTGCATCACAGGGTTGATCTTATTACTATAGGATGCAGAATTTTGTCCGTTTAAAGAGGTGTTTATGAGCCGGTTTACCGAGTCCGATTTTCTCCGCTATACCCTGGATAACCCAACCGGGATTAGCGAAATCACTCAACGCACCCTGCCTGACGGCAGCCTTCTGACCGTAAGCGCCAGCGGTGTTCTGACTGTCGAACCGGTCCAGCCTGCCCCTGCGTTAGATCTGGTGCTCTCTTGTGGTGTACATGGCAATGAAACGGCACCGATGGAACTTATCCGGGATATGATCCATGACCTGCTGGAAGGTACACTGCGCATTGGTGTCCGGTTGCTGATCCTGATCGGAAATCCAGTCGCCGCCAACCTCAGCCAGCGTTTTGAGCAGGTCAATATGAACCGGCTGTTCAGTGCTAGTCATACTCAGTTTGATTGCTGGGAAGCACAGCGTGCTGCTGAACTGGAACAGGCCATTTCGGACTTTTTTAGCGCTGGCGCTGAGGGCAGTGAACGCTGTCACTACGACCTCCATACCGCCATTCGTGGTTCGGAATATGAAAAGTTCGCTGTGCACCCGTTCACCCATGATGCACCCTGCAGTGCCCAGCAGCTGGGGTTTCTGGCCGCCTGTGGTATTAACGCGCTGCTGTTTGCCAATAAACCATCAACAACGTTCTCCTACTCCTCCAGTCACCAGCATGGTGCCCAGGCCTTCACACTGGAACTTGGCAAGGTTTATCCCTTTGGCCAGAACGACCTGAGCCGCTTTGCGCTGATCAATCAGGCACTGCGCACACTGATCAGTGAGGGTCGCTTCAGTCAGGGCAACTGGCAGCAGGAATTAACCTGTTTTAATGTCTGCCATGAACTGCTGAAAGATGCTGATGATTTCGAACTGGATATTGCAACGGATGTAAAAAACTTCGCCACGTTCAGTCAGGGAGAGCGAGTCTCCCACTCCAGTGCAGGTGAATACCGCGCCCAGAGCGGAGGCGAAGCGATTGTATTCCCCAACGCCAATGTCCCTATGGGTGGTCGGGCAGCACTGATGCTGGCCGCTATTGCACCTGAAGCGATAAACATCGGCTGAAGAAAAACGATAGCAATGATACAGCCGGTATCACCATACCGGCTTTTTATTGCCCGGAGAAAACACATGACATTGGCACGCAAAAACAGAATGAGGTTCTAATAGTCTGGTGGAAAGATAGAGCCTGGGCAGGCAGTAGCAGGAAGGGAGATAACGCTGATCGTTAGCAGACTGGCTGTCACCCAGACTGGCTTTATTGTTATTGTTCCTGCCGGATGACCAGCAGTCTGTTAACGATCAGCGTCCAAACCTCGTTATTGTTATTGTTCGAGGCACTT
>CAJXNY010000033.1 GCA_913057435.1 uncultured Oceanospirillaceae bacterium | reverse complement strand
CGGCAGCGTCAGATGTGTATAAGAGACAGAATAGGTGCTGCTTCATCTGAAACCTCCAGATACTTCGGGGTACACCTAAAGTTTAGTAGATATTCAACAATTAATAAGAACATAGCCGCAGGTGATATGTAACATCAGTGCGTTGTTTGTTTATAGGTACAGTATTCGTTAGGTTTAACGGGAGGGGAAGGGGAATGCTTTTATATAATAAACTGATAATTAATATGAGCTTTTCTAATGGAGGTATATTCGTTTTTAATATTCTTAATAAAATATTAATTATCCCTTCATACATAGAGTGGCTGTGCTGGCAACGGCCGTGTCTGGAACCATCCAGAATTCAGCCGTCAGAGTACAATTGCTAGCGTCGCTAAGGAGGGTAAAAGCAGGCTGCAGCCCACCGTTGACAGTCAGGACTACCATCTCGTGGCGGAAAGTCCTGACTCCCACCCTGCGGGGCCGAGACGGTCAGACCATGACAGGTAAAGCCTGTACAGGCGGCGGGTCGCTATTGTCGAGGGCTAACGGCGGTATGGAACGGTGCCATCTCTCATCTGCCGGTACTGGCTGGGTGATATTCCCATGGTTTTCTTGAAAATGCGCGAGAAGTAGTAGGCATCTTCATAGCCCAGCGCGAAGGCGATCTCACTGATGTTTTTCTGGCTCAGATCCAGCAGGTAACAGGCCCGTTCTATTTTCAGGTGAATAAAGTGGTTGATCGGGGTGGTGCCCGTCAGCTCTTTATAGCGTTTAACGAAATGATATTTGGACAGGTTGACGGTGTCAGCCAGGGTCTCCAGATCCAGTTGTTCATGAATACGTGACTGCATCATGCTATGTACGGCTTCCAGATCCAGGCTGTCGGCACTTTGCTGGTGTCGTGCCAGCGGCATTAATTGCGCAATATGTGACAGGATTTGCCGTAAGTGGTTAGCACAATGGATAAAGGCGTTGAGGTTATAGCTGGCCTGACGGCTGTCGAGCAGGGCGCCCATTTCACTGGCCAGCCGGGCATGTACGCCCAGGCTGAATACGGTCCCTGTTCGGTCACCACGGCGCTGTTGTTGAATATGCTGAACAAAGGCAGTGGAATCTTCACCATCGAAGTGGATCCAGTAGATCGTCCACGGATTTTTGGTGTAGGTGGTATAGGCATGCGCTGTTCCTTTTGGAATCAACAACATATCCCCTGGTTTCACCCTGTTTCGGCGGCCCTCAGTGGTCACCATACCGCCGCCTTCCAGGCAGTAGATCAGTAAGTGATCATCATGTTCCTTACGCTCCATTCGGTGGCCTTCAGCCCGTTGATAGTAGCCAATACCCAGTGGATACAGGCCCTTACTGAGCGGATGTTCGGCCAGTTGCTCTATGGTGCGCTGCGGTATAACGAAGCGGGTGGACTGGGGTGCCAGTGGCCAATCAGAAGGACGACTCATGCATACTAGACCTTGGTATCAGGGAAATCCTTTACGGAGTCGCAATATAATCCATCAACGGCGCAATTTAATCAATCCTGAGCAGCGTGGCCCTGTGTTACAAAATAGGCACAGGCGACGCCATGGATAGAGCGCGACGCAAATTAACGCATATAAGAACAAAAGGTAGAACGTGATGACTCAGCAAGTACCTCTTCTGATTAACGGTGAACTGGTCGCAAGTGAATCCACTCGACTGCTGCCGGTAACAAACCCGGCAACGCAGGAAGTTATTGCTCAGGTGCCTTGTGCGACTGAAGCGGAAGTAGAGCGTGCTGTTGACGCTGCGAAAGCAGCTTTTGAAACCTGGAAAGAAATGCCAGTCGGTGAACGTGCCCGTCTGATGCTGCGTTACCAGGCCTTGCTGAAAGAACGCCATGATGAGCTGGCAACGATCATCTCTCAGGAAACCGGTAAAACCTTCGACGATGCTAAAGGCGACGTATGGCGCGGCATTGAAGTTGTGGAACATGCCTGCAACATCGCGTCTCTGAGCATGGGTGAAACGGTTGAAAACGTAGCGCGTAAAATTGATTGCTACTCCATCACGCAGCCACTGGGCGTATGTGTTGGTATCACGCCGTTCAACTTCCCGGCCATGATCCCACTGTGGATGTTCCCAATGGCGATTGCCTGCGGTAACACCTTTGTACTGAAACCATCCGAGCAGGACCCGCTGACGCCAATGCGTCTGGCTGAGCTGTTCCAGGAAGCGGGCGCACCTGCTGGCCTGCTGCAGGTTGTTCACGGTGGTAAAGAAGTTGTTGATCAGCTGCTGACGCACAAAGACACCCCGGCAATCTCTTTCGTAGGGTCTGTGAACGTAGGTGAACACATCTACCGCACAGGTACGGACCATATGAAACGTGTCCAGGCGTTTGCTGGTGCGAAAAACCATATGGTTATCATGCCGGATGCACAGAAAAACCAGGTGGTTAACAACATCGCCGGTGCATCTGTTGGTGCGGCCGGTCAGCGTTGCATGGCGATCTCTGTTGCTGTCTTCGTAGGTGAAGCACGCAAGTGGATCCCTGAAGTACGTGATGCGCTGGCGAAAGTACGCCCGGGTGCCTGGAATGACCCGGATGCGGGTTACGGCCCTCAGATCAACCCACAGGCACGTCAGCGTGTACTGAGCCTGATTCAGGAAGGTAAAGAAGCGGGCGCTGACTGTATTCTGGATGGTTCTGAATGCATCGTTGAAGGTTACCCGGATGGTAACTGGGTCGGCCCGACCATGTTCAGCAACGTCACTACCGATATGTCTATCTACAAAGAAGAGATCTTCGGTCCGGTACTGATTGCACTGGAAGTGGATACGCTGGAAGAAGCGATCGAGCTGGTTAACAACAACCCGTACGGTAACGGTACCTCCATGTTCACAGCGTCTGGCGCTGCGGCACGTAAGTACCAGCACGAGATCAAAGTAGGACAGGTGGGTATCAACGTACCAGTGCCTGTGCCTCTGCCAATGTTCTCTTTCACTGGCTGGAGAAAGTCTTTCTACGGCGATCAGCATGCTTACGGCAAGCAGGCGGTACGTTTCTACACAGAAACCAAAACCGTGACCGCACGCTGGTTCGAAGATGACATCGATACCGGTGTTAACACCACCATCACCCTGAAGTAATTCAGCGGCATGATGAGAAGGGCTGTTCGCCAGAGCAGCCCTTTTTCCACAATAAGAAGTCAGGAGAGGGCTATGGATTTCGAGCTGAACGAAGACCAGGTAGCATTTGCCGATATGGCACGCGCATTTGCGCAAAATGAGATGGAGCCGCACGCTGCTGAGTGGGATGAGAAACAGACGTTCCCGGTAGATGTGCTGAAAAAAGCCGGCGAGCTGGGCTTTATGGGGCTTTATACCCCGGAAGAGCAGTGTGGGCTTGAACTGAGCCGTCTGGATTCCAGCATTATCTTTGAACAGCTGGCCCAGGGCTGCACCTCCACCACGGCGTTTATCACCATCCATAATATGGTGAGCTGGATGGTTGCCAGTTTTGGTAATGACAGCACCCGTGAACGCTGGTGTGAAGGCCTGGCGACCGGTCAGCTGCTGGGCTCCTACTGCCTGACTGAGCCTAATGCCGGTTCTGATGCCGCCTCTCTGAAAACCACTGCCCGTAAAGAGGGTGACAAGTACATTCTCAACGGCAGTAAAATATTCATCTCCGGTGCCGGTGCGACCGATGTACTGGTGGTGATGGCACGTACGGGTGTGGATGGTCCGAAAGGGATCTCTGCCTTTGCTTTAGATGCGAAAGCTGAAGGCATTGTGTACGGCCGTAAAGAAGACAAAATGGGCTGGAACAGTCAGCCAACTCGAATGATTACATTTGAAGACGTTGTGATCCCGGCAGAAGCCCTGCTGGGTAATGAAGGCGACGGTTTCAAATTTGCCATGATGGGGCTGGATGGTGGTCGAATTAACATCGCCACCTGCTCCGTGGGCACCGCTCAGGCGGCACTGAATAAAGCCACTGAGTATCTGCACGAACGCAAACAGTTTGGTCAGGAGCTGGCTAATTTCCAGGCGCTGCAGTTCAAGCTGGCGGATATGGCGACCGAGCTGGTTGCCGCACGTCAGATGGTACGCCTGGCAGCCAGCAAGCTGGACAATAAACACCCTGATCGCACTACTTACTGTGCGATGGCAAAACGCTATGCCACGGACGTCTGCTTTAACATCTGTGATGAAGCACTGCAGATCTTCGGCGGTAATGGTTATATCAAAGAGTATCCACTGGAGCGCTACGTGCGCGATAACCGGGTACACCGCATTCTTGAAGGCACCAATGAAATCATGCGTGTCATTGTCTCTCGCCGCCTGCTGATGCAGGACGCGGCTGAGATTTTGTAAGGAGCACTGACGAAATGACAGATAAGCTGAAGGTCGAAAAACAGGGCAACATTGCCGTTATCACCATGAACAATCCGCCAGCGAATACCTGGACGGAAGAGAGCCTTAAAGGCCTGGTGACGGTGGTTAATGAGCTGAATGAAGACCGCGATATCTACTCGCTGGTTCTGCGCAGTGATAGCGAGAAGTTCTTCTCCGCCGGTGCTGACCTGAACCTGTTTGCTGACGGTGATCGCTCAGTTGCCCGTGATATGGCGCGTTACTTCGGTGAAGCGTTTGAAGCGCTGTCTCGCTTTCGTGGTGTCTCCATTGCAGCGATCAATGGCTTTGCCATGGGTGGTGGTCTGGAAGTAGCGCTGGCCTGTGATATCCGTGTTGCTGAAGAGCAGGCGCAGATGGCGCTGCCAGAAGCCAAAGTTGGCCTGCTGCCGTGTGCCGGTGGTACTCAGAACCTGACCATGCTGGTCGGTGAAGGCTGGGCCAAGCGGATGATTCTGTGTGGCGAGCGTGTGAAAGCGCCAAAAGCTAAAGAGATCGGTCTGGTGGAAGAGCTGGTCGGTACGGGTGAGTCAACGGCTAAAGCAATGGAGCTGGCGGGCATGGTTGCTCAGCAGAGCCCGGTTGCTGTTGCTGCTTGTAAAGAGCTGATTCAGTCCAACCGTAGCCGTCACTGGGATCAGGGCTACATGATTGAGCGTGAGCTGTTTGTGGATCTTTTCCATACCGAAGACCAGCGTGAAGGCGTGAACGCTTTCCTGGAAAAACGCGCCCCACAGTGGCAGAACAAGTAAGCGCTGGATCGTCAGCAAGCTGACTCCTACGGGAGTATTTTGACCTTGTTCCCACGCGCCGCGTGAGTGCACCGAGTAGGAGCGAGCTTGCTCGCGATATTGAAAATAAGGATAAAAAATGAGCTGCGTACTGTTTACTGAATTTGCTACGGCAGATGGCAAGAAGATCATGGAAGTGAGCCTCAATGCGGAGCGCTCGCTGAATGCCCTGACGCTGGATATGATCGATGAAATCCAGCCGAAACTGGATGCCTGGAAAAACGATGACACGGTGGTTGCCGTTATTCTGGACAGCGCCGGTGAAAAATCATTTTGTGCCGGTGGCGATGTCGTCAACCTGTACAAATCGATGACTGGCGACGGTGATCCGGATTTCCCGGAAGCCTTTTTTACCCGCGAATACATTCTGGATCACTGCATCCATACCTATCCAAAACCGATTATCTGCTGGGGCAGCGGGATTGTGATGGGCGGCGGCATGGGCCTGATGAACGGTTGTAGCCACCGCGTAGTGACTGAAACATCTCACCTGGCAATGCCAGAGGTGACCATCGGTCTGTACCCGGATGTGGGCGGTAGCTGGTTCCTGAACCATATGCCAGGCAACACTGGCCTGTTCCTGGGGCTGACCGGTAATCCGATGAATGCAGCAGATGCCATGTACCTTGGCTTGGCTGATCGCTTTGTCGTTAAAGAGATGCGCCAGGGCATGGTTGAAGGGCTGCAGGCGGAAGACTGGAGTGGTTGTGCCACTGCTGCGGTTAACCGTGTACTGCGCTCGCTGGAAGCGGCGTCTCAGCCACAGCTGGCTGAGCTTGAGTCTCAGGTGAAGAAGCATCGCGAGCTGATCAACCGGGTAGCCGACCATGACACGCTGGACGAACTGTACCAGGCGTTGATGGCTGAAGACAGCGAAGACAAATGGGTGCGCCGCGCACAGAAAGCGTTGACCCATGGTAGCCCGCTGGCTGTACACATCATCAAACATCAGCTGGACGTGACTCGTCATATGTCACTCAAAGAGATGTTCGAGTCTGAGCTGGTACTGTCAGTGCAGTGTGGTAAACACCGTGAATTCCCGGAAGGGGTGCGGGCATTGCTGGTCGATAAAGATGGCAACCCGGACTGGACCTTCAAATCAATCGCAGAGGTTGATCCAGCCGTGCTGGCGGAGTTCTTTGTTTCCCCATGGGAAACCAATCCGCTGAGCGACAAGCTGTAACCGAGAATTAAACAGTTATGTAAACGGCAGGCCTGCGGGCCGCCGTCCTGCAACAAGAACAAGAAGAGGGATTGAAACATGGCAACAGTTGGTTTTATTGGCCTGGGTAACATGGGCGGCCCAATGGCGATCAACCTGGTTAAAGGTGGTCACACAGTTAAAGCATTCGATCTGTCTGCAGATGCGATTGCACGTATCGTTGAAGCTGGCGGCCAGGGTGCAGATAGCGCCGTTTCTGCGGCGACTGACGTTGATTTTCTGGTGTCCATGCTGCCTGCGGGCAAGCACGTTGACGGCCTGTATGTCAGCGGTGATGCACCGTTGTTTGACGTGGTTCGCAAAGACACGCTGATCATCGACTCTTCTACCATTGATGCTGAAACCGCAAAACGTGTTGCTGCGGCAGGCGCAGAGCGTGGCATCAGCTTCATGGATGCACCGGTATCTGGTGGTGTTGGCGGTGCGGTTGCGGGCACTCTGGCGTTTATGACCGGTGGTACTGATGAGCAGTTCGCCAAAGCCAAGCCGGTACTGGAATGCATGGGTAAGAACATCTTCCATGCGGGTGCCGCGGGTTCAGGCCAGATTGCTAAAGCCTGTAACAACATGATGCTGGCGATCCTGATGAGCGGTACCTGTGAAGTACTGAGCATGGGCATCAAAAATGGCATGGACCCGGCTGTTCTGTCCGAAATCATGAAGCAGAGCTCTGGTAACAACTGGGCGCTGCAGGTGTACAACCCGGTACCGGGTGTGATGGAAGGCGTGCCGTCGTCTAACAACTACCAGGGTGGCTTCCAGGTTGACCTGATGTACAAAGATCTGGGCCTGGCGATGGATCTGAGCCAGCAGAGCGCATCCTCTGTGCCAATGGGCTCCGCAGCCCGTTCTCTGTTCAGCCTGCACAAAGCCAAAGGCAATGGCGGTCTGGATTTCTCCAGCCTGATCAACCTGTACCAGGACAGCTGATTTCAGTTGTTTCTCCCCGCCTGACTGGGATGTCAGGCCCCCAGCGTGCCGGTGTCTGCCTGGCACGCTGATCAGAAATATCGGGTCCGCTGCGACCTGGACCCGGTGTTGTCTTGCTGATTTCCAGATAAAAACAATAACGGTGACACCATGAGCTACAACGAAGAGTATAAAACGGCCAAAGAGAACCCGGAAGGTTACTGGGCCGGTCAGGTAGACCGCATCAAGTGGTTTAAGAAGCCTGAATCCATCCTCGAAAAAACCGATCACGGCACCTATAAGTGGTACGCCGATGGCGAACTGAACACCAGCTACCTGGCACTGGACTGGCAGATTGAGCAGGGCCGTGGTGAACAGGTTGCGTTGTATTATGATTCCCCGGTTACCAGCACTAAAAAAGCGATTACTTTTAACGAACTGCATAGCCAGGTAACGGTATTCGCCGGTGCGCTGCGCAATATGGGCGTTGAAAAGGGCGATCGTGTTGTTATTTATATGCCAATGATTCCGGAAGCCGCAGTTGCCATGCTGGCTTGTGCTCGACTGGGCGCGCCGCACTCCGTGGTATTTGGTGGCTTCGCAGCAACTGAGCTGGCGGTGCGCATCGACGATGCTACGCCGAAAGTGATCCTCACCGCGTCCTGCGGGGTTGAATTTGAAAAACAGATCGCCTACAAACCTCTGGTTGATAAAGCGATTGATATGTCTGAACACAAGCCGGGCAATGTTGTTGTGTGCCAGCGTCCAATGCTGACCGCTGACATGACGGAAGGCCGCGATCTGGACTGGTATGCCTGCCAGGAAGGCGTTGAGCCGGTAACAGAGCCCGTGCCTGTACGTGGTGATGACCCGCTGTACGTGCTGTACACCTCTGGCACCACTGGTGCGCCAAAAGGGATTGTTCGGGATAACGGCGGCCATGCGGTGGCATTGAGCTATGCCGTGCAAAACATTTATGGCATGGAGCCGGGTGATGTCTGGTGGGGTGCCTCTGATATTGGCTGGGTGGTTGGCCACTCGCTGATTGTTTATGGCCCATTGATGAGCGGCTGTAGTGCGATCTTCTTCGAAGGTAAGCCGATTCGTTGCCCGGATGCGGGCGTATTCTGGCGCATTATCGAAGAATACAAAGTAAATTCCATGTTCTGTGCGCCAACGGCGTTCCGGGCAATCCGCAAAGAAGACCCGGAAGGGGCTCTGTCGAAAAACTACGACCTCAGCAGCCTGAAGTGGGTGTTTGTTGCGGGTGAAAAACTCGATTCCTCTACCTATGGCTGGCTCAGCGAGTTGCTGGAAGTGCCTGTGGTTGATCACTGGTGGCAGACTGAAACCGGCTGGCCGATGAGCTCGCCAATGATGGGCTGGCCTGATCCATCCGAAGCGCGTCTGGGTTCCACCAACAAGGCGGTACCAGGCTACGATATCCGCGTGGTGGATGGTGAAGGTACTGAAGTGGGTGCTGGCGAAACCGGTAACATTGTGGTGACGTTGCCAATGCCTCCGGGAGTTGCCTGGGATATCTGGAACCAGCCTCAGCGTTATGTCGATAGCTACCTGACCGCTTTTGAAGGGTATTACCACACCGGTGATGGTGGTTATGTTGATGAAGATGGCTACGTGGTAATCACCGGTCGTACCGATGATGTAATCAACGTATCCGGCCATCGTTTGTCGACCGGTGAGATGGAAGAGGTAGTGTCGTCCCACTCGGCAGTTGCTGAGTGTGCGGTGATCGGCGCCAACGACACGATGAAAGGGCAAATTCCGGTCGGCCTGATCGTGCTTAAAGCGGGCGTTGAAATCGACGAAGCGCAGCTGGAAAAAGAAGTGGTTGCCATGGTTCGCGAACAGGTTGGGGCACTGGCTTGCTTCCGCCGGGCGGTTGTTGTCCAGCGCTTGCCGAAAACCCGTTCTGGTAAGATTTTGCGTGCGGTGCTGCGTAAGATTGCGGCCAACGAAGAGTACAAGATGCCACCGACGATTGATGACGAGGCGATCCTGCCTGAGATCACCGATATGATGAAGGGCTCTGGCCTGATCTGATGCTTTCGTTCTGAGCAAGACTAAACGCAGCCTTCGGGCTGCGTTTTTGTTTCCAGGCCCCGGGGTTTAGCGTTGTGCTGTTTTCCGGTATAACACGCGAACATATATTTTGGGGCTGAGATAGACAGCTCTATGGGTAGCGCTGTTTTAAATTGGAAGTGAGTATTGTGATGGCTCTGCCAGGTAAAGAGATCTACCGTGGGAATGATGAGTTTGGCGCTGTGCATGTGTTTGAAGATGGCATTAAACGCTATCTGGCATTTGGACGAAATGATGAACAGAGCTGCTGGTTGAAAACGGCCCCACTGGTGCCACAGCATGAATACAGTCGCGCTATGCTGCTTGTCTTGCTGTTTTGTGAGCCAAAACAGAGCCTGTGTCTGGGGCTGGGAGCGGGGGTGCTAAATAGTTGTCTGCATGCGCATTACTCAGGATTGAAGCAACAGATTGTCGAGTTACGGCCAGCCGTTGTTGAAGCTGCTTATCGAATGTTTCAGTTACCGCGTAGTAAGCGGTTACAGCTATATACAATGGATGCGTTTGCGTATCTGGCGTCTGATGAAGGGAAGAAGTCCGATATCATTTTCAGTGATATTTACGGTGCTGATGGGCTTGATGAACAGCAGCTATCGGATGAATTCCTGGAACATTGTCAGCGTCGGTTGAAACCCGGAGGCTGGCTGGTATTGAATTGCTGGCGTGAACACCAGGGGGGTGATGCGCTGGCACGACTTAACGATATGTTTGCTGATGTGCGTGGTTGTAATACTCAGAGTGGTAACTGGCTGATCTTCGCGGGGAACCGACGTGATAGCCAGACGGGTAAACAATTGAAGCTTAAAGCGCGAGATCTGAGTCAGAGGTTGGGTTTTAATCTCAGTGGGCATCAAGGCAGGCTGACAGAGTACTGATCATGATTGGCTCTGACCAGGATGAAAAAAGCCCCGCTATAGTACTATAGCGGGGCTTTTTAATGGTGCAGGCAACTTAATCGTTGTCTTGCGCCTGTTTCTCTGCAGCGGCAGCAGCCTGTTCGCGCTGCTGACGACGACGCACTTCACGTGGGTCATTGCTGGCAACACGGCTGGCGCGACGACGGCGTGGTTCAGCAGGCTGAGGCGCTGCTGCTACCGCGGGCTCAGCATCAGCTTTCACTGCTTCTGCTTCTGGCGCAGCTTCAGTCACGGCTTCATCAGCTACCACTGTAGACTCTACCGTGGCATCTTCAACAGCAGCGTCTGCCGGTGTTTCTGCTACTGGTGCGTCTGCAGTTTCAGCGACAGGCTCTTGCGCCGCCGGGGCTTCGGCTTCTTCCGCTGGCGCGGTTTGAGCGTCTGTCTCGACTGGCGCTTGCTCAGCGACGGGAGCGGGTTCAGCTTCAGCCGGAACATCAGCGTCAGCGATGACAACAGCGTCGCTGTTATCCGCTGGGACTTCTGTCGCTTCTGTCGCTTCAGGCGCTACAGCTTCAGTCACCTCAGGCGTTGCTAGCGGTTCTGCGTTGCTGTCAACTGCTTCGACTGCTTCGACTGCTTCGACTGCTTCGACTGCTTCGACTGCTTCAGCTACTTCAACAGAGGCATTTGTATCTGTGTCTGCAACTTCAGCGATGTCAGCTTCCACAACGGTTTCAACGGTGCTGTCAGTGGATGCTTCAACGGGTGCTGTGATGATGCGCACTGGCGTGTCAGCAGCGGCCTGAGTTGTCGCGGCAGCGATAGCGATGGTAGCAGCTTCGTTTGCTACATCCGTCGCTGTCTCAACAGGTGCGACTTCAACGGACTCTTCGCTCTGTTCAACCGGGGTAGCTGGCTCTGTTTGAGCTTCAGTCTCGGCCTCTTCGGTGCGAGTAGTCTTTTCGCCTTTACGGCGATCAGAACGACGCTTTCCTTTTTTGCGTGGGGCTGTTTCAGTGTCTGCATCAGCGATTGGCTGAGCGTCTTCTGTTACCTCAACGGAATCGTCAGCTACAGGTGCTTCAGTAATAGCATGCTCAACGACTTCTCCCGTACGTAAAGCCTGACGTTCACCACCGCTACGACGGCGACGGCCACGGCGACGAGGGTTACGGCTGAGCGCCTGTTCCTCTTCACTTTGCGTGCTGCTTGTTTCAGGCTCGGTAACGGCTGCTGGCTCATCCTGTACGACTGCTGTTTCCTGCTGCAGTGGTGCTGGTGTCTGATTGTCCTGATTGTTTTGAGTGTCCTGGCTGATTTCAGTTGTGGACTCTTCAGCATCACGACGGCGACGACGACGACGGCGAGGTTTCTGGCCATCTTCGCGTTCACGTTCAGGCTTATCAGCAACGGGCGTCAGTGGTTTATCCGGCTCCGGTTTGATGGTGATGATCTCATCAGAGTCGCGATTTGAGCGACGACGATCGCGATCATCATCGCGGTCACGGCGGCGAGGGCGTGGTTTGCGCTTGCGATCCCGGTCACGATCCCGGTTTTCACCACGGTTACGGTTAGGGCGTTCCTGGCGAGCCGGTTTCTGTTCCGTTTTCTCTTCTTCTACCGGTTCTGGTTTTGAGTCACCAAACAGTGCCCGTAGAATCCGTGTAAACAGACCGGGTTTTGCCTCAGCTGCTGGGGCAGGGGAAGACGTTCTGGGCTTCATCGGTGCCGCAGCCGGTGCTGGAGGTGGTGCTTGTGTTTCCAGGGGCGCGGGCGCGGTGGGTGCCAGGCTTTTCACGGCCGCGACTTCGCGCTGAACGGGCACAATGGTTGCTGTTTCAACCGGTTCAGGCTCGGCTTCAGGCTGCAGGTTATAGCTGGCGTCATTGGTGGTGGCGACAGAGTTGTCATCGCGCAGGCGGACAACTTCGTAGTGTGGCGTTTCCATATTTGGATTCGGCACAATAACCACGGTAACGCCGTGGCGCTGCTCAATAGAGTGCACCGGGGCACGTTTTTCGTTGAGCAGGTAGGTTGCAACGCTGACCGGCAAAATAGCGCGGATCTGGGATGTGCGCTCTTTGGAAGACTCTTCTTCAATCAGACGCAGAATAGACAATGCCAGTGATTCAGTGTCGCGGATAGTGCCCTGGCCGGAACAGCGTGGGCAGACGATGCCACGGGTTTCTGCCAGTGACGGACGCAAGCGCTGACGGGACATTTCCAGCAGGCCAAAACGTGAAATCCGACCCATCTGAACACGTGCGCGGTCCAGCTTGAGCGCATCGCGCAGGCGGTTTTCAACTTCACGCTGGTTTTTGATCGGTGTCATATCGATAAAATCGATAACGATCAGGCCGCCAATATCACGCAGGCGCAGCTGGCGAGCAATCTCATCGGCCGCTTCTACGTTAGTGTTGAGGGCGGTTTCTTCGATATCACTGCCGCGGGTTGCGCGGGCGGAGTTAATATCGATGGAGACCAGCGCTTCCGTCGGGTCAATCACGATAGAACCGCCCGATGGCAGTTTTACTTCACGCTCAAATGCGGTCTCAATCTGTGATTCGATCTGGAAGCGGTTAAACAGCGGTGTCGCTTCATTGTACAGGCGGATTTTCTGCTCATAGGTTGGCATAACCTGCTGAACAAAGCTTTTCGCTTCATTGAAGACATCGTTGTCATCAATCAGTACTTCGCCGATATCAGCACGCAGGTAATCGCGAATTGCACGGATAACCACGTTGCTTTCCTGGTATATCAGGAAAGGTGCTTTTTTGTCTGACGCAGCGGTAATTGCTTCCCACAGGGTGGCAAGATAATTGAGGTCCCACTGTAGCTCTTCGCTGGACCGACCGACCCCGGCTGTGCGGATGATAATACCCATTTTGTCAGGGATATTAACGCCTGCCAGCGCTTCTTTGAGCTGGATGCGATCATCACCCTCAATACGGCGGGAGATGCCACCGGCACGTGGGTTATTTGGCATCAGTACAAGGTAGCGGCCTGCGAGGCTGATAAAGGTCGTCAGTGCGGCACCTTTATTACCGCGCTCTTCTTTATCAACCTGCACAATCACTTCGGTGCCTTCACGCAGCACGTCTCTGATATTGGGGCGATTACCGCGTTCTGGCTGGCGGTGGAAGTACTCGCGAGAGATTTCTTTTAGAGGCAAAAAGCCATGGCGTTCAGAGCCGTAATCGACGAACGCAGCTTCGAGACTGGGTTCGATACGGGTGATTTTGCCTTTGTAAATATTGGCTTTTTTCTGTTCGCGAGTAGAGGATTCAATATCCAGATCATACATGCGCTGGCCATCAACCAGCGCTACACGCAACTCTTCTGGTTCAGTTGCGTTGATTAGCATTCGTTTCATTCAGATTATCTCTAACGTGAAACGCTCTGTTCATCCGGACGTACATCCCTATGGGTAAGCGGGGTGCGGTCTTGTGCTGACTCTGCATAACTCACACGTTACATATCCCGACAAAGCCGTAGCGGTTTATACAGCAGGCCCGTAATGTGAGGGGCGTGGTTGCTGCATTGCCGGTGTGGCTCAGCGGGTGTCCAGCTGACGCGCGGCACAGTCTGGGTGCATCGATCGCTTCAAAAGCTGATCCCCTCGACGTGGTCACAGGGTAGAGCTCAAGCGGGGCACGCAGACGTTCCTGCGACGCCGGGTTGTGTCTTGCCAAAATTTAATGGCGCACAACCGCTGGCAGAAAGTATCGCTGTTATCCGGGCTATATCAACGACGGATAACGGTTATGTGGCTTACCTTTAGGGCCGGTATGCCATGTTCAGCGCGGTGCAGGAAACAGTAACCTCTGTTTTTGTTTTTGGTCGCTGTGACTGCCATAGGCAGGTTCCTGGTGACTGTGCATCTGCACCTCCAACAGCGCAGTCGCTGCATGTCTGTCGGATGAGTAAAACGTTACACTATTTGTTGTCAAAAACCGCGCAGGTAGTTGATCTTTCAGCTGTAATTGTTGTTTGAGCAGTAACGCATCATAAAACGAAATAAATTACAGCCTTCTCGGCACGGCAGCGCTAGAATATAGCAGCTCTGCCCCAGTGCATCAATTCGATCAGTAACAGCCGGAGATTTATGTCAGAACATCAGGGTGGTTCGGCCACCAGTGTCCGTTTCGTAACCATAGACGAAGAACAGGCCGGTCAGCGTATAGATAATTTCCTGCGTACACAGCTTAAAGGCGTGCCTAAAAGTATGATCTATCGGATTGTGCGCAAGGGTGAAGTACGTGCGAATAAAAAGCGGATCAAACCGGAATACAAACTGGCTGAGGGCGATCTGATTCGTATCCCACCGGTGCGTGTTGCCGATCGCGTTGCTCCGCCTGCTGTGAGTGATGGCTTGCAGAGTCATCTGGAGGCCGCAATTCTGTATGAAGATGATGACCTGATGGTAATCAATAAGCCGTCCGGGCTGGCTGTGCATGGTGGCAGTGGTATCTCATTAGGGCTGATTGAAGCCCTGCGCCAGATGCGACCGCAGGCTAAATTTCTGGAACTTGTCCATCGACTGGACCGTGATACGTCAGGTTGTATTATGGTGGCAAAGAAACGTAGTGCATTAATACTTATGCATCAGGCGTTGCAAGGCAGCCGGATTACTAAAATCTATAATGCCCTGGTAGGTGGCCACTGGTCATCTGGCAGTCGTCGAGTAGAAGCACCATTGCGCAAGAATGAGCTGAAATCTGGCGAGCGTGTCGTTAAAGTGCAGGCGGATGGTAAGGCTGCATTAACCGAGTTTAAGGTATTAAATCGTTTTGGACGTCGGGCAACGCTGGTGGAGGCACGTCCTATTACCGGGCGAACGCATCAGATTCGTGTCCACGCTCAGTTCGAGGGGCACCCAATTGTCGGTGATGACAAGTATGGTGTTGAAGAAATTAATCAGCAGATGCGGGAGCTTGGTCTTAAGCGCCTGTTTCTGCATGCCGCGGAGTTACGCTTTCCTTTGCCGTCGGGTGGTCGCCATATTGTTAAGGCGCCACTGGACACTGTATTGACGACGGGGCTTGAAAAGCTCAGTAAGCAAGTGCAGCAGGGCGGCTCGAATAAAGCGAGTGAATAATGAATAGCGATCCAATGTTTGAAGATAGAGTTTTTCAGACGGCAGAAGAGCTGCTGTTTGATGGTATTGAACCGACCCCGGCGATTGTGGCACGGCAGCTTGAGTGTGAAGTCGACGAGGTTGACGCTGTGTGGAGTGGCTGGTGGCAGCAGCTGCCGGGCAGGCTGCTCGTGCGTGATGTCAGTACATCATTATCTGATGTGCCGGATGTCTTGAACCAGGCGATGGTTCGTATCTGGCAGCATGCTGTTCAGGAGGTGAACTCCAGAATCTCTGTGGAGCGGCAGCAGGTTGATCTTGGCGCTGAAGAAGTTCGCAGAAGTGCGGATGATACTGTGCGTAAAGCTCATCAGCAGGTATTTGATCTGAATGAGGGTATTCGCCTTGAGCAGGATAAGGTTGAGGAGGCGCTCGGTCAGGCAAAAGGGCTCGAGGCTGAGATCCATGTTCTGAAAACCAACCTCAGCTCTGAAACCTCACTACGCAAGAAAGAGGAGCAGAGGCGCTCGAATGTTGAGCAGGAGCTCGCTCATCTTCGCAAGGCGCATGAAGACTCCAAGCGTCTGTTTGATCAGCGGATCAAAGAGGAGCAGCGCCATGTGATGGAAAACACTGCTAAGGCTGAAGCAGACGTGCGTTATTTCCGCAATACGCTGGAGAAGCTGCGTGATGAGGTCGGTAAGAAAGAGTCTGCTATGACCCGTACGATCCATGATCTGCAGGGAGAGCTTGCCAAGCGCGATGTTAAAATTGATTCAGCGCGCATGCAGGTTAAAAGTATGGAGGCAGATCTCAAGCAGCAGCAGACAGATAACACCGCTCAGAGTCGTGATTTGTCCCGTTTAAGCGGGCAGTTACTAGCGGAAAGTAACCAGGCTAAACGACTGGAAGATAAGGTCAAGCAGCTGGAAGATGAGATTAAACGTCATCGTCAGAAGCAGGTTAACTCGGTTACTGAGCAGTCCCGTCGCGATAGCGCGTTACGGCTTCAGCTTAAGGATAAAGAGGAAGAGCTGCAGCGAGTAGCAGCCAAAGTTAATGGTCTTGAACGGCGTACCATTGCTCAGGATGAAGAGATTCGTCGCCTTAGCACGCTGAAGTAAACTTCAGTGGTTAAGAGAACCCTCGCTGCCTCGGGTCGTGAGGGTTTTTTTATGGCTATGGTTCTTGATGTGGGTACGGCCATTATAAAAGTACTGGCATCACCTGTGCCCAATATATTCTATAGTGTTATAGTCATTGGGTTTTTAATTACTTTACTCGTTGTCTTGGGGTCGTGATATGAAATTGCAACAACTGCGTTATATCTGGGAAGTGGCGCGTCATGATCTCAATGTGTCAGCGACGGCGCAAAGCCTTTACACTTCGCAGCCGGGTATCAGTAAGCAGATTCGGTTGCTGGAAGATGAGCTGGGGGTCGAGGTTTTTGCCCGCAGTGGTAAGCACCTTACCCGGGTAACGCCGGCGGGGGAGGCTATTCTTGAGGTTAGTGGCCAAATTCTGCAGAAAGTCGAGAGTATCAAGCAGGTGGCGCAGGAGTTCTCTGATGAGAAAAAGGGCAGTCTTGATATTGCGACGACTCATACCCAGGCACGCTATGCATTGCCGCCAGCCATTACTCAGTTTATCGGTCAGTATCCGGATGTATCTTTGCATATGCATCAGGGTACCCCGATGCAGATATCCGAGATGGCAGCAGATGGCACGGTTGATTTTGCTATCGCAACGGAAGCGTTATCCCATTTCAGCGATCTGATCATGATGCCCTGCTATCGCTGGAATCGTTCAGTCGTCGTGCCTAAAGATCATCCTCTGACTCAAGTGTCCAAACTGACTTTGCAGGATATAGCCGCGTACCCCGTCGTGACCTATGTATTTGGTTTTACCGGGCGCTCCAAACTTGATGATGCGTTTAAGCGTGAAGGGCTTGAGCCTAAGGTCGTTTTTACTGCTGTCGACTCGGATGTGATCAAAACGTATGTGCGCCTTGGGCTTGGGGTAGGTATTATCGCCTCAATGGCCTATGAAGCAGAGCAGGACAGTGATCTGGTCGTGCTGGACTGTAGTCATTTGTTTGAGTCGAGCACCACTAAAATTGGTTTCCGCAAAGGGACCTTTTTACGGGGCTACATGTACGATTTCATTGAGCAGTTTGCGCCTCATCTGACGCGAGATGTGGTTGCTCAGGTTCAGGCGTGTGCGAATCGAGCTGAAATTGATGAATTGTTTGCTAATCAGAGTTTTCCTGAATACTGATGTAGAGGCCTGATAGTAGAGGTCCTTGGTATGATTGCGCGGGTGTGTCAGGGCAGGTAAATTGCTTGCTTAACGGCTGGGTGGCCTCAAGGGGTGCTCGGTCTGCCTGCACAACTAATGACTAAGGAGTAAGCTGTGGAACTCGCATGCCTTGATCTTGAAGGGGTTTTAATTCCGGAAATCTGGATTGCCTTTGCTGAAGAAACCGGAATTGAAGAGTTGAAGGCGACGACTCGTGATATTCCTGATTATGATGTTCTGATGAAGCAGCGTTTGCGTATACTCGACGAGCATGGTCTGACGCTGCCGCAAATCCAGGCTACCATCAGCCGATTGGTACCGCTTGAAGGTGCTAAAGAGTTTATTGGCTGGCTACGTGAGCGTTTTCAGGTCGTGATTCTTTCGGATACATTCTACGAGTTCGCTGCTCCATTAATGGCGCAGCTTGGTTACCCAACGTTACTGTGTCACAAGTTGGAAGTGGATGAAGCTGGGAGGATTGCCGATTACACCCTGCGTCAGCGCGACCCTAAACGCCAGTCTGTTCGGGCGTTTCAGCTGCTCAACTACCGCGTACTAGCTGCGGGTGACTCTTATAATGACACCACCATGCTGATGCAAGCTGAAGCAGGTGTTCTGTTCCACTCACCACAGAATGTCATTGATGAATTCCCTCAGTTCCCAGCCGTCCATACCTTTGAAGAGCTGAAGAAAGAGTTTCTTAAGGCCAGCAATCGTGAACTGACGCTCTGATTTTTAATCTGTTCAGCATACGTACAGCCTTACTTTCCAGGGTAAGGCTTCTATTATCTCGAATCTGTCCTTGACCTGAATCAGCAAAGTGTCTTTTTAATTATTGCTTCATTAACAATGTAATGATCACTGCCTATACTGTTCGGGTGCAGGTAGGGCTCTCTACAGAGCGATATCGGCATTACGCAAAGAAGGGATAATCAGGGAGAGATACAATGCGTTATACCAGCAGTTTGTTGGCGGCAATTGGGTTGGCATGTTCAGCGTCTGCATTTGCAGCTGATCAGGGAACACCAGAAGAAGCACATGATCTGGTTGTTAAAGCGGTGGCTTACTATGAAGCCAACGGTGAAGCAGCAACCATGACTGCTTTGAATGATATGAATGGCGATTTTGTTGATCGCGACCTTTATGTTTTTGTTCACGACGATAAAGGTGTCTACTACGCCATCGCGCCTAAACAGAAGTTTATAGGCAAAAACCTGTCGAAAATCCGCGATGCCAATGGCAAATTTATTGTGCAGGAACAGATTGATGTGCTGGCGACCAGTGACAGCATGTGGCAGGAATACCACTGGGAGAACCCGGTATCTCGCAAAATTCAGTTGAAGAAGACCTACTGCGAAAAATCAGGCAAGCTTCAGTTCTGTTCAGGGGCTTACGCCGCTAACTGAATATCTGTGTTGAAAAGGCCGGTTCCCCGGCCTTTTCCATATCTGATGGTACCGTTCTAATGAAAACTATTCATCGTATCCTGTTTGGTCCGACCATTGCGGGTGTCTTTCTAGTGATCTGTGGCCTTGTTGCATTTAACGCAATCTCCGGGCAAAAAGATGCGCTTGCAGAAATAAATGATGTCCGCTTTGAGCATGTGCGCAAAGGCGCTGAAATGTCAGATGATATTGCCCGGGTGCATACGGATATGTTCCGCCTTGTGTCCTGGTATAATTCATTTGAGTCAGCTAGGCAGACTGAGATGAAAGGCTCCATCACTCATGACCTGAAACAGGTGAGTGGCCAGCTACAGCAGTGGTTACAGAGCGGAGTGTTTTTACAGTCGGAGCGAGACCAGCTTGGTGAAATCATCAAAGCTCTGGATGAATATACTAAAGCGGCAGAAGCTGCCATATTTATTATTGATCTTGATATTACTTCTGCATTGGGAGATATGCGCAATGTTGAGGCGAAATTTTCCATATTGAAGCAACAATTCGATGGGTTTAATGCCTTGCAGGAAGGGCTTTCGACCATTTTGTTTGAAGCTGCTTCTGTGCAGGCTACTCAGGCGATTTATATTAACGTTGGTCTTGTCGTGTTTGCGGTGCTTGTATCCGGGATTGCCTCATTGTTGACTGGTCGTAGCCTGATGGGATATCTCGGTGGTGAGCCCGAGCAGGCGGTACGTATTGCCAGTCAGATATCAACGGGTGATTTGACAGGCGATATTCCGGTTGCGAACGAGGGTAGTGTGCTGGATGCGATGGCCAAAATGCAACATGGCCTACAAGGAATGGTGCGTCAATTAACCAGTAATGCAGGGCACCTGGCAGACAGTGCTGGCGCGCTGACCTCTGCTGCTGACCAGGTTGCCAGCAGTTCTGGGGAGCAGAGTAATGCCGCTTCTTCAATGTCGGCAGCGATTGAACAGATGCGCGATAACATTGGGGGTATTTATGGGAATGCTCAGTCCGCTAGTGACATGTCGCGTGTATCCGGTGAGCAGGCCGAAGAAGGCAGCGAAATCATTTTACGTGCAACCGGATCGATGGAGCGAATGTCCGAAGCGGTGAAGAATGTTTCTTCTTCTGTTTTGGCGTTAGGCGACAGCACAGAGCGTATTTCATCTGTGGTCAGTGTTATTCAGAGCGTATCTGAGCAGACGAACCTGCTGGCTTTGAATGCCGCGATTGAGGCGGCCCGAGCGGGTGATCATGGTCGAGGTTTTGCTGTGGTGGCTGATGAGGTGCGCCAGCTCGCGGGTCGTGCGGCGCAGTCATCTGAAGAAATTGCCCAGATTATCCACGAGATTGAGGCTAGTGTGTCTGGTACCGTTTCAGCCATGCAGGAATCCGTTGATGAGGTTGAGCGCGGTGTGGCATTGGCTAATGACGCGGGCGAGGCTATCACTAATATCCGGGCGTCTGCGGATAAAGTAATGGTTGCGGTAGATGATATATCACTGGCATTACAGGAACAGACGGCAGCTACAGATGAGATTGCATCCAGTATTATTGGCATAGCTGAAATGTCGCAGGATAATAGTCAGAGGGCAGATATCAGCGCAGATGAAGCCCGTTCGGTTTCATCGCTGTCATCAGATATACATCAGGTGATGAGTAACTTCCGCTGCTAGGCGGCTGTTGGCCTTGTTGAAGTCTTTATTGTGAAGTCCATAGCGCTGTCATATGGCAGCCCATGCTGGCCAGTACCACTCAGGTGGTGCTGGCTTTTTTATGGGCGAGGGGCTGGGCGCGTTAACGTCGGGCGATCACCTCGATGACCTGAATCGCATCGCAAGCGAGGCCTTGCATAATGTTCCGGCCCATTTGCTTAAAGCCCTCGCCCAGTACCAATGCAGGCGACAGGGGGGCTGCTTTGACGGCGTTACCGTTTTCTTTACTGAGCTGGCGTTGCCGCCATTGTCGAGCATCATCTGACCAGTTGTTGATTGTAAGCTGACTGAAGCCCGCCTTATTCAACAAATGTTGCAAATCGCATTCGGTCATCAGGTGAGAGTTTTCAGCCTGGCTGGCCCAGGGCACGGGATATTGCAGGTCCAGATAAGCTGGTCCCTGAATCAATTCATGCAGAATAACCTGGCCATCTGGCTTTAAAACACGAGCGGCTTCGTTCAGTGCAGCACTCTTATCAGGCATATTGACCAGGCTGTGCTGGTAGAGCACATGATCAAAGCAGTGGGTCGTAAACGGTAGAGACTGTCCATCTGCGGTTGCTGTTTGCATCGCGATGTCGCTGTTCCAGCGTTGACCTATCTCGGTGTTGAGGTGATTGAAGCTATGGGTCAGATCTATGCCGGTGACCTGGCAGTTGGCGCGCTCTGCGATCAGGCGCATCACCCCGCCAAGGCCGGAGCCAATATCCAGTACCTGCTGCCCCTCAGTCAGGTGTGATAACAGGCGCTCAGATGCTTTGATGCCGCCTGTGTGCAGCTGGTCGATCGGTGCCAGCTGGTAAAGGCCAGGCCCTTGTGGGTAATGGCTGTCAATTTGGCTCAGTATCTGGCGACCGTCCAGATGGGTGCTGTAGTGGTCAGTAATACTATCAGGCATAGTTATCAGCTTTTAGGGGTAAACCCTGATTCTGCCTCGATGTGCTGAAAATGCAACAAAATATCGTCAAGGATTTGTCAGTGATCGCTGTCAATCCGTAATCCCATCTCGGGTCAGGCGGTCTGGAATTCAGCTGGCGCTCAAACGTTTCCAGGTCAAATTCTGCCCTGTTTAGTGCGATATTTACTCACATTGCATCTTCAGCGGGAGGGGTTAGTTTGTTGTGTTGGTTTTAGCTACTAAGCTTAGGCGGATGATCAATCTGCTGATGCTAGGGTATTTGAATCTATTCTGGCTTTGCAGGCGTAGAGAGTTCAGCTAATAAGGAGAGCTGTTATGCGTATATCTGAGTTCAAATCACTGGCCAATGGTCCCCACCTGCAGCAAGTTAACTTTGTAGAATCCAGTTGCGGTCCGATGGTGATTGAGGTGGAATTTTCGCAAGGGAGTCAGGTGCGGCGTGAGCTGATTAAAGATCGAAAGGGAGAGGTTGTGACCTGTCGCTGTATTACTCAGGCGTATGATCTCTGTTCGAAAGCAGGGGTGCATGAAGCCAACCTGGTTCAGGTTATCCCCCATGATGAAGCCTGTATGGGCTCTTTTGCGGAATACCATAAAGAAGCTTTGGTAGTGAAGTTCTGAGTGGCAGTGCTGTTGATGGGTTAGTTAATGAGCTGATGAATGCGCTGTTGGAGCAGTGGTATTTGCTCTCGCTCAAACCAGTCGTTCTGCTTGAGCCAGTAACGGTTTCGGGGTGAGGGGTGGGGCATGCAGATACAAGGTGCATTTAGTTGATTATGCCTGACCCGCTCAGTCAGGGTGTGGCTGTCGCTCAGATAGTAATCCTGAGCGTATTTGCCAACCAGCAGTGTCAGCTCGATATGAGGCATGGCGGCAAGTAGCAGGGCGTGCCATGCAGGTGCGCACTCGGGGCGTGGTGGCATGTCTCCACTACGGCCTTTGCCGGGATAGCAGAAGCTCATCGGAACAATGCCGAGCAATCCGCTGGTGTAAAATGTCTGGTGATCTATGCCCATCCAGGTGCGCAGGCGCTCGCCGCTGGCATCGTCCCAGGGGCGGCCGCGTTCTCGGGTGATGCGGCCAGGGGCCTGGCCAATAATCAGAATACGTGCTTCTGGGCTGGCCTGAAGTATCGGCGCGGGAGGGTCCGGTAGTGATGCTGCACACAGGGTGCAGTGTTTTATCTGGCAGAGAAGTTGATCGAATGCTGGCATGTGATCAGCCAATATTTATGAGTATAACAGTGAGTCTGGAATGGATTGCTGGCAGGGTCAAGCAGGTGCTTATCGCTTGATAAGCACCTCAGCATCACATCAGGCAGGTGCGGTTTGCTCCATAACGCTGCCGCCGGTGTTGCCGCCGACTAGTTGGCCAACCTCTTTATCAATGAAGAACAGGCCTTTGCCGTCTTCACCGATGATTTCGATTTTATCGAGAATACCCTTGAACAGCTTCTCTTCTTCGTGCTGTTCGGCTACATACCATTGCAGGAAGTTGAAAGTGGAATAATCCTGATTGGTAAAAGCGGTGTGCGCCAGCTCATTAATCTTACGGGTTACCAGCTGTTCATGCTCGTACACCGCATCGAACAGGCCTTTAATGGTGCCAAACTCGGTTGGTGACGCTTCAATGGCGCCAATGACGGGCAGTGAGCCTGTTTCGTTCACGTAGGTGAACAGGCGCTTCATGTGCATCATCTCTTCATCGGCATGCTCATTCAGAAATGCAGCACAGCCTTCGTAGCCTTTGCTTTCTGCCCAGGCGCTCATCTGCAGATACAGATTGGATGAGTAAAATTCAAGGTTGATCTGTTCGTTCAGTTTATCAACCATTGCTTGGGTCAACATCGGTGTTCTCTCCGTCTATCGTCAGGGCGATTACTTGCTTGTGAATCAGCGTGCTTTTTGGGGCTTACACAGCCATTTTTTATCCTGAGCAGAACGCGCACACTTGGTGCAGAGGTACTGGCTGCTATGGGTCAGTCTGGCCAGGTCTGCAAAGTGTTCTTCAATCTCGTGTTTGCTTAGTTTACAAAGGCTTTTGGGTTTAAGTGACTTGGCCACCAGAAAATCCTTTGGTAAAGATTGTGTCACAAATGCTTGTGCGGTGCAGGGTGAATATATAAAAAAGTAATGAGCCCACGGGGCGAATGTCCCGTGGACTGAGGTCAGGTTGCTGGCGAGGTGCTAGCTGTACCCTTTGAGGCTGATTCAGATTTCGTGGACCAGACGCTCAATCAGGGTCTTGACCATATCGTAAGAGAGGGGTTTGTTAACTACAGCAGAAACGCCTGCGCGCTGAATGGCTGCAAGGTGCTGCTCATTCTGTTCACTGGTGATCATAAGGATTGGCACTGTGGGTTGCTCGCTGCCTTGGCGGATATGCTCCGTCAGCTCCTTACCATCAATATTTGGCATGTTGTAATCGGTTACAATCAGGTCAAATATGTTGCTGCGATCCTGAAGCTCAGCAAGTGCATGCGCGCCGTCTTCAGCTTCAGTTATTTTTTCGATGCCCAGGTTTTCCAGCATCTGGCGGACAAATCGGCGAGACATGCGGCTGTCATCGACGACCAGGACTGACAGATTTTCGTTTTCTTCCAGGGTGTCTTCGCTGGCACTGGTATCTGTTTCGGTCAGGTAGTGAAGGGTGCTACGCAGGGCAATGGCCAGTTCATCGGAGGAAAAGGGTTTGGGTAGTATGCCTATCGCACCGGCCTGGCGAATAGGTTCGAGGTACCTGTAATGCGTTTCTGAAGATATCAGGATAAAGGTGATTGTCGCGAGGTCTTCATCTTCACGCATCATGCCGACCAGCTCTGTGCCGGTCATATCTGGCAGATGCATAGAGGAGACTACGATGTCAGGAGTCTGGCTACGCATGGCTTCAAGCGCGCCAGCCGCTTCGGTGAACTCTTCGATTTTCTCAATGCCGTGGTCGCGCAGACGATCAATGATGATTGTGCGCTGAACATTGGATGGCTCGATCACTATTACGAGCAGGTCATTCAGATCCATATTCGGTCTACTTTCCTGAAATTTCCCGTGTACCTGTTGGGTCAGTTGCGTCGGAGCGACAACACCAAATTCTCTAGTCCCTTATGATGACAGGCCCGCTACCGTATTAAAAGTAGCAAAGTAGAATCGAGACCAGGATTTAAACATACGTTGTTTAAATAATAGACTAAATGCGTCTATATGCTGTCATCACAGCTCTGTATAGCAGAGCTTGGACGCTAACGCACTATTACATATGTTTGAATTGCGGGTTATTTGATTCGATTCAAGTGGTGCTCTGAACTCGTTGACCTGTATCAGTCTGGTTACATTCAGCGGTTTTCGTCATCACTGCACAAGCGTAGCATCAGTTGTAGACTAACGCAGTGACAGGACAGTTATGGCTCCGAACGGAAACGCACTTTTAACCCGTGCTCAGATCTTGGAAGCGGCGGTTGATATTATTGCTGAAAGTGGGCTGACAGCGCTAACAGCGGCAAATCTTATTAAACATGCCGGTATCAGTAAGGGTGGTTTATACCATCACTTTAAGCAGATGGATGATGTAACGCTGGCCGCGTTGGAGGTGATGGTCGATCGTTTTATCGATATGCTGGACGATGCAACGGATGAGTCACTTGAAGGATTTCTTGCCCGCGTAGAGTCGAATCTGTTTGACGTTCAATTGCAGAATCGACGTTTAACACGTGCGCTGTATACATTTTTTGAGCAGGTGATGTTTAAGCCTATTTATCGCCACTCAATCTCCAGGCTGTTTACGACCGTACGGGAGTTGCGGCGTCGACAGATTGCGACTGCACGCAAAGATCTTGATGAACATGAGGTGGATAACCTGCTGTGCTTGCTTGAAACATTCACCTTTGGCTTGTTGATGCGGCATCATGTGGACGAGAAAGAAATGATGGCATCAGAGCGTGAGCACTGGGCTCAATTCTCGGCAATACTATTACGCTCAGTGCCATCGGTTCCGGTTGTCGTCACTACAGATCTTGAGCCGATGGTCTGTCATGCCTGAGAGTTTTCTGCTTTTAGTGATGCAGTAAGCCTGGTTTCCAGTTCAGCTGAAAAACCGTACAGCTCGACGGGCTCGCGTTCATTAACGTTGAGCCTGATTGCGCTTATTCCCCATCGTTTAAAATTCTCGATACTGTTGATATCCCGGTAACGGATACGCAGCTCTTCCCCTGACGCTGATTGTTTGAATTGCAGTGTGCGCGGTGCTAATTCCACCTCAGCATCTTCAAAGGTTTCCAGTAGCTTTTCGTAATGGCGCTGGGCATTGCGCGTAACCAGTACGGCAACCCCGGCGGGAGCCAATAAAAAGATGGAAGCCATATCCATCATCATCAGCATCAATGCCAGCCCCATCAGTCCGAGCATTATTTGTGTACAGCGGTGCGCCAGTTTCTCGCAGTGTGTCTCATCCCATGTAAACGTGCAGGTTGCCATCTGTGCTCCGTTAGCCAAAAAAGAACCGCCCATAAGAGGGCGGTTGTCTGTCTCGTGGATTAGCCGAGTTGAATCAGCCTGCCAGAGCCTGCTTGATGCGGTTCAGTGCATCTTCCAGGATTTCCATGCTGGTCGCAAAAGACAGTCGCATGTTGCCTGGTGCGCCAAACGCAGAGCCTGGTACCAGCGCGACACCGGCTTCGTTCAGCAGAAATTCAGCCAGAGCAATGTCGTCGTCAAAACGGCTGTCGCTGTCGATTACCTGCTGGAAGCTTGGGAACGCATAGAAGGTACCGTCTGCCGGGATGCAGGAAACGCCATCAATACCGTTCAGAGTCTCAACCACAAAGTCATGGCGCTGTTTGAATGCCTTGACCATCATCTGCACGCATTCCTGGCCCCCTTCCAGAGCAGCCTGAGCAGCTACCTGAGAGATTGAGGTCGGGTTTGAGGTGCTCTGGCCCTGAATTTTTTTCATTGCACCAATCAGCTTGGCAGGGCCTGCAGCGTAACCAATACGCCAGCCTGTCATTGAGTAAGCCTTGGAGACGCCGTTCAGGACGATGGTACGGTCATGCAGTTCAGGGCTGGCGTTCAGAATGTTGCAGAATGGCTGCTCGGTGAACAGGATGTGCTCGTACATATCGTCGGTGGCAACCATCACCTGTGGGTGACGGGCGAGAACATCACCCAGCGCTTTTAGCTCGTCCAGTGTGTATGCAACACCGGTTGGGTTGGATGGGCTGTTCAGTACCAGCAAGCGGGTTCTGGCTGTGATCGCGCTTTCCAGCTGGTCGGCGGTGATCTTGAAGCGATTTTCCTGGGTCGTGGTGACGATAACCGGTACGGCATCGGCAATTTTGACCATGTCTGGATAAGACACCCAGTAAGGGGCAGGGATAACGACTTCGTCGCCTTCGTTCAGCAGCGCCAGAGACAGGTTAAAGAAGCTCTGCTTGCCGCCGCAGGATACCAGGATCTGGTTCGCTTCATAATTCAGTCCGTTGTCGCGCTCGAATTTGTTAATAATGGCTTTTTTCAGCGCCGGGGTACCATCGACAGCTGTGTACTTCGTGAAGCCATCATTCAGCGCTTGAATTGCTGCATTCTTAATATGGTCCGGAGTGTCGAAGTCTGGTTCGCCAGCACCCAGTCCAATAATGTTTTTACCCGCAGCACGTAATTCGGCAGCACGGTTAGTGACCGCCAGTGTAGGAGACGGTTTGATATTGTTGACGCGATTTGAGAGTTGAACGTCCAAGCCTGGTCCCTCGTTGTCAGTACCTGTTTATGAAAGCTGCGCGCCTACCCGATTCTACAACTGCGGTACCACGGCATCGGGCGTGTTTTCAGGCTGCGTAGCCGGTTAATCATACAGTAAAGGTTATCTGTTATGCATGAGAAATATGCCTGTACGATCAACAAATTGCGTACCTATTTAGGCTAAGGGTACAGCGTGTTTGCGACATTGGTAAGGACAGGATGAGGGGCTGGGGTCAGGAAAAGCAAATAAAAAACACCCCGCACAAAGGCGGGGTGTAAAGGAAGATAGAAAGTGCGTTATCTATCAGTCTGTAATTGCATCGCTGGCGGACTGGTAGCTGTAGCCCAGTACATTAGCAACCGCTTCATAGGTAACCTGGCCACGGTGAACGTTCAGGCCGTTACGCAGGTGAGCGTCGTCTTTCAGAGCCTGCTTGTAGCCTTTGTTTGCCAGTGCCAGTGCGAAGGGCAGGGTGGCATTGGTCAGCGCAAAGGTTGAGGTGCGTGCTACGCCGCCAGGCATGTTAGCAACGCAGTAATGGATAACGCCATCAACCTCGTAGGTTGGCTCCTGGTGTGTGGTTGCACGGGAAGTTTCGAAACAACCACCCTGATCGATTGCCACATCTACCAGTACCGCGCCGTCTTTCATCTTGCTCAGGTGATCGCGGGTTACCAGTTTAGGTGCAGCGGCACCTGGAATCAGTACTGCGCCGACCACCAGATCTGCTGCCACAACTTCCTGCTCGATGGTGTCAGCAGTGGAATACAGTGTTTTCAGCTGCGGGCCGTACAGAGCATCCAGTTCTTTCAGGCGTGGCAGGGAGCGATCCAGAATCGTTACGTCTGCACCCAGGCCCAGTGCCATGCGAGCAGCGTTAACGCCGACTACGCCGCCACCGATAACCGTAACTTTACCGGGTGCTACGCCAGGTACGCCGCCAAGCAGTGTGCCCAGACCACCCTGAGCTTTCTCCAGAGAGTGTGCGCCCGCCTGGATGGCCATACGGCCAGCAACTTCAGACATCGGTGCCAGCAGTGGCAGGCCATTGCGGTCGTCGGTGACGGTTTCGTAGGCGATACATACGGCATCGGACTCGACCAGCAGTTTTGTCTGCTCTGGGTCCGGGGCAAGGTGCAGGTAGGTGAATAGCAGCTGGCCGGAGCGCAGCATTTTGCATTCGTTTGGCTGTGGTTCTTTAACCTTGATGATCATCTCTGCAGTGGCAAAGATCTCTTCAGCGCTATCGATAATCCGGGCGCCTGCTGCTTCGTACTGATCATTGGTCAGGCCGATGGCAGCACCACCGTCGCGCTGTACGATCACTTCATGGCCTGCGGCAACCAGCTCGCGGACACCTGAAGGTGTCATGCCGATACGATATTCGTGGTTCTTAATCTCTTTAGGTACGCCGATCAACATGGTCTGTTCTCCTGGTATTCTGGGAGCCGTGACAGGTCTGCGGTTGGCAGGCTGTATCGACTTCCTGTTGTTTTTGTTCTCAGAATGTTCTTTCAGATTAGCAATAGATCTGGCTTAAATCTTACTGAAATAACCTTAATTATCAGGATTAAATCCTGCTATTGTGCGATAAGGAAACAGAATTTATAGGCGCAAATTCCATGCCTGAAATTTTGCTGGACCTGTCGCTAACGGCCAACTGGTTATCGGTTATGAAAGAGTCAAGTGCTAACCGGTATTTTTGCGTAGACAGATAGTCGCAGTGCGAAGGGGTGGTTCGGTGGGGGGCAGGCAAAAAAAAAGCCCCACCGACAGGGTGGGGCGGATATTGCTAATCAGCGGGTGCGGAGCATGAATCGCACCGGCTAAGCAACGTAAGTACAGACGCTGTGATCAGAACTGCATTTCTGGCACGTGGTCCGGTACGATCAGTTTGCCTGCGGTTTTCGCTACGATTTCTTCAACAGAGATGCCAGGAGCGCGTTCGCGCAGAATAAAGGCACCGTCTTCAATTTCCAGATAGGCCAGATCGGTCAGTACTTTCTTGATGCAGCCTGCGCCCGTCAGTGGCAGTGAGCACTCTTCCAGCAGTTTGGATTCGCCATGCTTGGAGGCGTGGGTCATGGTGACGATGATATTGTCAGCGCCAGCCACCAGATCCATGGCGCCGCCCATGCCTTTGATCAGCTTGCCCGGAATCATCCAGGAGGCGATGTTGCCCTGCTGATCGACCTCGAAGGCACCCAGAACCGTCAGGTCAACATGGCCGCCACGGATCATGGCGAAAGACTCAGCGGAAGAAAAAATAGAGGCGCCGGTGGCTGCCGTGACCGTTTGCTTACCGGCGTTGATCATATCGGCATCAATCTGATCTTCCGTCGGGAAAGGGCCCATGCCCAGCAGGCCGTTTTCGGACTGCAGCATTACATCTATTCCATCAGGAACGTAGTTAGCCACCAGAGTTGGGATACCGATGCCCAGGTTTACGTAGAAGCCATCTTGCAGTTCGCGCGCAACGCGCATTGCCATCTGTTCACGAGAGAGTGCCATCTTTGTCCCTCTTAATCCTTTGTGGCCAGTGAGCGTAAGTCACTGGCGAAGCTATGGTGTGGGCTGGGAGCGGTGCTCAACCGGCCCGGACGAAAGCAGTGTGCTTAAAAAGCAGTGCGCCGGGCTCAGCCCTGGCGAACAGTACGCTGCTCGATGCGTTTCTCGAAGCTGCCTTTGATCACGCGGTTCACATAGATACCAGGGGTGTGGATGTGGGCCGGGTCCAGTTCGCCAGGCTCAACAATTTCTTCCACTTCCACCACGGTGATCTTGCCTGCAGTAGCGGCCATCGGGTTAAAGTTCTGAGCCGTGTCGCGGTAAACCACATTACCGTAGCGATCCGCTTTCCAGCCTTTAACAATGGCGAAGTCGCCAGTGATGGCTTCTTCCATGATGTAATTGCGGCCGTTGAACTCGCGAACCTCTTTACCGTCACCCACCGGAGTGCCGTAACCGGTTGCGGTATAGAAAGCTGGAATGCCAGCACCGCCTGCACGCATTTTCTCTGCCAGGGTGCCCTGTGGAGTCAGTTCGACTTCCAGTTCGCCTGCTAACAGTTGCTTTTCGAACAGAGCGTTCTCGCCAACATAGGACGAGATCATCTTGCGGACCTGACGATCAACCAGCAACACGCCCAGGCCGAAGCCATCCACGCCACAGTTGTTGGAGACAAATGTCAGTTCTTTGGTGCCCATCGTCTTGATCTGAGCAATCAGGTTCTCCGGAATACCACAGAGACCAAAGCCACCGGCGATAACCGTCATGCCGTCTTCCAGCCCGGCCATCGCTTCTTCGTAGCTATTTACAACTTTGTCAAAACCCGACATTGCAACACTCCTCCATGCTCATATACAGGGTTCACCGAACGCTAAGCGTTCTTCAATAAGTGATGTTCCCAAGTCTCTAACAACCCTTTATATTTAGCAAATTGAAAGAATTGAATAATTTATTTGGTTTTTAAATGAATATCACCGTTAAACAGCTGCGTGCCTTTGTTGCCGTGGCGAAAACCCAGAGCTTCACTGAAGCCTGCGCGGCTATCCATCTGTCGCAACCGGCGCTCAGTATTGCCATCAAAAATCTTGAAGAAGAGGTGGGGGGGCAATTGCTGGCACGGACCACCCGGACACTGTCATTAACGGCGGAGGGCAAAGCGTTTCTGCCCTCGGCAGAGCGTTTGCTGGCCGACTGGGATAACGCTCTGGAGGAGGTACACAATCGCTTCGCCCTCAAGCGCGGCAAAATCGCCATGGCGGCGATGCCCTCGTTTGCACTTAACCAATTGCCGCAGGCGATCTGCCGTTATCGGGAGAGCTATCCGCAGATCAATGTGACCGTGCACGATGTGCTGGCCGAAGCTGTCGTCGACATGGTGCGCCAGGGGCGTTGTGAACTGGGGATCAGCTTTGAGCCTGCCGAGTCGGAGGACTTGCTGTTTGAGCCACTGTTTCAGGACGAACTGGTGGCCGTGCTACCCAAGGGGCATGCGCTACTGAATCAGACTCAGGTTGAGTGGCAGGCATTGCTGCACAGTGATTTCATGTCATTGCAGCGGCCCTCCAGTATCCGGCTGCGGATTGAGCAGCAGCTGGAGGAGGCAGGTATTCCGCTGGTGGTGGAGTTTGAAACCCATCAGCTGGCGACAATCGGGCGGATGGTGGCAACCGGGCTGGGCGTCAGTGCTGTGCCTGCATTGTGTATTCGGCAGATGGCTGAGCTGGGGGCTTATTGCCGGGCGCTACATGAACCCCGGATTCCCCGTCAGGTGGGTATCGTGACCCGGCGGCGTTATCCACTGTCGATGGCGGCGCAGGGAATGGTGAAGGTGCTACGGGATATGGACCTGCCCGCGTTAATGGCGCAGATGGAAGCTGAGATGAAAGCGGGCACGGCTGGCCCGCTCTAAGCGTGCTGAATATGGGCGGTTTTAACGCAGGTACTGCTTGCTGATCTGGCGGAACTGCTCGGTACCGGCTTTTTGCAGCCACTCAAAGGCCACCATCTCACGGGTAACAATATGCACCCCCAGGCTGCGCATCCGCTCAATGGCGGCGGCTTTGTCCGCCGGGTTGCGAGAGGATATGCAGTCTTCAACCACGAACACCGCGCGGGCCTGCTGCTTAAGCTGCACGACCGTCTGCAGCACGCAGACATGTGCTTCCATGCCGATCACAATCACCTGATCCGGCCGCAGGCTGTTGATTGCGTCATTACAGGCCGGTTCGGCCATGCAGGAAAACCAGGTTTTTTCCAGAATGTTTTCAGGCTTGAGCAGTGGCAGCAGGCGCTCGCTGGTATGGCCCAGCCCCTGGGGATACTGCTCGGAGGTTAGTACCGGCACCTCAAGTTCGTTGGCAATGCTGATCAGCCAGTGGGCGTTATCGATCAGGGTCTCACCCTCATGGATGGCGGGGATCAGCCGGTCCTGAATATCAACAACCAGCAGGCAGGATTTATCGGGATGAATCAGCATGGGGCGGTCCTGTAGTGGGGTGAGTTGCCTGTTAAATCAGACAGTTATCACAGGGTTAAAGTCAGTGCCTGCTAGTTGGCCAGATATTTTCCAGCGGTGCAAGGCCGCACCTTTGACATGTTCAGTGACAAAACTGCAAAGTTGATGCTTAACTGTCGGGCAAAATTGAAAAGCGGCAGGTCAGCCCATACACTGAGCGCCCTGATTGCTTCTTCTTTATATACACAGGATCTGATTGATGTCGTATCTGTCTCGTCGATTTATTGCCCGCACCTTGCTGTGCCTTGGCATCAGCAATGCTGCGCTTGCTGAAACTGCACCGGTGACCCTGGAAAATGCTGAGCCGGGCAGTGCTGAGCGGGGGCAGTATCTGTTGCGAGCAGGTGGCTGCTATGCCTGTCATACCGATGCAGAAAAGGAGGGCAAGCCGCTGGCCGGTGGCCCCGGGCTGGAAACGGCCTTTGGTACCTTTCAGGCACCGAACCTGACGCCGGACAAAGAACACGGCCTGGGTAACTGGAGCGTAGTGGACTTCGCCCGTGCATTGCGCACGGGGATCTCCCCGGAAGGTGAGCCGTACTACCCGGTGTTCCCCTATGACTTTTATACCCGGCTGAGCGATCAGGATGTGGTGGATCTGTGGGCGGCACTGCAGGCAACCCCGGCAGTGGCTGAAGCTGCCCCTGAGCACGATATTAACTTTCCTTACAATATCCGTTCCGGGCTGAGTCTATGGCAGACCGCTTTCTTCCATGAAGGTCGATTCAAAGCCAATCCGAAAAATGGTGAAGTGTTTAACCGGGGCGCGTATCTGGTGAATGGCCCGGCCCACTGCGCAGCCTGCCATACGCCGCGTAACTCTTACGGGGCGCTGGACTGGTCACGTCATCTGCAGGGGTCAGATAATCTGCCGGGGGGAGAGCGCTCACCAACGATCCGGCCACGGATTCTGGATGCCCGTGGCTGGACCGTTGAAAGCCTGGCGGCTGCGCTGAAAAGCGGTGAACAGCCAGCAGGAGATCAGTTTATCGGCAGCATGGCTGAGGTGGTGCAACATGGCACTTCCTGGCTCACTGAGCAGGACCGTACCGCGATCGCTACCTATATATTGACGGATCAGAGCCGCCGCCGTTAAGCGGGCTCGCCTGCCTCATCCTCGTCCACAATCTCTGTTTCCAGTAATGCGTCCGCCAGCCATGCCTGCATGGCGGGATGCTGGCGCAGGGTGTCGGCGTATTGCTGGCTCAGTGGACTCAGCGCAGTGCCGTAGGTCATAAAGCGCAGCACCACGGGAGCAAACATCACATCGACGATACTGAAATCACCGAACAGCCACTCACCCTGAGTACCATGCTGCTCACGCAGGGCTGACCACAGTTGATCAATCCGCTGGATATCGGCCAGTGCCTGGGTAGACGGCTCGATGGTGCGCCGTGCCCGGCAGTTCATTGGCATCTCGTTGCGCAGGCCGGTAAAGCCTGAATGCATCTCGCAAGCAACAGCGCGGGCCTGAGCACGCAGGGCAGGTGCTGCTGGCCAGCCTTTGCCGTCGAGCTGACGCTCGTTGATATATTCACAGATCGCCAGTGAATCCCAGACCACTACATCCCCATCAACCAATACAGGCACTTTGCTGGCAGCGTTGTACTGCGCCAGGTGTTGATAGAACTCGTTGGTGAACAATTTAAGCCGGGTCTCTTTGAAGGGCAGCTCGAATGCTTCCAGCATCAGCCAGCCGCGCAGTGACCAGGAGGAGTAGTTTTTATTGCCGATAACCAGTTCCATGGTGCCTTTCCTCTGTAATGATGTGTGATGGGCTGATTCTGTCCTGAAGAAGCATATCTGACTACCGAATAGTTTTTATAGAATGCATCAGTAATTTTGATAGATGGTCTTAAGGCGTGTTGTATGGATATTGAAGCACTACGAAGCTTTATTGCGTTTGTTGATACAGGCAGTTTTACCCGGGCGGCAAAACAGACTTTTCGCACCCAGAGTGCTGTCAGCATGCAGATGAAAAAACTGGAGGAGGAAGCCGGTCAGGGTCTGTTCCTGAAAAAGGGCCGCAATCTGCAGTTGACGGAGCAGGGGCGTCTGCTGGCCAGTTATGCCCGCCGTATTCTGGCGATGCATGATGAAGCGCTGGGTGAACTGGTGAATAAAACCCCGCACCCACCGATCCGTATTGGTTGCCCGGATGATTATGCCGAGTCTATTTTACCGCAGCTGGTTGAGCAGCTGCTGCACGCGCTGCCGCAGCTGACGATACGGGTGCATTGTGATTGCAGTACGGAGCTGCGCCGGATGCTCGATAGCGGTCAGATTGATATCGCGATTCTCACCCGCGCCCCGGAGCATGACGAAGGCTACCTGCTTAAGCATGATAAGGGCGTCTGGGTACACGGCGGTTATACCCGGCTGACGGAAAAGTCAGTGTTGCCGCTGGTGCTTTACGAGGCGGATTGTAAATTTCACAGTACCGCCATTGATGGGCTGGAGAAGCAGCAACGCGACTACCGGCTGGTGTGTGCCACGTCCAGTGCGACCACCATTAAATCGTTATTACGGGTAGGGCTGGGGATCAGTGCGATGGCCCGTTCCAGCATGAGCGGTGGACTAGAAGAAGTGGCCGCGCATGTTCCGCTGCCAGAGCTGCCCGCCGTTGATATTGTGCTGCAGGTAGCATCAATCCCGCACCCATTGCTGGGGGCGGCGATGGCCGCAAAAATCTGTGACCGGTTTCGCATTGAAGCTGATTAGACTGCGGCGGTGTGTTCTTCGTGCAACTGTTTCAGGCACAGCTGGTAAAAGGCCTGGGCCGGGGGTGACAGGGTACGGTCCGCCAGCTGCTGAATGCCGATGGTTCTCTCGACGCGTGGCGACTTAAGTGGCAGCCACACCAGTGAAGGGTGGGCAGCGGACATCGCCAGTCGGGGCAGGGTGGTCACGCCCACATTGTGCTCCAGCAATGAGTACAGCGACAACATATTGGAGACCCGGTAGCGGGCGGTTTCCATCAGTGCCTGCAGCGGCGTGTCCCGTAACAGCTTTACCGTCCCGTTGTTGATTAGCTGGTGGCTGGCCAGCTCCCGCCAGTGAACCGGGCGGCCCAGATTGGCCAGCGGGTGCTGCTTGCTGCAAGCCAGCCCCACCGGATCACACCGCAAGGGCATAAAGTTTATCTGATCACTGATTTTCACCTGGTTGCCCAGAGCGATATCGACCTCTCCCCGTAACAGGCGGGCTTCAATGTGCTCGGCGGTATCATCTTCCAGCTCCAGTTCAACATCCGGGTACTGGGCGGTGAAGGCCGCCAGCACATCGGGCAGTAAGCGGCTGGCGACCGATGGAATGGAGGCGACCCGTACCCGGCCATTCTCACCTCGCGCGATAGCCATCAGATCTGTTTCCAGCCGATCAGCCTGCTGTAAAAAACCTTGCACCCTGGGCAGACACGCCTGGCCATAGGGGGTCAGGCGGGCTTTGTTTCCATGCTCAAACAGGGGCTGGCCCAGGCTGTTTTCCAGTTCTTTGATAGAGCTTGAAATGGCCGCCTGGGAACGGTTAGCACGGCTTGCAGCACTGCGAAAACCCTTTTCTTCAGCCACCAGTACGAAGTGGTTCAGCTGCTGTAACTTGAGACTCATACATTGCCCTGTTTTGGTGCGATCAGTTTTTCTTAACAAATACATCATAAAAACAATTAGCTCTATCGCTGTTATATACCGATTATTTCCAATATGAAATATTTTCCCGTGCCGTCGGCCTGGATTTCGCATGTTGTCGCTGGCTTCATTTCGATTGTTATTCGCAATGACGCTGGCAGTACCTGCGTGCCAATCTGGCTGGGCGGCAGGGATTGATGATTGTCCAGCAGGACACTGACACTGGTTTGAGCAAGGAGTAATCCCATAATGACAACACGTACCCTGAGTCTCGCGCAGATTGAAGAACTAAGCTTCCAGGCGCTGACCGGCGCTGGCACCAATGAAACAGGTGCCCGTTCGCTGGCGCGCGCGGTTGCTGCCGCTGAACGTGACGGCATCAAAAGTCACGGCCTGGTTTATGTGCCTAACTACTGCGAGCATGTACGTTGCGGCAAAGTAATCGGTCAGGCTGAGCCTGCTGTCACCACGCCTTCGGCGTCTGCTGTGGTGGTTGACGCGGGTAGCGGTTTTGCGCACCCGGCGATCGATGCCGGTTTTGACAAGCTGATCGAGCTGGCGAAAGAAAACGGCTGTGCAGGCCTGGCAATTCGTAACTCCTACAACTGTGGCGTACTGGGTTACCACACGGAGCGTCTGGCTGAGCAGGGCCTGCTGGCACTGGGCTTCACTAATGCACCGGCCTCCATTGCGCCGGTTGGCGGCACCAAGCCTGTTGTGGGGACGAACCCGTTCTCCATGGCAACGCCGGATGGCAAAGGCGGTGTTGCGTTTGTACTGGACCAGTCCGCCAGCGTGGTGGCGAAAAGTGAAATCATGATGCACGCCCGTGCCGGTAAAGCGATCCCTGAAGGCTGGGCGCTGGATGTGGACGGTAACCCGACGACTGATCCTGATGTAGCGCTCAAGGGCAGCATGGCACCTAGCGGCGGTTACAAAGGCTTTGGTGTAGGTCTGGTGGTTGAAGTGCTGGCGGCTGCGCTGTCGGGTGCGACTCTGGGCACCCAGGCCAGCCCATTCTCTGGCACGGCGGGTGGTCCACCTAAAACGGGTCAGTTCTTCTTTGCCATTGATCCGCAGACCTTCTCTGGCGAAGCATTCGCACAGCGTATTGCGGACCTGGTGGCGTCGGTTGAAGCACAGCCTGATGCGCGCCTGCCGGGTCAGCGTCGTCTGCGCAACCGTGCTGAAAACGATGTCAATGACATCGAAATCAGTGAAGAGTTGCTGGCGAAGGTTGAAGCCTTTATCGCCTGATAACCCTCAGGGCTGCTATCTCTTCGGTAGCAGCTCGCTCCGTGGGCGTTACAGCCCCGCGCTATATCCCAGCTCTGCCGAGATCACGGCGGCGGTGTTCAGCAGTTGCTGAATAATCGCCTGATTGATGTTCTCACCCTGCATAAAAATATCCGGCCCGGAGATATTGATCGCGGCCACGACTTCATTGGCGTAGTTACGGATAGGTGCCGCGATGGCGGTGGCAAAGTCTGACTGGCTGGCGCTATAACCCTGGCGGGTTTCATCCGCGATACGCTGACGTAGCTCCGGCAAGCTTTGCGGACTGGGCTGCGGCACCCCGTCAAGCTGAATGCCTAAATACAGTTGCCCCAGCTCGTCATCGTTCAGTCCGCTGAGCAGCGCACGGCCCAGTGCATTGCTGTGGCAGGGCAGGCGGGTACCGACCGGTACATTCACTGACAGCCGCTGGGAGGCCAGTGCCCGATAGATATAAAGCGTGTCGTGGTGGTTACGGATGGCCAGGTGGCAGGACACTGAGGTGGCATCACGTAGCTGGTTCAGATGGGGAGCGGCCACATCGACGATATCCCGGCTGGCCAGGTAGGCGTAACCACGGGAGACCACGGCGGGGCCCAGGCTGTAGGTATTGCGGGCAACCTTCTGCAAATACTGCATATCGGTCAGCGTTTGCACAATTCGGTAGATAGATGAGGTGCTGACCTCCAGATGCTCAGCAAAGTCATTGGTGCTCAGCACCCGCTGCTGGTGGCTGAACAGCTCAATGATGCGCAGGCCACGGGCCAGGGCAGGGACGGTGTAGTCTTTTTCGGCATTATCGGTCAAAACCGTGGCTCCGTATTAGATGGGCAGTCGAGTAAACAGGGGGTTGATAATAAGGTCTGTTTATTCAGATATAAATTTATTTTTCGTGCGTAAAAAATATCACGGGATATTCCTGCATTCTGCTGTTTTTTCTTGCTATATGAAATAAAGAATCATATTTTTGTCTTATTCAGATGTCGGAGACGTTTTTTGACACTGTTTGTTCAGATATGAAATGAAAGTTTATATATGAGTATTTTCCGGTTTGGTTAACGCTCATTCAACGGAGACCCACAGGGCTGTCATCATGACCATCAACAATTCCACACCGCATCAATTTGTTCTTAAAGCGACCTGTAAAGCGAGCAGCGGTATTGTGGCTGCTGTCACTACCTTCCTTGCTGAGCGTGGTTGCTACATCAGTGAACTGTCGCAGTTTGATGATCACGATACCGGCCGCTTCTTTATGCGTGCGGTCTGCCACGTTGAATCGGGTGAGTGCCAGCTCGATGATATTCAGGAGCAGTTTGTTGAAACGGCCCAGGCATTTGAGATGGACTGGGAGCTGCACGCAGCCTCCACACCCACCAAAGTGCTGATCATGGTGAGCAAGTTCGATCACTGCCTGGATGATCTGCTGTACCGGTTGCGCAAAGGCGAGCTGAACATGGAGATCACCGCGGTTGTTTCCAACCATCTGGACCTGCGCCCGATGGCTGAGCGTGAAGGGATCCGCTTTATCTACCTGCCGGTGAACAAAGAGAACAAGCGTGAGCAGGAACTGGCGTTGCTGGATATCGTTGATGAAACCGGTACCGAGCTGGTGGTGCTGGCGCGTTACATGCAAATCCTGTCTGACAACCTCTGTACTGAGCTGCATGGCCGGGCGATCAATATTCATCACTCCTTCCTGCCGGGTTTCAAAGGTGCCAAGCCGTACCACCAGGCCCATGAGCGCGGGGTGAAGCTGATCGGCGCAACAGCCCATTATGTAACCTGTGATCTGGATGAAGGCCCGATCATTGCCCAGGCTGTGCAGCCGGTGGATCACAGCTACCGTCCTGACGCGCTGGTGGCTGTCGGTCGTGATACCGAGACCAATGCGCTGGCACGGGCAGTGAAGCTACACGTTGAGCAACGCGTGTTCCTGGATGGCAACAAGACTGTCATCTTCCGTTAAGGGTATCCCATGGCTCAACTGATCAACGGTAAACAGCTGTCTGCCCAGGTGCTGGCGCAAGTCGCCGAAGACGTACAGCAGCTCACAGCCGAGCGGGGCGTCTGCCCTGGTCTGGCGGTGGTGCTGGTCGGGGAAGACCCGGCCAGTCAGGTGTATGTGCGCAATAAAGTACGCAGCGCGACGACAGCGGGTATTCGCTCCATCGAACACCGGCTGGAAGCCAGCACGGATCAGCAGACGCTGAACGCGCTGGTGGCACAGCTTAATAATGACCCTGAAGTACACGGCATTCTGGTGCAGCTGCCGCTGCCACCTCAACTGGATGAGGCGCAGATTATTGCGGCGATCAATCCGGAAAAAGATGTCGATGGCTTCCACCCACTGAACGTAGGCGCGCTGGCGTCAGCGCAACCAGGCCTGGTGCCCTGCACCCCGCTGGGTTGCATGATCATGCTGCAACAGGCCCATGACGACCTCAGTGGTAAGCATGCGGTTGTCATTGGTCGCTCCAACATTGTCGGCAAACCGATGGCAGCGTTGCTGCTGCAGGCCAGCTGCACCGTGACCACGGTCCACTCTCGCAGCAAGAATATCGAAGCGATCTGTCGCCAGGCCGATATCCTGGTCGCTGCCGTTGGCCGACCTGAGATGGTCAATGCTGACTGGGTCAAACCCGGTGCCACCGTGATTGATGTGGGTATCAATGCGATTGAGCGTGACGGTGCTCGCAAGCTGGTCGGAGATGTGGATTTTGCCGCCGTTGAGCCAGTTGCCGGGGCGATTACCCCGGTGCCAGGCGGGGTCGGTCCGATGACGATCGCCTGCCTGATGAAAAATACCCTGACAGCGGCACGCCGCCAGCTGTCTGTGTCTAACCTGGCTGTCGCGGTTAGACACGCCTGACTTATGGAGGGCGTATGCCTTTCTCATTGCTTAAATACGGTCTGAATAATGACTACCCGTTCGAGCGTGACGCGGATCTGCCTGCGCCTAGCGAACTGAAATCCAGTTACGATGTGGTCATCATCGGCGGCGGTGGCCACGGTGTGGCAACGGCGTACTACCTGGCCAAGTACCACGGCATCACCAATGTTGCCGTGTTGGAAAAAGGCTACCTGGGCGGGGGTAACACAGCGCGTAATACCGCGGTTATCCGTTCCAACTACCTGACCTCTGAGGGCGTTAAGTTCTACAGCGAGTCGGTAAACATGTTTAAAGAGCTCTCCAACGAGTTCGATTTCAACATCATGTACTCCGAGCGTGGTCAGCTGACCCTGGCCCACACCGACGCTACCGTGCGTGCCTTCCGCCAGCGTGCAGAAGTGAACAAGCACTTTGGTGGCCGTACCGAGCTGATTGGTCCGCAGGAGATCAAAGAGCTGGTGCCAACGCTGAATATGAACCCGGCCCACATGCCAGTACTGGCCGGTCTGTGGCATATGGACGGCGCAACCGCCCGTCATGATGCTGTGGCCTGGGGCTACGCGAAAGGCGCGACTCAGCGCGGTGTTGAACTGCACCAGCTGACTGAAGTGACCGACGTGATCGTTGAAAACGGCAAGGTGACCGGGGTGAAAACCAACCGTGGCACTGTGCAGTGTGGTTGTGCGATCCAGGCGGTTGCCGGACACAGCTCCCTGATGGCAGCCAAGGCAGGCTTCCGTATGCCGATCACCACCTATCCGCTGCAGGCGATGGTCACCCAGCCGGTGAAACCGTTCCTGGACCCACTGGTCAGCTCCTCGGCGCTGCATTGTTATGTTCAGCAAACCGGCCGTGGCGAAATCGTCTTCGGCGGCGGTTCCGATCCCTACCCGCTGTACAACACGCGCTCCACCATGGAACTCAAAGAAAGTCTGCTGGCCCACGCCATCGAGATGTTCCCGTTTATGGCTAACCTGCGCCTGATGCGCCAGTGGGCCGGGATCACTGATATGACTTCCGATTACAGCCCGATTATGGGTCTGAGCCCGGTTGAGAATTACTACCTGGATGCCGGTTGGGGCACCTGGGGCTTCAAAGCGACGCCGATCTGCGGCAAGACCATGGCCGAGCTGGTAGCCAGCGGCGGCAAGGTGCCGGATCTGATCGCGCCATTCGCCATGGACCGCTTCGATGTGTTCCGTCAGGTTAACGAAATGGGCGCCACGGCGGCCAGTCACTAAGCGTCCCTTAAGCGAGGAGCAATCAGATGAAAATTATGCCTTGTCCGCTTAACGGACCGCGCAATATCAGTGAATTTGTCCACGGTGGTGAAGTACGCGATATGCCGAACCCGACCACCTGTACCGATCGTGAGTGGGCCGAGTACGTGTTCTACTCCGATAACCAGGCGGGCATCGTCACCGAATGGTGGCTGCATGCAGCCTCGGGCTACTGGTTTATTGCTGAGCGTCACACCGTAACCGATGAAATTATTCGTACCTATGACCCGTCTGAAATTTTCAATCAGCGGGTGGAATTCAGTGACGAAACGACTGCGAAGGAGGTTGGCGCATGAGCAGCATGACCCGTCTTAAAGCACCTATGGGGCTGCTGATCGACCGTGACCAGCCGCTCAGCTTTAGCTTTGATGGCAAACAGTACCAGGGCTTTGAAGGTGACTCGATTGCCAGTGCGCTGGCCGGTAATGAGCGCTGGTTGCTGTCGCGCTCATTCAAGTACCACCGTCCCCGTGGTCCGCTGACCATGGCCGGTCAGGATGCCAATACCCTGATCCAGCTGGATAAAGAGCCTAACGTGCTGGCTGACCGCGAGCTGGCGGTCGCCGGCGCTCAGGTGCAGGGGCAGAACTACAATGGCTCACTGGATAACGACCGTGATGCCGTGCTGGGGCATTTCTCCCGCTTTATGCCGGTGGGCTTTTACTACCGTTGTTTCTTCAAGCCGCTGGGTGCCTGGCATCGCTGGGAAGGGATGATCCGTAAGAAAGCTGGCCTGGGTGTACTGGATCTGGATTTTAAACCGGAATACTACGACAAAGCCTACCTGTTCCATGATGTGGTCGTGGTGGGCTCTGGCCCGGCGGGCCTCAGTGCTGCACTGAAAGCCGCTGAAGCCGGTGCCTCAGTTTTGCTGGTGGAAGAACAGCCGATTCTGGGTGGTTCGCTGACTTACAACCGATTCGACCTGGACGGTAAACAGGCCGACGCTCTGCGCGCAGATCTGCTGGCACGGGTTGAGCAGCATGCCAACATCGAAGTGCTGACCCGCGCGACTTGTAACGCCTGGTTTGCCGACAACTATCTGCCAGTGATCCAGGGCAAGCGCATGTACAAAGTGCGTGCCAAAGAGTGCATCGTGGCATCGGGCTCGTTTGAGCAGCATGTGGTGTTCCGCAACAACGACCTGCCGGGCGTGATGATGTCCAGCGCCGCAACCCGCCTGATGAAACATTACGCGGTGAAGCCGGGTAATCAGGCGGTGGTTCTGACCGGTAACGATGATGGCTACCTGAGTGCACTGGAACTGCTCGATCAGGGCATCACTGTGGCGGCCGTGGTGGATATGCGCGATGGGCCAGACAGTGAAGCACTGGCTGCCAGCGTGCTGGCGCGTGGTGTGCAGATTTTTAATGGCCACACGGTATACGAAGCGATCCCGACCAAAGGCAACAAGCATGTGAAGGCGGTGGATATCCGCCAGATCACCGGTCAGGGTAAAGTGGCAGACAGCGGCGAAACTATCAGCTGTGATCTGCTGTGTATGTCTGCCGGTTACATGCCGGTTTACCAGCTGCTGTGTCAGGCCGGTGGCCAGCTGCGTTACGACGACAGCGCGGCTGAGTTCTCTTTGAGCAAGCTGCCAGAGCATTTGCGTATCGCCGGTTCGGTTAATGGCATCCATACTCTGGAAGCGGTTGTGGCCGATGGTGAACGTGCCGCGGCTGAAGCGCTGCTGGCACTGGAGCTGAGCACTGAACAGCCACAGGCTGTCAGCTGTGAGCGCCGGGTAAACTTCGACTGGCCGATCTTCAGCCACCCTAAGGGCAAAGACTTCGTTGATTTCGATGAAGATCTGCAGGCCAAAGATATCGTCAACGCCACCCGTCTGGGTTACCGCGACGTACAGCTGGTGAAGCGTTTCTCCACGGTGGGCATGGGGCCATCCCAGGGTCGCCATTCGGCACTGCCAACGGCGCGGCTGGTGGCAAACTCTACTGACCGTACGGTGACCGAAACCGGTGTCACCACCGCGCGGCCACCGTTCTCGCCAGAGAAACTGGCGCATGTGGCGGGCCGTATTTTTGATCCGTACCGCCGTACTGCCATGCACCATCGTCACCTGGAAATGGGTGCCAAAATGATGCCTGCGGGTAACTGGCAGCGTCCGGCCTTTTACGGCAACCCGGACGATCGGGATGCGCTGATGCAGGCCGAAGCCGAGCATGTACGTAATAAAGTGGGCGTGATCGACGTAAGCACCCTGGGCGGCATCGAGCTGCGTGGCCCGGATTCCGCTGAATTTATGAACCGCATCTTCACCTTTGCTTTCCTCAAGCAGCCGGTAGGGCGTACCCGCTATGCGGTACTGACGAATGAACACGGCGTGGTGATCGACGACGGTGTCTCCTGTCGTCTGGCCGATGAGCATTTCTACGTGACCGCGACCACCAGTGGGGTGGAGCGTGTGTACCGTGAAATGATGAAGTGGAACGCCCAGTGGCGTCTGGATGTTGATATCACTAACGTGACCTCAGCCTTCGCAGCGGTCAACCTGGCCGGTCCGGATGCTCGCAAGGTGCTGGAAAAACTGGCGACGGATGTCGATCTGAGCCCGGAAGGTTTCCCATACCTGGCATATCGTGAAGGCAGCGTGGCGGGTATTCCATCGCGTCTGCTGCGCGTTGGTTTTGTTGGTGAACTGGGTTACGAAATCCACGTGCCAGCACGGTTCGGTGAAGCGCTGTGGGATGCCCTGCAGGAAGCCGGTAAAGAGTTTGACCTGCGTCCGTTCGGCGTTGAAACCCAGCGTCTGCTGCGTCTGGAAAAAGGCCATGTGATTGTCAGCCAGGATACCGATGGCATGAGCCATCCCGGTGAGCTGTCACTGGAGTGGGCGGTCAGCCGCAAGAAGCCGTTCTTTGTTGGCCGTCGTTCAGTCGATATTGTGATGGCCCAGCCGCAAACCCGTAAACTGGTTGGCTTTACGCTGCCAGCGGATACCAAAAAGCCGGAAGAGGGCCATCTGGTGCTTCAGGGTGAGGATATCAGCGGTAACGTCACGTCCTGTGAGTACTCCTCGGCGGTGGGATCCATCATTGGTCTGGCGTATGTAGGTATTCAGCAGGCCGAGGTGGGCAGTCAGTTCCCGATTCGGGTTGATGGCGGTGATATCGTCAATGCCACGGTGGTTGATCTGCCGTTCTTCGATCCCGACAACCAGCGCCAGGCGCTTTAATTACAGGAGCTATCAGGATGAGTGCAACTTCCCCTGAATCATTAAGCAAGCGCAGCTTCGTTTACCGCCAGCTGGCGGGTGCGTCTTTCCGTGACATTGCCGGTGGCGCGATGGCAACGGGTGTCGCTGAAGGTAATAACAACCGCAGCCAGGCAGAGCAGTCTGCACTGCTGGATCTGTCGGTACTGCCACGTACGGGCTTTCGTGGCCTGACGGCGGCAGCGCATCTGCAGGCGGCGGGCTTGCCGATACCGGCCAGGCCAAACCAGGCCAGTGTCACCGGCAGTGGTGAACTGGTACTGCGGCTGAGTCAGAAAGAGTTCTGGTTGCTTGGTGCGCTGTCTGACAGCGGTGCCGGTGTGGATGCGCTGAACCAGCGTGGCCTGCCAGCCGCTGACTGTTATTCACTGTACTGTCAGGACAGCCATGCCTGGCTGGCACTGACCGGCGCGCACCTGCCAGCAACCCTGGCCAAAGTGTGTGGTGTGGATCTGCGTGAAGCGTCGTTCCCGCTGGGCAGCATTGCGCAGACGTCTGTGGCGCGAGTCAACGTGGTGATCGTGCATCACCAGCTGGCGGGCGTACCCTGCTTCAGCATCCTGTGCGACAGCGCAGCCGCAGAGTACCTGTGGGAAAGCCTGCTTGACGCCATGGGCGAGTTTGGTGGTGAAGTGATCGGTAGCAACGCGCTGCTTTGATCTGAGCGCCGGTAAAAACATAAAACCCATCACCGCCTGGCGGTGGTGGGTTTTTTCGTTTGTATATTGAGATATAAAGCAGGGTCGGCTGGTCAGATTTTCATCACATCCGGCTGCTAGACTCAGCAATACCCTGCTCGAAACTGACTGTCTGCGATGCAATGGTCGATAACGGCCTGTGTATTGTCGGTAATCAGCCTGCAAGCATTGCGTCAGCAAGGCACACGATTTAAAGTGCGGGGCTTATTCTGACAGGATATTAGCTAATCGGTTAATGTTCATACAGATTTGCGTGCGTGAGCAAAGCGGATCGGAAATTTAAACGATGTCTGGTTGTTATCTCGTATAACAACGGGGTCGAAATCCTGTATACTTGCGCGCTAATTTCTACTCTGACTGTAGCGTAAAACAATGGCAAACTTAGACCTTTACAGAAACATCGGTATTTTCGCCCACGTTGATGCGGGTAAAACCACCACAACTGAACGTATCCTGAAACTCACCGGTAAGATCCATAAAACGGGTGAAGTACACGATGGCGCGGCGACCACCGACTTCATGGAACAGGAACAGGAGCGCGGTATTACCATTCAGTCCGCTGCGACGACTTGTACATGGAAAGACCATCGCATGAACATCATCGATACTCCAGGACACGTAGACTTCACAGTTGAAGTATACCGTTCCCTGAAAGTACTGGATGGTGGTGTAGGTGTATTCTGTGGTTCTGGCGGTGTAGAGCCACAGTCAGAAACCAACTGGCGCTACGCGAACGAATCCGAAGTTGCTCGTGTCATCTTCGTAAACAAAATGGACCGCATGGGCGCAGACTTCCTGCGTGTTGTTGGCCAGGTTAAAAACGTTCTGGCAGCTAACCCAATGGTTATGACTCTGCCAATCGGTACCGAAGATCAGTTCGTTGGTGTTGTTGACCTGCTGAGCCGTCAGGCTTTCGTATGGGATGACACTGGCCTGCCAGAAAACTTCGAGATCGTAGATATCCCAGCCGACATGGTTGAAGATGTTGAACTGTACCGCGAACAGCTGATCGAAATGGCTGTTGAGCAGGACGACGATCTGATGATGGCGTACATGGATGGCGAAGAGCCAGCTATGGAAGACATCAAGCGTTGTATCCGTAAGGGTACACGTACTATGGACTTCTTCCCGACTTACTGTGGTTCTGCATTCAAAAACAAAGGTATCCAGCTGGTTCTGGATGCGGTTATTGATTACCTGCCGAGCCCGACTGAAGTTGATCCACAGCCGCTGACTGATGAAGCGGGCGAGCCAAACGGCGAGCTGGCACTGGTTTCTGCTGATGAGCCTTTCCGCGCACTGGCGTTCAAGATCATGGATGACCGCTTCGGCGCGCTGACCTTCATCCGTATCTACTCCGGTACCCTGAAGAAGGGTGATACCATCCTTAACTCCTTCACGGGTAAATCTGAGCGTATCGGCCGTATGGTTGAGATGCATGCAGATGAGCGTATCGAGCTGAGCTCCGCTCAGGCCGGTGATATCATCGCTATCGTTGGTATGAAGAACGTTCAGACTGGTCACACGCTGTGTGATCCTAAGCACGAATGTACTCTGGAGCCAATGATCTTCCCTGAGCCAGTAATCTCTATTGCTGTAGCACCGAAAGACAAAGGTGGCGCAGAGAAGATGGGCATCGCGATCGGTAAAATGGTTGCAGAAGATCCAACATTCGTTGTTGAAACTGACGAAGATTCCGGCGAAACCATCCTGAAAGGTATGGGCGAGCTGCATCTGGACGTTAAAGTAGACATCCTGAAGCGTACTTACGGCGTTGAACTGACTGTAGGTCAGCCGCAGGTTGCTTACCGTGAGACAATCACCCAGGAAATCGACGACAGCTACACGCACAAGAAACAGTCTGGTGGTTCCGGTCAGTTCGGTAAGATCGATTACCGTATCAAACCAGGTGAGCCAGGTACTGGCTTCCAGTTCAAGTCTGTTGTTGTCGGCGGTAACGTACCTAAAGAATTCTTCCCGGCTATCGAGAAGGGCTTCAAAGGCATGATGGGCGAAGGCACACTGGCTGGCTTCCCTGTACTGGACGTTGAGATCGAACTGTACGATGGTGGTTTCCACGCAGTTGACTCCTCTGCTGTAGCTTTCGAAATCGCTGCTAAAGGCGCATTCCGTCAGTCTATCCCTAAGGCAGGTCCTCAGCTGATCGAGCCAATCATGAAAGTTGACGTCTTCACTCCAGACGACAACGTTGGTGATGTAATCGGTGACTTGAACCGTCGTCGTGGCATGATCAAAGATCAGATCGCTGGTGTAACTGGCGTTCGCATCCAGGCTGACGTTCCACTGTCTGAAATGTTCGGTTACATCGGACACCTGCGTACAATCACATCCGGTCGTGGTCAGTTCTCTATGGAGTTCTCCCACTACCTGCCTTGCCCGAATTCAGTTGCTGAAACTGTAATCGCGGAAGAGAAAGCGCGTAAAGCTGCTAAGTAATCATTACTTAAGCTAGGCACGCTGAAACCCCGATGGTGAAAACCATCGGGGTTTTCTTTTATCTGAATGTTAAAACCTACCCCTCTATAAGCCTGGCTCCAGCTGCTTTATAAGAGTCACTAATACTGCCGCGCTTTACTTGCCGATGCCGCGCAACTTATCAAAGATAGCTGAAAGACCTCTACGGGTTACAACTGCCCTGAGGGCTGTAACTGCTTTCATATTGCTTGGATAAGGATAATAAAAATGGCATTTCCAACCCATTCCCCCTACGTCATCATCGGCGCTGGCATTCATGGCCTGAGTACGGCCTATCACCTGGCGCTGCAGCTAAAAGCCCAGGGCAAAGGCAGTGGCAGCGATATTCTGGTGATTGATAAATCCGGTATCAGTGCTGGAGCCACCGGGATTGCCTGCGGTGTTATTCGCAACAACTACTACCAGCCCGCCATGCGCGAGCTGATGGCGCACAGCGTTAACGTCTGGGAGAGTGACCCGACGGCATACAGCTACCATCCGGTGGGCTATATGCAGATCAGCCCTGAGTCCATGCATACGGATGTGGCGTCTATTTACGAACAGCAGCAGGCCATTGGCTATGAGTCCCGCTTTATTGAAGGTGAAAAGGACTGCATGGGCTATATGCAGGGCATCTTCCATGACTGGCAGGCCCAGGGCATCACCTCGGTGCTGCACGAAATGCCAGGGGGCTATGCCAATAACACCAAAGCAATGTATGGCCTGGCCGCCAAGGCGGAAGCCGAAGGCGTGCGTATTATGTCCGGGGTGACGGTAACCGGCTTTAAGCAGGCCAGCGATGGTGCGGTGACAGCGGTAGAAACTCAGCGTGGCACCATTGAAACCGATTACGTTGTGATTGGTGCAGGCCCATGGGTTAAGAGCTTCTGGGATATGCTGGATATGCCAAATACCGTGGATATTAAAAACCCGCAGGATGGCTGCATTACTACGGATGTACCGATGTGGGTGTACTGGTCCCTGCAGGAGGGCACCCTGGGTGTTGATCCAAGTATGCAGGTAACCAACGATGGAAAAATGCCACCGGTGATCCATGTCGACAGCAACGCACCGCTGTACTCGGATGAAGATGGTTCCCTGATCACGGATGACATGTGGGGTATCTACTACAAACCGGATTTCCATTTTGGTGGCGTGCAGGGTGGGGCAGCACCGTTTATCGTCGATAAACCGGCTGAAAAAGTACAGGTCGACCCCTATGGCCCTGAGTCCCCGGAATTTATCGTAGGCCCTGAGTTTGCCCATATGTGGGTATCTGCGCTGGCCCATTGTCAGAAGCGTTTCTCGGGCACCATTGTTAAATACAAAGACGAGCCTTCAGGCGGTATCGGCTGCTTTACTCCGGACAGCTTCCCGGTGTTCGATACAGTGCGTAAAAACTGCTTCGTCATTGCTGACTCTAACCACGGCTATAAAATGCTGGGTGTCGGTAAACTGGTGGCCGAAGAGATCTGCGGTGCCAAACCAGCGCTGTTGGAGCCATTTCGCCTGTCGCGTTTTGCCGAAGGTAAACTGCACCCGGTGTCCAGCAGCCCGTTCCCCTGGAGCTGATTAACCCCTGCCGGGGCTGTCGTCCGACAGCCCCATCGCTGTTCTCAAATCAAATATCTGCCTTGACCCATCTGCCTGACTGCGAAATAGTGGCTGCCTTGCGTTAAACCATAATCCGACAGGCTGCTAGCAAAGGAGTTTTCATGCTGAAGGCGGAGCGCTGCGTTGAGTTCAGTGCGTTACGGGTGCTGTTAATCGTCGCCGAATCTGAAACCCTGACTCAGGCAGGCGATAAGCTGGGGGTCAGCCAGTCAGCCGTGTCCCAGGCACTTAAACAGCTGGAACTGCAGATGGGTGTTGAGCTGGTGGTACGCCGTTCACGCCCCCTGCGACTGACTCCGGCAGGGAGAGTGATGCGCCGATATGCCCGCCAGATGCTGGCGGATATGCAGCGTATGCATACCGATGTACAGATGGCCTCCAGTCAGGGGCTGGGCAAACTTCGGCTGGGCCTGATTGACTCCTTTGCCGATGCTGCCGGGCCGCAGATTATGGAACAGCTCATGCCATTCGCTGAGCAGCTCTCGCTGCGCACCGGGCTGGTGGGCTCGCTAAAAGAGGCCTTGCTGGAGCGGGAAATTGATATGTTACTGACCAGCGACCCGATGCAGGAGCAGACCGAGCTGGTGCAGCAGCAGGTTCTGCAGGACCCTTTTGTGCTGGTCGTCGCGCAGCAGCACCAGGCCTGTGCGGCTGGCAGTGTTGCAGCGCTGGCACAGGCACTTCCTTTTATCGGCTATAACCGTCAGTTGCGGCTGGGCAGCCTGACTCAGCTGATTGCCCGTCGATTGGGTCTGGAACTGACTGTCCGCTATGAACTGGACAGTACCAGTACGCTGTTGCGATTTGTGCAGCAAGGTCATGGCTGGGCGTTTACCACCGCCACCTGCCTGATGCAGAACCCGGCCTTGCTGGAAGGGGTTTGTATTTTACCGGTGACGCCCGGTAGCCACTCACGGGAGATCAGCCTGCTGTCACGACGGGGCGAGTTTTGCGAACAGTCTGCTCAGGTGGCGCAGATCTGCCGGGAGATCTACAGCCAGCAGCTGGTGCCACCGTTACTGGCGCAAGCGCCCTGGCTGGCAGGACAGGCCTGTGCGATCGGCGATGTGCCAGCCACTGAGTCGACTGATTGAATCGGAGCTGAATTGATTTATCACGGCGGGGGAACTTTCTGCTACTATCCGACTCCCACGACTACCCATAGATCCTGAGACGCTGATAGATGAACCTGCTCCACCGTAGCCGCCAACAACAGCGAACACTGTTCAGCACCTTGCTGAGTCTGGTGTTACTGGGCTGCCTGGTGTTGAGCTGTCTACAGCTACCTCAGATCATCTCAGCTGTCGCGCAGACTGAGCAGGGTACAATGGCCATGGCAGATATGCCGGTGATGGACCATGCCTGCTGTGAACCCGCCAGCAGCAACTGCCCGCTGGAAATACCCCTGAGTCCGCTGTTCACTTCACTGGACAGCCCGCAATTCTTCCCGCTGTTATGGATAGTGCCGCTGGCAGCCAGCTTGCTGGCTATATTCCAATTACAGCAACGGCTCTACCAACGCTCCCCACCTTCAGCCTGGCGCAGCTATCTGCCCAGCTATCCCCGCCTGCACGTTCAGCAGGCCGTCTTCCTGAATTAAATCCTTAGTCACTCTTTGTAGGAGCGAGCTTGCTCGCGATCTGTAGCAGTTCGCTCCGCGAACGACCGGGCTTTGCTCGGGGCTCAGGCGCGCGCATACCTCATCGCCAGCAAGCTGGCTCCTACGAACGGTCAGGTTTATACCACCCTGTAGATCGTAAGAGCGAAGCGATGTGCCCATCATTTCGGTGGGCCTGCATAGCATACATGCAGGCGCGAACCTGCTCGCGATGATTGGACATCGGACTGCACCCTGACGCGACGGGACGTCGCTGCTACTACCATCCTGTAGGAGCGAGCTTGCTCGCGATGGCTTTGGCTCCTGTGAATAGAACGAATACGCAATGAGTGGGCTCTATGCGAATTAAAACGATACGACATAAAACCGTGCAAAAAGAATTTACCCTCGCTGCCTGGCTACTGCTGAGTCTGTCGCTCAGCCTGCCGGTTCAGGCGGATATGCTGGGTTTCAGTCAGGCCATTGAGCAGGCGCAGCAAAATGATAACTGGCTTGAGCGTAGCCGCCTGCAAGAGCAGGCACTACGTGAGCGGGCGATCAGCGCAGGCCAGCTGCCAGACCCCAAACTGCGGCTGGCGCTGGCGAACCTGCCCACCGACAGCTTCGATTTTAATCAGGAAAACATGACCCAGCTGCAGTTTGGTGTATCGCAGCAGTTTCCCCGTGGCGACAGCCTGCAGCTGCGTCAGCGTCAGACGCAGCAGCGGGCCGACAGCGGGCCGCTGGCCCGTGCTCAACGCCAGGCGACGGTTACCCGCCAGGTGGCCAGCCTGTGGCTGAACATCTATAGCCAGCAAGCAAAAATCCGCCTGACTGAACAGAACCGGGCGCTGTTTGAACAGCTGCTCGAAGTGGCTGAAGCTAACTACCGTAATGGCCGTAGTGAACGGCATGATCTGCTTAAAGCCGAGCTGGAACTGACCCGGCTGGAAGACAGAGTCACCCGGCTGCGCCAGCAGCGCGAGCAGTTGCGTGGCCAGCTGGCGCTCTGGTTGCCATCGGACCTTGCCGGGCAGCTGATGCCGAATGAGCGTCCGCAGATCCTGCGCGCGGAACCCACCGTCACGCCCGCCCACCATGCACTGGTGGACCACCCTGCAGTGCAGTTAATTGATCAGCAGATCAGCGTTGCCCAAACCGCTGTCAAACTGGCGGATCAGGCCTATAAACCGGCCTGGAACCTCAGCGCTCAGTATGGCTATCGTGATGAGATGGACACCGGCCGTGATCGAGCCGACTTCGCTTCGGTGGCGGTCAGTTTTGACCTGCCACTGTTCCCTGAAAAGCGTCAGGACCCTCAACGCCGGGCGGCCGTGCATGATGTACAGGCGTTACGTGAAGCGCGTGAACTGGCGTTGCGCAAGTTACACAGCGAGTGGCGAACCGCAGAGGCCAGCCTGAAACAGATCGATGCGCGTCTGGCACTGTCAGACCAGCTGCTGACACGTTTTGATGGTCAGCGCCGGGCCGCCATGCAGGCCTATGCCAACGGCACCGCTGATTTTACCGAGGTGATGCAGGCCGCTATTGGCGAGCTGAATACCCGGCTGCAGCGGGTGCAGCTGCACACCGAACATCAGCAGAACCTGCTGACCATACACTACCTGCTCAGCCCACGGCAGCTGATCCCCGAGCTGGCCGCCATGAAGCCCTCACGTCCTGATGTATCGTCGCTGGAGTTGTCCCAATGAATAAAGTTGTTTCATCTGTCTTACTGCTGGCGCTGGGTGCCGGGGCCGGTTTTTATGGCAATCAGTATGCGGGCTCATTGCTGAACGGTACGGGTAGCAGCGAACCTGCGGCCGACGAGCCGCTGTACTGGGTTGCCCCCATGGATGCCAACTATCGCCGGGACAAACCGGGCCTGTCACCAATGGGCATGGAACTGGTGCCGGTCTACCCGGAGAAACCGGCCCCTGCTGCCGTGGCTTCAGACGAGCCGTTGTACTGGGTTGCGCCGATGGACGCCAACTATCGCCGGGACAAGCCGGGCCTCTCACCCATGGGCATGGAGCTGGTGCCGGTCTACCCGGAGGCTGGCGGTGGAGACAGTCCGGGCACGGTGAGCATCAGTGCTCAGGTGGAAAACAACCTGGGGGTGCGCAGTGCGCCAGTCGAGTTTGGTCGGTTACAGCAGACGATTCGTGCCGTGGGTTATATCAGTTTTGATGAAGACCAGCTGCAACATATCCATACCCGGCTGCCGGGCTGGGTACGCAAGCTCTATGTTAAAACCGACGGTGCCTGGATTGAAAAAGGCCAGCCGCTGTATGAGTTGTATGCTCCAGAGCTGATCACCGCCCAGGAGGAATACCTCAGTGCGCTGCGTAGTAACAGTAAAATACTGGCCCGCTCGGCCCGCGCTAAACTGCAGGCGCTGTCGGTTTCTGATGCGGCGATCAGTGCTTTGCGTAAACGGGGGCGGGCGCAGGACACCATCACCGTGGCTGCGCCGGTTAGCGGCTATGTTGATGGGCTCAGCATCCGTGAAGGGATGTTTGTTAAGCCGAGCCTTACCTTGATGAGCGTCGGCCCGCTGGACCAGGTGTGGGTGATGGCCGAAGTGTTTGAACGCCAGGCAGGCTGGTTGGCAGAGGGCAGTGCGGTGCAGATGCAGCTCGACTATTCACCGGGCAAGCGCTGGCAGGGTAAGGTGGATTACATCTACCCGACGCTGGACAGCAAAACCCGCGCCCAGAAAGTCCGGCTCCGGTTTGATAATGCTGAACGGGCCTTAAAACCGGGCATGTTTGCCCGTGTTGATATCGCCGGGCGACGCAGTGAACCCCGTTTGCACATCCCGACAGAGGCACTGATTCAGACCGCTGATCAGCAGCGTGTGGTGGTCAGCCTGGGTGACGGCAAGTTTAAATCTGTTGCCGTCGCAACCGGGCTGCGGACTAACAACCGGGTGACTCTGCTGGAAGGGCTGGAACTGGGGGACGAAGTAGTCACCTCGGCGCAGTTCCTGCTGGACTCCGAATCCGCCATTAACTCGGACCTGCAGCGCATCAGCGACCCGGACAGCCCCTGGCCAACAGCCTGGGTGGATGCCGAGCTGATCAGCCTTGATCTGGAAGCACGCACCCTGACCCTGAGCCATGGTGACATCCTGCGCTGGCAGCAACCGGCGATGCAGATGGCGCTACCCGTGGCCGACACTGTGATGCTGGAAGGACTGCAGCCCGGCCTTAAACTCAAAGTACAGCTACGTTCCGAAGAGGGCGATGTCCAGGTCAGCGAGCTGCTGATTCCTGATCAGCCCTTGCCTCGCGTCTCCACCGAGGAGACTGAGCAATGATCAAATCGATAATCTACTGGTCGATCGGCAATCGCTTTCTGGTACTGCTAGCAACCCTGATCCTGATCGGCTGGGGTCTGTTCAGTGTTAAAAACACCCCCATCGACGCCATTCCTGATCTGTCTGATGTGCAGGTGATTGTCAAAACCAGCTACCCCGGCCAGGCACCGCAGGTGGTGGAAGATCAGGTCACCTATCCGCTGACCACCGCGATGTTATCGGTGCCGGGTGCGCAGACCGTGCGCGGCTTTTCGTTTTTTGGTGATTCGTACGTTTATGTGATTTTTGACGAAGACACGGACCTTTACTGGGCGCGTAGCCGGGTACTGGAATACCTGTCCCAGGTGGCCCCCAACCTGCCTGCGGCGGCCAAACCTCAGTTAGGGCCGGATGCCACCGGTGTCGGCTGGGTGTATCTGTATGCGCTGGTCGATAAAACTGGCGGCCAGGATCTGGCTCAACTGCGCTCCCTGCAGGACTGGTTCCTCAAATATGAACTGCAAACCGTTTCCGGTGTGTCGGAAGTGGCTACCGTGGGCGGCATGGTCAAACAGTACCAGGTCCGGGTGGACCCGGAAAAACTCCGTGCCATGGGCATGCCGTTAAGCCATGTGCGCAACGCCATCCAGCGCGGTAACCAGGAAAGCGGTGCTTCAGTACTGGAGCTGGCCGAAGCCGAGTATATGGTGCGGGCCAGCGGCTATATCAGCAGCAAAACCGATCTTGAGTCGATTCCACTGGGCGCAACCGCCAATGGCAGTCCGATTCTGCTGGCCGATGTTGCCGATATTGTACTGGGGCCGCAGATGCGCCGGGGTATTGTCGAGCTTAATGGCGAAGGCGAGACTGTGGGCGGCATTGTGGTGATGCGCTTTGGTGAAAACGCCCAGAGCACCATTGATGCCGTCAAAGCCAAACTGGAAACACTCAAAGCCAGCCTGCCAGACGGGGTTGAACTGGTGACGGTGTATGACCGCTCCGGCCTGATCGGTAATGCCGTAGATAACTTGGTCGAGAAACTGGTCGAAGAGTTCATCGTGGTGGTGCTGGTCTGTGCGCTGTTCCTGTTCCACCTGCGCAGCTCGCTGGTGGTAATTATCAGCCTGCCGGTGGGCATGCTGGTGGCCTTTATCATCATGTATTACCAGGGCATCAACGCCAACATCATGTCGCTGGGCGGTATCGCCATCGCCATTGGTGCGATGGTCGATGGGGCCATCGTGATGATTGAAAACCTGCACAAACATATCGAACGCACCCCCTTAACCGATGAGAACCGCTGGCAGGTGATCGGTGATGCCGCAGCCGAGGTCGGCCCGGCGCTGTTTTTCAGCTTGTTGATTATCACCATGAGCTTCCTGCCGGTGTTTACCCTGGAAGCCCAGGAAGGGCGGATGTTCTCGCCGCTGGCCTTCACCAAAACCTATGCCATGGCTGCCTCTGCGGCGCTGGCAATTACTCTGGTGCCGGTACTGATGGGCTACTTTGTCCGTGGCCGGGTGCTGCCGGAGCATAAAAACCCGGTTAACCGGCTACTGACAGCCACCTACCTGCCGGTGATCCGGGGCGTACTCAACTGGCCTAAAGCGACCATCGCGCTGGCCATGCTGGTTACCGCCGTGGGCTTCTGGCCGCTGGACAAGCTGGGCAGTGAGTTTATCCCGCCGCTGGATGAAGGCGATCTGATGTATATGCCGACCACCTATCCGGGCGTATCGGTGGGTAAAGCACGAGAAATTCTGCAACAGACCGACAAGCTGATTCGCACCTTGCCGGAAGTCAGCACCGTGTTCGGTAAAATCGGCCGCGCCGAAACGGCGACCGACCCGGCCCCGCTGACCATGATCGAAACCTTTATCCAGTTCAAACCACGGGACCAGTGGCGCGAAGGGATGACGCCGAAAAAGATCCGCCGCGAGCTGGATAAACTGGTGAAAATCCCCGGCATGACCAACGCCTGGGTAATGCCGATCAAAACCCGCATCGATATGCTGGCCACCGGGATTAAAACCCCGGTGGGCATTAAAGTGGCCGGGCCGGATCTCAAGGTAATCCAGCAGATTGGCCAGCAGCTTGAAGCCGTACTGCCCCAGGTGGCTGGCACCGCCTCGGTGTACAGTGAGCGGGTGGCCGGTGGCCGTTACATCAAAGTGGATATCGACCGCCTGCGTGCGGCCCGTTTTGGCCTCAATATCGCCGATGTACAGGCCGTGGTGACCACCGCGATTGGTGGCATGAACGTGGCGCAAAGTGTCGAAGGGCTGGAACGCTACCCAATCAACATCCGTTTCCCGCAGTACTACCGTAACTCGGTAGAAGCGCTACGCGAGCTGCCGCTGCAGACCGCCATGGGCCAGCGGATAGGGCTGGGGGATGTGGCCGATATCCGGATCGAAAACGGCCCGCCAGGCATCAAAAGCGAAAATGCCCGCCCCAACGGCTGGACCCTGGTCGACATAGAAGGCCGCGACCTGGGCTCTTACGTAGCGGAAGCACAAAAGGTAGTGGCCGAACAGGTCGACCTGCCCGCAGGCTACTCACTGAACTGGTCCGGCCAGTACGAATACCTGCTGCGCGCCCAGGAACGCCTTAGCTACGTGGTGCCACTCACCCTGGCGATCATCGTACTGCTGCTTTACCTCAACTTCCGCCGCTTCGCCGAAGTCGCGATCATCATGGGCACACTGCCACTGGCCCTGATCGGCGGCATCTGGCTGATGTACCTGCAGGACTACAACTTCTCCGTCGCCGTCGGCGTCGGCTTCATCGCCCTGGCCGGGGTATCGGTAGAGATCGGCGTAATCATGCTGGTCTACCTTAACCAGGCGCATAAAGAGATGCTGGAACAACACCCGAAACCGGGTATCGCTGAGTTGAAACAGGCAGTGGTCGAAGGGGCCGGGATGCGCGTACGACCGGTGATGATGACCGTGGCGGCGATTATCGCCGGGCTGCTGCCGATTATGTATGGCACAGGGGCGGGTTCTGAGGTGATGCAGCGCATTGCCGCACCAATGATCGGCGGGATGGCCAGTGCGGTGGTGCTAACGTTGTTGCTGGTGCCGGCGGTTTACTATTTGTGGCGGAAGAGGGGAGTTGGGGAATAACAGGTAGGGCAAAGCCGACGAGGGTCGGCTTTTCCATGCCTTAATGCGCGGTACTGCCAGGTGTCAGTTTGAATAATTTATCAGGCATGACGGGCATTTTTTAGGCCTTCAAACCTTCTATTCCAGCTCCCACTATGCTCATTTTCACAAGCATCCTCAGTATCAAATACGATGCGCCTTTTTATGTTTTTTACTTTTATATTGTTGGACAAAAGTCTGGATTCAATGGCAGATTTGATGTCGCTAACGGCATTACTTCCAGTTATCTTTATCAAATTTTTCTGAGTATCAAAAACACAAATTATTGATAAGCTGTCCGGGAACGAGTTGAAATTTACAATGTGAGTTAGCCATTGAAAGCCCTCATAATTCTTAAGGTCATCTTCACACGCAGCAGTGAGCGCTGAAACGATACTTTTCTCTAACTTCTTGTCTGATTTACGCATGATAATTTCCTGACGCCGAGTTCAACGCGCTGTCCGCTTCAATGTTTCGTTAACTTTCGTTTCGCATTCACCAAGAAAACAATACTAGCAAACAAAGGGGCCTGACACCTTTTCTCCTGATCGCTCCGCTTCAGCTACAACCTGCACGCCCAGCGTAGTTAACCGATTGTAGTGGTCAAGTATTCCCGGACAGTAAGTTGAGTGAGTTTTCTCGCTGTGCAG